>NZ_JBQNAN010000005.1:0-102010 GCF_052170435.1 Campylobacter sp.
CGACGTAGTCGGCTTTGGCGTAAAATTTGCTCGGGTAGCGATACGCGCCGCTAGGCAGAACGAAATCAAAATAAGGCTTTGAGGACGGGCGGATTAGGACGTTAAATTTTTTGATGTGAAATTTGCCGAAACCATCATCGAGCAACACGTACTTTGCGCCTAAATTTAGGGCTTCTTTTATCGCGATGTCGCGGTTTTCGCTCACGATGACGTTTGCGTTTTTCATGCTTTTTGCGTACTCCATCGCCTCGTCGCCGCTAGTTTTTACATCGGTTAAAATTTCTCCCGAGATCGCGACCTTGACGAGTCCGCTTGAAGCTCTGCCGTAGCCTCGTAACACGACGCAGCCGCCCTCAAATTCGTTTAATATAGCGATACCCAGCGGCGTCTTTCCGCTGCCACCTAGGGTTAAATTTCCGATGCTGATAATCGGAATACCAAAATCTAAAGTTTTGCTAAATTTCGCCTTTAAAATCACGCCCGCGCAGTAAAGCGCACTCAATGGCAAAAGCGCTATAGCTAGGCACTTTTGCCACAAATTTGGAGCGTAAAAATACTCCTGCGCGAAGGCGTAAATTTTCCTTTTAAACACGCGTTTTGGCTATCTCTCGCACGCTCTCGCAGATATAGGCGACCTCTTCGTCGCTAAGCGCATTGTAAACGGGTAGCGAAAGCACCTGTTGATATGTTTTTAGCGCGTTTGGGAATGAATTTACCTTAAGCCCGTACTTGCTTTTATAGTAGCTCAAAAGGTGCATCGGCTTGTAATGAAGCGCCGTGTGAATGCCGCGCTCTAACAGCTCCTTCGCAAACCCGTCGCGGTTTTTATCGATCTTGATGATGTACTGGATATAGACGTGATCGCGCTTTTTGATCGGTAGCGAAACGTGCGGGCAGTCTGCGAGCTCTTTGTCGTAGATGGCGGCGATCTGTCTGCGCCTAGCGATAAATTTATCCGTTTTTTCAAACTGAGCCACCGCATACGCCGCGCAAAGCCCCGTTAGATCATACTTCACGCCGATATCTACGACGTCATAGACGTAGCCTAGGTTGCCGTCTTTGTCTATGCCGCCCTTTACGATCGCGTGGTTTCGCAGTAGTCTAGCGCGCTCGGCGACCGCATCGTCGTCTGTTAGCATAAAGCCCGCCGTCGCGATTGGGTTTGTGAGCTGCGAATGCACGTTAAAGCAAGAGATAAGCGAGCGCTCGTCAGAGCCGATTTTCACGCCGTTATAGGTTAAACCGATGGACTTGCCGGCGTCGTCTAGCACCTTTACGTCGTACTCCTGCGCGATAGCGTAAATCTCGTCCATATCAGACGCCTGCCCCGCGACGTGGTTTACGAAGATACCTTTTAGCTTTTTGTGATTGTGCACTTTTAGCGTATTTCGTAGCGACTGAGGATTCATATTAAAGTCGTCTTCGTTAATATCCACAAATATCGGCTCGGCGTCAAAATGCCTGATCGCCTGCGCCACGCTCGGAGTGGAGTTTACCGAGCAGATAATCTTGTCGCCGCGTTTTAGATCCATCGAGCAAAGCGCCAAATGATGTGCGGCGCTGTTGTTATTTGTCGTAACGGCATGCTTTACGCCAAAATACTCCCTAAGCTCGGACTCCAGCCTATCCACGATCGCCGAACCGTGGTCTTTTAAGGCTTCTTTGATGAGCGTGGTTTCGGCCTCGTCGATGGTCGGTCGATAAAACGCTATCTCTTCCATTGTGCCTCCTTGTTTTTTATTTTTATCTTACCTTCTGTGTTTCTTTTTTTGTTTTTAAATTTATTTTGCCGCCAAATTTACGGCAGTTTTATATATTTTTACTTTCAGAAAAATCATCGCGACTTTGCCGTTAAATTTAACACATCCCAAAGCCGAGCAAATTTGATGCCGAATCAGCCGTCAAATTTCGCCCTTTTCCCACAAAACCTCAGCTAAATTTATCGCCGCAGCAGTAAATTTAGCTCAAATTTTACTCACCGTTCACGCTAGCGACCGGCGGCAACGAGAGTTTAAATTTATTCGCTCTCATCCTTGAAAATATAGTCGCGACGAGCTTTGGATCAAATTCTTGCGCCAGTTCGGCCTCGCTTTTGCTCTGCGCTAGACGCAAGACCTCATCTAGCCGCTCGTAGCTATAGCCTATGTCGGCCTCGTCGCTTTGCCCTTCCCAAAGGTCGGCGGACGGGGCTTTTGCGATGATTTTTTCATCGATGCCAAGCTCGCACGCTAGCTCGTAAATTTCAGTCTTGAAAAGCTCGCCGATAGGATTTAGCGCGCACGCCATATCGCCGTAGATCGTGCCGTATCCAAGAAGGCGCTCGCTTTTGTTGCTAGTGCCCACGACTAGCGCGTTTACCTTTGCCGAATAATCATAAAGCAGACACATCCTCGCCCTTGCGCTTAGATTTCCCATGCGCAAATTTGGCAGCGGCTCGCCGATTTGCGCGGTAAAGCTATCCAAAATCGGCTGGATTTCGATGATTTTATACGTTATTTTTAGATCTTCGCAAAGCTTTAGTGCGTCGCTTAAATTTCGCTCGCTCGAGTACTTCGTCGGCATCAAAAGCGCATGCGTTTCAAAGCCCGTACGCGCGCAAAGAGCGGCTACGACGGCAGAGTCTAAACCGCCGCTAACGCCCAAAACAAAGCCCTTTGCGGCGCTTTTTTCGAGGTAGCTCACCAAAAACTCGGTTAGCTTCAGGCTGATTTGCGAATAATTTTTCATAACGATTATCACCGATAAATTTAAATTCTAAAATATTATACAATTTTTTTATAAAATTTAACTTTTAAGCTTAAAAAATATACAATTTATTTTAATTAAATTTTATAAAAGGACAAACGTGAAAATTTTTTCAAAACCATGTGGAGATTATCAAACCAACTGCTACGTAGTATCCAAAAACGGGCGCGAAATTATCATTGATCCAGGTCAAGATTCATATGATTTTGTCGTAAAAAATTCACACGCGCCGCTCACTATTTTAAACACTCACGGGCATTCCGATCACGTTCTTGACAATGTTAGCTTAAAAAATTTTTTTAATGTTCCGGTCTACATCCATAATAGTGATAATTTCATGCTTCGCGAAGATCTTTGGGACGCTGGACAGCAGCCGATGTATGATGCGATCTGTGTCGGCGGAGCGAAATTTGAGGACGTTAAATTTAACATAGAGGACTTTGAGATCGAGTTTATGCACTTTCCTGGGCATACGCCGGGATGCTGTATGGTGCGCGTGGACGACGTTATCTTTAGCGGAGATTTTTTGTTTAGAGGCTCGATCGGACGCTATGATTTTCCGTTTTCAAACGCGGAGGATATGCGCCAAAGCTTGCTAAAATGCAAAAAACTGCAGGAAGATTTTATACTATATCCGGGTCACGGCAAAAAAACGTCGCTAAAAGCCGAGCGGGCAAATTTGGACTTTTGGATAGATATGATAAGCAAAGAGATGAGATTTTAGCGGGCTAAATTTGATCTTCTAAAATTTCAAAATAACCGCGCCAAATTTTAAAAGGCAAATTTGACGGCGGCGAATTTGGCGTTAAATTTATGCAGGTTTTGCCGAAATACGGCGCAAAACAAAATTAAAAAGCAAAAGCGGCGCCAAATTTACCGCGCCGCTCGGTATGCTTTTAAATTTGAGCGATTTTACGCATTTTGCTTCGCCTCTTCTTTGCGTTTTTCTTCGTTTCGTCTTTGCGCGGCTTGTTTTTGCAGGTTGGTTTTGTAAATTTTAAAGATATGATCCTCTAAAATCACAACCTGAAAAGTCCCCTCAAACACCTTTATGTCGTTCGTCGTGCCAGTTACTCGAACCTCGCGTTTTTTGCTCTCGTTAAAGTGCGAGCGCGCGTCGAATTCGATCGCTTCGTTTAGCTTGGTCGGAGCGAAAAAATGTATCTTAGCCCCGATAACGACGCTAAAAGTCTCATTGACCGCCGCCATCGCCGCATAGCTAGCCGCAGAGAAAACAAACCCGCTGTGTATAAGCCCCTCGCTATCGGCGACCATATCGCCAGTGGCGAAAAAACGCGTTTTAGCGTGATTTGGCTCGAGCTGCGTCACGGTTCCGCTTAGGCCGATTTTTATATTAGGCGAGGTTTTTAGCTCGTTGCGAAACGGATTTTCGTCCTCAGGCAACACCACGCTGTCGCTACTGTTGTCGTCGTAGATATTTTCGTCCATTTTTCACCTTTTTATACGCTTAGTTTTAGATAGACCCGTTTTGGCGCAGGATAGCCCTCGACCGTGCGCGTAGAGTCTGCAGGATCGAGGAAATCGCCCAAGCTCTGCCCCAAGATCCACTCTGTTTTTCGCTGCTCGTGCGCGTCTGTGGGCTTTGTAGCCAAAATTTGCGCGTCTTTAAAATTTGCCCTTTCGCACCAGTTTAAAAGCGCGCTAACGGTCGGCACAAAGTAGATATTCGGTATCTTTGAGTATGTATTTTTAGGACTCAGGACAAAATCGCCCTGCATATCAAGATACATCGTATCCAAAAAGAGCTCGCCGCCCGCATTTAGTGCGCCTTTTAGCTCTTTTAGCGTACGCACCGGATCGCTTCTGTGATAGAGCACGCCAAGACAAAAGAGCGCGTCAAATTTGACGCCGTAGTACGGCAGATGCTCAACGCCTAGCAGCTCGCACTCTATGCCCGATCGCGCGAACGCATCGATAAATTTAAACTGCAAAAAGCTCATCACGCCGGGATCAAAGCCGATCAGCTTTTTGGGGCGCTGCGGCAACATACGAAAGAGATAGTAGCCGTTGTTGCAGCCGATATCGCCCACGACCTTATCCGCTAGATCCATGTGCGGCGCGAGCAGGTTAAATTTAACAAAACTCCTCCACTCGCTATCTATCAAGATATCGTCTATCTTAAACGGCCCCTTGCGCCACGAGCGTAAATTTAGCGCCGTTTGCAGCGTCTCTTCGCACTCCACAGGGTTTAAATTTGCGTTTATCTCGACTATATCGTCAAATTTAAGCTCAAATTCGCGATCCTTAAATTTAGTCGCCAGCCCCTCTACCTCCCGCATCAAAGGCGCGTAGGTTTTGCCAGCCAGCTCCCTAGCCTTAGCCGCTCTAGCCGCTTCTAAGCTCATCACTCCGTCCAGTCGATGATATTTTTAGGGCACTCTTTGTGATAGACGCCCGTCGCGTCGTAGTACTCCTTGCACTCGTTATAGTACTTCGTCGTCACGCCGCGATCGTTTAAAAACACGCAACCGCCTAGCATCGCCGCCAGAGCCGAGAAGAATAAAATTTGCGCTAGAGTTTTCATTTGAAAAATTTAGCGTGCTTTTTCTTCATATATTCGACGACTTCGAGCACCTCGTCTACGCCCTCGGCGCCCGAGTTTTCCAGCGCGTCGTCGATGCACTCGATATAGGTCTCGGCGGCGTCCTCGAGCTTATCTTTTTTCACTCCGGCATAATACAGCATCGCCTCCAGCATCATCGAAAGCTCGTAGCTTAGCTCGTCTACGGTTGGTTCTATTTCTTTCATTTTCTATCCTTGTAAAATCGTTTTTTTAGTTATCAGGTCGGTTATCTGCGCTTTTACGTTCTCATAGCTAAAGCTATCCTTAAAGCCCGCAAAAAGCCCGCCGCTAGCGTTCACGTGTCCGCCGCCGCCGACTAAATTTTTAGCCATCAAGCTTACGTCGGCCTTGCCGTTAGCGCGAAAGCTCAGCGTCTTTTTGCTCGTAACGTCGATGAAAAAATCAATATCGGGATTGGCTACTAAAAAGTCGTTGCCTATAACCGAAGTATTGCCGATATTGTAGGTCAAAATGCCGTTAAGATCGTTATATTTTATGCTAAATTTCTCTTTTTCCTCGCTTAGTTTTTTTACGACGAAGGCCGAAATCAGATTGCTTAGCGTATCGTTTTTGTCCTCTTTAAAAAAGTCCTTTTTAAACCCGAAAATCGCCTCGTCAAGCCCGACGTAGTCGTCTCCCGCGTCAAAAAACTCCCGCGCTCGTTTGATTAGATAAAAAAGATAGCGCGAATTTTCAGCCTCAAACATCGTTTTGTTTATCTCTTTTGCATTTGCGACGAGCCCGAGTCCGACCTTGCCCATTTCAAAATTTACGTCGTCTTTTAGCCAGATATCGACCGCATTTACGACGTCACTAAAGTGATTTAGGCTCGCATCGACCCCGTAAATTTTAGAGAAAAAATCATGCGTGATCTTAGTCGCGCACTTTGAGCTATCTAAAAAATACCAGCTAAATTTACTCGCGCACTCTGCTCCGCTTTGGTGGTGATCGAGGAGCAAAATTTTAGCATTTTTATTTGCGATCGCCTTCTCGTAGGCTTCGCACTGCTCCACGGTCAAATTTAGATCCGTTATCAGGATGAGCGCTTTTTCGTCATTTTTAGCCACTTCGCCCTCGCCGCGATTTTCGGGCGCGTTTTGCGAGTTACCATTTTGCTCGCCGATTAAATTTGACTGCGTCTGAGCTGCATTTTTATCCGAAATTTGAGCCAAAATTTGATCAAATTTCTCGTCGATCTCCTTGCCGTAGTTTGAGTTATAAAATTTAACGTTTTTAAAATAGTGATTCGTTATTACCTGCGCGCCGTATCCGTCAAGATCGGTGTGCGAGAGGTGATGGATGGTCATTTTATTCCTTACAAATTTGATATTTCTATCGTGCCTAGCGTCTCAAACGGCGTATTTGCCGCAACTTCGGCAAAGCTAAGCACCGTGATATCTATGGCGAAATTCGCGCAGATATCGGCGATAAATTTACGCAAGCTAGGCTCCACGCAAAGTATCATCGAGCCGTACTCCGAGATCGGCCGCTTCGCCCTCGCCTCGCGCAGAGCCTGCACGATCGCCGACGTCTGCGAGACGTTTATCATGAGGTGATACGCGCCGTCTTTATACTGCACGGCGTCGATCAGCTTTTGCTGCGCGGCGGGCTCCATCACGTAAAAATTTAATCGTCCGCCCTCATCGACGTAAAGCGAAGTGATGGCGCGAGCAAGCGCGGTGCGGACGTGCTCGACGATCATATCGAGGTTCTTGCTAACCTCGGCGATGTCGCTTAGCGCTTCTAGGATGCTTAGCATATCTTTTATAGGGATGTGGTCTTTTAGCAGCGCTTTTAGCACCTTTTGGATCACTCCGATAGGCGCGATGCGCAGCGTATCCTCGACGATGACGGGGTATTCCGATTTTAGCTTGTCGAGCAAATTTTGCGTCTCTTGGCGGGTTAGGAGCTCGGCGGCGTTTTGCTTTATCAGCTCGCTCATGTGCGTGGAGATGACGCTCGCGGGGTCTACGATCGTGTAGCCGCTTAGTATAGCGTCCTCCTTCACGCTCGCATCGATCCATAGCGCGTCTAGGCCAAACGCCGGCTCTTTAGTCGGGATGCCTTCGATGTTGTCGCTAACTAGCCCGCTGTCCATCGCTAGAAATTTATCCGCGTAAATTTCCCCCTGCCCGATCACGACGCCTTTTAGCTTAAAGCGGTATTCGTTTGGCGGCAGTTGGAGGTTGTCGCGGATACGGATCTTTGGCATCAAAAAACCAAGCTGAGCCGCGATATTTCGGCGCATCGCTCGTATGCGCTCTATGAGATCGGTTTCGGCGATCTTTAGAAGGCCGTAACCTAGATCAAGCTCTAAAATTTCAAGCTTTAAGATGTCGTTTATCTTGGCTTCCTCTTCGCGAGCGATCTCTTCTTCGCTTTTTTTAGGAGGTTTGGGTGCGGCCTGCCCTTCTTCTTCGCCTTGCGCCGAGCTTGCGCTTTGGGCCTTGGCGGTCAAATTTATCTTGCCCTCTTTTACCTCTTTCATCACGTAGCCCATAGTTAAAAATAGAAGCGAGATAAAGCCCAGAGATAGCGTCGGAAGCCCGGGAACTAGAGCAAAGATAAATAGTATGAAGCCGACTATTAAAAGCGTTTTATATTCGCCTAGCAGCTGCGTTAGCGAGCCTTCGGCGAAATTTTCATCGTCCTTGCTAGCTCGAGTGATGATGATCGCCGTAGCCGTCGACGTGATGAGGCCCGGGATCTGGCTCACTAGACCGTCGCCGATCGTTAGGATCGTGTAGTTTTGCGCCGAAGTAGCCATATCTAGGCCGTACTGAAACGAACCAATGAGAAAGCCGCCGACGATGTTTATAATCGTGATGATGATGCCCGCGACCGCATCGCCTTTTATAAATTTAGACGAACCATCCATCGCTCCGTAAAAATTCGCCTCGCCTATGATGGCTTCGCGGCGCTCTCTAGCGGTCTTTTCGTCGATTAGACCGGCGTTTAGGTCGGCGTCTATCGCCATTTGCTTACCCGGCATCGCATCGAGCGTAAATCTCGCCTGCACCTCGCTCACGCGCGTCGAGCCTTTGGTAACGACCATAAAATTTATAAGCACGAGGATCGTAAAGACGATCACGCCGATGACGTAGTTGCCGCCTACGACGAACTGTCCGAAGCTTGAGATTATCTCGCTCACGGCATCAGGACCGTTGTGTCCTTCGCTTAAAATCATACGCGTGGTGGCTATGTTTAGCGAGAGTCTAAAAAGCGTGATGATAAGAATGAGCGTCGGAAAAGTGCTAAGGTCGGTAGGCTTTGGCACGTAAACGGCGATAAGGATGATGAGCACCGAGATAGAGATGGAAAGCGCAAGAAAAAAATCCAAAACCGCGCTAGGAAGCGGCACGATGATGATCGCTAGGATGGCGATTATAACGCCGACGATCGTGAGCCCCTTAAACCTTACGATAGGCTCTAAAAACGGTGCGACCAGGGTTAGGATATTGCGCTTTTGTTTTGCCAAAATTTACTTCTTGATTATATTTGCTAACGTAATCGTATCCAAAAAATCGTCGATTTTAGACTGAAGCGCGCTAAACATCGGCCAAATTTGACACATTCCGCCCTTGCTGGAGGCACAGCTATCAGCCGAGATCGAGCACTCAAATACCGCCATTTTACGCTTTTCTGCGCTTTCGATTATTCTTTTTATACTGATTTCTTCAGGCTTTTGCGCGAGCATAAATCCGCCGTTTGCGCCCTTAAACGAAACCAAAATGCCCTCTCTAGCCAAATTTTGCAAAATTTTAGCCAAAAAGCTTTTTGATATCTCAAGCTCGCCCGACATCGTATCGACATCCGAGGGAGCGTCTTTTTGCGCTATGTAAATCAGTGAAAGCAGCGCGTATTCGCTCGCTTTTGTCAAAAGCATAAATTCCCCTTAAATTTTTTGCGGATATTTTATTAAATTTTATCTGCAAATTTGATTAAATCAATATTTTTTAAAACAGGCGCCGCATTTTTTGATTTTTATGATATAATCGCATTTTTCAATCTCACCAATCAGGAGGTCATTATGGCTTTGGATTCGGCTAAAAAAGCAGAAATTGTTGCGAAATTCGCTAGAAAAGAGAAAGATACGGGCTCTCCGGAAGTTCAGATCGCATTGCTAACCGCAAGAGTCGAGGAGCTAACCGAGCACCTAAAAATCTACAAAAAAGATCACTCGTCTCGCCTCGGACTACTTAAAATAGTCGGCCGCAGAAAACGCTTGATGAAATATCTAAAAGCTAAAGATTACGCAGCTTACACAAAAGTTATCGCTGAGCTAAATCTCAGAGATAAATAATCCTAAGCCCCGAATTTGGGGCTTTTCTTTCAAATTTTACTTCTTATTATTTTTCAAAATTTAACACATCAAATTTTATATTCATAAAATTTCTAGCGATAAAACTAAATCTATTCTACTTTTACATTAAATTTATTCAAATTTCCCAGCACGCAGCCAATCATGCCCAGAATTTACCCTTATAACCTTGAGCTAACTACACTAAAGTTATCTAAATAAATTTTTTTAACTCTACCCCTTGACAATTATCCGCTCAATGTTGTATAATGCGCCTAGCAATTTAAAGGAGAGAGTGCTAATATGATAAAGGTGAGCAAGCGAGATCTGATACTTGAATCTATCATTCAAGCTTATCTTAGCGACAACGCTCCGATCGGCTCTAGCGAGCTTGGTTCTCGTATGGCGATGTCGATCCCGGCCTCTACGATTAGGGTTTATTTTAAAAAACTCTCCGACGAGGGCGCGATTACGCAGTTTCACGTTAGCGGCGGCAGGATACCGACGGCTGCGACGATGAGAGATTATTGGCGAGCTAGGTTAAATTTTAATGAGATGCTAGATATCGCAAATCCTAGCCTGCTAAAGTTGCTAAGCGATAAATTTGAAATTTACGCGATGGTTTTTGAAAGCAAAACCCAAACGCTAAACGAGGTCTTAAATTTAAACAATAGATTTTTGATTTTGAGCTTTAGCGAGGACGAGATAGCGCTCAAATTTAACCCAAAAGTCGAGAAGTTTTTGAGCAATCTCATCGGCACGGATCTAGGCAAACTCGAGCTTACCTGTATGCAGGTGGGTCTAAACGAGCTAAGAAACAAGATAGCCGAGCTAAAACGCACTAAAATTCGTTTTTTAGAAAACGAAAAGATAGCGCTTGAGATTTTCGGTAAGAGTTTTAAAAACGCGCTAAGCCCTAGCTTTGAGATGGTTTTTGACTCAAATTTAGTCTTTTTCGGTGAGAATTATCTAGGCATGAAGCTTGGTGTAAATTACGAGGGTAAAGAGGCCAAAATGCTTTGCGCGGGTAGTATTTATAATGATTATGAAAGATTTTTAAACAACCTAAAGGAGGCGGCATGAACGAGAATGAAAACGTGGAACTTGAGCAGCAAATCCCGTCAAATTTCGACGAGAGCATCAGTTTTGAGGGCTTGGACGCGAAGTACGTCGAGCTTCAAAAGCAGCTCGAGGAGCTAACCGATAAGTATTATAGAGCCAACGCGGACTTTGAAAACATCAAAAAGCGTTTTGAAAAGGAAAAAACGGACATCGCGACATATGCGAACGAGAAATTCGCGCGAGATCTGCTTCCCGTGATAGACGCGCTTGAGATGGCGGTAAATTTTGAAACCGAAGGCGACGAATATGCAGCAAAAATCAAAGAAGGAATTTATATAACGATAGATCAGTTTAAAAAGTGTTTCGAGAAAAACGGTATCACGGCGATCGAAGCGAACGAGGACTTTGATCCAAATTTCCATAATGCCATGCTCCAAGTAGAAAGCGAAGAGGTGGAAAAAGGCAAGATCGTACAAGTGATACAAAAAGGCTACCTCATCAACGGCAGGATTTTACGCCCTGCGATGGTGTCGATAGCGAAGTAAAATTTGAAAGAAAAATTTAATAAAAAGGAAAAACAATGGCAAAAGTAATAGGTATAGACCTAGGAACGACGAATTCATGCGTGAGCGTGTATGAGCGAGGCGAGAGCAAAGTAATCCCGAACAAAGAGGGCAAAAACACGACTCCTTCGGTCGTGGCTTTCACGGATAAGGGCGAGATTTTAGTAGGCGACAGCGCGAAACGCCAAGCCGTCACAAACCCTGAAAAAACCATCTACTCTATAAAAAGAATAATGGGTCTAATGAGCAACGAGAAAAACGCGCAGGAGGCTAAAGCTAGGCTGCCGTACCACGTCGTAGATAGAAACGGCGCGTGCGCTATCGAGATCGCGGGCAAGGTCTACACTCCGCAAGAAATCTCGGCAAAAGTGCTAATAAAACTAAAAGAGGACGCCGAAAGCTATCTGGGCGAAACGGTCGTAGACGCCGTCATCACGGTGCCTGCGTACTTTAACGACAGCCAAAGAAAAGCGACTAAAGAAGCGGGAACGATCGCGGGACTAAACGTGCTTCGTATCATAAACGAGCCTACCGCGGCAGCTCTAGCCTACGGCCTAGATAAAAAAGAGGCCGAGAAAATCATGGTTTACGACCTAGGCGGCGGTACGTTCGACGTTACGGTGCTAGAAACCGGCGATAGCGTGGTCGAGGTTTTGGCTACCGGCGGTAACGCGTTTCTCGGTGGCGATGATTTTGATAACCGCCTAATCGATTGGCTAACTAGCGAATTTAAAAGCGATGCCGGCATTGATCTAAAAACCGACGTGATGGCTATGCAGCGCCTAAAAGAGGCGGCCGAAACGGCTAAAAAAGAGCTAAGCTCGGCTCAAGAAACGACGATAAATTTACCGTTCATCACCGCCGACGCTACGGGTCCTAAACACCTTACAAAGACGCTAACTAGGGCTAAATTTGAAGGCATGATCGAGGATCTGGTCGCTCAAACGATCACCAAGATAAACGAGGTCGTAAAAGACGCCGGCCTAAGCAAAACGGAAGTAAAAGAAATCGTCATGGTGGGCGGCTCGACGCGCGTGCCTTTAGTTCAAGAAGAGGTCAAAAAGGCATTCGGCAAAGAGCTAAATAAAAGCGTAAATCCGGACGAAGTCGTAGCTATCGGCGCGGCGATCCAAGGCGCGGTCATCAAAGGCGACGTGAAGGACGTGTTGCTCCTAGACGTCACTCCGCTAAGCCTAGGCATCGAGACTCTAGGCGGCGTAATGACGAAAATCATCGAAAAAGGCACGACTATCCCGGTTAAGAAAAATCAAGTATTTTCAACCGCCGAGGACAACCAAAGCGCCGTCACGATTCACGTACTACAAGGCGAGCGCGAATTTGCCCGCGACAACAAGTCTTTGGGTCAGTTTAACCTAGAGGGCATCCCTGCCGCTCCTCGCGGAGTACCGCAGATCGAGGTTGAGTTTGACATCGACGCCAACGGTATCCTAACGGTCTCTGCTAAAGATAAGGCTACCGGCAAAGCCCAAAACATCACGATCTCAGGCTCAAGCGGCCTAAGCGAAGACGAGATCAACAACATGGTCAAAGACGCCGAGCTACACAAAGAGGACGACAAAAAACGTAAAGACGCGGTAGAGGCGCGCAACCAAGCCGACGCGCTCGCACACCAAACGCAAAAGAGCCTCGATGAGCTAGGCGAAAAGGTCCCGGCCGAGGATAAAGAGCGCATCCAAAAGGCGCTTGACGAGCTAAAAGAGACGCTAAAAGACGAAAACGCGAGCAAAGAGCAGATCGACGCGAAGGTCAAAACTCTAAGCGAAGCCAGCCACAAGCTAGCCGAAGCGATGTATAAAAAAGACGGCGCCGCGGGCGAGCAAGCAAACGGCGGCAAGAAAAAAGACGACGACGTCATCGACGCCGAAGTCGAGTAAAATTTAGCCCTTATCTCAGTAAGGGCTTCAAACGAAAATTTAAGGTTTTAGCGTTTTTACGCGCCCTTAAATTTGCCCCGCCCGTCAAATTTAACGGGCGGTTTTTATAATTTTCTTTTAAATTTTACGCAATCCTAAATTTACCAATCTATTCAAATTTGACCTCATAAAGCTTTTTTGCAAATTTGCCGCTTCGCCGGTAGATTAAATTTGACTCTCTTCCGCGCAATCCTTAACCAAAATCATCCATTTGGACGACCGATTTAAATATAATCAAACAAAAAAGGTCCTAAATGTATCTATTTTTCCTGATCGTTCATATTTTGAGCGCCGTAGCCTTCGTCGGTTACGTATTTTTCGACGTTTGTATATTTCCGTTTGCCAAAAAACACGTAGACGAGGATACGCTCGCTCGCGTCAAAAAAGCCTACACCAAAGGCAGCGCGAAGGTTTTCGGTACGGCATTTTTGCTGCTGATTATCAGCGGCGCTTATATGGCGAAGGATTATTTCGGCGGCGAGAACGGATGGCTGGATAGCCCGTTTCAAATTTTACTCGCGACCAAGATCGGCGTACTAGGGCTAATGTGCCTAATCACGGCAATATCGCTCTTTTTCGTTTATAAGCTCAAAAAGCCCGATCCTTTCGGTAAATACTCGCACGTCATCGCCCTTGTTTTGTGCGTCATAATGATAATCCTAGCAAAGCTAATGTGGAGGGTTTAGGTAAATTTGACGCGGACATAGCCCGCTCCGATAAATTTAACGTGGCAAGCCTTTATGATCGCAAAGTGCGGAGGAATAAAACGCGAAAGTAAAATTTGATAGATTGATTTAAGGCGCGATAAAATCGCCAAATTTAGAATAAAATAAAAGAGCTTTAGCCGCTAAGGAGCGTAGCGGCTAAAAGATAAAAGCAGTTAAATTTAGCCCAAAAGCCTGCCAAACTGGCTTTGCAAGCTTGCGGTATTGTGCGCTTGAGCTAGGATCGCGGCGTTTGCTTGCAGGTCGTTTTGCTTAAAGGCGCTTAGATTTTTAGCGATGTCGTTATTTTGTAGCTGCGACTCGCTTTGTCTTAGCGCGACGTTTTTGGTTAGGCTTGCGTTGATACCCGAGATTATGCCGTTTTGCGCCGCGCCGATCTCGCCTCGCAGAGCGTTTACGCTACCGATAAATTTACTCACGCTATCGCCGTTGCTCACGTCTATACCGCTAAAATCAGGCGCGTTTAAATTTACGCTCGCCGTGCCGTTACCGGTTAGGAAGCTCATCTGCCCGCCAAATACGTTCTTGCCGTTAAAGCTCGCTTGCTGCGTGCTCTCTCTCATCGCACCCACGAGCGCGTCCGCCTCGCTTTTTATCATCTTTTGCTGATCGGCGTTTAGGATGCCGCCGTTATATCTCACCGAGAGTTCGCCGATACGGTCGGCGCTTTGCGTGATATTTGCTAGCGTAGAGTCGGCGATCTGTAGGATGCCGATGGCGTCGTTTGCGTTTGCGACGCCCTGCTCTAGCGTGGAGCTTTGAGAGCGTAGGAAGTCCGCGATAGCGAGATTTGCGCTGTCGATGCCGCTTAGAGCGCGCTGTGCGGAGATGTTATTTAGGGCTTTTGCGCTGTTGTTTTGAGCTTGTTCTAGGTATTGATTGCTTAGGCTTGAATTTGCGGAAAAATTTCCCAGTTTCATTTGCACTCCTTTTAAATTTGACCCGATTTTAGCGAAAATTTGATTAAAATTTGCTAGCGGCGAGCAAAACGTCAAATTTAAGCATTTAAAAATTCTAGCCGTAAATTTACCGTCTAAATTTTACCTTGCCGCGAGGTTTTGTCACGGCTTCGTTTTCTACCGCTTTCGCACGGTTTTTATACTCGTAGGCTTTGCTCGCGATCGCCGCCAAAATCGCAACCCCTAAAAATATCCAAAGATAATACCTCTCCACGCCATCGTAGCTAGTAACCGCCTCAAAAACTAGCTCGCCTTGTGCCGGCACGAGCCGCTCATCTTTTATCATCTTGCGGATGTCTGCGCCGCTTATGTTTTGTCTGCGCGGATCATACGGCCGCGTCAGGATCTCGATGACGTCAGTATCCGCGATCTCGTAAACGCTAGCGTCAATCATCTGCCCCGTCCCCATCGCGTCAAAATAGTAAATTTTATCGCCGTTTGCATAAACCGCGCCGTATATGCCGTTGCGCACAAGGCCTATTTTACGCCACTGCTCGCTAGTTTCAAGCCTAAAAAGCTCCGTATGACGCGAGCTTAACCGCCTGCCGCTCTTATTTCTGTGCCATACTTCGCGGCTCTGCACGAAATAAGTCTGTCCGCCGCTGATAAAAACGCTACCCGCAAGCGGCGAAATTTCACCCGTAAACGGTTCGTCTGCCGCGCGTTTTAGCTCGCCGCTTTCGCGCTTCCAAAAGTAAATCCCGCCCTTGCCGCGAAAAAGTAGATGATAGGCGTGCGCACCGGAGACGCCAAAGGGTAGCGAATAAGGCGCAAATTTTGGTGCAAACTCGTGCTCGTCCGCATAAACCGCGCCACTAACGGGCTCTAAAAGATAGTGCAAGCCGTTAAAATACGCCGCCTCGTGCAGCTCTGCCGTAAATTTGACCGCGAGCCGCGAGCTTTTAAAATAGACATTTCGCCCGTCCGTAACGTAAAAATCGCTAGTTCGTCCGCGCGCGTCTAGCACGTATCTTAGCGCCCTAGCATCTGCGCCCTCTAGCTGCTTACCCTCAAAATACACCCTGCCGCCTTCGCCGCCCAAAGCCGCTTTTTCCGCCGCAAATCCAAAATCTAAAATAGGGGCTAAATTTACACTAGAAACGCGCTCGGTTTTATAAATATAGCTTTGCGGTTTATCAGCACCAAATATCGCGTACGCCATAGTTTGAACCATCTCGGTAAAGCCGCCTAGCTCGTAGTTCCTCTCGCCTACGTCGCTACAAAAATAACTAATCTCGCCGTCCGTGAAATATCCGTTGCCAATCGCCCTAGCACGAGATGGCTCTAGCCTGGTCATAGCGAGATTGCCGCAGTAGACGGCGTTTTCGCCCATGCCGACGTTTCGGCCGCGGTAACCCTCAGACGCGAAAACCCTAAATTTATCCGCCCGCACGCCCTTTAGCTCAAATTTGCCTCCGCTTGGGATGAGCGCGTAAATTTTACCCTGCGGCGTAACGTAAAATTCGCTGTTACCTATCTGGGTAAAATCATTCTCCTCCTCGTAGCTAGCGACATAAACCATGAAAAATACCGTAAAAAGCACAGCAAAAAGCGCAAATAAGCAAAGTAGTATAGGTTTTTTATCTTTCAAAGTGCCGCCTATTTTTAGAAGCTCTGATGTTTATCGAACTCAAATTTTACGCAAAATGTCTCAAAATTTTAAATTTTCCTATCGCAAGGTACGCTAGCGACCAAACGAGAAAACAAATGCCAATAAGCCTAATAACATCGGTAAAATCGCGAATCTCAAATCTGCCCGTAATTAAAGAAAAAATCACTCCGCCCGCAATACAAAGAGCAAGAAGCGTAAGAGAGATAAAAACAGCAATGTTTATAATTTTTGCCGTCATGCTCTTGTTTTTGCTATTTTTAGCCAGGGTTTCAAGCAGGGTTATTCTATTTATAAAGCCGTCTTTTTCGTACTTTACGCGCACGAGGTCGCCCTGTTCTAGACTAAAATCAGCCGAAAAAACGCCGCTAAATTTAATCCCGTCCAGCTCAAAACTAGCGCCGATAAACTCGTCTCGCTTAATAGTGCGTAAATTTAGAGCGCTAATCCTACCTGTTTTAGTTAATTTTTTCAAATTTGCTCCAAATTTTCGGCGATTTCCAAGACTTCAAAGTATTCGTTCTCTAGCGTTTCAAGCTCGCTTTTAGCAGCTTCTAGGTCGTTATAAAGCGCGGTTAGGCCGATTTGCTGATAGATTTTAGGATCGCTAAGGCCCGCGTTTAGCTCTTTTATCTTAGCTTCCAGTGCGGCGATTTTTTCAGGGTGCGAGGATAAAATTTGCGTTTGCTTGTAGCTTAGCTTCGCGCCGGTTTTGCTCTTTTGTTTTTGCGCTTGCTCGGCTTCGCTTGCTAGGCTCGCTTCAAATTTACCAAGCTCGGCTAATTCGTCTTCTAGCTCGAGATAGACGCTGTACTCTTGATGTAGCACTTCAATCGCCGTGCCCTCAAATGCCCAGAGCTTGTGCGCGATCTTATCGACGAAGTAGCGGTCGTGGCTAACGATGATTATGGCGCCTTCAAAGCTTTGCAGATAGTCCTCAAGGATGTTGATAGTAGCTATATCTAGGTCGTTTGTGGGCTCGTCCAGTACGAGCACGTCATACTCCTTGCTAAAAAGTAGAGCCAGCGCCACGCGGTTTTTCTCGCCGCCGCTTAGCACGCCGATTGGCTTATCGAGGAATTCTTTAGGAAATAGGAAATTTTTAAGATAGCCGTAGACGTGCATATTTCGCCCGCGCACCATGACGTGATCGCCGCCGTTTGGGCAAAAGGTCTCGATGAGGCTTTTATCGTCATCCAGCGCGCTTCGCGACTGGTCAAAGTACCCCACGCGCACCTCGCCGCGCTTTATTTCTCCACTACTAGGCTTTTCAAATCCGAGTAAAATTTTAATAAGAGTGCTTTTGCCGCTGCCGTTTCGTCCGACTATCGCGATACGCTCGCCTTGCAAAACGCGCGCATTAAAATCTCTAAAAAGCTGCTTGCCGCCGATATTTTTGCTTAGTTGCTTGATCTCAAATAGCATCTTTTTGCGGTTTACGCTTTGCGTTTGGTTAAAATTTTTACTCGCGCGCTCAAGCTCGAGCCTAACGCGGCGTATAACGCCCGGATTTTTCTTTGCCTCTTCGCGCATGGCTAGCACTCGCTCTTTACGCCCTTCGTTGCGCTTTAGACGCGCTTTGACGCCGCGGCGCAGCCATTCCTCCTCGGCTTTTAGCTGTTTTAGCAGCGTCTCGTGAGATTTGGCTAGGCTAGCTAGGATTTCCTCTTTTTTAGCTAGATAGTTCGCATAGCCGCCGTCAAACGACGCCAGCGCGCCTTCCTCGATCTCGACGCTTCTAGTTGCCAGCGCATCGATAAAGTAGCGATCGTGCGAGATAAAAACTATCGTCTGGCGCGAGCTTTTTAGCATATCTTCAAGAAATCTCACCATATAAACGTCAAGGTGATTGGTAGGCTCGTCAAGCAGCAAAACATCGGGCTTTTTAAGTATCAGCGCGCCCAGAGCCACGCGGCGTATCTCGCCTCCGCTAAGGCGAGAAACAGCGCGGTTTTCGTACTCTTTTAGCTTAAACTCCTCCAGCACGCGCTCGATCTTGCGCTCGATCTGCCAGCCGTCTTTCGCCTCGATAAATTTGATTAGCTCGTCTTGCCTAGCGTTTAGTTCTTTGTTTTGCGCATCGCGTCCGAGCGCTTCTAGCACCGCGGCATACTCGTCCCTAGCGTCAAAAATCTCTTTTAGCTCCAAATTTAGCGCGTCTTTTACGGTAGCCGCATCGTCAAATTTAGGATTTTGCGCGAGCATTTCTACTTTTACGCCGCCTTGCACGATACGCCTGCCGCTATCAGGCTCTAGCGCGCCCGCGACTAGCTTCATCAGCGTGCTTTTGCCGCTGCCGTTTTTACCGATGATAGCGATACGCTCGCGCTCGTTTACGCTGAGGCTTATTTTGTTTAAAATTTCATTGGGGCCGAATTTTTTACTAACGTCGATAAGGTCGATTAGAGCCACGCGCGAGCCTTAAAACGAGATATGCATGCTAAGCGCGATGATACAAAGCGTAAGCGCCATCGGTACGTAGATATATCTGCCCGTAAAATACCAAAACGCGCCTTGCTTTTTTGCCGCGCCCGTGTTAATCTCGTCCATAATCTCTTCTTTTTTGATAACCCAAAACCACGACACCGCGCCGATAACCGCGCCGATAGGGATGATGTAGATCGACACGAAGTCCATCCACGGCCCCCAGCTAGTTATGGCTTCCATATTTACGCCGATACCAAAGCATATTATGCAAAGCGCGATTAGTACGACGCCGCGCTTTAGTTTAGGAAATTTGTGCATTATCGATTCGGCGACTGCTTCGAACATATTTTGCAGCGATGTCACGCCGCCGAAAATCACCGCCGTAAATAAAATAATCGCGAAAATTTGACCGCCCGGCATGTCTTGTAAAATTTTAGGCAGCGTTACGAAAAGTAACCCGGGCCCCGCCGCCGGATCCATGCCGTAAGCAAATACCGCAGGCAGCATAACAAGCGCCGCCGTCATTGCCGCGATCGTATCAAAGATCGCCGTCTTTTGCGCGCTATCTACGACGTCTTCGTCCTTTGATAGATACGCGCCGTAAACGATCATACCAGAGCCCGTGATAGATAGTGAGAAAAACGCCTGTCCCATCGCCGCTACCCACACCATAGGATCTGCTAGCTTGCCCCAGTCGCTGTGAAAGACGAATTTATACCCGCCAAACGCCCCGTCTAAAAACGCCACCCTGATAGCCAGGATAAAAAATAGCACGAAAAAAAGCGGCATCATGATTTTGTTTGTCTTTTCGATACTGTGCGCGCCGAAAAATAGCGTAATTAACGTACCCGCAACGACGATAAAGTGAAACGGCACAACCGAGTAGGACGAAAGCGCAAAGGACTCGAACCAAGTGTTCGTATCCACGGTCATCAGCGAGCCCGTGATCGCCTGAAATAGCGCCTTTAAAACGTACGCGATGATGACTGCGTAGCCGATAGCGATACACATCGAGCCAGCCAGCGGTATCCAGCCTAAAATTTTACCGAACGTGCCCCAGTTTCGGCTCTTCCAGGCGTATTCATAGGAGCCTAGCGTACCGGTTTTAGCGCGTCTACCGATAGCGTACTCGGCAGAAAGTCCGACATAGGAAAATATCGCGACAAAAAACAGATAAACGAGCAAAAACGCGCCGCCGCCGTTCGTACCGACCTTATAAGGAAACCCCCAGACGTTGGCCATACCGATAGCCGAGCCCACGCAAGCGATGATAAACGCCCAGCGTGACGTGAAATTTGTTTTGTGCATTTGATATCCGTTTAGATTAAATTTTCTCAATTATACTTGATTAATCTAATAAAAAGATTATGCCCGCTCGCCTGCAAAGCACGCAGCGCCGCCTTAAAACGCTTTAAATTTATATTTGGGTATAATCGCGCGTTATTTAAAATCAACATTACAAAAGAGAAATTATGAATTTATCGCTCAAAAAGCTTACTATCCCGATATTTTTAGATATGTTTTTACACTTCGTGACGCTCATTATAAACACGTATATGGTGACTAAGGTTAGCGTCCATCTAGTGGGCGCCATGGGCGCGGGCAATCAGATAATGGATCTATTTATGACCATTTTTAGCTTCCTTAGCGTGGGCTGCTCGGTCGTGGTCGCCCAGGCTCTAGGCGCGCGAAATCACAACCTAGCCAAACGCGTCATACACGCTAGCATCACGTTTAACACGATCATCGGGCTTGGCAGCGCGGTTTTTATTTACTTTTTCGGATTTGAGATTTTAGAGCTTTTAAACGTTCCAGAGCAGCTTCGCGCCGAGAGTTTTGGCTACTTGCATATGCTCGGTATCGCGCTAGCCTTTGACGGTATCGGCATGGTGCTTGCAGCCGTGCTTCGCGTTTATAACTTCGCTACCGCCGTCATGCTAGTCTCCCTACTCATGAACGTCATCACCCTTTGCGGTAACGCCATCGCGCTTTTTGGTTGGCTAGGATTGCCAAACTACGGCCTCTACGGCGTCGCAGTTTCGACGGTCGTTGGACGACTGGTAGGCGTTATCGTGCTATTTTTGATCCTGACCCGCTACGCGAAAGTTAATATTTTCTTTAAACGTCTATTTAGCCTGCCGTTTGCCATTTTGCGTAAAATTTTATCCGTCGGGCTTCCGAGCGCGGGCGAAAATTTACTCTGGATGGCGCAGTATATGGTGGCTTTCGGTTTTGTAGCGAGCATGGGCGAGGCTAGCCTAAACGTGCAGACCATTTACTTTCAGATCACGCTTTTAATCCTACTTTGCGGAGCCAGCATTAGCGTGGCAAACGAAGTCATCGTGGGGCATTTAGTGGGCGCGATGAGATTTGACGAGGCTTACTCGCGCACGTTTCGCGCGCTTCGTATCGGCTTTATCGCGACGCTCGCGGTGGTTTTGGCGGCGTATTTCGGTAAATTTGAGATCATGGGGCGGTTAAATTTGACCGAGGAGCTAAAGGCCGTCATGCTGCCGCTTTTTACGCTCTCTATCGTTTTAGAGACGGGTCGAACATTTAACATCGTCATCGTAAACGCCCTGCGCGCGAGTGGGGATGCTAAATTTCCGCTGATGACTGGCGCGGTGTTTATGTGGGGCGTGAGCCTGCCGCTAGGATACTATCTAGGCATCGTGCAGGGCATGGGTATCATCGGCGTTTGGATCGGATTTACCGCCGATGAGTGGCTGCGCGGTCTTGTTAATACGTGGCGCTGGAGAAGCAGAAAATGGCAGTCAAAACGCCTCGTGTAAAAACCGTTAGCGTAAAATGCGGCGAATTTGACGTTGCGCTAAATTTTAAAAAAGACGTAAAAACAACTCGCCTAAAGGTCGCCAAATCAGGCGAAATCTCGGTCTCGCTGCCCTTTTACGCTGAGCAAAAATATGCGCTAGAGTTCGTGCAAAAACACTACGAATGGCTAAAATCGGCTCACAAGAAGACGCTAGCAAATTTGCCGCGCGAGGACGAGTTTAAGCTACTAGGCGAGGTTTACCGCATAAAATTCGAACCGAATTTAAAAGGCGTAAATTTGATACGTTTTACAAGCGACTCAGGAGTTTTTGACGGCTTAAATTTGAGCTCAGAGGGGCTAGACCCGCACCTTTACGGCGCTAAATTTGACGGCAAATTTGACGGGATTAAATTTAACGCGCAGCCTAGCGAGGTTAAATTTGCTAGCGCGGACGGACGTAAATTTGACGGCGAAATTTACGCCGCGAGTTTAGCTGCGCTAGAAAACTACAAAAAAGCTTTTGCGAGGCGTATTTACGGGTATTTTATAGCTAAATTCGCTCCTACCGTAAACCGAAAAATAAACCGCGTCGTCGTGCGCAAAATGACCACTCGCTGGGGTAGCTGCAACTCGCGCAAAGGCTATATAAATTTAAGCCTAAATTTGATCGAAAAAGCCCCCGAGCTAGTCGAATACGTCGTGCTTCACGAGCTTACCCACCTGATCTACCCCCACCATCAAAAAAGCTTTTATGACTTCATCGTAAAGCTCATGCCTGATTTCAAAACGCGGGAACAACGGCTAAACAAAAAATAATTTTAAATATGCTAAAATAGAATATTTTTAATTTAAAGGGAGATAATGAAAAAACTTCTAATGCTAGTCGCCGCGGTTTTTGCTCTGGGCGGCGATTTTGAGGACGGCGTCAAAGCCTATGAGAGCTCTCAATTCGTAACGGCTCGCGAAAAATTTGCGGCCGCCTGCGACGCTAACAATGGCCTAGCCTGCGCAAAACTAGGCGCGCTTTATCAGCTGGGCAAGGACATTTTGCCGGACGGTCAAAAAGCGCTTGAGCTATATGAAAAAGGCTGCGAACTAGGCTCAAAAGAGGCTTGCTCGGGTGCCGGCGGGATATATGTGTCTAGCGACAAAGAAAAGGCGCGCGCGCTGCTAAATAAAGGCTGCGAGCTTGGCGACGGCTTTTCATGCGCGACTGCGGGATCGTATCTGCTAGAGGAGAAAAAATTTAAAGAGGCATATGCGCTCTTTGAAAAAGCATGCAAGATAGGCGATAGCCTCGGATGCCAATTTGCAAGCGATCTAAAACGCTCAAAAAGACTTTAATTTTGCTTACTCGGGTTAAATTTGACGGTTAAATTTAGCCCGATTTTATCTTTTCTATACACTACTTCCAAAACGAAAGCTTTTAAAATTTACAAGAGAGTAATCAACAGGCCGAGAAAGCGCAGGCTCTAAGCGCCTACGCCAGCTCTCTTTTCCGCTTTATTTTGTATCCATTGAAATGCAAACAGCGCCGCGTAAAGCGAAACGCCGATCGCGTAAGAAACGTATTCGTTCGCGATAAAAGGGATGTATTTAGCGCACATATTTGGCACCAAGGTTAGCGGCACTACGCATAAAAGCAGCGCACGCTCAAGCATGCTTACGCGTTTAACAAAATACCCCTGAAGTGCCGAAGAAAAGGCAAACATACCCACTAGCGCCGTACCGAAAATCAGCGCCATTTCGAGCGGATTTGTTATCCACACTATGCCTTTGGCGTCGTTTGGATTGGCGGCGTTTACGCTCTCTATCAAAAGCAGCTTATTGTTAAACACGAACGAAAACGGCAAAATCGTCGTACGCAGGTCATAAAAAAAGCCCTGTACGCCCACGGTTACGGGGTTTGCTTTGGCGATACCGGCAGCAGCGTATGCCGCGATGCCCACCGGAGGCGTATCGTCGGCTAGGATGCCGAAGTAAAAGACGAAAAGATGCACCGCGATGGCCGGTATGAGAAAGCCGTTTTTGTGCGCCAAAAACAAAATCACAGGCGCGACTAGCGAGCTAACGACGATATAGTTCGCCGTCGTCGGCAAGCCCATGCCTAATATCAGCGACATTATCGCCGTGAGAAAAAGGATGAGCACGATGTTGTTTCCGGCTAAATTTTCCACGACTTCAGATAGCACTTGGCCGACGCCCGTTAGCGAGATCGAGCCCACGATGATACCGGCTAAACCCGTAGCTATCGCGATCGTGGTCATGCTTTTAGCCGCAGTCACCATCGCCCAAAATATATCCGCAAAGCCTACAATAAAGTCCTCTTTGCCGATATCCTCGCCGTGAGCTATCTTTCTAACCGGCTCTTGAAAAAGGATGATCAAAAACAGCACGCAAATAGCGTTAAAAGCCGCCGAGATCGGCGATTCGTTCGCGATTAGCAAGGTGTAGAGCAAAACCAAAATCGGGATAAGATAGTGCAGACCGCTCACGAAAATTTTAAGCTTAGATATGCCTCCACCCTGCTCCATGCCTTTTAGCCCGAGCTTACAGCTCTCAAGATGCACGATAAAAAACAACGACAAATAGCATACGAATGCCGGAATCACGGCCGCGATCATGACGTTTGTGTAGCTAAGACCCAAAAACTCGGCGATGATAAAGGCTGCCGCGCCCATGATAGGCGGCATCAGCTGACCGTTTACGCCCGCAGCCACCTCGATAGCGCCGGCTTTGGTGCTAGTTAGCCCCGCCTTTTTCATCAGAGGGATCGTAAATGTTCCAACTGTAACGACATTTGCCGTGGAGCTGCCGCTCACCATACCGGTTAGTCCTGACGCGATAACAGAGGCCTTCGCCGGTCCGCCGCGAAATTTACCAAGCAGCGCAAAGGCTAAATTTATAAAGTATTGCCCAGCACCCGCGCGCTCTAGCAGCGAACCGAACAAGACAAAAAGATAGATAAAACTCACGCTAACACCCAGCGGCACGCCAAAAACACCCTCGGTCGTAAGATACATGTGGCCGGCAAGCTTGTTTAGGCTAGCACCCTGGTGCGCGATGATGTCCGGCATGTATTGGCCGAAATAATCATACGCCAAAAATATCGCCGCGATGATAGGAAGTGCCGGGCCGATGATCCTGCGGCCCGCCTCAAACAGCACGACCACGGCGACGCAGGCTACGGCGATATCAAAGCTCGTGTAGTCTCCCGGGCGCTGCGCTAGAGCGTAAAACTCTATGAGCGGATAGAGCGCGGCTAGCGTACCCAAAACGCAAAGCGCGATGTCGTAAAACGGCAGGCTGGAATGGGCTTTTTTGTGAATTTTAAGCGGATAGAGCAAAAACAGCAAACAGATAGCAAAAGCAAGGTGCGCCGAGCGCGACATCGTAGTGTTCATCGGAAAATACGCGATATAAAGCTGAAAAACCGACCACGCAAAGCAGATGATGCTCGTGAAATAAATATAAAAGCTCGAGTTTATCTCGCGCGTCTTTACCTCGACGAACTCCTCCTTTTCCTGCTCCGAGTCGGTATTTGTTCGTGTATCGTTTAAATTTTTATCCATATTTGCTCTTTTCCTGACCTCTTAAATTTTTTCTAAAATTCGGCGATTTTGCCCGCATAAATCGGGGCTTTATTTTTAAATTTGACCCGTTTTTGTGCATTAAATTATCGGCAAATTTAACCAAGCACCCTAAAGACGCGGATTTTGCAAACGGCAAACGAAGTCAAATCAAAAACGCGCGTATGAGCCAAATCTAAAATTTGACGCTTGATACGGCTAAAGCAAACTCGCCGCCCAAAAACAAGCCAGCAAAGCGTCAAATTTTAAATCCTCAAAAACTAAAAACAAGCCCTAAATTTAACAAAAAACAAGCCGTGCAGGTCAAATTTAACCCGCACGGCTTAGCTGGTTTATTTTATTATACCGGCCTTTTTAAACTCAGCCTCGGCAGCAGGGTGCAAAGGTGCGGAAAGCCCCTCTATCAGGCTCTCTTTCGTAACGGCTGCAAGTGCGGGGTGCAGGCTCTTATACTCGTCAAAGTTATCCAAAATAGCCTTCACGACCGCAGCCACCGCAGTATCGCTCATGCCCTTATCGGTGACCAGGACGGCTTTAACGCCGATGCTATTTACATCGTGATCCACGCCCTCATAGGTGCCTTTTGGTATCGTGCCTTTGGCGAAATACGGCATCGCGGCCAGCATCTTATCCACCTGCTCGCCCTCGATGTTTACGATGTCGATAGGTAGCGAGTTTGCCGCGTCAGTGATGTTGGCCGTCGGGTGACCGACCATGTAGAAGTAGCCGTCGATTTTCTTATCTTTTAGCGCGTGCGGGCATTCGCCGGCAGTGAGCACGCCGTGATGTTTTAGTTTTTTCTCGTCAAAGCCGTAAGCCTTAAACACGCCAAGCGCGGTCATTTCGTTACCGCTACCGGGGTTACCGACGTTGATCGCTTTGCCTTCTAGGTCGTTTATAGAGCCGATGCCGCTTGATTTTGAGACGACGAAAGCTAGAAGCTCAGGGTAGATCGAGACGACTGCGCGTAAATTTTGATCGCCGTTGCCCTCAAATTTGCCCACGCCGTTAAATTTATCATAAACCACGTCGCTTTGGACGAAACCGAAATTTAGCTCTTTTTTTAGCACGTTATTTACGTTGTAGACGGAGCCGCCGGTTGATTGCACCGAGCATTTCATTTGCGGGTCTTTATTTACGAGGCGACATATCGCTCCGCCCACCGGATAATACGTGCCCGTCATCGCTCCCGTACCGATAGATACGAACTCCTTTGCGCCCAGCGCAGACGCAAAAAGCAACCCAGCTAATGCCAAAGATGTAGTTTTCATTTAACTTCCTTTCAAAGAATTTTTCTGATTTTACTCTCAAAATCCGCATTTTGCGTATAAATTTCGCTCTTTTTACGAGCTTTTTCAAAATTTTGCGACTATTTTACACACTTTAGCCTTAGAAAAATATTTCTTAAGGTAAAATTTATATATTTTTTACAAGCGAAGTGAAAATCATATTTTTTGCATGGGGATATTTCTAAATTTTATGCACCGAGACCTGCATCTTTAAAATGCTAAAATTGAGTTGCAAGTTGAATTTATTTGTGTGAAGTTTTAAATGTTAGCATTTTCAAGGTGCGGGTCTCGGCGAGTAAAATTTGTAAATTTAACTATAAGAAGTCAAGGCGAAGTATCGCGAGACGGATTTAAGGGTTGCGACGTAAAAATTTAGCGAAGATAAGACATATAGTCTATCGAGCTAAATTTTTACTAGCTCCGTTAAAGACGCTCGCGAGACGAGCCGCTAAATTTATTATTTAAACGCGACAAACGTCGCAAAATTCGCCCATCTAAATATGCATTCTACGTTTTTAAACCCCGCACTAAGCGCCAAATTTCTATTTTCCGCTTCGGTGTATGGTATGAGCACGTTTTCTAGCGCCTCGCGTTTTTGTGCGATCTCGTAGCGCGAGTATCCTTGTTCAAGTTTGTATTTTTCGTAAATTTCTATCATATTTTTACTTAGCGTCTTGTCCTCAAAAATGAGCTTCTCGCTAAAAACAAACACGCCGCCGTCATTTAGCGCGCGGTAAATTTTGGCTACGAAATCCTGACGCTTAGGCGGGCGAATAAACTGTAGCGTGTAGTTCATCAAAACAGCGCCCTGCGCGTCAAATTCGCACTCTAAAATGTCCGCTAGCTCAAGCTCGATCCTAGCACCGTACGCCTCTATCTTAGCGCGCGCGTTTTGCAGCATGGCAGGCGCGTTATCCACGCCTTTTAGCGCGAGATCGCTTCTTTTGCGCCAAAGGGCTAGCAGCGTCGAGGCGGTCGAGCAGCCGAGGTCTATCGCGCTTGCGCCGTGGGGTAAAATTTGCGCTAAAAAATCGGCGATCAGCTTTTGCGAAGCCGCATAATACGGCACCGAGCGCCCGATCATATCGTCAAACACCGACGCCACGCTCGCGTCAAATTCAAACTGCTTTTTTATCGGCTCTTTAAAGATTTCGTCTTTCACGCTTTACTCCTTTGAGGCGTAGCGTCGCCCACGACGTAGAGATCGCACACGCCGACGAACTCCATCGCCTGCTTGATATCGATGTAAATTTGACGCTTTAGCTCCTCTAGGCTTTCAAATTTGCGGTTATCGCGCAGTCGCTTGATAAAGCAAACCGCGACGTCGCGGGCGTCCGTAATATTTTCGTTTAGTACGTGCGTCTCGACGCTAAAGTTACCGTCCGTGCTCACGCGGTTGCCGATAAACGTGACCGAGCCGTAGGTCTTGTAGCCGATGCGGGTCCTCGTCGCATAGACGCCCTCGCGCGGCAAAAGGTAGCTTTTGATATCCAAATTTAGCGTCGGTACGAGCTCGCGCGACCCGATACCCTGCCCCTTTATCACGCGACCTTCGATCGAGTATTCGCGGCCTAGCAGGCGGTTTGCTTTGTAGATCTCGCCCTGTTTGATATACTCGCGTATAGCCGAGCTGTGCACGCCCATGCCCTCGAAGCAAAACTCGTCCACGATGTCCGCCTCGCCGTCAAAAATGCGCCGCAAATCATGCTTGTCCCACGCCCTGTTTCGCCCGAAACGAAAGTCAAATCCGACGACTATTTTTTGTAGATTTTTAAAATCCCGCTTCAAAAGCGCGATAAACTCGTCGCCCCCAAGCCCCTTGATCTCGTTAAAATCATACAAAAAGCATGGATAGCGAGAGTATTCGGCGCGCTTTAGGCCGGGCGTGATGTTGGCCTTATTTTTGTCGATCACGACCAGCCCGCCGTACTCGCCCAGGCGCTTTAAAAGCTCCTTGTGGCCGCGATGCACGCCGTCAAAGTGCCCGATCGCCACGGCCGTGATATTATCTTTTGTTAAAAGCGTAGAAAAATTCGGCATTTCCTTCCTTTCCTTTTACCTCGCATTCGAGCGTTTGGCGCATTATCCAGCCTAAATTTGCCGCCGAAAGCTCAAATTTCGCCCTCGCCTCGCGCACGGCTTTTGCGTCCGTTACGACCCCTTTTTTGTTTCGTTTAGCGCTCCTGCCGACCTCAAACTGCGGCTTAAAAAGCAGGATAATGTCGCAGTTTTTGCCTGCTAGCGCGTCGATAGATGACAAAATTTCTTTAAGCGAGATGAAGCTCACGTCGCAGGTGATGAGATCAAATTTTGGCGCGACGTTTTTGGGGGTGCTGGAGTCAGGCTCGGCGTCTTGGATTTTCGGCGCTAAATTTACGCAAGCCAAATTTGCCTCGTTCGTCTTGGCTCCGGCCTGCGTTAAATTTGACGGCGCAAAAGCTGGTTCGCTTTGTTTATTTAAAAGTCCGTCTTGCTCGGCAAAATTTGATTTACCGGGATTAAAATTCGGCTCGATTTGGGTTTTTAAATTTTGCCCCGTACCGTCAAATTTACCGTCTGAGACCTGGCTTTGAAACCCATCTGCAAACTCGCGCACGTCGGTATTTTCGGCTACATTCACGCGCGAGTCGGCTCGCAGGCTATTATCTAGCTGAGAGCTGCCCACGTCTAGCGCCGTAACGCTTTTTACGCCGTTTTGCAGCAAAATTTGCACGAAACCGCCCGTGCTCGATCCGACGTCAAGGGCGTTTTTGCCTTTGACTTCTAGCGGACAAGCCGCTAAAAAGCTTTTTAGCTTTAGTGCGCCGCGTCCGACGTAGATTTCGCCGACGAGTTCGATCTTTGCGCCGTTTGAGTTTAAATTTTGCTCGCCGCTAGGAGCTTTTTCACCCGCAGTTTGGGCTGCGTCCGTCAAATTTGATTCGCGTAAATTTTGATTTTCCGCTTCCGCGCTATTTTTGCCAACTTTCAAATTTACGCCCGTAGCCTCATCTAAATTTAGTCCGTCCGAGCCGTCAAATTTATCAAATTCACCCACCTCAAAGCTAGGTTTAGAGCAAATTTTGCCGTTTAACAAAATTTTGCCGCTTTTTATGAGCTCGGCGGCTTTGTTTCGACTGATATTTAAGCGGTTTGCGACAAATAGATCAAATCTCAATCATCCGCCTTAGCTCGTCCTCGGTTATCGTCGCGACGCCTAGCTCGCGCGCTTTATCCAGCTTGCTGCCCGCCTCCTCGCCGTAGAGGACGAAGTCCGTTTTCTTACTCACCGAGCCGCTTACTTTTGCGCCGTTTGCTTCCAAAACCCTTTTAAATTCATCCCTGTTCTTACTAAGCGTGCCCGTTATCACAAACGTTTTGCCGCTTATCGCGCTTTGCTTCATCTCGTAAATTTGCGCTTGCGGGCTTACGAAACGCAAAATTTCGTCCAAATTTTGCCTATTTACCTGCATAAACTCCGCGTAACTCTCCGCCATCGCCTCGCCGAACCCTTCGATCGCGGCGACTTCGCCAAAGCTTAGCTCGCGCCAGTTTTGCGGGTAAATTTGCGCTATCTTTTTGGCCGCTACCTCGCCGATATGCTCGATGCCTAGGCTTGCTATAAAGCTGTGCAAAGCCGGCGTGCGGCTAGCCTCGATGGCGCCGAGCAAATTTGCGATCTTTTTATCTTTAAAGCCCTCAAGACTTGCCAAATCCTGCGCCGTAAGCTCGTAAATGTCGGCGATTTTGGCGACCAAGCCCGCTTCAAAAAGCTGATTTACGATCGCCTCACCCAGGCCGTCGATATTTAGGCACTTTTTGCTCGCAAAATGTATGAGCGAATTTATCACGCGAGCCTTGCACTCGAGGTTTTGACACTTGATAAAAACGCCCTCGTCTAGCAGCATAGACCCGCATACGGGACACTCGCGCGGCCTCTCTATCGGGGTTTGCGAGCCGTCTCTGCGCTGTTTAAAAACGCCCGTGATCTTGGGTATCACGTCGCCAGAGCGGATAATGCTGATAAAATCGCCCTTTTGCACGCCTAGACGCTCGATCTCGTCGAAGTTATGCAGCGTAGCGGACTTTACGATTGCGCCGTCGATATTTACGGGCTCTAGCACGCCCACCGGAGTCACGACGCCGCTGCGCCCGACCTGAAACGCGACGTCAAGCAGCCGCGTGGTCTTTTCGATCGCGGGAAATTTATACGCGACCATAAATTTAGGAAATTTCTCCGTGTAGCCCAGCTCCTCGCTAGCCGCGATACTCTGCACGCGCACCACTAGGCCGTCCATCATAAAGGGCTTGCTATCGCGCTGCGCTACGAGCTGCTTATACGCATCCTCGATCTGCTCGGCAGTGCGGCAAATTTTAAAAAACTCCTCGCGCTCAAAGCCCTGCGAATAGATAAAATCCATCATCTGCGAGTAGGTTTCAAGGCCCAAATTTTGCTCGCCGTAGCCCCACGGTTTAAACCTTAGCCTGCGCGAGGCCGTCACGGCGCTATCTAGCTGGCGCAGACTGCCGGCGGCCGCATTTCTAGGATTTGATAGCTGCGGCTCGCCCCTTTGCGCGCGGGCGAAATTTATCTCGTCAAAGTCGTTTTTAGCGATCACGACTTCGCCGCGGATCTCGATCCTGCCGTTATAGGCGATTTGTAGCGGGATATTTTTGATGACTTTTGCGTTACTCGTGACGTCCTCGCCCGTTGTGCCGTCGCCGCGCGTGATAGCTCGCACGAGAGCGCCGTTTTCATAGAGTAAATTTAAGCTCGCTCCGTCAAATTTAGGCTGAAGCGCAAACTCCAGCCCCTCTTTGTCGCCGCGCTTTAGCCACGCTAGCAGCTCATCAAAACTAAAAATATCCTCCATCGACCACATTCGAGCGCCGTGGCGAGCCTTGACAAAGCCCTCGCTAACCTCGCCGCCGACGCGCTTTGTCGGGCTAAACATCGAGATATCGCCGGGATTTAACCTCTCAAATTCCAGCACTTTATGATAAAGCTCGTCGTACTCCTCGTCGGTGGCTATGGGCGCATCGTCGGTGTAGTAGGCCTTCGCCCACGCGTTTAGCGTATCTACGGCCTCTAAATACTCTTTTTTATCCATTTTTCCTCGTTAAATTTGCTTTGCTTACCACGCCGCGAGCTTTCTCATCGCGTTTTCCAGCCTAAACATCTGCGCATGCTCGGCCACGTCGTGCGTACGGATGATCTGTGCGCCGTTTCTAAAGGCCTCAAGATGCAGATAGAGGCTGCCGGGCAAGCGGTCCTTGATCTCGCTGGGGCTATAAAAATTTATGACCGATTTACGGCTAGCACCGGCTAAAAGTGGCAGTCCAAAGCGTAAAAAATGCTCCAAATTTTTTATCAAAATCATATTTTGCTCCGCTGTCTTGCCAAAGCCGATTCCCACATCCAGCACGATATCGCGGCATCCAAGATCCTGCGCCGCGGCGATCTTAGCCTCGAAAAAAGCGTCTATCTCGCCGAGCAAGTCATTATAATGCGGGTTATCTTGCATATTTTCGGGGCTATTTTGCATGTGCATGAGGCAGTAGGTAGCGCCGTAGCGCGCCGCTAGAGCGCAGAGGCTAACGTCGCCCGTGATGTCATTTATCATCTTAAAGCCGTGATTTAGCGCGTACTCTAGGCAGTACGCATCAAAGCTATCTAGGCTAAATATCGCTTTTTCGTGCAAATTTAGACGGTAAATTTCAGCAAGTATCTTTTCAAGCCTGGCAAACTCAACCTCGCGTCCGACGTATTTGCTACCGGGCCGCGAGCTCACCGCACCCACGTCGATATACTCGGCACCCTGCTCGATCATCTCTTCGATTTTTTCGATACCGATTTTTTCGTTCACGCGGCTTGCAGCGTTAAAGCTATCTTCATTTACGTTTACTACGCCCATTATCTGCGCACGCTGCGGTTTTTTAAACGGAGATTTTAAAAATTTAGCCAAATTTTTTAGACCAAAATCCTGCGCGGACTCTTTTTTGGCAAGTGCCTGCACCTGCGCATCGGTAGCCATCAAAAGCGCGACCGAGTTTGCGCCGCCCAGAATCACGTCGCGATTAGTGACGAGCTCCGCGCCCACGCTTAGCGCGTCTTGTTTTAGTATATTTGCGGCAGGCGAGCGCAAATCTTTAATCAAAAAAAAGTTGATCGCCGACTTTTTTTTCATCAAATTTCGCCCCTCGTCGCTAGGACGGATAATCTCGCAAATCTCGTTAAAATCAGTTTGCGGATTGATTTTAAAAATTTTCATCTAAGCCCTTTTTCGTAAATCATAAGAAGTATCGGCGTAAGAAGCGCATGGGTTTTGGTATTTAGCTCGGCTAGGCGCACGGCTTTGAAAAAATACTCAAGCTCTTCGGCGCTAAATTTGACCCCCTGCGCCGTAGCCTCGAGAACTATTGCGGCGATTAGCTCTTTTAGGTCGTTTTTGCCAAACTTTTCGGAGCGCTCGAGAGCTGATTTTTCATCGATAAACGCACAAATTTCTTTTAGCTCGAGGCGTTTAAAATTTAACCCCGTTTTTTCTCGCTGCTTTTTTTCAAGCCTATTTTCGGTAACTAGGCGCGAACGAACGGTCGGCAGGAGCATATTTTTCGACTCGCAGGCTATGATAAAAAAGATATTTTTAGGCGGCTCTTCGATGATTTTTAGTAGAGAGTTTTGAGCCTCGACGCGGAAATTTTTAGCGCCTAAAACTAGTAGCTTAGGCTCGCTCTCCGCGATGTAGGCCTCGGCGGCAACCTCTTTTGCGTTTTCTAGCAAAAAGTCCTCGGCGAAAAAAAATCTAACCGAATTTACGCCGTAAAGCCCTAAAATTTCCTCTTTTAAGGCTTCAAAATCGCTCGTGATTACGATTTTGCTTCGCATAGATTAAAGCGTTACTTTCGCAAATAATGCAGCGTCTATGCTCTTATCAAAGAGCCTAAACAGCGACAAAAGCTTGATATCTAGCGCGCCGTCGGAGGAGCTAAGATAAAAGCTATTTTGCGCCTGCTCGTCAAAAAGCCACATGTAGCTATCGTCCTTGCCTTTGGCTATCTGCGAGCTTTTTTCCGCGCTTTTGCCGACGTAAAAAAACACGTAACCGTTTGGAAAAGCAAGGCTAAGCATATCTAAAAGCAGCGAGACTTCCTCTTTTGAGCCGATATTTTCAAAAGACGGATAAAGCGCCTTTAACGAGAAAAAAGGCAGCACTGGACGAGCGTTCGTGGGTTTGTTTATATTTTTTAAAAAATACTCCTCAAACCAGCCGCGCTCGCTATCGGTTATCAAGATAAACGCGCGCCCTTCTAGTAAAAATTTAAGCTTCGAGGCAAGCAAAGGCGTCCACTCGGTGCGCCTCTCCTCCATCCAGCTCATCAGCGAGCCCTCCTCGCGGATCGCCTCGAGCGTCCATTTTATAAAATCGCTCATTTATCGAGTTTATAAGCTTCGTGTAGTGCGCGAACGGCTAGCTCGCCATATTTTTGATCGACGATCATCGAGATTTTTATCTCGCTAGTCGAGATCATTTGGATATTTATACCTTCATTTGCTAGCGTTTGAAACGCTAAAGACGCCACTCCGGTGTGGCTTTTCATACCAACGCCCACGACCGAGACCTTAACTATCTCGTCGTTGTATAAAATTTCCCTCGACGCGCTTAGTTTATCCATGCACTCTTTTGCGACGTGAAGCTCATTTTGCGGTATAGTAAAGCCCAAATTCGTCGTACCGTCCTGGCCTACGTTTTGGATTATCATATCTACGTTTATGTTTTTTTCTGCAAGCGCGGTGAAAATTTCAGCCGCGATGCCCGGCTTATCGACCACGCCTCTTAAAGTTACTCTAGCTTGATTTTTATCTAGCGCGATACCGCTTACTAGCACTGCTTCCATACTCTCTTCCTTTGTTATTAGTGTTCCTTCGTTGTGATTAAAGCTGCTTCTGGTGACTAAATTTACGTTTAACTTTTTAGCTAGCTCGACCGAGCGGTTTTGCAGCACTTTTGCACCTAGGCTCGCAAGCTCTAGCATCTCGTCGTAGCTGATTTTATCTAGCTTTTTGGCCTTTGGCTCTATGCGAGGATCGGTGGTATAAACTCCGTCTACGTCGGTATAAATCTCGCAAAGATCGGCATTTAGCGCGCCTGCGATCGCTACGGCGCTAAGGTCGCTACCGCCTCGTCCCAGAGTCGTTACGTCGCCCTTTTCGTCTATACCCTGAAAGCCCGCTACGACGACGATCTTGCCCGCCTTTAGCTCCTCTTTCATACGCTTAGTATCTATCGCCTCGATCCTGGCCTTAGTGTGCACGCTATCCGTTATGATTCCCGCTAGCCTACCGCTTAGACCTACCGCCGGATAGCCTAAATTTATCAGCGCTATCGTTAAAAGCGCGCAGGTAACGCGCTCGCCGGAGCTAAGCAGCATATCCATCGCCACGCCGTCGGGAGCTTTTGTATAATGCTCGGCGTACTCCACCAGCTGATTAGTCACGCCGCTCATAGCCGAGACCACGACTACGACGTCCGCGCCGCTTTTTTTAGTCTCTATGACTCTCGCGGCGACGTTTTCTATCCTCTCAAGCGTCCCAACGCTCGTGCCGCCGTATTTTTGGACGATTAACATTAAATAAATCCTTTCTCTTTAAAGTAGCCGATAACTTTACCGTAGATCGGCTTTTTGAAGTGGTTTATGTCGCTCAAAACCTCGCTTGAGTTTATAAATCTATATTCGTCAAATTCGGGCTTTTTAGTATTTATATTGATCTTCGCGCTAGGCCTTAGCCGCACCAAAAAATACTTTTGTGTCTGCCCGTCAAAGTTATAAAATTTCCTACTCGTCGTACCCTCAGGGAAGTCGTAGCTAAGCCACTGCGGATACTCGCTAAGCACGTCTATTTCGTCCGTGCCTATCTCCTCTTTTAGCTCTCTTTTTAGAGCTTCTTGCGGCGTCTCGCCCTCGTCTATGCCGCCCTGCGGGAACTGCCAGATACCCGTCATATCGCACCTTTGCGCGATAAATATCCTGCAATCAAACGGATAAGAGGGCGCAAGTATGACCGCCGCGACATTTGGTCTATATTTCTTTTCCATCTTTTTTTCCGAGAATTTTTAATTGCGGATTTTAACGAAAAATAGTTAAGATATAGCTAAATATCGCGAGGTTAGCGGAAAAATTTGACACTTAGGCTTAAAATTTTTATTTAAATTTTTAAACTACGAATTTTACTTTTTGGGGCGCGGTAAAATTTGCGCGTTTTTGCTTGGTTATCCGTCAAATTTTACCGCCTTGATGGCTAAATTTAAGCCGCCTATTTTAGCTCCAGTATCGCCCGCACCTCTTCGTCGGTAAACAGACTCGCGCTTTCGTGTTTTTTGCGTTCAAGCGCGGTTTTGGATTCGGCGCGCGACGTCAAATTTTGCCCAGACTCGTTAAAATCAAACAACGCAGCCCGAGCAAAATCGTCTGAAACGGCAGTTTTTGCAGCTTCGTTTGAGGTAGTTGCTTTACTAAACGAAGCCGTTTGAGCAGCTCCCCTCAAAACAGGTGTTTCGCGTGGAGCGGTAGCTTGCGTGCTCTCAACTAGAACCGCGGTTTTAGGCGCTTCGCTCAAAGAGCCGGTTTGCAAGATAACCTTTTCCTTGCGGCTGCCGTCTCGATACGGCGTAGCGTCCTGCATTTCTTGCAAATTTTGCTCCTGCGCAAAAGCGATTTTTCGCTCGCTCTTAGGCATTAAATTTTGCTCAAATTCGGCGCCGTCGCTAGCCTGGCGCGCATTTTCAAATTTAACGTTTTCATCAAATTTAACCGCCCTAGCCTTGTCGCTCTCGTCAATTTTATCATCCTGCAAAAACAAAGATTCGTCAGATAAAAGCTCGTCCCGCTCGTCTTGCCGCGCAAAAAGTTCGCTTACGTTGATAGCGTCCTTGTTATCCGCGTCTTCGCCCGGCGCCTCCTTGACGTTTTGACCGAGCTCCTCGATGCCCGTTATACGCAGGCTCGGCATCACGGCCTTAAAGCTTTGCAAAATCGGCAAAAAAGAGCCGTCAAATCCATCTAAAATCACTCGCATATTTAGCCTTTTTCAATTTTTTCGAGCGATTTTATCAAATTTATCTTTTGAGCCGTTTTAAGCTCATCCAAAAACCGCTTATAACGAAAAACAAAACCGATGCCGAAGCTAAACAAAATATAAATTTACCGACCGCGCCCAAAAAATATCCCGAATGCAAGCTTAAAACCGCTTTATGAATCGCAAAAGGCATTGGCATCGAGCTTTTAGCGTCGTCAAACCTCGCATGCCTGGTAATTTGCCCCTTAGCGGCGTTTATCGTCATCGTATTTACCTTATCGTCCTCTTCTAACCCTTTGTCAAAGTAAAATATCATAAAATTTTCGCCGTCTTCTTGCGTGATGACGTTAAAAAGCTCGTAATCCTCTCTATCTCGTTTAAAAATATCTATCGCGGCTTGTAAATTAGCTATCTTGCCCTCATCTTCCAGCGAAAATCCCCTCACTTGCGTAAAGCTCTTTTTTCTAAAAATTTCTTTTTCACCAAGCGCGTTATTTACGAGCTTTGCCGCCCAGTCGTACGACCAGTAAAGTCCCGTAACGCTCATAAAAGCCAAAAATAAACAAAGATAAACGCCGGCAAATCCGTGCAAGCTGTACAAAAACGCGTAACCTTTGGCCTTGATTTTTAAAGTAAACGCGCGCGCAAATTTAGTTTTAAAACTAGGATAATAGATTATCAATCCAGATATAATCAAGATAACCAAAGCGATAGAGCAAACCGCAACGATATGCTTGCCTATAAGACGCAACGTCTCGTTTTTGCTAAGCCCAAAGCCTAAGTTAGTATGTAAATTTAACATTAGTCCGATAAATTTATCGCCGAAATTTTCGCCCGTTATCTCGCCCGTGTATTGGTTTATAAAATACGACTTAAACTCGCCTTTAGCATTCGTGCCGGATACGCCTAGAGCGTGATTTGCGTCCGAGTTTATCTTGTAGTAGCTAAGCGTAAAATTCGCTTCCTTAGCTTTAAAAATATCTAAAATTTCTCCCGTGCTAAGCTCTTTTTCGCCTCGCTCGACGAAGGTTTTTTGCGAGTTTGCAAGGTCTATAATCTCGTCGTGATAGGATATGACCGCGCCGCTAAGAGCGACGATAAGCAGCGGCAAAACACAGGCTAAGCTTAAAATCAAATGGACGTTAAACCAAAATTTCTTTTTCTTTAAAAACGGCATCTTTCTCCTTAAATTTAAACTCGAATTTTAAAAACCGGTAGCAGAGCGGCGTATCGCTACGCACCGCTCCGCTTAAATACGGCTAAATTTAAAAATTTACGTTAAATCCGAGTCTATATTTAACCCCGTCGGCGATCAAAATTTCGTAGCGTCCCGACTTTGTCGTTACGTATTCGTTAAAGATATTATAAACGCTAAAATTTACGCTCGCGTTTTTAGTTAGCTTGTAGCTTGCGCCCGCGTCAAATAGCGTATAATCCTTTATCTCCTCGTCTCCGGGCAGGCCGTAAACGGCTCTAGTTTTGCCTAGATAGTTCATCTGCGTCCAGAAATTTAGATCAGGCGTCGCGTCGTAATCAAGCCCTATTTTTACGGTATGTACGGGTAGATTGTTTAGAGATTTGCCCTCGTACGCGCCCGATTTTTGCTTTGATTTAGTATAAACGTAGCTTGAGTGCAGGGCTAAATTTGATAAAATCTGCCAGTCTGAGGCGAGCTCGACGCCCTTTACTTCGGCTTTGCCGATATTTACGCTCTCCCAGATGCCGCGCCTATAGGTCTTGCCGTTATGCACGCAAACCCCCATACGAGGATTGCAGATCATTTGCGTACCTAGACCGTCTTTTATGCTCGTATAAAACGCCATCGCCGAGACGTTAAGGCTCTCGTCCCCATATGCGACGCCGGCCTCGTAGTTTAGGCTGGATTCGGGTTTTAGGTCGCTTTTACCCAGCTGCGCTCCCATACCGCCGGCAAAAGGCAGAGCAAGCCCGTCGGTTCGCATCTTGATATCAGGCGTCGAGTAGCCTGCCGATACGCCGCCTTTTAGCGATAAATTTTCGCTTAGATGATACACGGCATATCCGCGCGGAGATACGTGTCCGCCGTAGTCCTTGTCGTGATTATACCTTAGACCCGCAGTTAGCGTGAGCGCGTCGGTCACGTCAAAATCGTCCTCGCCGTAGAGCGAAAAATCATATCTCTTTACGTTTGCGGCGTCGGCCGTCGTTGCTTTTTCGTTTAACCTTTCTCTTTTATATTCGGCTCCCAGACTTAGCGTGTTGTTATCAAAAAAATACGTTCCCTTGGTATTTAGCGTCGTCGTTTTTAGCGTGAGGTCTTGTTGTCCGCTTTCTTTCATATTATCGTGCATTAAAAAGCTTTCAAGCAGCAGTTTGTCGTATTTACCCGTATGCGAGAGCGAGGCGGTATATCCGCTCATCTTCTCAAACGCGACGCTCGTATTATCGCCGGTAGCCCTTCTTAGCGTCTTGCCTTCGGTGCGCTCGTATTTATTTACTACGCGGCGTAGATCAAGCGCTATTTCGTCGTTTTCGGTGGCGTTATACATGATTTTCGCGCCGAAATTTACATCCTCGTTTTTGCGGTTCGTAAAGACTCGCTCGTCTTCGAATTTATGAAAATACCGCCCGTAAAGCGCGATGCCTAACACATCCGGGATCACTGCGCCGTTTGCATAAAAGCCGGTTTGGTAGTCGTCGTTTATCCCGCTTTTGCCCGCAAGCGTGTAGTAGCCGTTTACGTTACCGCTAAATTCGTTTGAAAAGCCCTTAGTAATGATGTTTATGACGCCTCCCATCGCATCCGAGCCGTATAGCGAGCTCATCGGCCCTCGCACGATTTCGATACGCTCGATCGTGTTTGCCGGCGGGAGGAAATTTTGAGCGCTACCGACCGCGCGAAGCCCTCTATACGCGCTATCGCTAGTTGCAGGGCGGCCGTCTATTAAAATTTTAGTGTATTTTTGACCAAGGCCTCTCATCGTGATACCGCGTCTGCTAGCCGCCCCCAGCGTCGCGCCGAAAACGCCCGGAGCGTCTTTTACGACGCTTTCTATATCTTGATGGTTGCGCCTGGCTATCTCTTTTTGCGAGATTACCGAAACGGAGGCAGGCGCGTCTTTGATATTTTGTTCAAAACCCGTCGCGCTAGTTACGGTAACTTCGTTTAGTTTTATTTCATCGGCCGCCTGCGCGCAAGATAGCGCCAAGCAAGCTAGCATAGAAATTTTAGGCATACTTTTCATCTTTAAACTCCTTATTTAAATTTAAACCCTATTTTACTATAATCAGATAATTATTATCAATACTTAAGCAAACGGTAGAGGGATTTTTATCAACGCTAAAAGGATAAAAGCAAATGAGAGTCGAATTTAAAGATATTTTACGCGCAAACGAACAAGAAATCGCGCACAATTCGGTGCGCTACGGACAAAGCGCATGGCAAGAGCAAGATAGAAAATGTAAGGTCGAGTTTTTTAAAGGCGCAAGCGGAGCAAGCTACTGCAGGAGCGAAATAATCTGCAACAAAAGCGTAAAAAGACGGCTTGAAAGGAGCGCGGGCTACTGCTTTTTGCTCTTTAACGACGCAAGAGGGGACGCCGGACTTAAAGCGGGTAAAAAAACTTTTTGTCTAAAGGCCGGAGAGTTTTGGATGGGGCGCGTGGATAGCGGATTTGAGGGCATCTGCGAGTATCAAAGCAGCAACTACGCCGGGCGATGCATCGTGCTAAAAAACGAGTTAGCCAGCGAGCTAGCAGCATTTAAAAATCTAGGCGAAGAAAACGAAATCTGTATCCAAACGGCTAAGATAAATTTAGCCCAAAGCCTGATTTTGCGGGAGTTTTTAACCGCGAGCGAGCTTGAGGGTAAGATGCGCGAAATATTTATGGAAGCTAAAATTTTAGAGCTAATCTACAAAAGCTTAGGCGCGCCTAAAACGCCCGAAGCCGATGAAAAAAAGCGCGATTTTAGCGACGAATACGTAAAAATTTTAAATAAAGCAAGGCAAATTCTACTAAGCGACGTCCAAAATCCGCCCAGCATAAAAGAGCTAGCCAGAGCGTGCGCGACGAATGAATTTAAGCTAAAAACGGGCTTTAAAAGCTACTTTGGCGATACGATCTACGGGCTGCTAGCGACCGAACGGCTAAACGCGGCAAAAAAACTTTTAGAGCGCGGAGACGTCTGCGTGAGCGAAGCCGCAAAAATCGTCGGATACGCCAGCGCTCCGCACTTTGCAAAGATTTTTAGAGAAAAATTCGGCGTTTTGCCGACGCAAATTTTAAAACAAAAGAAATTTTATACGTAAATTTAACACTTGCGGAGCTTTGCAGGCGTTAGATTAAAATCAAATTTAAACGTATCGGCGCGACTTTTTAAATTTAACGAGCGGCAAAAACAGCGGTAAATTTTAAAATTTAAAAGCGTCAAATAGCTTACCGAAGTCAGTTTTACGCCTAAATCCGGCCCAAATTTACCGCAAACCTGCACACAGACGGCGCAAAAACCAAAATATCAAACGCCGCGCGATAAATCCGTAAAATCTGCTAAAATACGGCAAAAACAAAGGTCAAAATGCTTCTTTACGTCCACATCCCTTTTTGCGAGAGCAAGTGCCCATACTGCGCCTTTGGCTCGGTGGTGGGCAGACAAAATTTAACGAGTGCGTATTTTGACGCGATGATTGCGGATTTTAGGGAGCAAATTTTAAAATTTGACGTAAAAAACGGCGAGATCGAAACCGTTTTCATCGGCGGAGGGACGCCAAGCGCCGTGGACGGGAGCTACTACGAGCGGTTATTTGAGACGATCGCGCCATATCTCGCGGCAAACGCCGAGATCACGACGGAGGCAAATCCAAACTCGGCGAGCCTAGCGTGGCTATCGCAGATGAAATCATACGGCGTAAATCGCGTAAGCTTCGGTGCTCAAAGCTTTTTTGAAGATAAGCTTAAATTTCTCGGACGTATCCACGACGCGAGGCAGATCTACGAAGCCATCATAAGCGCCAAGACCGCAGGGCTAGAAAATATCAACGTAGACCTCATTTACGGTACGAAGCTAGATACCCAAAAACGCCTCGAGCAAGAGGCGCAAAATATCCGAAATCTAGGCGTTTCGCACGTATCGGCATATTCGCTCACGCTTGAGGAAAATACCCCCTTTGCCGGCAAGATAAGCTACGCAAAAGATAGCCCGAGGCTGGCTAAATTTATGATAGACCGTATCGAGGAGGCCGGACTAAAACAATACGAAATCTCAAATTTCGGTCAAATTTGCAAGCATAACCTCGGCTACTGGCAGGGCAAAAATTACCTTGCCGTCGGCGCTTACGCGGTCGGATTTTGGCGAGATCGCCGCTTTTATAACGCTTCAAATTTAAATGCCTACGTAAAAAATCCGCACGCTAAAAAAATCGAAAATTTAAGCGCGGACGAGCTAAATTTAGAGCGGATATTTTTAGGCGCCAGAAGTATCGTGGGTATCGAGCAAAACAGCCTAAACGCCGAGCAAGAGCAAAGAGCGCTGCTGCTAAAAAAGAGCGGGAAATTAAAATTTAAAAACGGGCGATATTACGCCAAAAATTTCCTCACCGCGGATGAAATTTCTTTATTTATCGCGGGCTGATTTATGCAAATTTGAGATAAAAAACGATAAAATGAGCGCTTTAAAATAAAATTTAGGATAAAAAAATGTTTGGCATGAGCTTACCCGAGATCATCGTCATAGCCGTCATCGCGGTGCTATTTTTGGGGCCTGATAAGCTTCCTAGCGCGATGGTAGAGATAGCGAAATTTTTTAAAACCGTCAAAAAAACGGTCAATGACGCAAAAAGTAGCTTCGATCAAGAGATAAAAATCCAAGAACTCAAAGAGGACGCGAAAAAATACAAAGAGAGTATCGCAAAAACCACCGAAACGGTGCGAAAAAAGCTCACCTTTGAGGAGCTTGACGAGCTCAAAAAGGGCGTAAACGACGTCACTAGCGGCATCACGGACGGCCTAAACGACGTAAAAAAGAGCGTCGAAGCGGTCAAAAACCCGGGCGAAGCCGTCAAAAACGCCGTTCTAGGCGATAACGAGAAAAAAGAGGCGTAATGTTTGAAGAGCTAAAACCGCATTTAGTAGAACTTAGAAAAAGGCTTTTCATCAGCGTCATGACTGTAATCGTGATGTTTGTAGTGTGCTTTAGCTTTTGGAATCAAATTTTAGACTTTATCATCGCGCCGCTGCAAAACACCCTGCCAGATAACCAAAAAATGGTCTTTCTTGAAGTACAAGAGCCCTTTTTCGTAGCGATGAAGGTGGCATTTTTCACCGGATTTTTGTTTTCGTTGCCGATTATTTTTTGGCAGTTTTGGCTGTTTGTAGCGCCCGGCCTTTACGAAAACGAGAAAAAATACGTCATACCTTTCGTGATCTCGGCGACCTTTATGTTTCTCGTTGGCGCGGCGTTTTGCTATTACGTCGTCGTTCCTATCGGTTTTGCTTTTCTTATAAATTTCGGCCAACAGCTGTTTTCTGCGATGCTAAACATAGGCGGCTACGTCGGCTTTTTTACGAAACTGGTCATTGCGTTCGGTATCGCGTTTGAGCTTCCAGTTATCACATTTTTCCTCGCTAAACTCGGCCTAGTCGATGACAAGATGCTCAAAAACTCCTTCCGCTACGCTATCGTCGTGATTTTTATATTTGCCGCGGTTATGACGCCTCCGGATATCCTCAGCCAATTTTTGATGGCGGTGCCTCTCATAGGTCTTTACGGGCTTTCTATCTTTATAGCCGCCCGCGTAAATCCAGCTAAAAACGAAGAGCCCGAGCAAGAAACCGATGAAGAAAAAGAGGACGAGTAGTCATGAAACAAAGTAGGCTAGCCAAATGAGTCAAATTTTAAATCCAAACTCGCTTGACGCCTACGACTACGAGCTACCGCCGGAGCTAATCGCAAATTTCCCGACCTTTCCCAAAGAGGACGCTAGACTACTAGTCTACGAGCGAGCCAGCGAAAAAATCTCTCATCTAAAATTCGGCGATTTGCCCGAAATTTTACCGCCTTGCGATATTATTTTTAACGATACCAAGGTAGTAAAAGCTAGAATTTTTGGCAAAAAAGATAGCGGCGGTGAGACGGAGCTTTTGCTAAACTCTCCGCTTGCGGACGGTAAATTTAGCGTCTATATAAAAGGCAAAGTCCGCGCGGGCAGCGTTTTAAATTTCGACCGAAATTTGACCGCCGAGGTCTGCGAGCTCTTTGAGGACGGCTCTCGCACGGTCAAATTTAGCCAAAACGGCGAACATTTGGACGCGGCCGCGCTTTATAAAATCCTATCTCACATCGGCCACGTACCTCTGCCGCCCTACATCAAACGAAGCGATACCAAAGACGACGAGAGCTGGTATCAAAGCGTGTTTGCTAAAAACGAGGGCGCGGTGGCGGCTCCGACGGCGAGCTTGCACTTTAGCGACGAGATGATCGCGCGCCTAGCCAAAGACCGCGAGATAGCCTACCTCACGCTGCACGTGGGCGCGGGGACGTTTAAGGGCGTGGAGAGCGAGGACATCACGCAGCATAAGATGCACGCGGAGTTTTACGATATCCCGCAAGATACGCAAAATTTGATAAACTCAAACAGACCGATCCTAGGCGTAGGCACGACGGTGACGCGCTGCGTGGAGGAGTTTGCAAGAAGCGGTAAGTCTAGCGGCGAGTGCAAATTATTTTTAAATTTAAACAACAAGCCCATCCGCCAAAACTACCTGCTTACGAATTTTCACCTGCCAAAATCGACGCTAATCATGCTCGTTACGAGCTTTGTCGGACTTGATCAGACTATGCGGATTTACAAAACCGCCGTGGAGCAAAAGTACAAATTTTACTCCTACGGCGACGCGATGCTGGTTGTATAGCCGTGAGTTTCGCGTATATTTTCCTGATTTTTGCCGCGCTTTATCTAGCGGTTTTGGGCGGTTGCTATTTTATGGATAAATTTAGAAGGTCAAACGGCGTGATAAAAAAAGAAACTACGCAAAAAAACTGCGCGATCGAGGTCGGCGAATCTAGCGAGACAAATACGCTGCCAAAAGTCGATATCGCAGGCGGTTTACTATTTTTGGCCTCCTCGCTAAACGAGGACGCGCAAAAAAATACGAACTACGTCTTGCTAGACTACGATATCGCCTATCCTAGGCTATTTTACGCAGATATCGCCGCTCTTGCAAAGCTCATCGACGCGATGGCTCAAATTTTCCTTTTAAACGTCTCAAACTCGACCGTTACGATCAAATTTTTGCTCTCGAACTACTATAAAAACAACATCAAATTTACCCTTAGCGTCCACTGCGATCACGACTTTTTTACGGCCAAAAGCACGCCTCGCGTAAATATGAACGCGCAAAGCCGTAAATTTTACGAAACGGCAATGGCGCTGGCCGAGCAAAACGGCTCTAGCATTAGATTTGAGTTTGATCACGGCGTGCGCGCTAGCACCGAGATTTCTCTGCGTCTTTGCGGCGATAAGCTTGATCTCATGAAAAGCTTTAAGATAAAAAATCCCAAAAATTTTAGCGCCCTCGTTGCCGAGCCCAATCCGCACTCCTTTAATATCATCAAAAAAGATCTCGAATTTATCGGTATCGACGTGAAACCGAGCAACGAGTGGAGCATCGTAAAACGCCACATAGAGGATATGATCTTTCGCCCAAACGTCGTCTTTATCGAGGAGAGCCTGCTGCGCGAGATAGATGACGCTCTATCTACGCTTTTGATAGAAAAAAAGATCGCGCTAGTCGTGCTAAAAACCACGAACGCGGCGGTAAATTTAAACCCGAAAATCCGCGTCTGGACGCTAGTTCAGCCCTATCTCTCCGACACTCTCGTGCGTATCTTAAATGAAGCTTACGAATTTGAGACGCAAAACGGGGATAAAATTTAGCTTTTTGAAATTTTACTCGCATTTTTAAAGCTCGCCCAACTGCCCTGCTTCGTTTGATAACGTCAAAATTGACCCAAAACCGCTACCTCAAAATGATATAATAAGCCCAAATAACGGAGGCTAAAATGAATAAAATAACCTGCGTCTGCCTAGGCGTGCGAAGCATGCAAAGGGCACTAAAATTTTACAGAGACGGCCTAGGATTTAAGACGGATTGTAAAGACGACGACCCGCCGGTATGCTTTTTTGATACGCCGGGGACCAAATTTGAGCTCTATCCGCTAGACGCGCTGGCGCGAGATATCAGCGAAAACGATCCGCCCAGAGGCAGCGGATTTGGCGGCATCACGCTAGCGTATAACGTAAAAAACAAAGAGGACGTAGCTAGCGTCATAGAGCTAGTAAAAAAGGCGGGCGGCACCATCGTCAAGGAGCCCCAAGATACGTTTTGGGGCGGATATCACGCGTATTTTGCCGATCCGGACGGATACTACTGGGAGGTTACTTGGGGGCCCGGTTTTAAATTTGACGAGGATGGACTGCTTAAATTTAACTAGTTGCGGCGTCAAAGCGCTTTTATTTTAGCCGCTTGCCCGCCGCAAAAAGGCAAAATCATGAAAAATATAGTCGTATACATACACGGAAAAAACGGAAGCGCGGCAGAAGCGGCCCGCTACCGACGGCTTTTTGCAGATAGCGACGTGCCTAAATTTGATTACGAAGCGCGCACGCCGTGGGAGGCAAAAGAGGAATTTGCACTGTATTTTGAGTCTATCCTTAAAAGTAGCAAATCCGCGACGATCGTAGCAAACAGTATCGGAGCGTTTTTTGCCATGCACGCCTTGCGGGACATGCGTATAAAAAAGGCCTATTTTATCTCCCCTATCGTAAATATGGAAAATTTGATCCTAAACATGCTGTCGCAGGCAAACGCGAGCGAAGAGGAGCTGCGAGACAAGGGCGAACTGAGCACAAAATTCGGAGAAAAACTTTCGTGGAGATATCTTTGCTACGTCAGAGAACATCCTAGCTTCTGGACGGCGCCGACCCATATTTTATACGGCGAAAACGACGATCTAACATCTTTTGAAACGATTTGCGAGTTTGCAAACAGGGCCGGCGCAACGCTTACCGTCATGAAAAACGGTGAGCATAGATTTAGCACGGCGGAGCAAATGCGGTTTCTTGATGATTGGATACAGCGCTATAGCCGGTAGCGGCGCCTAGCTAGGTTTGGAGGAGCTTTTTATCCGAGTCCGTATGGTCAAATTTGACTCAAAAATCCGCCGATCAAACCGCTTTTAAATTTTACGCAAAAATATCGGCTAAATTTACCGCGGGGCGTAAATTTAGCTCAAATTTTACTCGACCTCCGCGCTAGCAACGACCGGCCAAGACGGCCCGGGCGTAGCCCTAGCGCAAAACTCAAATTTGCCGCCGTTTTACCGCGCGCCAAATTTGCTCAAAGCCCCAAATGACGCTTTAAAATAATCATCGCAGCGATACTATCCAGCCGTCCGTCGCGCCTGCCATCGGCGTAAATTTCGCTCGCCTCAAAGCTACTCATCGCCTCGTCCTGATAGACCACTTCGCCGTCAAATTCCAGTAGCGACACGAAGTGTGCGATCCGTCGCCGCATCTCATCCTCGCTGTATCCCCCAAGCGGCACGCCCACGACTAGCTTTTTTGCTCCGTATTCGCGCAAAACGGCGCTAACGTCGCGCGCGGCTTGATTGCGATTTTTGCGCAGTACGGGCGTTTGCGGCATCACGGTTTGCCCGACGGCTAGCGCTACGCCGATACGTTTTAGCCCCACGTCGATGGCCATTATGCTCATTTTCGTCCTTTAGATTTTCTCAAATTTAGCTTTTTCTAAAAGTAAATTTAACGGCAGGCAAGCTTAAATTTGATAGCCTCGCTCCGTCAAATTTACAAAATCAAACATCGTCCGGGCGCATTTGATGCCGTCAAGCCGCTAAATTTTACTTCAAATTTTATCGCCGCTTATCAAAAAACTCGCGCAGCATAAATTTAACGCTAAAATTTACTCTGCAAACACCGTAAGCCCCGATATTCGCAGCTTGCCTTCTAGTTCGTATTCGTAAATTTTATCGCCGAATTTTGCCAAAGCCGCATCGAGACTCGCGCCGTTTTTGCAAAATTTTATCACCTCGTCCTCTTGTGCGGATGCGGGTTTGCCGCCGAAACGAAGGGCAAATTCGTCAAAATCGTTTATCAAATTTGCCACGCCGCTAGCTATTAGCTCGTTTGTCCCGTCGCTCTCGCCTAGGCGCTGAGGCAGCGTAAATATCGGCACGCCAAGCTCTTTTGCCATGCGCGCGCTTTGCATTGAGCCGCTTTTGGCGTCAGCCTGCGCCACGACTAGAGCCTGCGAGAGCGCGACTACGATGCGGTTTCGCTCTAAAAATCTATAAGCAAGCGGCGGCTCGTCTGGGGCGTATTCGCTAAGAGCCAGCGCATTTTGATAGATTTCTTTGATTATTTTGGCGTTGCTTGGCGGGTATATTTTGTTTAGTCCGTTGCCAAAAACTGCGACCGTATGCGGGAAAGCCCCCTTGTGCGCGGCGATATCCACGCCGATGGCCGCTCCGCTAACCACGCAAACGCCGCTGTTTGCCAGCGTCCTAGCCAGTGCCTCTACGCACTGCCTGGTGTAGGCGCTAGCCTTTCTAGAGCCCACGATCGAAACCATCGGTCGCTCAAACAAGGCTAAATTTCCCTCAAAATATAGCTTTGCCGGCGGCTTTTTAAGACGCAAAAGGCCGCTAGGAAGCTCGGTTAAGACGCTCAAAAGAGATCCTTTAGGTAGACGACCTCGACCTCTTGTAGGAGCTTGGCGCTTTCTTGCAGGACTTCTAGCGTATTTTTGTGCGGGTGGCCGATCGCGATGGCGTATGAGCGCTTTTTAGCTAGCTCGACAGCGTATTTTAGCTGCTTTCGCACAGCCGCTTTTGAGCCGTCGTGATCCAAAAATACATCGCGCGCGATGTATGGCATCGAGTATTTTTTCGCCGCGCCGTAAACCTTGGTCGGCGAGGTCGTCTTGCTATCGACGAAAATCAAATTTTCGTCCCGCATCGCTCGCATCAGCCTATCCATCGCGGTCGCGTCGCTCGTAAAGCGGCTGCCGGTGTGGTTGTTGATGTATTTTAGATCCGGAAAATCTCGCTTGATGCTTTGCAGTTTTTTAGCGATCTTTTCATAGTCGTCGTTTACCGTGAGAGTGCCAATCTCGGCGCCCTTAAAGCCGCCTAGAGCCTGCATAGGCAGGTGGATCATATAAAAGCCAAAACGCCGCGCCAAAACAGGCGTCTCGGGGTGGGCGGAAGTAGCTGGGAAAAATGACGGCGTGAGCTTTAGATTTACCGATTTTATCGCGTCTGCTTGGTGCTTATACGCCACGTCGTCGATGATGATGACTAGACGCGGTTTGTAGCCCGCTTTTACGGCAGCCTTTACCTCGTTTGGCTCGGGTGCGGTTTTTTTATCCATTTTTTGCGAGTTTGCGAATTTAGCTTTTTCGTCCTTTTTAGGCTTTTCTTTTTCGATCTTTTCTTGCTCGTTTGGCTCGGAGTTTTGCGGCGCGTTTTCTGCGTCAAATTTCGCCTCGACCTGCCCCGCCTGATCGTTTGCGTCGCTAAATTCGATATGGATTTTTTCTTTTTTTAGAGCTTGCTCGAGGGGGTTATTTTGCGCCTGCGGCATAGGCGTATCATCAAAGATCACGGCTTCGGAATTTGCAAAAATATGCGTTCTTTGAGGCGCTTGATAGCCATCAAATTTAACGTTATCGCCGCTATTTTGAGCGGATTTAGCAGGCTCGTTTTTAGAGCTTAAATTTGTCAAATTTAACTCGCCGACTTTTTTAGCGCTCGCCCCGTCAAGCTCGGATGTATCGCGGGAGGCTAAATTTCCGCCCTCAGGCGAGATTTTATCCTTTATCCTCTGCGCGTTCTGTCCGTCTTTATCAAATTTGGCTTGCTCGTTTGGCGAATTAAAACCGCTTGTTCTCTCTGTATTAGCTTTTTCGCCGCCGATTTTTACTTTACCTTTAGCTTCCGCCTCGTCAAAAAGCGCCTTGATATCGGTCAAATTTGCTCTCGAGTGCACGCCCGATGCGGCTTGCGCGTCTTTTATGGTGACTTTTTCGGAGCTGTTTGAGGCCGAAAGGCTTGGCTTATGACTTAAATTTTGCTTTTGATCAGACTCGCTTTTATCGCCGAAATACCGCTCGATTTTAGCGATCAGCGCGTTGTCGCTTTTAACTTTTACCCTGACGTCCAGCAAATAAAACGCCCCGACAAGCAAGATACAGGCGATGAGAAAAGCGGAAAGTAGTAGCTTTAGGCCGCCGCGCGAGCGCCCCTTTTTGGAGCGCCTTTTTGCGGCCTTTTTTCTAGGTTTCGAGTTCAATTAGTTTTTGCTTTGGTCAATGAGTTTGCCCGAGCTGATCCAAGGCATCATAGAGCGTAGTTTTTTGCCGGTTTGATTTAGCAGGCTTCTTTCGGCGATACCGCGCTCTGCGTTCATGCGAACGTATCCGGCCTTGCGCTCGAGGATGAAGTCTTTTGCGAATTTACCGTTTTGGATCTCTTTTAAAATTTCCTTCATCGCTTTTTTGCTGTCTTCGCCGATGACGCGCGGTCCGCTTACGTAGTCGCCGTACTCTGCGGTGTTTGAGATAGAGTAGCGCATATCGGCCATGCCGCCTTGATACATTAGATCCACGATTAGTTTTAGCTCGTGAAGACACTCAAAATACGCCATCTCAGGCTCGTATCCGGCATCTACCAGCGTCTCAAAGCCCGCGTTTACTAGCGCGCAAAGTCCGCCGCAAAGCACCGCCTGCTCGCCGAAAAGATCGGTCTCGGTCTCGTCTTTAAAGGTTGTCTCGATGATGCCCGTTCTGCCGCCGCCGATCGCGCTAGCGTAGCTTAGAGCTAGCTCTTTAGCCTTTCCGCTTGCGTTTTGCTCTACGGCGATTAGATCTGGGATTCCGCCGCCGCGAACAAATTCGCTTCTTACCGTATGACCCGGCGCTTTTGGAGCGATCATGATGACGTCGATGTCCTCAGGAGCTTTGATCTGTCCAAAATGCACGTTAAAACCGTGTCCAAACGCGATCGCCGCACCGCTTTTTAGGTTAGGTTTAATCTCTCGCTCGAAAATTTCGGCCTGAAGCTCGTCTGGAGTTAAAATCATAACGACGTCGGCGGCCTTTGCGGCTTCTGCTACCGTTTTTACCTCAAAGCCCTTTACCTCGGCCTTCGCCCAGCTTCTGCCGCCTTTTGCCAGCCCAACGATCACCTTTACGCCGCTATCGCGCAAATTTTCGGCGTGCGCGTGTCCTTGCGAACCAAAACCTATCATCGCCACGGTTTTGCTTCTAATCAAGCTTAAATCGCAATCTTTGTCATAGTAAATACTTACTGCCATCTTCTCTCCTCTTAAAAAATTTGTGAGATTATACTACCTAAACACTGAAACAAACTTGACTTTAAGTTTTTTAAAAAGCCTTTTAGTGTAGAATTAGCGATTATAAAATCTCGATATGAAGTGGGAAAAATGAACGAATCAATCTATAAACATATAAAGGCTCTTCCTCCGCTTGACGACACAGTCGTAAAAATCCAAGCCATTTGCAGGAATGAAAATAGTTCCATGAACGATCTGTCCCAAGTCATCGAAAAAGACCCGATGCTAACGGCAAATATCTTGCGCTCAGCAAACTCTCCGCTTTACGGATTTAGTAGGGAGATAACGACCGTTTCTAGAGCAGTGGCGCTGTTTGGCATGGCGACGGTTCGCGGTTTCGCCCTATCAAGCGCTGTCAAAAAAAGCTTTAAGATAAATTTGGATCCTTACGGTATCACGAGCCAGGACTTCTTAAATATCTCTACTATACAAAACGCATTAATGTATAACTGGTATTCGAAAATAAACGCCAGCGAGCTTGCGATCTTAAGCCCTGCTTCGTTTATGCTCGAAGTCGGCAAAATCGTCATCTCTAACGAGCTAAATGAATCTGGCAAAGCGTCAGAATTTAAGTCAAATTTAAAAAGCGTCTCGAATCCTTTCGACCTATCCGAGCTCGAAAACAAAATCGTCGAGATATCAAACGAAACCGTGACCGCTAAAATTTTCGAGCAGTGGAATCTCGAGTCCGAGCTTGTCGATGCGATTTTGTATTCAAATAACCCGGACGACGCGCCCGAGCATATAAAAAACTATTCAAAAGCCCTTAAAGTAGTAAAAAGCGCGGTAAATATATTCAACCAGCTAAACGACGATAATCTGCAAAATACGCTAATGTACCTCGACGAATACGGCTTTGCGCAAGACAAATTCCTAGAAGCCGTCGCAAAAGTCAAAGCGAATTTGTGAAAGAATTTTTAACCAAACTACTTGACGGAGTGAGCGAAAAGGAAGTCGCCTCCTCCGATAAAGAAATCCTACGAAATTTACTAAATTTAAACGCCGTAAGCCACCACAAAGATCGCTACTATCTAAATAACGGCTTTGTCTGCGGCAAACTCGATATAAGCGCAAACGGCACGGGCTTTTTGGCGCCTTACGACAAACGATTTAAGCAAGATATAATAATAGAAAACAAAAATTTAAACGCCTCACACTACGGCGATATCGTGCTGGCAAAACTCCTGCCGCTAAAGAAAAAACGCCAAAGCGCCAAAGTCGTGATGACGCTAAAACTAGCCAATGAAACAAGCGTAGTTTATACCAAGCAAATAGGCTCGGTAATCCTTGGCGTAAATGTAAAAACTGCGCTTAGCTCGCCGCTAAAAGCCTCGCAAAAATCGCTAAAAATGCTGCCGCATGGAACGCTACTAAAAATCGGCAACTTAAATAACGAAATAGTAGAGGTTATCGGCAACATAAACGACCCGCTCAGCGACGAAAAAATCTCGCTCGCCGTATTTAACAAAAACGACGAATTTAACGAGGAGTGCGAAGCCGAAGCGATTGCATGGGGCGACGAGGTCGATCCTACGATGTACCCGCAGAGGGTAGATTTAAGAGAACTGCCTTTTTGCACGATCGATCCCGTCGACGCCAAAGACTTTGACGACGCGATATATTTTGACGAGAAAAAGCACGAAATTTACGTCGCGATCGCAGACGTCAGCGAATACGTCACGCCCTACTCTCCGATAGACGCCGAAGCTAAAACGCGCGGATTTTCGATATATTTTCCGCACAAAGCCGTGCCGATGCTACCGCGAAATTTGAGCGAAAATATCTGCTCGCTCAAGCCAAACGTCGCGCGTCTTGCGTTTTGCTTTAAAATCACGCTAGACGAGGATGACGAAGTCGTAAAAGAGGAGCTCATGGAAGCTATAATCGTCTCAAAAAGACGCTTTAACTATGACGAAGTCGATCAAATTTTAAGCGGAGAGCGCAAGGACGAGGCCGGCTGGATAAAACCTCTTTTCGCACTCACCTCGCGCCTGCGCAAAAAACGCCTGAAAAATGCATTTGACTTTAGAACGCAGGAGCTTCGCATGAGCCTTGACGCAGACGGCGGGCTTGCCTCTACGAGATTTGAGACCGATACCGACTCGCACAGACTCGTCGAGGACTGCATGCTGCTAGCCAACGTCGCTGCGGCAAAACGCATCGGCAAAGGCGTTTTTAGAAATCACGGCTCGCCGGATCTGCGAAAAATACAAATTTTACTCGAAGACCTCGGCGCTCTGGGCTTTGACTTCGTTTATGAGAGCGATATCGCAAATTTGGTTCGCAAAATCCAAGCGCAGGCCGATGCCGTAGGCAACCGCGAGGAGATCGACAAGCTCATCATAAAATCGCAAAAAAAGGCCGAATACGGCGCACAAAATTTAGGCCACTTCGGACTGGGATTTGAGCGCTACACGCATTTTACGAGCCCGATCCGCCGCTACTCCGACCTTACATTGCACCGCCTTTTAAAGGCCAAACTGCGCAACGACGAGAAGTTTTTCAACTACCTACTTTTAAATATAGAATCGACTTGTTCAAATTTAAGCGAACTCGAGCGCGAAGCCGACAGGGTCGCGTTTGACTTTATGGACAGAAAATTTGCGCGCTGGGCAAAAGAGCGCGTCGGACAGCGATTTAACGCCTATATCAGTGAAAATCAAAACGTCGCGGTCGCTAGGCTTGACGACGAGATAAAAGGCGCTAGGATATTTTTAGGCACGTACGGCGCAAATTTATTACAAAAAGTCATCGTCGAAATCACAGACGCAAATATCGCTACGGCCGAAATTTTCGGCAAGGTCGTAAAAAAAATCGATGTATAGAAAAGAGCTAGAGGCTGCGCTAAATTCGGCCAAATTTCCAAATTATTTCTTGCTTTACGGTGCGGACGAATACCAAATCGAGCTTTTTGCGAAGGAAATTTTAGCTAAATTTAAAGATTTTGAAATTTTGAGCCTTTATTACGACGAGTACGATTTTGACGCTGCGCGAGCGCATCTTTGCGAGCCTTCGCTCTTTGGCGGTAACCCGCTTTTGCACGTAAAAAGCGATAAAAAAATCCCCGCAAAAGAGCTGAAAATCCTGATAGACGGTTGCAAAAACGGCGGCGCATTCGTTTTCGAGCTTTTTGGGTCCGACGCCAAAGCCGTTTTTGATACGCAAAAGGCTTTTGGGGTAAATTTTGCGAGATTTTTTAAGCCAGGCTCGCCCGAAGAGGCCGTAAATTTACTCGGCAGACAAGCCGCAAAAATGAACCTAAATATCACGAAAAACGCGCTTTTTGAACTCTACCGCATACATAACGAAAATTTATATCTAGCCGCAAGCGAGCTAAATAAATTAGCCTCCCTAAACGAGCCTATAAACGAAAATATCGTAAGAAGCTTGGTCTTTTCGCTATCAAGCGTGAGTTTTGACGATTTTTTCGATAAATTTATCGCGCTAAAAGATATTAGGGCCGATTTTTTCTCCTGCGCGGACGATGGAAATTTTAATGAAATTTTGTTTATAAACTCGCTTTACCGCGCGTTTTTTAGGCTCTTTAAACTACATGCGGGCATCAAAATAACAGGCAAATTCGATATCAAAGAAACGCTCGGCTATGCGCCGCCGCCAAACGTCGCAAACGAACTAAAAAGACAGTGTCTGGCCGTAAATTTAAAAGCGTATAAAGAAATATTTACCGCGCTAAATTTGGCGGAATTTGAGCTAAAAACAAACTCTGCGCTCGATAAAAAAACTTTTCTACTCTCCTGCGTGCTGGGCCTACAAAATCTTATCGGCAAAAACAGCAAATATTAAGTAAAAAAAAGATAAAATCAGCTCTTGTCGAAAGACTTCCTTGCCCGTTTGCAACCGTGCAAGCGAGCTTAATACCCACAAGGAGAATCAATGAAGCACTACGAGCTTTTATTCATTTTAAAGCCTACTTTGACGGAAGAAGAAGTAAGCGCAAAAGTTGATTTCGTTAAAGAAATCCTAACCAAAAACGGCGCAAATATCGCGTCTGTTCAGTCTATGGGCACTAGAAAACTAGCCTATACCGTGAAAAAATACGAGCGCGGAACTTATTTCGTCGTGTATTTCGAGGCTCCGACCCAAGCTATCGCAGAAGTCGAGCGTATCATCAGAATCACCGAAGAGATCATCAAATTCTTAACGGTCAAATTTGAAAACAAAAAAGAGATCGCCGCTTGGGAAAAGATGAGCAAGGGCATCAAACTAAACAAAAAAGAACCGAAAGTCAAAGCAGAAGAAGCTCCGGCAACGCAAGAATAAGGACGAAAAATGTTTAATAGAGTCGTTTTAGTAGGAAATTTAACACGAGATATCGAGCTTAGATATACGACTGCGGGCGCAGCCATAGGCAACAGCGCCATCGCCGTAACGAGAAAATTTAACGTAAACGGCGAAAAACGCGAAGAAACGTGCTTTATAGACATAACATTTTTCGGAAAACAGGCGGAAATAGCAAATCAATATCTTTCCAAAGGCTCAAAGCTTCTAGTCGAGGGTCGCTTAAAATTCGACCAATGGACGGACAACAACGGACAAAATAGAAGCAAACACACGATCAGCGTGGAAAATATGGAGATGCTAGGCGGAGGACAACAGCAAGGCGGATATAATCAAAATAGTAATCAAGGCTATCAGCAAGGCGGATACCAAAATAACAGCTACGGCGGCGGCTATCAAGGTGGACAAAGTCAGCAAAATAGCTATGCTCAAAGCGGCGCGCAAAGGCAAAATTTTAATAAACCGCAGCAACAAAAGCAACAGCCAAAAGACGAATACTACGGCGATAACGTCCGAGAAATAGATATAGATGCCGACAAATACGATGACGGCGACGAAACGATACCATTTTAATTAAGGAAAAAACGATGGCTGAAAAAAGAAAATATTCACGCAAATACTGCAAATTTACAGAGGCAAAGATAGATTTTATCGACTACAAGGATACTTCGCTTTTGAAGTACTGCTTGTCGGAGAGATTTAAAATCATGCCAAGACGCCTAACAGGAACGTCTAAAAAATACCAAGAGATGGTCGAAAAGGCTATCAAACGCGCTCGCCAGGCAGCTTTGATACCTTACGTAGTCGATCGCGACGACGTAGTAACCAATCCTTTTGAGGGACTATAATTTTACCCAAGCCCTATTTTAAGGGCTTGCTTTCTCTTTTTTAATTCAAAATTTTAAATCAAATTTACTTATATTTTTATGTGTTATTTTGTATCAATTCAATTTTTCGAAATACGCGTAAATAAATTGCGGCTATTTTTATTTGACTCAATTAAACCAAGCAGACTTTTAGCTACGACTTGCGTTACTACCTTTAAGGCCTCTTATTAATTTTAAGAGATTTTGATATAAGTTTTTCTGTGTAGTTTTGGTGTTTCGCCCAAACTCTAGCTCGTAGCTGCGTCTTAAATGCAGTAACGCAGATCGAACGCATTCCTTTAGGCGTAGCAAGAAATTCTCTTTTTTTAGCTTTCCTAAGATCGCTACCGTCGCTACACTTGAGAAGATCCTTTTAAATTTAGATAATCTGTGTTTAGCCGTATTCCCATCTGCTCTACTTTGCTATGCTCGTAGCTTTTTAAAAAGCGGTGACAACATAAGTCGCAGCCAAAAGTTTTCTTATAGCGTCTTGTAAAATAGCGAGCATAACGTAGTTAAAATTTATTCTTTGAGTGTTTTACTCTGTAATGAGCTAAATTTGCATAATCGACTAAACAGTTATAAGCCCTTGAGTAATCTAAATACTTAGTAAGCTATCAAGCCCAATCTTACTCTTGGCTTTAAAGTAAGCTTTCATCTATTTTAAAACAAGCGAAGCGGTGCTGCAAGCAGGTTTATATAAAGCGAAGTTTTCTAGACGAGCTTGCAATCTGTAAATTTAACCGCTAAATTTACTTATTTTCGCACTCTTTAGACATAAGAATTCTTATTTCTCTAAAGATTTTACATAGTGTTACTTCTGAAATTTTAGTTAAATTTAATATCTTTGATGCTTCTATATCCTCTGCGAAATACTTTAAAATCTCTCTAAATTTAGACTCTAAAATCTAAAAACGGACTATATGCTTGTTTTTTAAATTTGCTATGCTCGTTACTTACAAGAACATAGTTTTTATCGTAACTTAATACCCTCCTCCTTTTTTACTTGAGCTTAAGTTAAGGGGGGCCTTTGTTTTAAAATCAGGCCAAAATTTAGAGCTCAAGTCGTATTTGTATAGGGCGCCCGCTTTTTATATCGTAAATTTTTTAAAATTTAGTATTTTTCAGTCTTTTTAAAAAGATAAAATACAAAATCAAGATATAAAAGCACGTATCTTACGCTCGATAGAGACATTTTTCCAAAAAGCAAAACTCGATAAAAGCAAAGTTGTCGCCGTATTTTTACAAATTTTCAAAAAGACATTTCGACAAAAACGCCTAGACCTAGCGATAAAAGGCGCAAAGACAACTATCTCATCTGCAAATAAAGCTCCATAAAGCAGTATAAGCGTCGGCGGCAATATCAAATTTTCCTAAGTTGCATCGGCCGAGCCATAAATTTACGCGACTTTAGGGCGGGTCGAGCGCGGGCATCACGATGGTAACGGCGATCGCCTCGATACCAACGGACACCAAGATTCGAAGCAACGTGGCGATGACGGGCGAGATCACTCTCGGCACCTATTTATAAAACAAAAAAATACCAGCTTTTCGCAAAAAATTGACGGCAGCACCCGCGTAAATTCACGCGGTTTTGCGAGCAGCCCGTAAATTTTGGCCGACTATTAAGTGCATTCGCCTGAATTTACAAGACCGCCGGAGCAAAATTAGTAGTCGAATTTGCACATCAAAACCGCGCGCTAAAATTTGCCTTTGTATTATAAATTTGCCCTGTTCTGTTATAAATTTTATTTCAGAGTTAAAAATTTAAGTTGATTTTGCGATGCAATTTTTCGATAAATTTGACCAAGTTTATACCCGTGATTTTTAAAAATACTTTAAACTTCACCGATGCCAAACCTCGTAAATTTTAATACGAAAATCGGTTAATTTTAAAAAATCGTAAATTCATAAATTTGGCCGAATTTGCTCCAATCCTTGTATTCAATTTTTAAAAAGAAATTTTATGCGAGTCAAATTAAGCGTATTTGAGTAGAAAATTTAGCCTCGCAAGCAAGGCCAAATTTAGTCGATCGTGACGACGTAGTAACTAATCCTTTCGAGGGCATGTAATTTATTTTGATCCGGCTATTTTAGCTAGACCTTTGCTTTTTACATCTATAAAGCCCGGCTTGTGCGACTAATACAAAATGGCTTAAATCCGATACTTCTAAAAGCTTTTCATAAATTTCGCTCGCCTTTTTAAATTTGCCATCTTTTTCTAGCCTTTGCGCTGTTTGTGAAATTTCGCTTAGTTCTTCGTATTTTTGCGGGTTCTTATCAAATTCTTTTTTAAAATTTTGCTTTAAATCGGGTTTTCTCTCGTATAAAATTTCTCTAGCTCTCCATAGCTCTACTATACTGTTTGTAACTGCGTTTAAAAGCTCTTTGACCTCAACTTTTTCATCTTTTTGAATTTCATTTTTATATTTGACAAGCTCACCGCCCGCTTCATCAAGCCGTTCTAGCGCCTCACCGAGACAAATATCTATATACTCCAATGCCATATTTACTCCTTTAGCACCCATTTAAACATCTACTCATGCATACATTAAAGGGTATGCCTTGAGAAAATTTATCTTTGCCTAACAAGTGGGCACACATACCAAAGCAAAGCTCATATTCACCTTCTTCGCTACGCGCATTTATGCACGCCGGTCTCATTTCTTTGCTATTTGCTTTTTTTGTGCTAGCGTAACCAATAGAAACTAGCGCAAAAACTGCAAGCAGTACCAAAATAATATTTTTCAAGTTCTCCTCCTAATATAGATAATTGATATCATAATATTATATTTTAACAGCTTTGAAAACAATAAAATTACTTTGATAAAAATTTAAGTAGCATTAAAGCCGGCGCTAACCGACTTTAATATCGACCTTACAAGATAAGCGCGTTTTTTAGCACATCTTCGATGACGTCCACAGGGATGATTTGCATATCGTTTTTGACGTCTTGCGGGATATCACCCAGGTCTCGTTCATAGTTTTTGCGCGGTATCAGAGCGGTTTTGATGCCGGCCTTGTGCGCGGCTATGAGCTTTTCTTTTAGTCCGCCGATAGGCAGCACGCGGCCGCTGAGCGTGATCTCGCCGGTCATCGCCACGTCGCTTCGCACTTTGGTATCCGTTAGGATCGAGGCGATCGCCGTTACCATCGTGATACCGGCACTCGGACCGTCTTTTGGCGTGGCACCCTCCGGCACGTGGATATGCAGATCATATCGACGATATACTTCGCTAGGGCTCGGCTCTTTTTTCACGCCGTCTTTGACGTCGTCAGGCAGGCTCGGGATGATTTTAGTAGGCACTTTTATCTTTCTAGCGTCGATCAGCACCTTAACGAGGCTAAACGCGATATACGCACTCTCTTTCATCACGTCGCCCAAAGAGCCTGTGATCTGCAGGCCGCCCTTTCCTTGTATGCGTATAGCTTCGATCTTTAGCACGTCGCCGCCCACGCTCGTCCATGCTAGCCCATTTACTTGACCGATCTGTGGCTTTTTATCAGCATGCTCGATCTCAAAGACCTTCTTTTCTAAAAACTCGTTCAAATTTTTAATCGTCACGGTTATCTTTTGCGCTTCGCCCTCGAGTAGTCTTTTTGCCGCTTTTCTAAAGATATCTGCTAGGCGGCGGCGTAGATTTCGCACCCCGCTTTCTCGCGTGTAGTCCGAGATGATGAGGCTTAGCACGTCTTTACCCAGAGTCACTTCGTTCGGCTTTAGTCCGTGCTTTTTGAGCTCTTGGGGGATTAGATATTTTTTCGCTATCTCAAATTTTTCCTGCGGGGTGTAGGAGCTAAGCTCGATAAACTCCATCCTATCGCGCAGTGCGGGCGGTATGGCGCTCACGTCGTTTGCCGTCGCAACGAAAACGACCTTGCTCAGGTCGATATTAAAATTTAAATAATAATCCCTAAATTTGTTATTTTGCTCAGGGTCTAGGATCTCTAGTAGCACCGCCGTCGGGTCGCCGCGAAAGCTCCTGCCGACTTTGTCGATCTCGTCTAGCACGATGACGGGATTCATCTGTTTTGCTTCGATGAGCCCCTGCACGATACGCCCCGGCATCGCACCGATATATGTACGGCGGTGTCCACGCAGCTCGTTTACATCCTCAAGACCGCCCAGCGCCACGCGCACTAGCTCGCGTTTTAGCGCCTTTGCGATAGAGTTTGCTAGGCTTGTTTTACCAACTCCTGGAGGCCCCGCAAAGCACAATATCGCGCCGTTGTTTACCTTGCCTGCGACACCTCGCAGCTGTAAAAGCTCACGCAGAGCAAAATACTCCTCTATCCTATCTTTTGGTCTTTCAAGCCCGTAGTGATCGGCGTTTAGCTGCTTTGCAACCTCTTGCACGCTTAGCTTTTTGTTTGCCAGGTTTTCAAACGGCACTTCCACGACCCAGTCGAGGTAGCTTTGCGTCGTGTTGGCGTCAGCGGAGTCGGGATGCATGCGCGATAGTTTGTCGATTTGCTTTTTTATCTCCTTATACGCGTCCTCGCCCATAAATTTTTTCTTAGCTTCCAGCTTCTTGCGGTACTCCTCGATCTCCTCTTCGCGGCTCGTATCAGAGCCTAGCTCTTGCTGGATCTGCTTTAGCTGCTCTTTTAGAAAATACTCCTTATTTACCTTGTCGATCCTTGAGTGGACTTTGTTTTTTATCTCGCGCTGGAGCTTGTTTGCCTCGATCTCTTCGATAACGTAGTCTATGAGCTTGAGTAGCTTTTGCTCCAAATTTTCCTCGATAAAAAACTCGTACGCCGTTTTTTTCTTTAGCCTTAGCGAGCTTAAGATGAGATCACAAACTCGGCTAGGCTCGGCGCTCTCTTCTATCGTTTTTAAAAGATCAGGCGGGAAAAAGTGGCTAAGCGCGGCTAGATCGCGCACCTTTTCGCGAAGCACGGTTAGTAGCGCGTCGCTTTTGGTGTTTTCGGGTCTTTTTTCGTGCAGTACGTCTACGACGGCTTGCAATGGCTTTGAGGATACTTTTGAGACTATACGGCCTTTGCTCGTGCCTTGAAATAAAATTTTTACTCTGCCGTCCGGTAGCGGCACTCGCCTCATCACGGTGCCAATGACGCCGGCGTCATAGATGGAGTCAAATTCTCGCGCGCCTTCGTTTTGCGCTTTCGTCGGTACGACCAGGATTGGGCTTTGCGACTCGAGGGCCAAATTTAGCGCTTCGATATTTTCCTCGTCGCTCAAAAAAAGCGGCGTGATCATAAAAGGATATAAAAATAACTCGTCCTCCACGATGACAGGTAGCTGCGTTGGGAACATTTTTGATTCGTAAATTTGCAAATTTAGCTCCTATTCAAACATTTTTCTATACCAAGGAAGCTGCGGAAGCACGATATTTGCGTCGTTTAGCGGCGAAGCTTGCACCTTTTCTTTATAAATTTGCGCCGACTCGTCCCTGCCGGTACGCTCATAAAGATCTGCTATCTGCATGTCTAGGTTGTAGATCGCGAGCTTAAATTTAACCAGCATAGTTTCGATCAGCGGGCGATACTGCGTGTTTGGGTAGATGTAGAGAAATTTTTCTATCTCGGCGATGCTGTCTTGCATTAGCTTTTGGTTGCGATTGGGTTGCGAGAATGAGTCAAAATTCGCCTTTATCTTTAGATACTGCGCAAATTCGCTCCTAGGACCGCTATCGCCGTATCTTTTAAGGTATTCGTCTAGGTAAAAATTCGCCATCAAATACTCTTCGTCGTTAGCGTGAGCTTGGGCTAGGATTAGTAGCATTTGCTCCAAAAGCGGGCTAGCTACGTGCTCGCTAGACATCGCCGTATAGTGTTTGTCGGCGCTTTCTAGGTCGCGATTTTTGATATCGCCGATGATCTCGGAGTACCACTGATCCGGCGTTAAATTATAAAGCTCCGTGTATTTGTCGGCACAACCTCCGATTAAACAAACAAAAAATACCGCAGATAAAAATTTGATCAAATTTTTCATACGTTCCCTTAAATTTAAATTTTTTAAATGGGCTATTTTACCATTGTTTTTGTTGCTTTTTGGTAAATTTTTGTTTTATTTATGCTTAAAAATAGAAAAATTTAGGTACAATTCGCGTAATAAGGTAAATGTATAATTAAGGAGATGTATATGGTTTTTCAAGTCAAAAGTCCGATTTTAGGCTTTGAGCATATCAAAAGTTACGAACTAAAAGAGCTAGATCAATTTTTCGTAAAGCTTCAAAGCAAGGACGACGAGACGTCTTTTACCGCGATAAACCCGTACGCCTTGAGAAATTACGAATTTGATATACCGACGTACTATCAGGAGCTAATGGATATAAACGATCAAAGCGAACTAAGAATTTACAATATCATGGTCGTTAGTACCCCGATCGAGACGTCAACGGTAAATTTCATCGCTCCTATCGTTTGCAATATGACAAATATGACATTATCTCAGGTGGTTTTAGATGTGCATAACTATCCAAACTATAAACAAGCCGAGAAAATTTCAGATTTTATACAACAATAAAATTCTGCCTTTCTCCAAACAAAAGGATATAAAATGAAAAAGTTAGAAATTGTTCTAATTGCTTTGTTTGCATTAAGCAGCTCTCTATTTGCTGGAACACACAAAGACCAAGATGGATTTAGTCACGATATTACAACTATTACAAATACCGGTATTGGTCGACATGGCTATATAGACAATAACGAAGAAAAAACATTAACAAAAAGAACGATAGATGAGATAATTGGAGGAAAAAGATCTGAAAAAAAAGTAATCTATGGAGATATAGAGACTATCGGAGCTTCAATAGTTAAAACCAAAGGCAATAGCGCACAAGGAACTTACTATAACTATCAACCACGAGATCCGAGATATAATCCAACAGAAAACACATCAATAACAACAGTAGAGTTTGAAAAAGAAGATGGGTCATATGGAACAAATTCCTCAAAAGCTACTTTTAACTTCTCTGATAGAAAAGATCAAGCAGGGGCTAGTATAGATAAAAAAATAACCGGAGAAAAAATAATATTTGCCAGACTATACTGGGGAGCAAGTATAGTACAAAGGTGGTCGAAAGAGCAAAATAGCTACGAAAACACCATAAAAGAATACTTTAAAAATATCAAAGGATTTAATCAGATAAAATTTGGGTATCCTAATAGTACCGGAGGTATGAGTTATAAAACCCTACAAGCCTTAGAAAAAGATACGAAATGGTTTGGCTCGCTTACCAATTTAGGCTTTAGATTTCAATATCAAGCAAGCTATGATGTAACAGATATAGTTAAAAAAGCATTAGGCACAACATCGTCAGGAAGAACCTTTAGCGCAGGAGATATAAAAGTTTTTGATGGGACTCCGCCGCGTGTTCCAGGCTTTGTGTCGCTATATAATCCAAGTGATCCTTTAGACGGAGTATGGTATAGAAATGTGGCCTCCCCTACCTATGGAGGATGGGCTTTGGTTATAGTTTATGATTTTGGAACCACAGAAAATCATAATATGAAACCAAAAGGTATCAATATATATGACGGTATAAAACCCTTAACCCCTCTATATGGCGATGCTAGTACAGAAATGGAATTTAAAGATTTTTATACTCCAATAAGCGGCAAATTTGATGCATCTTTAACAATTTTATCGTTTGGTGCAGCAAAAGAGGTATTAGCTGAAGATATCCAGCTGAAAAAAAACAAAACCGACCAATACTCTGATAATAATTCAGTATTTGTTTCCGGCACAGATTCAATAAACCCAAAAGGCTCTCAGTTTAATAGTACTATTGCTAGATTTAACAAACATATGAATCCAAACAAGATATACAACGCAAGTATGGATTTGGATATATATGATATTTCTGAGTTAATGAGCCATGGCCAAACAAATGCCTACGCTAAATTGAGTGCAAAAGTTGTTACAAACGGCGGCTCTTCAATGGGAGATGAAGCTACAGTTGGGCTAGTGGCATTTTCTACAGACTTATATGTACCAAATGTTTGCTATGAAGAAAAGCTACTTTATAAAAGAAAAAACGATAACAATGCGACCTTTAAAGAAGTCAGCACAATCAATGGAACAAAAACTGTTTTAAAAAAGGATGATATTTTAAGAGTTCAGCTTAGCATAAAAAACAAAACAAATGAAAGAGTAGAAAAGCTATCAATAATTGCAAATATAGATCCAACAAGCGGAACATATAAAGACAATAGCACATATATTCATAAGTATAATGCAGGAAACTCCAATTTCATACTCGGCTCTCATAACAAAGACAATAAAGATCTTCAAAAAAAGATTACAAATGGTATTAAAGTTAATGTAGGACAAGGCGCCGACAGTGGAAACGGTGGTAGACTTAATCCTACAGACAGTGCTTTTATTCAATATGATATATCATTAAATGAAAATTTTAAAGAGAGTACTTATAAAGCCACATTCTCCAACGAAGCATTAAATCTAAAATATAATGATGGAATAATTATAAAAAAATGCGAAAAGAAAGATTATTTCTTGTCTATTTTTAATATAGCCGGATTTAAGGCGGTCAATCATAATTTCGCCAAAAAAGGTGATTCAGAAAACCTTTATACTCAGCTTGCAGGAAAAGGATTTAGTACAAAGATCGTCTATATGGACGAAAACTTAAAAAACAACGAAACCCCTAAAGGCCCATCCGAGAATTTGGATGTAAGCGTTGAGGTAGTTGAGAATTGTAGTGGAGGATCCATAATACCTAAAATAGAAGGTCTGAGATTTGACAAGAGTACAGGGATTATAGAGATACCAAAAGATAAGCTATTGATAAATAATGCTTATCCATCATTGACATTTAGATTATCCTATATAGATCCGGCTCAAGATCCCGTTATAGATCCTCAAAACCCTACTGCACCGCCTAAAAAGAAACCTATAGTAAACTGTATTTCAGACAGATTCTCTATAAGGCCCGAGAAATTTATGATGTACAACACTTCGTCTGGCAGCTTTTTAAGTGATTCTGATTTACAAAATTTAATAGGAGGAAGAAACTATGCCGAAAAAGGAGCTGTAGCAGTATTTAATAACAATAGTATAGCCACTGGATATACTAGAATTTTAGAAACCAAATCTACTGAAATAGCACCAGGAAAGGATCCTGCGTTAGATATAGTTCAATTTGAATCAACTCCAAGTGAAATATGCAAAGATAACATAAGCTCGAGTGTATTATCAGAAATAGCAGGTCACAAAATAAGCGCTGATTTTAATATGGGAAAAGCAAATTTTTATAAATCCGGTGCAATCAATTTCTCTTACCCAGATATAGGCCCTGCAAAACTTACACTACAAGACTCATCTTTTACGCTTGTAGACCGAGCCTCCGGTGATTGTATAGCTGGCAGCGATTCCACCACACCGAACACGGAAGGAAAAATAGGTTGTGATATTAAATCGACTTTTGACTTTACTTTCTTGCCTAATGATATATTAATAGACAATGTAACCGTTTCAAATTTTGCAAACAATATGACGTATACTTCAAGCGATCCAGGAATGTATGCTGAAGTATTGTTTAATGCTCAAGCAAGAATTGACGATGCAGCAAGAAGCACAGCTAGACTATATACAAAAAATTGTTATGCTAAAAATGTAAATTTTACACTAGATATAGACCAGTTAATACCTGAATACACAATAGATAATAATGGAAATAATATAACAGATATAGCCCAATTAAGAAACGATCTTTTGTTTTTTGACGATACAACTAATTTAGACATTAAAAAAACAACAACAGGCACTGATGGTGCTGGTCAATATCAAATATTAAATACAGCCTTTAGTGATGCCACAGCAATTGCAAGCGGAGAAGTGAGGTTTAATTTTGATAAAAATATTACTGCACCCAGAAACCCTTTTGCCGTAAATAGTAAATTTTTTGAATTTAAAAATATAAGTGATGCGGACTCGGTAGCGGGAGCAACCTACAAAAAACCAGATGCCGCAAATGAAACAGAAGCTCTGTTTTACTATGGAAGAACTTATGCGCCTCACTATACAGGTCGCATGTCCGGATTTAACGGCGATGTGTTTTATGGAGTGTATTGCAACGATTGCAATACCACCAACTATACAGCCATTGGTTCTACACAGCCACTTCCTAATAATGATAAGTGGTTTGTAAATATAGTACATACTGCCAATATGGGACAAGTTACACTATATGCTCCAAACTCGGCAACCACAACAGTAAGCGTAAATACCCCTGTAGCAAACGGTATAGAAAACATAAGAATGCAAAGCACTGTTCCAGGCACTGATCTCATAAAGATGCATGTACCATCATGGCTGCTATTTAATGCAGCGGATCCAAGCGCTACTACAAATGACTTTTTGGTAACCTTTACAAGTAATATAAGTTGGGGCGGAAAAGCACCAAATAAACAAGGGAAAGATGACGGAGTCGGTTCTGTCATAGGCGGGGAAACCCTTGGAACATCAAATAAAACAAACAAAAGGTTGGAGTGGTGATAACAAGACGTGGCTTTTCTATAATCGAGCTAATATTATCTATAGTAGTAATGGGTGTAGTATTTTTATCTATCCCCACAATCGTTATGCAAAATTCACGTAATAATACATCGGCAATTATTCAGCAAAGCGTAATGGATACAAAAACTAGATTAGCTCTTGTATTAAAAGCTCCCTGGAATTGTAGAGGCAACCCTGTTTCAAATATTCGTACGCCTATTTTTGGATTTACAGGTGCTCAAACTTTTTATGAAAGGAATGGAATTCCTCCAGCATATAGAAGAGTATACCCTAACCCTAGTATAGCAAGAGATACGCCTTGTGACCCCAATGAAGCAGTAGACATAAGACACTTTGACGGAGAAGAACTAAGCTTAAAAATAAACACTGCAGGTATTGTAGAAGGAGGAGGGGCTGGCGCTGCACCACAATACACCAGAGATATGATAATAAGCGCTACAATGCAAACAAGTGTTAATGATCGCGACATGACAGGAGCAGCCGATGTAGATATAAAAAATATCACCATAACTACGCGAGCTCAAACAAATCCTGCAACTACTATAACCCTCAGAGCCTATTCGGCAAATATTGGCGATAGTCCGCTCATACAAACGAGAACATGGTAATGAAAAAGGCCTTTACGCTTCTTGAGCTTATAGTGGTCATTGCTATAACTGGAATTTTATCATTAATTGGAACCGATATAATTCTAAATATATATAGAAGTTATTTGCAAAGCAGAGCCATAAATACTCTTGAGACCCAAACGGAGATAGTTTTAGAGCAAATTTCTAAAAGACTAATGTTTCGTATAAAAGAATCAACAATAGGCAGAAGAACTGCCACCGCCCCTTTATTTGTTTCAACGCAAGATTCTGGGCTAAATAATACATATACAATACTAGAATGGGTAAGCTATAGTTATGAAAGTTTTCAGAATGGAGGATGGAGCGGTTTTATAGACCTAAATCATCCCAATACAACTAGAACAGGAGCTGACACAGGAACACTAGAAACCCCGGGAAGCAATCTTGCATCTGCCAATCAAACAATATCCGATCTTACTAGGATTGATGCCGCCATAAGCAGAGCAAATTTAAGCAATAATACAGTCGGAATTTTCTTCAGAGGTCTTGGTGCAAACGTAAATACGTCATTTGGATATGACAACACTATTCCTCGATCCATAGGAATAGCCACGAGCACCGATAGTAATACCAATTTAGCTATATCTAATTACAATGGAGCGGATATATCAGAATTTTACTATCTTCTCCATACCGCATACGCAGTAGTTCCTTCCGCAAATTCTGCAAATGGTGATTTTGATCTATTTTTGCACTACGATTATCGTCCTTGGATAGGAGAACGATACAATGATGCCAATACCAGAATAGCTATTCTTGCTACAAATGTTACCAGATTTAACTTTACAGAAGTAGATGGTATGATAGTGCTAAAATTATGTATGAGAGATGCCGGCAGATCGCTTGGTAATGGCGAAGAGGAAACTACCGTATGCAAAACAAAGGCTATATACTAATGAGACGCGGATTTGTAATGGTTATGGCAATATTTTTTATGGTTTTAGTAGCCACCCTTGGTGCATTTGCGCTTAGCCTATCTTCCGCTACCGCAAAACACACTACAGACATATTTTTAAGAGAGCAGGCAGAACTTTTGGCGCAAGGCGCGACAGAGATAGCGGTACAAAATTTACTAGGCATGACTTTTAGTGCGGCAAACTGCCCTGATTCTAACGGCAATAGAAGAATTGTGGGTACAAATTTTACACCAGATGGAGGCGGCGCATCTTTATTTGCGGTTACCGTCGATGTAGTCCAAATTTTTGGCAACATTAATGGTTGCGGTACTGCCATATCCACAGGTGCATCAATGGGTACGGTAATACTTGATGTTACGGTAGTAGCAAATCAAAATATCACAAACACTCCTGTTAGATTTCATAGGCGCACTATCCAAAAGCTCTAATATGTGCTATAATATGGCACATTTCTAATAAAGGAGCCATATAATGAACACAAGCATTGTAGGTAAACAATTTGAACTAACAGACTCTATAAAAGGTTATGTAGAGAATGCATTTGATGCTCTTGGAAAATATAATCTAGACATCATTTCAGGACGTTGCGTCATCTCGGCAGATGAAAAAAACGGTAAAAAGGGCTTTACAGTCGAATTTGCAATAAATTTAGCAAGAAAAGACACAATAGTAATCTGTCACAAAGACAAAGATCTCTACGCTGCGGTCGATCTTGCGCTTGAGCGCGCATCAAAGGTGCTTCGCCGCGAGCACGACAAAAACACAACCGTCAAAAATAAAGACGACGGCAAAGCTGTTAGAGCTGCGATCGCCGACGAACACCATATAAACGAGGGCGAAGTAGATGAGATAATCCCTATGGAGCTTGAGTTATACAAGCCGCTAGAAATCGAAGAAGCTATGCAAAAGCTAAAAGATAGCGATGCGCAGTTTTACGTATTTAACGATATGGATGCCAAAATGCGCGTGATCTACAAACGCTCTGACGGTAAATTCGGACTTTATTAACCAAAAATTTAGGCGAGACAACCTCTCGCCTCCTCACTTTTTAAATCCACAAAGATACCAATCAAAATTCAATCATTCTTGTTGCCGAAATGAAATAAATATAAAATTGCCAATCTCAAATTTCAAAAACTACCAACGATAAAGAAATTTACATAACACAGGAAAACCGCTTTTAGCGGAAGATTTTTAAGCACGATCAAAATTTGAAAGATATTTTTAAATTTAATAATTCGCAATAAAATAAATTTTGGATACTTTGTTTTTAAAGGCTAGTTTGTAAAATTATCTAAAATTTTACTTTTTATCATGGATGAATACGCTTAAATAACGCAAATTTTAATATATTGCCGATTTAATCTCGGCGAGTTTTTAAGGCTTTGATTCTTAATTAAATTCAAATTTTACGCCGACTCGCCGCGACTTGAAACTACGCCAAATTTACACGATACCTAAAACCGTACTTAACATCGACGGATTTTTATTTTGCAAGGCTTGCTGTTTTTCTAGCAAGGAGTTGCTTTGCAAACTAGCTCGCAGCTCTTTTTCATATTTGATCAAAAGATCGTCCAGTACGGCTTCAAGCTCATCTCTTAGGCTTTTTTTCATATCAGTATTTAGTCCTAGAGCCTCCATCAGCTCCTCTTTTTTGACCCTTAGTTTTTCCTGTATTTTTTGTTCGTTCATCTGCGATAAAAACCCAGCCGCACCAAGCTCGGTAAGAGTCCTTTTAAATCCCTCCACGTCAGGCTCTTTAGAGGTTTTTACCTGCACGGTAGCTTTTTTGAGCTCCTGTTCAAAGTCGCCCTCTTTTGCCGCTTTTGCGCTCTTTTCTACAGCTTTTTGCGCAAGCTCGGCCAAAATCTTTTGGATAAATTTTTGCTCTTCGATCGTCATTTCGCATCCTTTATAAAAGATACATTATCGCAAGCAAATTTTATTCCTTAGCTCTATCTGCGATAAATTTAGCAAATTTATCATCGTCGTTTGGGCAGGCTACGACGTCGTAAAAATCAAATTTTAGCTCGTCCGCGATATGGCGAAATTCATTTGACAGCTCAAAAACGGTTTCGGAGTTGTCGATACAAAAGGAGATCGGATAAACGAGCGCTTTTTTGTCTTTTATCTCGGCTAATGCCTGATTTAGCGATGGTTCGAGCCATTTTACAGGGCCTAACTTCGACTGGTATGCGAGCAAAATTTGCTTAAATTTAACTCCTCGCTTCTCCAAAATTTCGGTTAAAATTTGAACGTGACGCTTGACGTGCTCCTCATAGATATCGCCCGCATCGATCATCTTTTGCGGCAAAGAGTGCGCTGAAAACACCAGCGTTATTTCATCTGCATTTAGATCGCGCGCGCTTTTTTCGATGCCGTCTACTATAATCTCGTTATATCTCTCATCCTCGAAAAACGGCTCGACGATTTTTACTTTCGCCTTTAAATTTAGCTCGGCACGTGCCTTTTCAAAGTCGCTTATACTAGACGATACGGTCGTAAACGAGTGATGCGGGTATAGCGGGAAAACGACGATCTCAGAGGCCTCCGTAAACTCGGCCAAAACGTCTTTCGCAAAAGGCGGCGTGTAGTTCATCGCAAAGGCTACCGCCGTATCATCGTCTAAAAAATGCGAAATTTTTCCGCAAAGTCTTGCCGTAAGCTCGCATATAGGCGACTTGCCGCCGATTTGGCGGTAGTTATTTTGCGCGGCTTTTAGGCGCGAGCTAGTTATCATAAACGCCACGAATTTACGCAAAATCGGGCTTTTTATCCCCAAGATATACGGGTCGTTAAACATATTTTTTAAAAAAACCCCAACCTCGCTAAGGTCGTTCGGTCCGCCCATATTTAGTAGCAAAATAAGTCTCATTCGCAAATCTCCTGAGCCTTTAGGGCGTCTTCGAGCGTGCTTAGATCGCTTTTTGCGCCGTAGCAGGCCTGATAAAACTCGTCAAGCATCGCTTTAACCGGTGAAATGTCGCTGTAAACTTTCAAATTTTGCTGTCCGTCGGCCGTATATTTGTTTAGCTTAAGACCCAGCATATCGCCGAAATAAACTCCACCGCTCGCGGCAAATTCGATCGTAAACCGCTCCGCTTTAAAACGCTTTGAGTTATGGATACTAGCTAGAGTCTGGTTTTTAAATTTAAGCTGAAAAAGAGAGTCGGTTTCACTTCTTTTATCGTCGTTTTGGATTGAAACTTTATTGCTAAATATTATCTCGCTACCCGTTATAAACCTTGCAACGTCGATGTTTTGTAAAATTTCAAGCTGCAAATTTACGCCTTTATTAAAGCCGCGAGCGATATTTATCGAAAAAATTTCTTTTTCTTTGGCAAGCTCTTTTTTTACCGAGGCGATTACGGGATTAAACCTATCGATAAAAGCCATATAAGCGCTGATATTTTGGGATTTGAAACAGTATTTTAGCTCCCTTATCTCGCCTGATTTGCAAAGCCAAGGATCAAGCATGATAAATTTTATAAAATTTAAGCATTTAGGTATCAAATTTAGATATTTGTGCGTGTCGGTAACGATGAGGGCGTCGATACGCACCGACTCCAAAAGGTCGTTTATATTATCGTAAACAGGAATCCGTCCGCAAATTTCGCTATTTTGCACGCCGTCAAAAACCGCCGCCAGCTCGAAGTGTTCGGAGCGACGAAGCTCGTTATAGTAGTGCTTCGCGTCGTTTCCAAATCCTATTATCGCAACTCGTTTTTTCATAATCTTTTTTCCAAAATTTAATGTTTTTTAGGCGATTATAGTCAAAAATAGTAATTAAACGGATAATGCGAGCGATTTTTAAAGTTTACCGACGCCTTTTTATAGCGGGCCTCAAACAAGTTTTATTAAATTTATGCTAAAATCAGCCCTATTTTAAAACTTTAATCAGGAATAAAACGATGGATATTAGAGAGGCTTATTTAAATTTTTTCGCAAGCAAAGGTCATGAGATCATCCCGTCAGCGCCGCTAGTGCCAAACGACGCTACGCTACTTTTTACAAACGCGGGTATGGTGCCGTTTAAGAGCATTTTCACCGGCGAAGTGCCGCGCCCTACCCCGCCGATCCGCACGAGCTGTCAGACCTGCATCCGCGCAGGCGGCAAGCATAACGACCTAGACAACGTCGGCTACACCGCGCGCCACCACACGTTTTTTGAGATGCTGGGCAACTTTAGCTTCGGCGAATACTTTAAACGTGACGCGATCGCGTATGCGTGGGAGTTCGTCACGCAGGTGCTAAAACTACCAAAAGACCGCCTCTACGTCACCGTTCACGAGAGCGACGACGAGGCGTTTGCGCTATGGGAGCAGCACATCACAAAGGAGCGCATTTATAGATTCGGCGATCACGATAACTTCTGGCAGATGGGCGATACGGGGCCGTGCGGACCGTGCAGTGAGATTTTCTACGACCAAGGCGGCGAGCACTTTAATACGCCTGAGGACTACATGGGCGGCGATGGCGATAGATTCCTTGAAATTTGGAACCTGGTTTTCATGCAGTACGAGCGCAGCAGCGACGGCAAACTAACTCCGCTACCAAAACCGAGCATCGACACGGGCATGGGCCTTGAGCGCGTCACGGCTATAATGGAAGGTAAATTTAGCAACTACGACAGCTCGCTTTTTATGCCTCTTATCGAAGAAGTCGCAAAGCTTTGCGGTAAACCCTACGCTTACGAGAGCGGCGCTAGCTACCGCGTCATCAGCGATCACATCCGATCGGTGACTTTCCTGCTAGCCCAAGGCACTACGTTTGATAAAGAAGGCCGTGGTTACGTGCTTCGCCGTATCCTTCGCCGCGCGATCAGGCACGGATATCTGCTAGGTATAAAAGAGCCGTTTATGTACCGCCTGGTCGATAAAGTCTGCGAGCTAATGGGTGGCCACTACGCCTACCTAAACGAGAAAAAAGCGGCGGTAAAAGAGCAAATAAGGCTCGAAGAAGAGAGATTTTTAGCCACGATAGCAAGCGGACTAGAGCTTTTTGAGAGTGAGCTAGCGCGCACGAAAGATATTTTTAGCGGCGAGGCTGCGTTTAAGCTTTACGATACGTTCGGCTTCCCGCTAGATCTAACGGCCGACATGCTACGCGAAAAAGGACTCAAAGTAGACGAAGCTAAATTTGACGAGCTAATGAGCGAGCAAAAAGCGCGCGCTAAGGCTGCTTGGAAAGGTAGTGGCGACAAGAGCGCGAAGGGCGATTTTAAGGCGCTTTTAGAGAAATTCGGCGAAAATAAATTTAGCGGCTACGAGGAGCTTGAGCGCACTAGCAAGGTTTTAGCGCTGCTTGACGAGGACTTTAAAGAAACGCAAATTTTAAAAGCGGGCGAGCAAGGCTGGGCGATGTTTGACGTGACGCCTTTTTACGCGCAAAGCGGCGGACAAGCGGGCGATAGCGGCGAGATCGCTGGTGCTGCCGACGTGCTAGATACGCAGAAGTTTTTCGGACTAAATTTATCAAACGTCGCGGTTAAAAAAGAGCTTAAAATCGGCGATACCGTGAAGCTAAAAGTAAGCGAGCAAAGAGCCGAGATCGCGCGCCATCACAGCGCCACGCACCTGCTCCACTCTGCGCTTAGAAGCGTGCTAGGAACGCATATCGCGCAGGCCGGATCTAGCGTCGAGGCAAACAGACTCAGGTTTGACTTCTCGCATCCAAAGGCAGTGACGGCAGAGGAGCTAACAAAGATTGAAAATTTCGTCAATGCCGCGATTAGCGAAAATATAGAAGCAAAAACGGAGATAATGGATATCGAGGACGCTAAAAACAGCGGCGCGATCGCTCTTTTTGGCGAAAAATACGCCGATAAAGTACGCGTGCTAAGCTTCGGCGAGGTTAGCAAGGAGCTTTGCGGCGGTACGCACGTGGCAAATTTAAGCCAAATCGGTGCGTTTTTCATCACCAAAGAAGGCGGCGTGAGCGCGGGCGTGCGCAGGATCGAGGCCGTGTGCTCTAAAGCCGCGCTAAATCTAGCAAAAGCCTGGCGCGGCGAGATCGAGGAGCTAAAAACCGAGCTAAAAAGCGCCGAGCCGATGAATGCGGTAAAAAAACTAAAAGCCGAGATAAAAAGCCTAAAAGAAAAAACCAAGCAAGCCAAAGACGCGCACGCGCTGGCGGTAGTGAACGTAAACGAGACAAAGCTTTGCGTTGCGGTGCTTGACGGCGGCGACATAAAAGCCACTATAGACGAGTTTAAAAATGAAAACGAAAAGGCGGCAATCCTGCTCGTGCAAGTAAACGAAGATGGCAAAATCGCTCTGGCTGCCGGCGTGAAAAATGCGGCTTTGAAAGCGGGCGAATGGGTCAAATTTACGGCGCAAATTTTAGGCGGAAACGGCGGCGGCAAGGATGATTTCGCAACCGCGGGCGGTAAAAACGTACTAGCGATCGAGGATGCGGTTAGGCAGGCGTTAGAGTTTGCTAAAATCAAGTTAGAAAAATAAGCTTGCGTCGGTCAAATTTAAAAAAATCGCTTAAATTTGACCACGGTTTTGCGGCGTGAAATTTTAAAGCGAATTTGAGCCGGTTGCGGCAAGATCAAATTTGACGCCGCAAGGCAAATTTAGAAATTTTCGTTTTGCGAGCCGAGATAAAATTTAAAGGAAAATATAAGTTTATGAGTTTATTTTATTCGCGCGTTTTGGCGTCAAATTTTACCGCCGTCCAAGTAACTTTAGCGCGAGAAAATTTAAGATCAAAGGGAACAAATGCCCGAATTTAACATAGCTTTTGCAAAGATTAGCAACGCCCTGCCCTTTATCCACATCCTCTCCGTAGTCGTTTTTATCGGATTTCAAGCAAATTTTTTACTCATCGCTAAATTTTTTATGAAAAATATCGAAGGCGACACGCAAAAATACCAAACGATAATCTCCATGCTAAAGCGCCTGGGCTACGCGATCTACGGCTCGATCGCAGTAATGGGCGTAACCGGCGCGATACTAGCCAAGCAAAACGCGATCAAAAACGCCGATCCGATGCTAAATACGATTTTAACGACGAAATGGGCGATCTGGGGGTTTTTGTTCCTAAACGTCATTTACGTCACCTACCGCCTAAACAAAGCCGCAAAATCCCTGCAAAATAGCGAATACGTCGAGCTTCACGAAAACCTTATAGTTACGATTTATTATTTCATCCCGCTAAACGTCGCGTTTGCGCTGCTGGCTGCGTATTTGGGCGTATCTTACAGGGAGTTTTGATGATTATTTTGGCTTCGAGCTCGGTTACTAGAGCTAAGGTTTTGCAAGATCACGGCGTTAAATTTGAGCAGGTTTTCTTCGACTACGACGAGAGCGGCGTAGATAAAAATTTACCGCCGCACGTCTACGTTCAAAAGATCGTAGCGGCAAAAAAAGAGCAGTTTTTAAAAGCAAACGACGGCGCAAAAAACGTCGTTTTCGCCGATAGCGTCGTCGTATGCGACGGTAAAATTTTAGGTAAAGCAAAAGACGGAAAAGAAGCTCTTAAAATGCTAAAAATGCAAAGCGGTAGCACCGCTAGGATCGTAACCGCGATGATATTTTTAGGCGAGAAATTCGAGCTTTTTAACGTCAGCTTTGCGGAGTATAAATTTGCTAAATTTGACGAAGCCGACCTACAAAACTACCTATCTGGCGATCTATGGCAGGGCAAGGCCGGAGCCATGACGATAGAAAATTTCAACAAAAAATACATCCTAAGCCAAAACGGCGAAACTAGCACCACAATGGGGCTAAACGTGAAAATTTTAAAGGCCTTTTTATGAGAATTTTAGCTTCGATTTTGTTTTTTATCTTTGTTTCGCTGAGCGCGGCATTTGTTTATCTTTACTCGCAAGTCACTTTTGACGCGTCAAATATCATCGATTTTAAGCCAAAGCTCACGACTCAAATTTACGATAGAAACGGCGAGCTCATCGCAAATATCTTTGACGAAAACAGGATCTACGTAAAGTACGAGGACATCCCGCCGCGCGTCATCGAGGCGCTGGTAGCGATCGAGGATACGAGCTTTTTCGAGCACGGCGGCGTAAATCCAGAGGCCATCACGCGAGCTATCGTCAAGGACATAAAAGCAGGCAAACTAGTAGAGGGCGCGAGTACGCTCACGCAACAGCTCGTTAAAAACATGGTGCTAACTAGAGAGAAAAAGCTAACTCGTAAGGTCAAAGAGATGATCATCTCGATGAAAATAGAAAACGAGCTAAGCAAAGAACAAATCCTAGAGCGCTACCTAAACCACGTCTATCTCGGACACGGCTACCACGGCATCAAGACCGCGGCCAAGGGGTACTTTAGAAAGGAGCTCAACGAGCTCACGCTAAAAGAGATCGCGATCCTGGTAGGACTGCCAAAAGCCCCTAGCACATACGACCCGACTCGCCACCTAGACCTCTCGCTAAGCCGCGCAAACAACGTAATCTCAAGGATGAACGCGCTAGGCTGGATCAGCGACGCCGAGTACAAAGCCGCGCTAGTCGAGCAGCCCGTAGTCTTTGACGATACTCTCACGCAAAACAAAGCCCCGTATATCGTGGACGAGGCGCTAAAAGAGGCCTCAAAGCGCTTTGAGGATATCAAAACTGGCGGCTACGTCATCGAAACCAACGTCGATCTAAAAGTGCAACAAATGGCCTCCGAGGCGCTCAAATACGGCCATAACGAGATCCTAAAACGAAACAAAGACGCAAACGCCAGCATCCTAAACGGTGCTATCGTCGTCACCCTTCCAAAGACGGGCGAGGTGCTCGCGCTAGTCGGCGGCGTGGACTACGCCAAAAGTAGCTACAACCGCGCCACGCAGAGCACCCGCCAGCCGGGCTCTAGCTTTAAGCCCTTTATCTACCAGATCGCCCTAGACATGGGCTACTCGCCGATGAGTAAGGCTGCCGACATTTCAAGAGTCTTTAACGAAGGCAGCCAGTACGAGTGGCGTCCGAAAAACTATAGCGGCGGCTTCCAGGGCTATATCACTCTACGAGAGGCCTTGCGTCAGTCGCGCAACCTCGCCACGATAAACTTACTCGACGAGATCGGGCTTGATACGGCGTATAAAAAACTAACCGAAATGGGCTTTAAAAATATACCTAAAAACCTATCCATCGCGCTTGGTAGCTTTGGCATCTCGCCATTGGAGTTTGCTAAATTTTACTCGATGTTTCCAAACGGCGGCGAGATAGTGGAGCCAAGCCTGATAAAACGCATCATAAACTATCAAAATTTAGAAGCGGTCTTTGAGCCTGAGCGGACGTTCGTCACCGAGCCCGAGCAGGCATACCTGATGACCGATATGATGAAAACGGTCGTGGAGCGCGGCACGGGACAAAGCGCCAGGCTAAACGGCGTGCAGGTCGCAGGTAAGACCGGCACGACAAACAATAACATCGACGCGTGGTTTTGCGGATTTACGCCCGAAGTCGAGGTAGTCGTGTGGTACGGCAACGACGATAATACGCCGATGAGAAAGGTCGAGGGCGGCGGACGCACGGCGGCTCCTGTGTTTAAGAAATTTATGGAAAGCTATATGAAGGAGTACCCGCTAAAACAAAAAACCTTTATCGAGCCGGAGGGCGTCTTTCACACTGCGTACGAGGGCTTGATCGAGGTCTATACGAAGATCTCGCCGGTACCGAAACAAGACGCGCAAGATACGCTGATAAAACAAGACGACGAGGGACTGATTTTTTAAATTTACCCAAAAGGCCGGCCAAATTTGAGCGATTTACTGCTTAAATTTAGCCGCCGCTTCGTCAAATTTGAACCCATTTGCAAAATCGCTTTTACTTTTACTTCAAATTTACGATCAAATTTGATCTCGGACGGTTAAAATCCAATTTTAAAAGCGCTTTTAAATTTGCTTGCTCATTTTACTCTCGTAAAATTTAAACTTGCCCGCAAATCCAAAATCAAAGACGCAATAAAATTTGAAGTCAAATTTAAACGAGCTAAATTTACAAAACCGTCCAAATTTGCCGCCGTGCCGAGCACAAAACCCACATCAAACGCCACTCAAATTTAAAAAATTACGCTTCGTCTTTCGGGATATACGTACTTCGGTTAAACAGATAGCATGCCAGACAAGCCGACAATACGTTTGAGCCGCTCAAAAGCAAGCTCATCGTCTTTTCGTCATTTCTAGCGATCAGAGCTGCTATTATGAGCACAAGCGGATACAAGATCAAAGCAATGCTAGCTAAATTTTCAACCGTAAAAATCATCAAGCAAAGTCGCTGATTTTTTATGAAAAATTTGCTGTACTTTTTCGCAGGGTGGCTTTTTAGGTAAATTTTCGTGAAAATATACGGCAAAATCAGTACCACGGCAAGGTATGCAACTCCTAATATGTTTCCTATAAAGCTCGCAAACCACGAAACCATGAGCGTAAATCCGATAAACGCCATACTAGCGCGCCTGATAAGCCTATGCACGTCGTAACGGTTTTTTAGATGCCAAGGTATTTGATCAAATTCTGCGTCCAGGTCGTTCAGCTCGCCGAGTCTTTCCTCTACTGATTTCGCGCTTTGAGCTAGACCGGACCCCCTGCGAGATCTGCATCTTCGGGTGCCGGTTCGTATGAGCTTTTGTTGCGAGAGTAGCATACGGCAAAAACAAGCAAGCAAATCGGAGCTACGACAAGGCCGTATAAAAACGCATAAACGCCGTATTCGCCGCCGCTATCCTTCACGAAAAACGACCCGATAATAAGTAAAATCGGGTACAAAATCAAAACTATGCTGGCAAAATTTTCTATCCTAAAGGCTAGAAAACTATCCCACTGATCCCTAACGAAAAGATAGCTGTATCGCTTGGTTTGATCTCGCCTTAAAACATAAAACGTCCAGAAAATAGGCGCAACTATCATCACAGCGCCCCGAATATAGCTAAAAACTTCAGGCGGCAATTCTATGTCGTTACTTATGAAAAACGACTCCAAACAAGACGCCAATATCGTAAAAAGATAAAAAACGACAAACGTCGACGACCAGTACGTCATAGTCGCTCGTCTGATAAACCTATGCCTATCATACCGCCTTTTTTCATCCTTAGGGATAGCGGCAAATTTCTCGTCCAGCTCTTTCATCTCGGCTTGAAATTTTACGTTCACGGCCAGCTCCTTTTAAAAGCGCTAATTTTAGAAATTATATCGAATTTAGCGCAGCAAAGCTCCTAAATTTCAGGCTTAAATTTGGTTGCAAAGGCGTAGCCGCATTTTTTTAGGACTGCCGCTGCTTGGCAAATTTAGGCAAGGAGAGTAAAATTTAACATCAAACAGCTTTAAATTTAACCCGTTTGCCGTAAAATATCTGCGGATAAAAAGATAGCGCCGCACCGCGCACGAGCCTAGGCCCGGCACAAAGCCAAAAGTACGGCGATCAAACCAAAATTTAACCCGAGCTTCCCGGCTAAATTTGAGCTGGTTTCAAAAGCTAAAGAGGATAAATTACTCCACGAGCTTCATCTGCTCGGCGCAGATAGCCTTCCACGAGCTTTGCAGATTTGAGCCGACGCACTCCTGCAGGTACGGCTTTGCTTCGCTTTCGCGTTTTAGCTTGATGTAGACTTCCGAGATCTGAGCTAGCGCACGTAGCCTGTTTTCGGGATCTAGACGCGTATCTACGAGTTCTTGCGCGGCATCTAGAGCCTCGCCTAGTTTATCCAGCTTGCTTAGCGAGCCGATGTACTCAAAGTCGATTTTCGGGCTAAATGTGGCGATATGCAGGCGTTTTTGCAGGTCGATCGCCTTTTTGGCGTAAACCGACGCGTTTAAAAAGTCGTTCGCGCCGTACGTCGCCTCAGCCATGCGGTCGTAGAGTTCGATGACCTTAAAGTCGTTTTTGCGTAGCGTCTCGACGGCCGTTATCGTCGCGGCGGCGTCGGTGAGCCTGCCTAGCCCCATCAGCGCCTCAAATCTATAAAAAAGCACGGGCGAGACGTCGGCATACTCCTGCCTAGACGCGATAGCCAGAGCCTCGTCAGCCACGCGCAAGGCGTCGTTATACTTCTCCGTCTTTATCAACACGGAGGCTAGTTTGATGAGCCACTCCACGCGGTCGAGCATATCGGGCGTCGAGATATTTTGCGAGGCGAGCTCGTGCGCGGCGGCGAAGCGCGATAGGCGCATATAGCAGTCAAAGAGCTTAAATTTAGCCCCGATTTTATCGCCTACGCCGTAGTTTTCGGTCAAATTTACCGCCGCGGCGCAGTCGTTTTGACGGATGGCTTCACTCGCTAAATTTAGCGCCGCCTGATCCAAGACGGCGCTAGCGTCCGTATCGTTTAGATCGCGCACGGCCTGGGTATAGCGCAGGACGGAGTCAAATTTACGCTCTTTTAGATAGAGCGCGACTTGCTCTTTTAGAGCCTTGGCGCCGACGTCGGTTTTTCCGTATTTACCCATAAGCGCGTCGTAGTGCTCGTGTAGTTTAGTTGCGTTGCTCTCGTCGTTTCTGGCGAAAAATAGCTTATCGAGCGCATTTTGCACGATGGCGGCATACTGCCCGTCCGCAAACTCGTTTTGGTATCTTTTTAGGTAGTCATAGGCTTTTTGCGTGTCGGGCGTGCCTGTTAGTGCGATGCCTAGATTTTTTAGCACGGTTTCGTAATCATTGTCGTTTTTATTTAAGCGGGCGAGTAAAATTTCATAAATTCTCGCGGCGATATCGTCCATCTTTTTCTCGTGGAATACCCCCGCCAGCGTCATTAGCTTGGACGCATCGTTTAGCAGGTATTCTTGGTTTTTGTTTAAAATTTTGAGCATAAAATCCTTAGCGCGGTCGAATTTCGCCTTGTCGATACTACCCTGCACGAGGCTCAGAGCCGCGCGGCTAGCGACGTCTAGCGTCTGCGCCGAGTACAGCACGTCCTCGTACATCCTCACGGCCTCGTCCTGTCTGCCCGTGACGTAGAGCCTATCGGCAAACTCAAGTACAGCTAGCTTGGTAAAATTTGAGTTTGGATGCTCGTTCATGAGGATGTCTAGCGTGTAGTTCGCGTCGCTAACGAGCTCCTGCCTGAGGTAGGCTTTGGTCACGAGATAGAGCACCTCGGGGTAGTTTTCGTCCGACACGAACCGCCTCATCCACGCGCGCCCCTCGCTTGCGACATCCGCTGCGCCAAGACCTTCGAAGCTATTTTGCGAGTCTAAAATTTTATCCAAAGCGCGCAGTCTATAGAGCAAAAACTCGCTAGCAAAGATGCTGTTTGGATATCGGCGCAGCGCCGTCTGAATCGTAGCTATCGTATCGTCGTAACGCTTGGCGTCGTAGCTTTTTTTGACGTCTAGGTACATGTTTATGTCGTTGCTATCGCCGCTTTCTATCGGGGCCTTGTTTAGATCGAGCGGCCCGACGCTAGGCGCGGTCATCTGCTCAAATATCGGGGCGAAATTTATCCCCGAGTTTGCTTGTTTTTTAAATTCGCTTAAATTTTGATCTATCACGATAGCGTGGCGTTTGGCTGCGCCGCCGTTTTTACTAAACGGCACGGCGGACGCGCCGTAAAGAGGCTCGCTAGATGAGATCAAACGCGAGCTCGCGCGCGGCACGACATAGACGCGCATGCCGCCCTTTTCCTCGCGAAATCTCACTTCAGCCAGGGCTAAAATTTTATCCTCAACCTTCGGCAACGCGCCGCCAGGAAGATCGCAAAAATAAAGCTTGCGGTCGTAGGCGAGGATCTCCTCTTTACAAACGAGCCCCTTCTCGTCGCTGATGTTTATCACGGTGTAGGGCCTGCCGTCCTCTGCGCCCGAATTTACGCTCAGGCTAAAAGAAAACGCCAAAATCGGTAAAAAAAGTAAAAAATATTTTCTCATGCGACCATTATACCCTTTTTCGTTTAAAAAGCGCTATAAAAGCGAATATAACGCGCTTTTGAGGCGATTTTTTTTACTAAATTTCGCGCATTTGGATAAAATTTTATTTAGCCTAAATTTAACTTTGGCATAGAGGGAAAATTTGGATTTTGAAGTAGCGCGGTTGCGGGTAAATTTGTCCGTCTAACGTCAAAAAGCTCCGCCTGCTATGTCAAATTTGACGTAGCAAGCCCGGCTTTTGGGATTAAATTTATAAAATTTGCCCGCCTCGGCGGATAAATCCGCCTTCCGAATTTGACCGTTTGCCGCTACGCCTCTTTTGAGATCTTAACGAGCTTAAACGCGTATCCGCTAAATTTCGCCCTGCAAAGCGCGACCGTGCCCTTCATCTGCGGCTCTAACCTAAATTTAGCCCTTATTTCTACGCCCTTGGCCTGCACGCTTGCTATATCGCCGTCTTTTACCTTTGCGGCCGCGGCAAACGACGCCGAGCCGATTAGCTCCTTTACCTCGCCGCTCAAATTTGACCCGTCCGCCTCATCCATAAAAAACACGACGCTACCGTCAAAGCTCTCGGGCTCTTTTAGCGGCGTTAGCTTGCCGTCCGTTTTAAACTCGCCCTGCTTGCCGTCAGCCAAAACGACGTTTTTGCCGAGCATTTGCAAAAACTCGAATATATTTTTCGCATCCGTGTGCGCCAAAAAGGAGCTATCGATCACGATATTTTCGCACTCCTCTAAAAACTCCGCGATCTGCTCAAACTCCTCCTCGCCGACGTTGCACTCGCCGCTTAGGTATCCTTCGTCAAGACCCTCAAAATATTCGTGCGTTTGCTCGTCAAATTTAGCCGCGTCAAGCGAGTATTTGCAAAGCAAAGCCAGCACGTAGCTAGCCGATCCGATCTCGCAGCGAACGAGATTTTCTGTACCTAAAATTTTATCCTCAAAGCAAGAAATATATAAAAATTCATTTTGCTTTATCTGCTCCGCTAGCTGCGGATTTTGCTCGCAGAGCAAGCTTGCGAGGCTCAAAGTTTTTGCATTTTTAAATTCGCCGAATTTCATCGTTTATCCTTTAAATTTAGCTTGGATTTTATAAAAATTTGTTTTAAGAGGGGGTAAATTTGCGCCGATTAGACGCAAATTTGATTATTTTTCTAGGCCGAATTTGACGGCTGCTTTAGCAAGCTCGAGAGTAGCGTCTACGAATTTATCTTTTTTCGTCGCGTACGGCAAAAATAGCGGTATCTCCGTGCAAGCCGCGATATATGCGTCAGCCTCGATAGCCGCGATCGTATCGTTAAAGAGACCCACGTACTCCTTTAGCTTATTTGCTTTTGCGCCCTTGTAGATGCAGTCCATGATGTTTGTCATCAAATTTTCGGGGATTTTTACGCACTCTAGACCTGCGGCGATCAGCTCGTTTTCGTAAATTTTAGCCGCGGTCGTGCCGGTAGTGGCGATGACGGCGATCTTTTTAGCGTGCGGGAAATTCGACTTTATCGACGCGGTCGCGATTTTAGCGATGTGCAGGATATTTACGCCGCACTCTTCCGTTAGTCGCTTGGCAAAATAGTGAGCCGTGTTGCAAGCTATGCAGATAGCCTCGCAGCCGGCGTTTTTTAGCCTAGTTGCAGACTCTTTCATAAAAGGAAACGGATCCTCGCCTCCGTGCAGGATATACGCCGTGCGGTCCGGGATCTGCGGGTGGTTATCGATGACGATAGGGATGTTGTCTTGATCTTTTGCGGCATTTGTGAGTTCTACGATCTTAGCGTATAGATCTATCGTAGCTAGCGGTCCCATACCGCCTAAAATTCCGATTCGTTTCATGAAAAAGTCCTTAAATTTAAAAAAGCCGAGAGCAAAGTCTCGGCTAAATTTGGCTCAAAATTCTTAGAGAAGAACAGGAGCGATGAGGAATGCTAGCGCAACCGAAAGAGCGACCATGATGGTGCCAGGCACGAAGAATGAGTGGTTAAATACGAATTTACCGACTCTAGTCGTTCCCGTATCGTCCATAGCGATAGCGCCCAAAGTCGTAGGATACGTAGGAAGTACGAATAGTCCTGAAACAGCGGCAAATGAAGCAACTAGGATCCAAATTTGACCTGAGTTTTCAGGGCTAGTCATACCAAGCGCAGCAGCGACTGCAGGCATCATAACGCGAGTGGTTGCGGCTTGAGAGTATAGCAAGCAGCTTAGGAAATATAGCGCAATGGCTAATATAAACGGATACTGCGTAACGATGTTTTTAGCTACCTCTTTGATGCTATCGATGTGACCGTTAACAAATGTAGTACCTAGCCATGCGATACCGATGACGCATATGCACGCATTCATACCGCTTTGGAAAGTGCTGGTTGAAAGCAATTTGCTAGTGTCGACCTTACAAAGCGTAGCGATAAGGAAGCCGATAGTAAGCATAAAGCTGATGATCGCAGCGTCTCTAGATAGGATAGGTTTTGCCACGATACCAAGGCTCTTTGAAATAACGAGCGCATAGCAAACGACGACTAAAACGCCGACGGCAAATATCGCAACCGATCTTTTCGCATAAGGTTTTAGCGCTTGATACTCTACCTCTTTTATCTCCGCAACCGCGCCTCTAGCAAGTCTGTCTTGATAGATAGGGTCTTTTGAGAGGTCAAGATCGTAAAATTTATTTACGATGAAGGCCGTAATAATCATAGCTACGAAAGTAGTAGATATGCATATGAAAAGTAGCATCGGATAGCTAACGCCAAGAGGCTCGCAAACGCCTGTCATAGCAACGAAAGCCGCAGATATAGGGCTAGCGGTGATCGCTACTTGAGATGAAACGACCGAAAGCGCAAGAGGCGCGCTAGGTTTGATGTTTTGCGTTTTAGCAACCTCTACGATAACAGGGATCATAGAAAACGCGGTGTGACCCGTACCCGCTAGGATCGTAAGAAGATAGGTAACGATAGGTGCTAGGTAGTTGATTTGTTTTGGGTTTTTGCGCAAAATTTTAGATGCGACCTGAACTAAATAATCAAGTCCGCCCGCGACTTGCATCGCAGTGATGGCCGAAATAACGGACGCGATGATTAAAATAACGTCCATCGGGATATCTTTCATATCCACTTTCATACCAAGCATCGCCAAAATAACGACGCCAAGACCACCGGCGTAACCCACGCCCATACCGCCTAGCCTAACGCCTAGGTAGATACCTCCGAGTAGGACTATAATCTGTAAAATCAGCATTATATCCATAGGAAAACTCCTTGTATTAGATTTTGTTTTTCACTTACTAAATTTAAAAGGCGCCGAATTTTACCTCGGCGCTTTAAGACTTTTGCTCAGTTATTTGCCCATGTGAGGGTTTAGCATATTTTTAGGCTCTAGGATCTTGTCTATCTCCTCTTTTTTCAAATATCCTCTCTCCAAGCAGATATCGCCTACGGCTTTGCCTGTTTGCAATGCTTCTTTAGCGATGCTTGCAGATTTTTCGTAGCCGATGTACGGGTTAAACGCAGTTACGATACCGACTGAGCCGAGCACTGATTTTAAGCATGCTTCAGGGTTTGCAGTTAGTTTTCTGATAGCTTTTTCAGCTAGAGTTTTCATCGCGTTTTCAAGGATGAAGATCGAGTTAAATAGCGCGTAAGCGATGCCAGGCTCAAATGCGTTTAGCTCAAATTCGCCTCTCTCGCTGCAAAGCATGATGGTTACGTCGTTGCCGATTACCTCGTAGCATGCCTCGCCTACAACTTCTGCGATGACCGGGTTTACTTTACCAGGCATGATAGAGCTACCAGGCTGCATCTGAGGTAAATTTATCTCGCCAAGACCGCATCTTGGGCCTGAGTTCATTAGTCTTAAATCGTTTGCGATCTTGCTTAATCTAACGGCAGCGGTTTTTAGCGCGCCGCTAACGTGAACGAAATCCGCAGTGTCTTGAGTAGCTGCTATGAAATCATCGGCAGGTTTGAAATTTACGCCCGTGATTTGGCTTAAAATTTTATGAACGGCCGCTTTATAATCAGGATGGCAGTTGATGCCCGTTCCGATCGCGGTTGCGCCCATGTTTAGCACGGCCATAGACTCTCTTGCGGCGGTGATTTTTTCGATATCGCTTTTGATGTAGCTTGCAAATGCGTTAAACGTGTTGCCAAGCGTCGTAGGAACGGCGTCTTCCAGCTCGGTTCTACCCATTTTGATGATATCTTTAAAGTCTTTTGCCTTGGCTTCTAGCTCGTTTTTAAGTAGCTCCATAGCCTTTAGAAGGTCGGTTAATTTCGCGTAAGCGGCAACTTTAATCGAACTTGGATAAGTGTCGTTGGTGCTTTGGCCTAAATTCGTATGGTCGTTTGGATGCAGATACTGATACTCGCCTTTTTTGTGTCCTAGGCTTTCAAGCGCGACGTTTGTTATAACTTCGTTTGCGTTCATATTGGTGCTAGTGCCCGCACCGCCTTGAATCATATCTACTACGAATTGATCTAAATATTTACCCGCGATCAGCTCGTCGCACGCTTTTGCGATGGCGTCGGCTTTTTGCGCGTCTAGAACTCCGACTTCTTTGTTGGCTAAGGCCGCAGCCTTTTTGATTTGAGCAAATGCCTTAACGAAATACGGATAATCTTTAAGCGGTCGTCCGCTCATGTGGAAATTCTCAAGCGCCCTAAATGTTTGCACGCCGTAATATACATCATCAGCTATCTCTAGCTCACCTATGAAGTCGTGTTCTCTTCTGGTTCCCATATCGGTTCTCCTTGTGATGAAATTGAATAATGAAACTATAGCGCAATTAAACTGATATTTAAATTAAAAGTTTAATTTTCTATTTATTTTTTTATTACTATTTTGTTATTTTTATATATCCATACAGACTTAATTTATCTTTAAAATAGCCTAAATAACGTAATACCTATTGCTTTTAAATATTATATATTTTTTAAATACGAGTAATAAATGTATGAGATAGTGTCTCTAAAATTTAAATTATTAACTTTTTGTTTTACTATTTTATACTTATAATAAAGCTTAACTTAAAATGTTATATTAATTTTTCTTGAAAGAGTTTGATGGTTTAAATTTTGATTTTTTGAGTGATTTGTCGGCTATAAATTTTATATGGTTTTAAATTTGTATTTTTATTGAGGCCTGGTTAAAAATTTAATTTTTCAAAATCCAAGATATTTTTGGCATCAAATTTAAATCTGCTTATTTTTATATGCATAGTTTTTGCCTTGAGTGTGTTTTGATCTTTTGGGCCTATGTTTGGCAAATTTGATGAAAATGCGTCTAGTTGCAGGCCATCGTCTAAAATTTATAAAACCAAGTATAAACTTTGTAAAAATAAAGCCTTATTGGGATTTGGCGGCTTCATCGCTTGCCTTCTGGGGCCAAACCATGCAAAATCGTATATCAAAAAGTAGTTTAAAATACCTTTTGCAACGATGCCAGCACAGTAAAAACTTTAATCATAAAAATAGGTGACCGGGCAAGCCCACAGGATGTCACCCATTAAGCTCTTTTTATTGTCGTATTCTTCGTGCCAAAAAATTAAGCGTAGATCCTTATGTGGCATTACGCCACTTTAAATTTGTAGATAAATTCTTATTAGATTGTTGCTTTATAGTAAAAGCAAAAAAGTAAAGGCTAAGATTTTAAGACTCCAAAAACCCTACTTACGTCATCATTTTTACTTAAGCTAAGCCTTACTATGCTATTTTCCAAAGCAGTCAAAGCATGCAAGACATTTGGCTCGAGCGTAATCATATCTAGCGTATCCAAGATAACACTATTTTCTCCAACGCTGAAATCTATCTTGCCGCTTAAAACCTGCACCATGATAGCGCCAGGAGCCTTATGTTCCTTCATTTGAGCGCCTTTTTCTAAATTTATGCGTATTTCCTTGCTGTGCGGCCCATCAAAAAGCTTAGCTATAGTAACGCCGTTAAATACTTCATTTTGCCATACAATCTTTTCCATTTACAACCTTTATTATAAAATAATAACAGTATTGTAACTCTAATTTTAGATAAAATGATTGATTTTAATTAAGCGTTTTTAAAATTTAAGAATACAGAAAGAAAGCAAAAGCCTAAAACTAGACTTTTGCAAGGAGTAAAACTATTTTTTAAGCTCTTTAATACGAGCGGCTTTACCGCGTCTATCACGTAGATAAAATAGCTTAGCGCGGCGAACGCGACCTTGTCTTAGAACGGTTATGCTCTCTAGACTTTCGCTATAGATAGGGAAAATTCTCTCTACGCCTACGCTATTTGCACCTATTTTTCTGATGATAAATGTTTCGCCAGTTCCACTTCCGCGTCTTGCTATGCAGATACCTTCAAAATTTTGAATTCTCGTTTTATCGCCCTCTTTGATGCGGATAGCTATACGCAAAGTATCTCCAGCGCGAAAATCAGGCACAGACTTTTGGGCTATTTGAGTTCGTTCAAACGCCTCTATATACTTGTTTCTCATATTTTTTCCTTAGTCGGCGGCTCAAATTTTCGGTATAAATCCGGACGAAAAAACCTAGTTTTTAAGAACGCCATATTATTTTTCAAAGCTCTGATTTTAGCATGGTCTCCCTTTAAAAACGCTGAAACCACACCAGAACCTTTGTAATTACTGGGTTTTGTAAAAGACGGAGTCTCAAGTAAATCACCTTCAAAACTCTCAATTTCAAGACTTTCATTGTTTCCTAAAACGCCGTCAATATTGCGAGAAATCGCATCAGAAATACAAAGCGCCCCCAGCTCCCCTCCGGTCATCACAAAGTCGCCGATACAAAAAATCTCATCTGCGTATTTTTCTACTATTCGCTCGTCTATACCTTCATATCTACCGCAAACCAGACAAATATGTTCTTTTTTTGCCAGACGCCTAACATCGTTTTGGGTAAATTTTTTCCCGGCGGGCGCAAGAAAAATAGTATGGGGTTTTGGCTTATTTTTTAGTAAAAATTTTAAAGTATCATCAAGAGGCTGGCACGTCATGAGCAATCCTGCGCCGCCTCCAACCATATAGTCATCTACCTTTTTATGCTTATCTGTGCTAAAATCCCGAGGATTTAAAAAATCAATTGAGACGAGCTTTTCTTTTACAGCACGACCCAAAATACTATCTTCAAAATAGGGTTGTACAAGGCTTTCAAAAAGAGTAACAAAGGTAAATTTCATCAGGAATTTTCTAGAATTAAGATAGCATTTTTGGTGTAAATTTTTTTATTTTCCACATCGACTTTTTCTACATAAACGTCGATATACGGAATGTAAAAACTTTTTTCCAACCCTTTGGAAATCAAATTTTCATCGGTTTTTACCAAAAATAAATGGTTTGCGCCGACCTCATCTATATCCTCTACTTCGCCGAGCCTTTGGTTATTTTCGTAAATTTCGCAACCGATGACATCAAAATAGAAAAATTCGCCCTTTTTTAGTTTGCAGTTTTTTCTAGTTTCTTCTTTTGTGGTGTAGATTGTTTTATTTGTAAGAGTTTTTGCACTATCTATATCCTCAAAGCCGCAAAAAGAGATAGTATCGTTTGTGTGATTGTAGCTTTTTACGACAAGTTCTTTACCGTCTTTATCGCAAAATATAGCATTTTTTTTAAACTGGCTAGGAAAGTCGCCTTTATTATAAAGCTTGACAAATCCCTTTAATCCTACTGTTTTGCCAAGCAATGCGACTTCTACAAGCTCACTCAAGAGGCTTTACCGTAACGCGGTATGATGTCGCATCTTTGGCTTTATAGCCCACGATTACGGTTTTTATCGCGTTTATCATCCTGCCGTCTTTGCCGATAAGCTTGCCTGTATCGACTTTATCGGCGTAGATTATCAGCTCGGCAAAATTTTCGCCAAGCTCGACTCGCTCGAGTTTCACTTTATCTGGAAAATCGGCGATGAGCTTAGCGTATTCAAGTAAAAAATTTTCTACCATTTTTTAATTATTTGCTAGTTATTTTTGCAACCCTGTCACTAAGTTTCGCACCGACGCCTTTCCAATAAGCCAAACGCTCAGCGTCAAATTTTACTACCTCAGGTTTAACCATCGGGTTGTAGTAACCGATCGACTCTATCCAGCCGCCGTCTCTTCTTTTTCTGCTATCCGTTACGACTATACGATAAAAAGGTTTTTTCTTGCGTCCCATTCTCGTTAGTCTTACTACTGTTGCCATTATATTTCTCCTTCTGTTTTTTAAATAGGCTTAAATTTAGCCACGCTCGTAGCCAAATTTAAGCCCTTTAATTAGGGCGAGAGTTTTTAGCTTGGTTTAGTAAATTTCCAAGCCCTTTTAGACCTTCTTTACCAGAAAACCTCTTTGCTATTTTTGATGCGTTTTCAAACTGCTTCAAAAAGCGATTTACCTCTACTTGAGATAGTCCAGATCCAGCAGCCAAACGTCTTTTTCGGCTATTGTTTAGTAAATCCGGATTCTCGCGTTCTTTTTGCGTCATCGAATTTATCATAGCTTTGATATGTAAAATTTCCTTCGAGTTATCAAGGTCGATATCTTTTATCTGATTTGCCACGCTTGATAGCCCTGGTATCATACCGATTAAACTTTTCATATTTCCGAGCTTTTTGACGCTTTCCATTTGCGATAAAAAGTCGTTAAAGTTAAACTGCCCTTTTTTGATCTTTTTATTTATTCTTTTTGCTTCTTGCTCATCTATCACGGCGCTAGTTTTCTCAACCAACGTCGCCAAGTCGCCCTCGCCCATTATGCGGCTCACGATACGCTCAGGGATAAAGCTCTCCATATCGCCGACTTTTTCGCCGATACCTACGAATCTAAGCGGTATATTTAGCTGTTTTGCTATACCTATAGCTACGCCGCCTTTGCTGTCCGAGTCAAATTTACTTAGCACCACGCCGCTTATTTTTAGCGCATCATTAAATGTGCTAGCTGTTTTTACGCCGTCTTGTCCGCTCATAGCATCGGCTACGTAAAAAATTTCATGCGGCTCGAGCGCTGATTTGATATCTTTTATCTGCTTCATCAAAGCTTCATCTATCGCTAGACGTCCTGCAGTATCGACCAAAAGTACATCATAAAGCCCGCTTTTTGCTTTAGCTAGCGCTTGCTTGGCTACATTTAGCGGATCGGTTTCGTTGTCTATACTGAAAAGCTCTATCTCGTTTGCTTCGCAAAGCTGGCGAAGCTGCTCTACTGCCGCCAAGCGCTGCAAATCGCACGCCGCGACTAAAACTTTTTTCTTTCTAAGTTTTAGATAATTTGCTAGCTTTATCGTCGTAGTGGTTTTTCCGCTACCTTGCAATCCAGCCATTAGCACGATCGTAGGGGCCACGGGCGCAAAGACAAAGCCCTGGTTGCCTGGCGCGGTTAAAACTTTCGTTAAATTTGACTTTATAGCGTCTAAAAATTGCTTTTGGCCTATCCCGCTTTGCTTTAGATCAGCCTCTATGAGAGCTAGCAATTCTTTGGTAACTTTGTGATGAACGTCGGCTTTTAGTAGTGCTTTTTTAAGCACGTCAAGCGCGTTATTTAGCGCTTTTTCATCGTCTACGAAACGAATTTTACTAACGGCTAAACGAAACGACTCGCTGATTTGTTCAAACACATTCTACCTTTTATTTACATTTATAGCTAAAGCGCGTATTTTATTAAATTTAAGCTTTATCGCTCTTTAAATCTCAAAATTTCTTGAAATTTCAAAACCGAGCCTGCTAAAATCACTGCTCAAATTTGACCTAAATTTATATCCCAGAAGTTCGATTTTGTAAGCATGCAGATACATTCTCGCGGATTTATTTTTAGCGTATTTTTCATCGCCGACGATCCCGTATCCCGCGTGATTTAGATGCACTCTGATTTGGTGCGTTCTGCCGGTTTTTATCTCGACTTTTACGAGACTTTTTTTGCCTGCGACCATCACCGGCGTCACGTGCGAAAACGCCTCTTTGCCGTTTGGCGAGATCTTAGAAAACGCTCCGCCTTTGTTTTTTAGCGTGATTATTGGTTCGTTTACGCTAAATTCCTCGCTCACGATACCTTTTACCGCCGCTACGTACTCTTTTTTTACGCGGCAGTTTTTAAACTCCTCGATCGCTTTTTTTTGAAATTCCTCGTTTTTTACAAGCAAAAGCACGCCGCTAGTTTCCTTATCGAGCCTGTGAAGCAGAGGAAATTTATAAGTTTCGCTCACTTTTTCCGACGTTAAAAATGCCGGCTTATCAACCGCGATCAGGTTTTCATCCTCAAAAATCACGCTTGGGCGCGGCAGCTTTTGCACGTTAAATTTAGTCGCCACGCTCATCATCGCGCGCGCCACGGCGATCCTCTGTCCTTTGGCGCTAACTAGCCCCGCGTCGATTAGTTCCTTTGCCTCGTTGTTTGAGATACCCTCCTGGATCGCCAGCAGTTTATAGGCTTTTTCTTCTTTCATAAATTTTCCTCAATATCTTTTAAAATCTCGCTTGCATCGCCTTTGGCGACTATTTTTGCTTTGGGTAAATCTTGCTTTAAAAGCGAACTTATCTCGTCCGCTTTTGCAAATTTTATGCCGTCAACCGCGCTATACAGGGCTTTTTGGTTAAATATAAACTCCCCGCTTATCATTACGTTTTCAAACTGTGTAGCCTCGATCGGATTGTGTCCGCCGACGTTTGGCACGAAGCTACCGCCGAGCACGACGACGTCGCTAAATTTATAAATATTTACCAGCTCACCCATCGCATCGACCAGCACGCACTGTGCGTCAAAGTTTTTAGTTTCGCTAAATTTAGAAAAACTAAGTCCGTTTTTTGCGGCAAATTTAGCCAAAATCTCGCCTGCTTCGCCAAATCTCTCCGGATGGCGCGGCACGAGTATCAGCTTATCGTTTGCGCTCAAATTTAACTCGCGCAAAATCAGCTCCTCTTCACCTGCATGAGTGCTAGCTAGCACGATCACGCGCTCTTTTGGTTTGGCGTAAATTTTACTCGGACTTGGTAAAAAGGCTGATTTTATATTGCCGCTAACGACGATATTTTTAGCGCCGAGCCGCTCTAGGCGCTGTTTATCCAGATCGCTTTGGGCGTAAATTTTATCTATAAATTTAAACAAATACCTGTAAAAAAAGCCAAATTTTAGATAGCTTTTGTAGCTCCTATCAGAAATCCTAGCGTTTATCAAAATGACGCGCGAGCCCTTAAATTTAGCCCAAAAAACAAGCCCCAGCCAAAGCTCGGCCTCAAAAATAACCGTTATTTTAGCAGGCTTTAGCCAAAACGGTAAAAATATCTCAAACGGCAAAAAGCGCGTATTTTGCGTGATTTTTTTCGCCTCGTCAAAACCGGTTTTGGTTACGACCGAGACTGCGGCCGTGTCTTTAAATCTACTAACTAGCGGCGCGATAGAGCGCACCTCGCCGAAACTACACGCGTGAAAATGCACGCGAGAGGCGTCAAATTTGGGATTTTTAAACAAAAAAAATCTAGCGGGGATCGAGGCTCTGTACTTTTTCTTAAAAGCTAAAATCGCAAGCGGTAAAGCCCCCAAGGCAAACGCCGCGAGGACTAAAACGTAATAAATTATTATCAAATTTAAAGGCTAGTTCGCCGCTTCTTTGTATAAAATTCGGCCGCAGTGAGGGCAGGTCACGATATCTTCGCCCTTGATGACGGCAGAATAAGTCTTGTCGTTTATCTGCATAAAGCAGCCGTAGCAGGCCTGCTTTTTGACCGGCACGACGGCGGTATTGTGCGCCCATTTGCGGATCTTCTCGTAAAAGGTCAAGATTTTTTGATTCATCTCGCCGACTAGCTTATTTTTCTTAGCGTATATTTCGTCTCTTTGTTGCTCGATAGCGCTGACCTCGGCCGAGATTTCACTCTCGATTTTGGTCAAATTTTCGCCTAGTTCCGCAGCCTTTGCCTCAAGCTCGCTTTTTAGCGCATTTTTGCTATCTATGATTTTTTCTAGTCTTTCAACCTCTTCGTTCGCGGCCTCTAGCTGTTCTTTTGCTAGCTCGTCTTCTAGTTGAAGCGCTTTTATCTCTTTTTCGGTTTTTGCCGCACCGCTCTTTTTAGCGACGTCTTTTATCTTCGCGCTAAATTCGGCTATGTGCGCGTTGGTTTGAGATTTTTGATTTTTTAGCTCGGTCACGCTCGTAGCCGCTTCCTCGATCTGTGCCAAAATCGCCGCCCGCTCGTCCTTGGTCGCTTTTAAAACGCTTTGAACCTTCTCAAGGCGCGGAGTAAAATCGTCGATATCTTTATCGATGTTTGAGAGCTCGACTAGCTGTTCTAGATATTTATTCATCTTTTTCCTTTAACTGTATGAAAACGGGTTTTTTGAGTTGGATATTATAGTAGGAATCGGCAAAATTTGCAAATATTTTGCAAGCGACTCCCCAAAATACTGCTCGCTCTCGAAGTGTCCGATGTCTATCATAGTAAGATTATTTTGCACGGCGCTCATGGCTTGATGGTACTTCAGATCCCCGGTTAAAAACACATCCGCTTTGACGCCATCTATCAAATCTCCACCGCTTCCCGTGCAAAACGCAAGGCGTTTTATGGGGGCAGTACGGTCAAATTTTCGCCCCTTACAAACCCTTAGATAGCTTAAATTTAGCTTTGTTTTTACTCTCTCGCAAAGCTCGTCAAAGCTCAAATTTACATCCGCATAAAGCACAAATCCATCGCACTCTTTTGGCGCAAAGCCCAAAATTTCGCTTAACACATATTCGTTTAGGTGGCTTAGATCATAATTCGTATGCATAGCGATTAGGCTTAAATTTTTAGCCATCATCTTTGCGATTAGGCCGCTTGGATATTTGTCCAAATTTAGCGATTTTAGCCCCTTAAAAATGAGCGGATGATGCGTAATGATGAGCGAGTTTGGCTGTGCCTCATCCAAAAGATCGTCATCGATGTCGAGGCTAAGATAAACGCGCTCCACGCCCGCTTCAAACGAGCCCACGAGCAGTCCGCTGTTATCCCACTCCTCTTGACTTGCAAACGGGCTAATCTCGTCTAAAATTTTATAAATTTCGCCGATTTTCATCAAATTTCATTCGTCCTTCGCGCCGTTTTGGGCTGCGGCGTCGATGCTAGCCTTGTACGTTAGCGCGCACTCTTTGGCTAGCTCGCGGATTTTTAGGATATAGTCTTGCCTTTGCGTTACGCTGATCGCTCCGCGCGCGTCAAGGACGTTAAACGTATGCGCCGCTAGCATGCAGTAGTCATACGCAGGCAGCGAAATTTTAGCCTCCAAGCAGCGTTTGCACTCGCCAAATGCATTTTCAAACTGGCGAAACAGCATATCAACGTCGGCGATTTCAAAGTTATATTTGCTCCACTCAAATTCGCCCTGCTTATGCACGTCGGCATAGGTCACGATATTGCCGCCCCTATCATCCCAAACGATGTCATAGACGCTATTTACGTCCTGCAGATACATCGCAAGGCGCTCAAGGCCGTAGGTGATCTCAGCAGAAACCAGCTCGCATGCGATGCCGCCAACTTGTTGAAAATACGTAAACTGCGTCACCTCCATGCCGTCTAGCCAGACCTCCCAGCCTAGCCCCCAAGCGCCCAGCGTCGGGCTCTCCCAGTTATCCTCGACGAAGCGGATGTCGTGATTTTTTAAATTTAACCCGAGCTTTTCGAGGCTTTTTAGATAAAGCTCCTGTATGTTTTCAGGACTAGGTTTAATGAGCACCTGAAACTGATAATATGCTCCAAGGCGGTTTGGGTTCTCCCCATACCTGCCGTCGGTCGGACGGCGAGACGGGGCTACGTACGCAGTCGCCCACGGCTTTGGCCCGAGGCTCCTTAAAAAAGTCGCCTGATGATAGGTGCCAGCACCTGCAGGCATATCGTATGGCTGCAGTATCACGCAACCCTGCTCGCGCCAGTAGTTTTGCAACGTCAAAATAATCTCTGAAAACGTCATTTTTTACCTTTATTTTATTGATATGTAAATTTCTATTTTTTCGTTTAAATATTTCTCAAAGTCCGTTTCGTAGGCTCTTTTTAGTTTCGAGTTTTCAAAATATTTCCAAATTTCTCCCCAAAATTTCGCTACATTTTGCGGCTCGTTTGGAAAGCTAAAAACGGCGTATTTGCCGCTTTTTATCTCTAAAATTTCGCCGCCAGGGCAAAGCGACTTCGTACCGATAAATAAATCATAAAGCCCGTTTACGCCGTTTTCGTAGCTACAATAAACGCCGTAAATTTCGCTTTTACCGTCATAAAATTCTTTTGTAAATTTAGCCCACAAGGCTGGGATTTTACCGTCGCCGTTTATCTCGTCGGCATTTTTGGTGCGAGTTTTTAATCCGCAAATTTTAAAACCCTCTACCGCTAAAATTTCCACGACTACTCCTTGTCGCCTTTAAAATTTTCAACCGCTTTGTTCCACATGAGCTTGTATTTTCGTTTTAAAAACTCGACTTCGTCTTGCGAATTTTTTAGCTGCTTCGTGAGCGTCTCGACCGTTTTTCTATCCTCGTCGTAGAGCTCTTGCATCGAGATTAGCGCCTCTTTTAAAAATTTATTTTCGTTGCGCAGGGTCTCTAGCGTCTCGTCTTTGGCATCAAGCACCTTTTCGTGTAAATTTAATATCGTGCCGATCGTCTTTTCTACGAAGCTAAAGCCGTCGGCGCCGATCTGTGGCGCAGGTACGGCCACGACGCTAGGCACCACGCTCATTGTGCCTTGGCTAGCTTCTATGAGGATCTCGCCGCCCTCTTCTTTCGTATTTAGCACGCCTCGGTTTATCATCCCCTCGATGACTTCGCGCTCTAGGTGCACGAGCTTGCAAAATTCGTCTATATTTAAGTATGTCTGCATCTTTGCTCCTTTAGGCGAGTAAAACTTCCACCTTCGCCGAATCATCCTCAACCTGCTTGGCTTTAGCTGCTCGGTCGGCTTTTAGCATTTCGTCTAGATTTTGGTCGTTTAGAGCCAAAATTTGTAGCGCCAGATAGGCTGCGTTTACTGCGCCGGCTTTGCCGATAGCGACTGTACCCACTGGCATGCCGCCGGGCATCTGCACGGTCGAATAAAGCGCGTCCACGCCGCTAAGCGCGGAGCCTGCCATCGGTATGCCGATCACGGGGCGAGTGGTGTTTGCCGCGATAGCGCCCGCTAGATGCGCCGCCATGCCGGCTGCCGCGATAAATACCTGCGCGCCCTTTTCTTCGGCTGCGGCGACGTATTCGCTCGTTCGCTTCGGGCTCCTGTGCGCCGAGCTAATGATTAGCTCGTAAGGAACGTTAAATTTTTCAAGCACCTTTGCCGCCTCGCTAACTACGTCGTAGTCGCTCTTGCTTCCCATTATTATAGATACGAATTTCATTTTATTTCCTCTCTTAAAAAGCTAAATTTAGGTAGCCTCGCGCCCAAATTTACTTCGTTTTCGTTGCCGCTGTGAATCTCGGCGAGCTCTTTGCCTTTTTTGGTTACTAGTTTTTTAAATTTGATAAATTTCTTACCGTCGCGGCCGAAAATTTGCGAGGTTTCGCTCTCGCTCTCATCTATCTGCGAGCCCAGCGGCGCCACGATCTCGTACTCGTTACCAGGGAAAATTTTATATTTGCATTTAAAAAACTCGCCGTCTTCGCTCATGGCATTTACCTGATGAGTGCCTTCTTCTAGGCTGCTGGCGTGATTTTGCGTATCCGTTTTTTCAAACGGGCGATTTACCAAGTAGCCGTCGGTAAAGCCGCGATTTTTTAGCGTATTTAGCTCGCCTGCGTAAATTTGCGCGTCGAATTTTCCCGCCACGGCGTCGTCAATAGCCATGCGATAAGCTCTAGTCGCGCAGGCGGCGTAGTATTCGCTTTTCGTGCGGCCTTCGATTTTTAGGCTACCCACTGCGCCGCTTTCGATGATGTCTTTGATGTGCGCGGATAAATTTAAATCCTTCGAGTTCATCACGTGCGTGCCGCCTTCTTCGTCCTCTTCTAGGCGAAACAGCGTCCCGCTCTCAGGGTTTTTGGCGTAGAGCTCGTATTTAAACCTGCAGTCGTTGGCGCAGCTGCCGCGGTTTGACTGGCGGCCGCTTTGCACCGCGCTCACCAAACAGCGCCCCGAGTAAGCAAAGCACATCGAGCCGTGCACGAAAATTTCGATATCGAGCGTCGGGATTTGCTCTTTTATCTTCACGACGTCTTTTAGGCTCATTTCGCGCGCTACAACGATACGTTTTGCGCCCATTTCGTGGTAGATTTTTGCATCAAGCGCATTCATGACGTTTGCCTGCGTCGAGAGGTGTATCTCAATCTCGGGCGCGATCTCTTTTGCCAGGCTCATGACGCCGGGAGTTGCGATGATAAAGGCATCTGGCTTCATCGCAGAAATCGTTTGTAAGTGGCGTTTTAGCGGCTCGATTTGCGAATTAAAAGGAAACGCGTTTACCGTCGCGTAAAATTTCTTGCCCTTTGCGTGCGTGTATTCGATAGCTTCTTTAAAGGTTTCAAGGTTAAATTCGCGCGCCGAACGGGTGCGAAGCGAAAAGCTCGCCACCGACGCGTAAACCGCGTCCGCACCGTACTCTAGAGCTATTTTTAGCTTGGTTAAATTCCCCGCGGGAGATAAAAGCTCGGGCTTTAGCACTATTTTTTGCCCAAACTTTCTATCAGAGCTTCGATATCGTCGTTGCTGACGAGGTTTTCGGTGTGCGTATCGCCAGCGATATGCACGGCCGAGGCCACGCGCTTATCGTCGTCGATCTTGCCCTCAAATAGGCTGCTCATATACTTGCTAAGCGCGCGCATAACGTTGATGACGCGCTCGATCTTTTGTCGGTGGATGTCTTGATACTGCATCATATCCATCGCCATCATTATCTCGTCTTCGGCCATTCTGACGTTATCTAGCGTCATTTCGGCGGAGCTTTTTAGTGCGTTATTTTTCTCTAGCGCCTCGGAAAAAGTCGAGATATTTGGGAATTTTTCGTGCAGTTTGGTAAAAATTTCGATATTAGCCTCGATACCGCTAATAATCTCGCTAAGTCCGCTCTCCGCGTCCATAGAAAAGTTATTGATCGCGTCAAGCTTGTCAAACATCTGCGTAGCTTTTTCCTCGCTATCCTTTGTGACGTCGTCTAGCTGATGAACCATCTTGTGATCGTCCGTCGGTGGAGGCGGAGGCCACGGCATGTTCGAGGATATACGCATCTCGGTGCCCTCGTAGTTTATTATCTGTTCACTCGGCGCCGGATCGGTTTTTTTCGCGTTCTCTTCCGCAGGCGGCGTAGTTTCTTCCGCTATTTCCTCGCCGATCTCTTCATCTTCAAAATCGCCCGCCATCAAGGCGTCAAGTTCTTCTTGCGTCATAAAATCTCCTATTTAAATTTGGGCTGATTATATAGAAAATTAACGAAATATAAGTTTAAAAACCCGAATTTTATCCTTAAATTTATTAAATTTTAGGTAGCATTTGCAAAATATTTAAGGATAAAAATGAGAGTCGATCTGCACAACCACACGCCGCTTTGCAAACACGCCGTAGATGAGCCTAGAGAGTATGTTTTAAGCGCGATAAATTCAAACTGCGAGTATTTTGGCTTTAGCGATCACGCGCCGATGAAATTTGACGAAGCGTACCGTATGGATTTTTCGCAAATGGACGTTTACGAGAGCGAAATTTTGCGCCTCAGAGACGAATTTGACGGGCGGATAAAAATAATGCTGGGCTACGAGATCGATTTTTTAGAGGGCTTTATGGATGAGCGGGTTTTATCGCGCGACGTAGACCATCTCATCGGTTCGGTGCATTTTTTGGGCGGCTGGGGCTTTGACAATCCCGAATTTATCGGCGAATACAAAAAACGCGACATAGATCAAATTTGGCGGGATTATTTTTACTGCGTCGAAAAGATGGCGAAGTCCGGTAAATTTGACATAGTCGGGCATTTGGATTTGCTAAAGGTATTTAAATTTATGCCAAAAACCGACGTTAGGCTCCTTGCTAAAGACGCGATTGAGGCTATAAAAAAGGCAAATTTGACGGTCGAGATAAATGCGGCCGGCTTTAGAAAACCGATCGGCGAGCAGTATCCGAGCGTAAATTTACTAGAAATGATCGCCGAAAAAGACATACCTATCACGTTTGGCTCGGACGCGCACGCAAAGGATCAAGTCGGTCTAAACGGCGAAAAATGCGAGCAAATCGCTAGAAATTTAGGCTTTAACAAGTGTGCGGTATTTAAAAACCGCGATAGAGAATTTGTAAAATTTTAGATCGGGTAGAAAAAATTATTTAAATTAATCTTAAAAGTAAAATTTTATGATACAATTACGAAATCAATAAACACAGGAGCGAAAAATGGGAAAATTTGTAAAAAGCGTCGATCATTTTTTTGATTTTTGCAAAGAACACGAGGTCAAATTCGTGGATTTTAGATTTACCGATATGAACGGCGCTTGGCACAGCATATCTTATAACATAAAATTCGTAGAAAAAGATCACTTCGTAAACGGCATACCGATGGACGCGAGCTCGCTAGGAGGATGGCAACCGATCGAAAGAAGCGATATGCTGATGTGCCCCGAGGCGACCAGCGCCTTTTTAGATCCATTTACCGCCGACGTTACGGTCGTGGTTTTTGCCGATATTTACGACATTTACAAGGGTCAAATTTACGAAAAATGCCCGCGCTCGATAGCCAAAAAAGCTATGGCCTACGTCAAAGAAAGCGGCATGGGCGACGTGGCGTATTTTGGGCCGGAGAATGAGTTTTTTATATTTGATAACGTAAAAATAGTAGACAGCCCAAACTGCGCGATGTTTGAAGTAGACAGCGAAGAAGGCGAGTGGAACGACGCTAGAGACTTTAAAGATAGCTACAACACCGGCCACCGCCCAAGAAGAAAAGGCGGCTATCTGATGACGCAACCGACCGACAGCATGGTAGATCTGCGCGCCGAGATGATGCAGGTTTTAGAGCAAGTAGGCCTCGAAGTCATGCTAGGACACCACGAGGTCGCGCAAGGACAAGGCGAGCTTGGCGTTAAATTCGGAACACTTCTTGAGGCTGCCGACAACGTGCAAATTTACAAATACGTCGTCAAAATGGTCGCCCACCTAAACGGCAAAACCGCGACCTTTATGCCAAAACCGCTCTACGGCGATAACGGCAGCGGCATGCACGTGCATCAGTCGGTGTGGAAAGACGGCAAAAACTTGTTCTACGGCGAAGGAAAATACGCAAATTTAAGCGATTTTGCGCGCTGGTACATCGGCGGAATCCTAAAACACGCAAGGAGCGTCGCAGCCTTTACAAACCCTAGCACAAATAGCTACAAACGCCTGATCCCAGGCTTTGAGGCGCCGTCTATCCTAACGTATTCTAGCCAAAACCGCTCCGCCTCGATCCGCATCCCATACGGCTCCGGAGAAAAATCGGTCCGCGCCGAGATGCGCTTCCCCGACGGTACGGCAAACCCATATTTGGCATTTTCAGCGATGCTGATGGCGGGGCTTGACGGCGTAAAACACAAGATGGAACCGGTCGGTCCGATGGATGAAAATTTATTTAAACTACACCTAGATGAGATCCGCGAACGCGGCATCGAGCAGCTCCCTCATACGTTAAGAGGCAGCCTAGAGGCGCTAATTCGCGACAATGAATACCTTCATCCGATCATGACTCCGACGTTTATAAACGCATATCAGCATTATAAATTCGAGAGTCAAGTGTGGCCGTACGAAGCGCGACCTACTCCATACGAGTTTAAAACCTGCTTTTCTTGCTAAATTTAAGGGATTGCAAAATCCCTTTTTAGTTTTTCAGTCAAATTTTGCCTTTTTAAATTTGGGTCAAATTTGACTTTTTCCGTGATTTTAACGAACGCAAAATTTGTTAAATTAAATCAAATTTGCGGCTAAATTTAAAAAACAGCGGCTTTTTGTCTTGACAAATCAGCCTTTTTTATATATAATCACGTTTCGTTTTTTGAAAAATGTCTTGTTAGCTCAGTCGGTAGAGCATTTCACTTTTAATGAAGGGGTCG
>NZ_JBQNAN010000006.1:0-95224 GCF_052170435.1 Campylobacter sp.
CGATATTAGACGGCAAAAACGTAAGCGCACAGGTGAAAGAAAGAGTAAAAAACGAGGCGCTAAATTTGAAAAATCAAGGCATAGAGCCGGCGCTTGCCGTGATACTGGTCGGCGAGGATAAAGCCAGCCAAACCTACGTCGCGGCAAAAGAAAAAGCCTGCATAGCATGTGAGATAAAAAGCGTTATGCACCGCCTGAGCGAATCCACAACGCAAAGCGAACTAATCGCGCTAATAGACGTGTTAAATTTAGACGACGGTATCGACGGCATCCTGGTTCAGCTACCGCTACCAAAGCATATAGATACGAATAAAATTTTAGAAACCATTAACCCCGCAAAAGACGTGGACGGCTTTGCCGCGATAAACGTCGGCAAGCTAACTAGTGGACTTGACGGATTTGTACCGTGCACGCCGCTAGGCATAATGGAAATTTTTAAAGCATACGATATAAATTTAGAGGGCAAAAACGCCGTCGTGATCGGACGCAGCAACATCGTGGGCAAACCGATGGCAAATCTACTGCTAAACGCCAACGCGACCGTAACCGTGACGCATAGCAAAACGCGAAATTTAAAAGAAATTTGCGCGGAGGCCGACATCCTAGTAGCCGCTATCGGTAGAGCCGATTTCGTGACGGCCGATATGGTAAAAGAGGGTGCGGTAGTAATCGACGTAGGCATAAACCGTATGGACGACGGCAAGCTAAAGGGCGACGTCAAATTTGACGAAGTAGCTCCAAAATGCTCGTTTATAACTCCGGTTCCGGGTGGCGTAGGTCCGATGACTATCGCGATGCTACTGTCAAACACCATAAAATCAGCCAAAAACCGCGCGAAAAAGGCATAAATTTTGAAAAAAGCGTTTAATAAATTTTTAGATTTTTCAAACAGCTGGACGGGCACGGTCGTCATCGTCCTGCTCGTGATTTTCTTTGTCGCGCAGGCCTTCGTGATACCGTCTGGTTCGATGAAGGACACGCTTTTAGTCGGCGATCATCTTTTTGTTAAAAAATTTAGCTACGGTATCTCAACCCCGCGCATTCCGTGGATCGAGGTCAAGATTTTGCCCGATTTTAACGGTAACGGTCATCTCATCGAGGGAGCAAAGCCCGAGCGTGGCGATATCGTGGTTTTTCGCTATCCGCACGATGAAAAGATCCACTACGTCAAGCGAAATTTCGCAGTCGGTAGCGATGAAGTGATATTTACGGAAAAAGCGCTATTTTTGCACCCGCACGAGGGCGAGGAGTTTATAAAGGCAAATTTCGACGAAAAAGATATAGTAAAATTCGGCGGTAAGCTTTTCGTACGCGAGCCATATAAATTCGGCGGCATCCACTACGACGAGAAGGTAAATTTATTTGAACTAGCCGTAAACTACCTAAACTCGAGCAAATTTGCCATGCAACCGGTTATCGTAAACGAGCTACCCAGCGTAGGCAACTATCCGTTTAACGCATTTTATTTTCAGGTTCCCGAAGGCGAGTTTTTCATGATCGGCGACAACCGCGACCACTCAAACGACAGCCGATTTTGGGGCCCCGTGGCATACAAAAATATCGTCGGCAAGCCTTGGTTTGTATATTTTAGCTGGGATGACGAATACAAAATCAGATGGAACAGAGTCGGCAAGAGCGTGGACTTTATACAAAACTCGCCCGAGCTACTAGACGCCGCCAGAGCAGAAGCTAAAAACGACGGAAACAAGATCGAATGAACCTTGACAGTATCGACTTCGCTCAGGTAGCGATCCTAGTCGCAGTGCTCGTTGTCTCCGTCGTCGGGCACGAGATCGCACACGGATATGCGGCATACAGATACGGCGACTTGACCGCCAAAAATTTGGGGCGGCTCAGCATAAATCCCATAAAACACGTCGATCCGCTAGGCACTATCGTCGTACCCGCACTCATGTATCTTAGCACCGGAGTGACGTTTGGCTGGGCTAAACCCGTACCTATAAATTTACGCACCGTGCTCTATAACGGCGGCTACAAGGCAGCTATAGTCGTCGCGCTTGCTGGCATCGCATACAACCTAGCTCTTTTTGCGCTAGCGTTTTGCGCATTTAAATTGATCGGTTTTGGGCTTTTTGATAGCTCGGTAGCGGAGTTTGTTTTCATGCTCGCAGCCGTAAATTTAGTCCTAGCCCTCTTTAACCTCTACCCTATCCCGCCTCTTGACGGCTCGAAAGCGCTTGAGTATCTTTTACGCATTTTCGGGCTTCACGGCGCTGCAAACTGGCTAAACAGCATGCAGAGATACGGCTTTATCGCGCTAGTTATCATCGTGATCTCGCCGCTAAAAGATTATTTTTTCGAGCCGATACGATATGCCGCCACGATCATGAGGATGTTTTTATAAACGGCAAATTTTAAAATTTAGCCTAAATTTCGCTCCTAAAGGCTCGCGGCGAAATTTTACTTTAATGCTTTTTTGCTATAATTAAGTATTTTTTAGCTTATGGAAATTTCATGAAAATAGACAAAATTTTTATCGCGAGCGACCACGCGGGCTTTGATTTTAAGGCGCAAATTTGCGAGCTTTTAAAAAGCGAAGGTTTTAGCGTATGCGACCTTGGAACGCATAGCAAAGATAGCGTAGATTATCCCGATTTTGCCGAACTTCTAGCGCAAAATTTGCAGCACGAAAACGAATACGGCGTGCTAATCTGCGGCACGGGTATCGGCATCAGTATCGCGGCCAACCGCCATGCGCACGTTCGATGCGCGCTTTGTCACGACGTCACCACGGCAAAACTAGCGCGCGAGCATAACGACGCAAACGTGCTAGCCATGGGCGCTAGAACGATCGGCGACGCGGTCGCGGCAGATATGATAAAAGCCTTTTTCGCTACCGAATTTGCCGGCGGTAGACACGAAAGGCGCGTGAAAAAGCTAGGAGGCGAGAAATGACCGATTGGCTCGTACTTACTGTTTTGATATGCATTTGTATCTATCTCACCGTTATGGTGTTTTACTTTAAGACCTTGCTTAAAAAAGAGCGTACGACGCGCGATTTTATGAAAAATAATCTCCAAGATACCGAAGTCGTAATTCGCAAGTTACAAATCCAGCTCCAGCGCGGCCTTGGCAACATCGACATACTCACCGACGAACTAAACAAGGTAAAAAACGACGCCAACGCCCTTCGCACCAGAAACTCGCAGTACCGCCTGGAAAACGACAAACTCCGCCAGCGCATCCGCGAGCTAGAGGGCAAAATCGAAGCGCTACTATAAATCAAATTTAAAGGCAAAAAATGAAAGAACTAGACAAAGCGGGGAAAGAATTTTTATTAAATTCCATCCGCTGCATAAACGATTTTCCAAAACCGGGCATAGTATTTCGCGACATCACGACGCTGCTAAACAACAAAGAGGCGTTTAATTTTTTAATGGATCATCTAGTTGCCAGATACGAGGGTGCCGATATCGATTTCATCGCAGGCATCGAGTCGCGCGGATTTATATTCGCAGCGGCTTTGGCGGCTAGACTGAGGCTGCCTTTCGTACCGATTAGAAAGCCAAAAAAACTGCCCTACATCACGATCTCGCAAAAATACAGCCTAGAATACGGCGTGGACGAAGTGCAAATTCACGTCGATGCATTCGGTGAAAAAGCGGGTGCAAAAGTGCTTTTGATCGATGATCTAATCGCTACGGGCGGAACCGCAAAAGCAAGCGTAGAGCTAATCAATCAAACCAACGCCGTTTGCGTAGAGGCCTGCTTTTTGATCGACTTAAAGGAGCTCGGCGGTAGCGCAAATTTACGCCCGCTAACTAAAATTTACAGCATGTTAGAGATCTGAGATGGAAGAATTTTTCATAAAACTACTCACCGAATACGGCTACATAATACTTTTTTTATGGTGCATAATGGAAGGCGAAATGGCGCTCATAATGGCAGGCATCCTCGCTCACACGACGCACATGCATATCGTGCCGGCCATCTTTATCGCGGGTCTTGGCGGCTTCGTCGGTGATCAAATTTACTTTTATCTAGGCCGCTATAACAAAAAATATATCGCTAAAAAACTTCACACGCAGCGCCGTAAATTCGCCATCGCGCACATAATGCTGAAAAAATACGGCTGGCCGATCATCTTTATCCAGCGCTATATGTACGGCTTTCGCGTCATCATCCCGATGTGTATCGGTCTAACGGGCTATAGCGCAAAAAAATACGCCTTCATAAACCTCATAAGCGCGTGGTGCTGGGCTGCGATCACGGTAATTCCTGCGTGGATTTTAGGCGAGCACATACTTGATATCCTGCACAAAGCAAAAGAGCACTGGTACGTCGCCGTGCCGGTAGTGGCGCTATTTTTAGGCATATTGCTCTACGGCTTTAGGCGCATAGAAAATAAAATTTTAAACGATAGGAGACACAGAAGTGCGGTTTCAACTCACTAATAAAAAACTAAACGAAATCAAGGCCGATTTGGAGCTGATTTTCGTCGTAGATAAAAACCTAAAACATAAATTTATAAAAGACGAAAAGGCGTTTAAATTCGCCAATTACAAGGGTGAGAGTATCTTGCTTTTGCTAGAAAGCGGCAGGGTTTACGTCCCGCTAAATAAGCTTGGCTACGACGAGCTTCGCATAGCTGCGGCAAAAGCCTATAACGCCGTAAAATCGCTAAACGTCAAAAGCCTAAAACTAGCCTCATACGTCGCAGGCTGCCAAAAAATGAGCTTTCAGGCTCTAACCGAGGGCTTTTTGCTAGGCGCATATGAATTTAACAAATACAAAGAAAAAAAAGAAAAATACGCGCTAAAAGATATTATTTTTAGCAGCGAGGAATTTAGCGGCGAGATCGTCCGCGAAAACGACGCGCAAGACGGCTTTGCCCACGGCGAGATAATCGCCTCTGCGACAAATTTCACCAAAGATATCGTAAACGAGATACCTGAAATTTACACCCCGCAAAAAATGGCGGAAGAGGCTCAAAATCTAGCTAAAAACTATCTAAATTTAAGCTGCAAAATTTACGATGAAAAATTCCTCGAAAAAGAAAAGATGAACGCGTTTTTAGCCGTAAACAAAGCCAGCGTCCATCCGCCTCGCCTCATCCATCTTATCTATAAGCCAAAAGGCGCAAAAAGGCGTATAATCTTCGTCGGCAAGGGGCTAACCTACGATAGCGGCGGACTTAGCTTAAAGCCGGCTGATTATATGCTAACTATGAAAGCCGACAAAAGCGGCGCAGCTGCGGCGATGGGTATAATTAAAGGTGCGGCGGAGCTAAATTTGCCGTTTGAAATTCACGCTATTTTAGGCGCGACCGAAAATATGATCGGCGGCAACGCCTATAAACCCGACGACGTGCTGATCTCTCGCAGCGGCGTTAGTATCGAGGTGCGAAATACCGACGCAGAGGGCCGTTTGGTACTCGCAGACTGCCTTAGCTACGCGCAGGATTTTAAGCCCGATATCCTCATCGACATGGCGACGCTAACGGGCGCTTGCGTGGTCGGACTTGGCGAATACACGAGCGGTATAATGGGCAACAACGAGGAGCTAAAAGCGGAATTTAAAGCAAAAGCGGCAAAAAGCGGCGAGCTAAATACGATTTTAGAGTTTAACCCGCACCTACGCGAGCTAATAAAAAGCCAGATCGCAGACGTCAGCAACACGGCGTCTAGTCGCTACGGCGGCGCGATCACGGCGGGCATTTTCCTAGATAAATTTATAAAAGACGAATTTAAAGACAAGTGGATACACCAAGATATCGCAGGCCCCGCATACACCGAAAAAGCTTGGGGATATAACCAGGCGGGCGCGACGGGAGCGGGCGTGCGAATGAATCTTTATTATCTACGCGCTATGGCAAAGGAGCTGTAATGGGACTAGCAGTAGGTATCGTAGGTTTGCCAAACGTCGGCAAATCAACCACATTTAACGCGCTAACCAAAGCGCAAAACGCCGAAAGCGCGAACTATCCGTTCTGCACGATCGAGCCCAATAAAGCCGTCGTGCCGGTGCCCGACAAGCGCCTAGGCGAGCTAGCCAAAATCGTAAATCCAAACAAAATCCAATACTCCACGATCGAATTTGTCGATATCGCAGGACTAGTAAAGGGCGCAAGCGCTGGCGAGGGTCTGGGAAATAAATTTCTCTCAAACATCCGCGAAACCGAGGTGATACTGCACATCGTGCGCTGCTTTGAGGACGAAAACATCACGCACGTAGAGGGCGGCGTCGATCCCGTCAGGGACGTCGAGATCATCGAGACCGAGCTCATCCTGGCCGACATCGAGCAGCTAAATAAAAAAATCGAGCGCCTAACCCGCGAAGCCAAAGCGAACGCAAAAGGCGCGAAAGAGGCGCTAGAGACGGCAAACGCGCTGCTAGCTCACCTAAACGACGGCAAAAGCGCGAGCAGCTTCGGCGGCAAGGACGACGACGCATTTATAAATTTAAACAAAGAGCTAAGGCTACTCAGCGCAAAAGAGGTCGTCTACGGCGCAAATGTGGGCGAGGACGGTATCTCGGAGGATAACAAATACGTGCAGGCGCTTCGCGAATTTGCCGCACGCTCGGGACACGAGGTTATCAAGCTCTGCGCTAAGATCGAAGAGGAGCTAGTAGGCCTTAGCGACGAAGAGGCTCACGAGTTTTTAAGCTCGCTAGGCACGAACGAAAGCGGCCTGGAAAAGATCATCAAAACAGCGTTTGCGAAGCTAAATTTGATCAGCTATTTTACCGCTGGCGTCGTCGAGGTGCGCGCATGGACGATCGTAAAAGGCTGGAAAGCGCCAAAAGCCGCCAGCGTCATCCACAACGACTTCGAGAGAGGCTTCATCAGAGCCGAAGTCATCGGCTACGAGGACTACATCGCGTGCGGCGGCGAAAACCCGGCCAAAGAGGCGGGGAAAATGCGCCTAGAGGGCAAGGACTACGTCGTTCAAGACGGCGACGTGATGCATTTTAGATTTAACGTTTAAGCGCAAATCGGTCAAATTTGGCTTTGCTAGCCGAGCGGTTCTTGGCTAAATTTGACCGCCTTTTCTTTATTGACGCGCGGCTTACGAGTCTAAGCGCGGGCAAGATAAATTTTTGCGTCGGCGTTTTGGCTACTCTAGTAACCGCGCCATAAAATTTTAGTCTTTAAAGATGCGGTTAAATTTAGCTCGGCGCGGGCTTTCTAGCTCAAATTTGACTCGCGCTAAATTTAAGGAAAAATTTGAAAAAGATCATAGCCGTTTGCGTAACTATATCAATTTTTCCCCATACACAAATAATATTCAAGGACACCAGGATTGCGTAGTTTTAGCGCATCGTCGCACTATTTAGGCAGTGCGTCCAGATGTTACGACCTATCGACAGCAGTATGCAAACTCTACAAAGAAGCAAAATAGGTTAAATTTGAGAAAAATAAAGTTAGTAAAATTTAACAAAGGAGCGCGATGATAAAACAGCTCTTACTAATACTTGTTGCTCTAAATTTCGCTATCGCAAATTTGACGGACGAAGCTCAAACCGCCTACGACACGGGCGATGAACAAACGGCGGCAAAATTTTGGCAAAAAGCGTGCGAAACGGGCGAGGCACGCGGCTGCGTAAGGCTTGGGTTTTTATACCAAAGCGGCAAAGGCGTAGAACAAGATGACGCAAAGGCTAGCAAATTTTACCAAAAAGCTTGCGACGCGGGCGAGCTAAGAGGCTGCGACAGCCTAGCCTCGCTACACCAAAATAGCGGCGAACAAGCCAAAGCCGCCGGGATTTTTGAGCAAGCCTGCGAAAAAGGATTTGGTTTAAGCTGCTATAATCTAGCTCAAATTTACGAAGCGGGCAGCGGCGTCGCACCGGATGAAAGCAAAGCGCTAGACCTCTATGTAAAAGCCTGCGAGCGTGGATACGTCGCGGTTTGCTACTATCTAGGCGGCATGTACGCGGACGGCTGGACGGGCGCAAACGACGAAGCCGCGAAAAACTCGAAAAACGCGCTCAAATTTTACTCGCTTGCGTGCGATGGCAAAATTTACGAAGCATGCGAGGCTTTGGGCAGGCTTTACGAAGACGGCGAGGCGGGTTTTGCGCAGGATATCAAGGCCGCTAGATCCTACTACGACAAGGCCTGCGCCGCAAATGCCTATAAATGCGAGGGTAGCCAGCGTCTGGACGAGCTACAGGGCGGCTGGGCGCAGTATCAAAGCGGGCAGTTTGAGGCGGCCTACAAACTAGGCAAAGAGTCGTGCGACAGGGGCGTAGCAAACGGCTGCGCGGCGCTAGAAGAGCTCTACGCAAAGGGGCTCGGCGGAGCGCGCGGCAAGATAGCAAGCAGGCGGTCAAATTTCACGAGAAAGCCTGCGAAGGCGGATTTGGAGCTTCTTGCGCCGAGCTTGGCGAGATGCTATCTCGGGGACGCGGCGTAAAAAAGGACGTTCCGCGCGCGCTGGAGCTTTTTGAAAAGGCCTGCCTGCTTTGGCGGCTGGATGCTTGCGAGAGCCTAGCGGACGCGTATTTTGAGGGTGCGGACGCGCCGCAAGATATAGCAAAAGCCTTTAACTTTTACGGGATCGCCTGCTACAACGGGCTAAAACCGGCCTGCACAAACCTGGGCGCGATCTACGAAAGAGGCGTAGGCGAAGCGATAAAAGCGGACGAAAACGAGACTGATAGCCTTTTTCGCGAGGCTTGCGAAGCCGGCGACGCCCGCGGGTGTCTAAATCTAGCGCGCCGTCTTGAGAGCAGTGATAAAAAGCAAGCTGCCGCGCTACGCCAAAAGGCGCACAAGCTGCACGAAAAAGAGTGCGAGGCGGGGCTAAGCAAAAAGTGCATGGAGTTTAAAAAATCAACTAATAAAGGAGAAAAACATGAGTTTTAAAAAAGTTTCGCTTGCCGCCGTTGCGGCCGTTTGTTTATTTTTAGGCGGCTGCACCCAGCCTAGAACCACGCAAATAGAGCTGCCAAAAAGCGCGCTAGATAGCGTAAATCTACCAAACGAGGTAGCCATAGACGGCGAAAAATTCGTCTTAAAGCAAAAAAACGCAAGAACGGCAGAATTTTATCTACCCAATGAAAAAGTCGGCTTTAAATGGAGCAAGCTAGTGAGCGTCACCGTCGATGAAAACGCCGATATCAACGAGTACCAAAGGACCTTTATGACCGCGCTAAAAAGCGGACAGTTCGGCAAAGCGGAGTATGATTTCAAGTCTATAAACGATAAAGAGTATCAAGCTTACACGATCTACTATCCGATCGCGGGCAACCCCGATTTTGACAACTACGAGATAAATCTAATCCACGTCAAGAGCCTTAACTGCGGGCTTAGAGTCACGCACTACGCGCTAAAGTTTCTAAATATCGCGGATAGAAGCAAATTTCACACGCTAATCAAGCAAAAAATGCCGATATTTTTAGCGCAGATGCCGCAGGTCGAGTGTAAATAAATTTACTTTCGGGCGTTATTTTAGCCGCCGCTAAATTTAGCGCCCTCTTTGCGGGCTTCAAATTTGACCCAAAAAATCGTGCCAAATTTGACGCTTTGCTTGCGCGGGCGGCCAAATTTGAAGAGCGTAACGGCTTCAAATTTAACGCCGTTTGGTTTTAGGCGGCAAATTTACGCTTCGCGCCTACTTAAACGCTAGGCAAAACCACCCAAAGGAAAAATATGGAAAACGGCGGACTGGCTGTGTATTTCGGAGAAAATTTAGCGCAAATTTTATCGCAAAAGATAAAGGCGGTTTATCCTAAATTTGACGCGCAGAGCTACTGCGGGCAAATCGCGGAGAGTACGCCCAATCTCGGTTATTCGCAAAGGATTTTGGCGCACGCAAACGCTCTAAATGAACTTTTGCCGCCGGATTTTAAGCGCGCGGCGGAGATTTTGGTTGCTATTTTGGGCGAGGAAAATCCGAACGAAACGGGCATGTTTAAGCACTTTTACTGGACTTTGCCGCTGGCAAAATACATCGAAATTTACGGCCTAGACGACTTTGAAACCTCAATGGGCGCGCTCCAGGAAATCACAAAGCGCGGCACTGGCGAGTACGCGGTGCGCGCCTTTATCAAAAAATATCCGCAAGACTCGCTAAAAACCATGACGCAGTGGGCGCGCTCGTCAAATTTCCACCTGCGTAGGCTAGCATCCGAGGGCCTGCGACCAAAGCTGCCGTGGGCTAGCAAACTAGAGCTTTTTATCAACGATCCGCACCCGGTTTTTGCGGTGCTAGAGATCCTTAAAGAGGACGAGGTGCGCTTCGTGCAGCGCTCGGTCGCAAACAACGTCGCCGACTATCTAAAGGTAAATTTCGCCGCCGCAAAGGAGCTGCTCGTGCGCTGGCAAAGCTCGCAAAACAAAAACACGCAGCAAATCATCCGTCATGCGACGAGAAAGATAAAAATTTAGTCTTGGCGCAGATACGCAAGCTAGCGGGCGGTTAAATTTGAGCTTTAAGTTTTTATAAAATTCAAGAATCAAACGCGCTCGACAGACGATACGTGAAAAGTAGATGCAAGTTTAATGGTCGGTGCGCCAAAATATAAGATCAAATTTACAACCGCAGCTCGAAATCAAATTTAACTCCAAACCCGCAACTACACGCAAATTTTAAAAGCCTACATGCTCAAATTTAAAACCAAACACCCAAGCAAATCCAAAAATCAAAGCGTCAAATTTAAACCCTCACGCCCAAGTCGCAAGCAGTCGCACGGTTTAAAAGTCAAATTTGCCAAAAAACCGCGCAAAATAAAACTCTCGGCGCAGGCGCACCAAGCGGCCAAGTAAAAAATCTACCCCGCAAAGATCCTAAACGCCGCCCAGACGCAAAGAGTGCCGACCAAAACGCCGCCCACAAAGGCCGAAGCGACGTAGAGTTTTTGCTTTTTTCTGATCTGCTCAAACTTCTTTTCGTGATGCTTTTTTACGCCCTCGAATGTCAAATTTAAGATCTTTTCGTTCGTTTGATTTAGCGCATCGGCAAAGCTCTTTATCTGCTCGTCGTTGATGTAGCGCATGGTCTTTCGCGTCGCGTTGGCTAGGCGCTCGTAGTCCTCGCTGTTTTCCCAGAGCTCGACCACCGTGTCGTTTTCGATGCGCTCTTTTAGCTCTAGCGTCTCTTTTAGTTCGTTTTGTTCGACTAGCTGCGTTCCCATTGCGCCTCCTTAGTTGATAGTTCCTATTTTGTCGCCGTATTTTAGCTTTTGCTCGGCTACTAGATCAAATTTGACCGCACCCTGCTCGCTAAGTATGAGGATCGTCGAACCCAGCTCAAACATCCCCAGCTGCTCGCCCTTTTTCGCGCTTAAATTTTCGTATTCGTAGAGCGCGACGTTACCGGCGCAGGCGTTTGTCTGTATGCGCGCGTCAAAGCCAAACTTCATCTTGCCCACATTTAGCGCGCCGACGAAGACCAGCCACATCTTTTTGCCGCTTGCAAGCTCGCATTTTAGCACCACGCGCTCATTTTTGGCGTAAAGATTTGGTACCTTTAGCAGCGCGCTAACGGCCACGCTGTATAGCTCGCCCGGCACGTATAGCGCAGATAATATCCTCATATCGCAAGGCGCGTGGTAGCGGTGATAGTCGCGCGGGCTCAGGTAGATGTTTACGTACTCTAGCTCAGCGTCTCGCTCGCTGCGATCCATACTATCGCCCAGAAGCTCTGCTATACCGTACTCGTGGCCCTTGACGCTAATCGCCTTTAGCTCCTTGCTAACTCCGCACTCTAGGCACGTGCCGTCGCTAGGACTGATGAAAGCCTGCGGCGAAACGTCGAAATTTCGCGGACGCTGTAGCTCGCGGGTAAAAAGCGCCGTGAGGCTCTCGTACTCCTTTGACTCTTTAAACTCGCTCATGTCGATTTTAAAGCCGCTTACGTATTTTTCATTGATAAATGTTTGCAAAAATCTCGGAAATTTAACCGCCGCAACAAACCCGAATATCCTAGAGATAAGTCCCCTCATACAACTCCTTTTAGTCTTAATAACGAAATCTCGCTAGGCGCCATCACGCGCACCGGCGGCCCCCAAAACCCGGTGCCGCGGCTAACGTAAATTTGCGTATTTTCATTCGCACGGTATAGCCCGGCGACGTATTTTTGATCAAGCCTTACTAGTAGCGAAAACGGAAAAATCTGTCCGCCGTGCGTGTGTCCGCTCACCACTAGATCCACGGGCGCGCTTTCGTCCATGTATTTTAAAAATTTAGGCTGATGAGCTAGCAAAACGGTGGGCAAATTTACGTCGCGACCGTCCAGGGCCGCGACTAAATCTGGCTCGTATGCTTTAAATCTTAAACCGATGATATCATAAACGCCGGCTAAATTTACCCCGCCCACTCGCGCGTTTTCGTTGCCTAAAATTTTAAAATTCGTCGTCTCGCGGATAACTTTTAACGTGCCGTCGATGCCGCTATAGTACTCGTGGTTGCCGGGCACGTAAAAGGTGCCGTATTTGCTCTTTAGCTCGTTAAATGGCGCGATAAACTCGGCCAAACGGTGCGGCTTCACGTCTGCGATATCGCCCACGATCGCGACCGCGTCGGCGTCCAGCTCGTTTACGCGTCTAGTCACCGCCCGCGCAAAGTTCGCTCCTAAAAAATCGCCTAGATGGATATCCGTTAAAACCGCGACTTTTAGCTCGCCCTTTAGCCCCTTTAGCTCGATATCTTGGGATTTTACTTCGGGTAATTTTACGGCGTTAAAGATGCCTCTAAAAAAGTAGCTAAACGCCAAAATAAGTATCGTGACGTCAAGGTAAAGGCGCAAAAATTTACGCCTACTCTCGCTAAACGCGCGCTTGGTTACGGGGCGAACCGCGAGCGCGAGGATGTTCGTAAAAAGCACGAACGAAAAGATAATAAACGTCAGCGCCAGCATCAGCGAACAGGCGATGCGAAGGCTAGGGCCCAAAAAGTTAAACCGCAGCGAAAAAGCAAGCGCAACGCCGCCCACGGCAAGCGTCAGGAAAAACAGCCCAAGCGCCCTTTTATGCGCGGCAAGCGGCCTGAGCGCGGCATCGGCAAAAAGCCCGCGGTAAGAAACGTAATTCATAAAAATAATGATTAAAGGCGATAGAACATAAAACATTTCGTAAATTTAGCCAAAATTATTAAATATCTAACCACTGCGCGCGGCAAATTTGAGGAAATTTAAATGCGGCGGCAAAGCGTATGCGAGAAACGTCTTTTTGTGCGACAGTGCCTGCGCGGACGGAGGGTAAATTTGATGGCTTGTTTGAACAAATTTAGCGCTTAACGCCGCGTTGATTTACGACGCCGAAATGCAAATTTGATTTTACGGGCTGCTTAAAACGCATTTTAGCAGGCATGAAATAATCCAAATTTTATCGCCGCGCTTATTTTTACGCTCGACATAACCCGCGCCTTTACGAAGCTACCGAGATTTTGCCTATTCTTCGCTCGCATCCTCGGTTCGGACGATGAGGCTCTTTGGCAGGTTAAATTTCTCGATCACCTCGCACTCTTTGGCCCTCATCTCGCCCGCGTCATTTTCGTGATCGTAGCCTAGCACGTGAAGCAGCCCGTGCGTGAAAAGCAGCGCCGTCTCGTCATCCTCGCTGTGCCCTAGCTCGGCAGCTTTGGCGGCGACTAGCTCGGTGTTTATCACGATACAGCCAAGCGGCGCATGCAGCTGCATCTCAAGCGGGAAACTCAGCACGTCCGTAGTCTCATAAATGCCGCGCTGACGGACGTTTATCTCCTTCATCTCCTCGGCGTCCACGAAGCTAAGCTCCACCTCGCCCGCGGTCAAATAGTCGCAAATTTGATCCAAAATCCTCGGATAATCGTCCTCGCAAAGTATCATTTTTGGCTTTCCTTTAGTAAAATTTGAGTATGATTTTAGCGAAAATTCGGGTTAAATTTGCTGATATGAGCGGTTTGGTCGCATGATTTTATCCGCTCAAGCAGAGTGCCGAACATGTAGCACGAAAATTATTCTTTTCGCTTCGCTCAAAGCAATTTTCGGCGGCAATGCTTTCGCAGATAAATTTATGCGACCAGTGTTTTTTAAAAAATTAAAAGCAATAACGAATACTAAATTTTAATGTAAAACCCGAAGCGTTTTAATAAATTTAAAGTAATAGCGGAAGTATTGCAAAGCTAGGCGCGGCGATTTTGAAATTTACGAACGGAGCGCACGCGTTGTGCGTGACTGAGTAAATTTAAAAATCAACAAAGCATAGCAAAGCAAGACGACGCACTATAAAAAGGAGAAAAAGTGAAAAAAGCGGTTTGCATAATGAGCGGCGGCATGGACAGCACCCTGTGCGCCGTCCTAGCTAAACGCGCAGGCTACGAGATTATTGCGCTGCATTTTGACTACGGACAGCGCACGATGAAGCGCGAAAAGCTGGCGTTTGAGCAGATCTGTGAGCGCATCAGCGCGCTAAAAAAGGTAAATTTAGACGCTAGTTTCATAGCAAGCATCGGCGGCAACGCGCTAACGGACGAGAGCCTAGCCATCCGTAAAGACGGCGCCAAGCCCGACACTCCTAGCACCTACGTGCCGTTTCGTAACGGCATCTTTATCTCTATTGCCGCCGCGCTAGCCGAAAAAGAAGGCGCGCAGGCGCTATATATCGGCATCGTTGAGGAGGACGGCTCGGGCTACCCCGACTGCACGGCGGATTTTATCGCCAAGATAGAAAGTGCCGTAAATGCCGGCACTTCAAAGGACTTTAGCCTGCGAATTGTCACTCCGCTAGTAAATTTAAGCAAAGCTGACATCGTGCAAAAGTCGATTGAAGCGGGCTCGCCGCTGGAGCTAACCTGGAGCTGCTACGAGCGCGAGGACGAGGCCTGCGGCGAATGCGACAGCTGCCGCCTAAGACTGCGAGGATTTGAGCTTGCGGGCGAAAAAGATAGGATAAAATACGTAAATTTGAAGTAAAATTTCTAAAAATCGGCGTGAGCCCGTCCACAAATTTAGCGCAAAATAAAATTTATCTGCCAAAATGCTACGAACGCTCTACCGCCGTTTTTCTTTGCAAATTTGATCGCGGCTACTATTTTTACGGATTTTAGACGTAAGGTGTTTTTGGCAATATCCGCTTTAAGGACGGAAAACAAAACGCCTACTTTAAATTCTCTCGCATCTGCACCGCTACGCCAACCGCCTAAGCAAAGCGACCGCGGCACGTCTCGTAGGGAAGCACTATTTGGACGCTTTACTTAAAAACTCGCAAGGCAAGCTCTACTGATTTACGCATTTTTCCTTTAAATTTATCGGCAAATTTGCGGCTAGAAAGCAAATGGTTTTTAAAGATTAGATCAAATTTGTAGCAGATGAAAGCAAAAATACACGCTAAATTTGAGATTATTACAAAATTTCACCGAACAAATCAGGCTCGGGCGCGGCTAAATTTAACATCGCTTCAAGATCCTCTTTTTGGCATTTAACGAGCGCGTAGTGAAAATTTGAAAGATTTTTTAACTCCGCAAGATCCTTAAATCTCATCGTGGCAACCGCGCTTCCCGCAAAATCCTCCGGCACGCATATCTCGATGCCGCCGCTAAAATTTCGCCCCAAAAACGCCGCCTCCATATCAAAAAGCTCGTCGTTGCACTCGGCGATAAAAGCCTGAGAGCTCGCGCCAAAAGGCACGACGCGAAAATTTTTATTTATAAAAATAGGCTCAAAGTGCCCCAAATTTCGCGTGTCGCCGAGCTTAAAAGAAAAGCCCGCACGGATCAGATACCTCAAAAGTCCGCAAAGATAGTGCGTGAAAACTTTAGGGAAATTTAAGTTTGGATAGTAAACGCCCTCGCAAACGACGCTAGAGGCAAACAGCGAGCCGCCCTGCGCGCAAACCGCGTCCACGTCGCTAAAGACGGTGTCGTAAAGCGGCGCGATCTTGGATAAAATTTTAAGATCGTCTGTGAAAAACAGATCCCCCGCGCCCGCTTTCATTATTTTTATAAAAAGTCGCGTCGCATCCTCAGGCAGCAAGCTAGCTGCGTTGCCGTCAGCGTTTTTGCCTAGGCTCATACGCGCGAGCAGGGCCTTTTGCACGGGATTAACGGAGCAAAATTTGAGATTTTTGTAGCTAGCCTCAAAGCGCATCAGCCGCATAAGCGCGGCGCTCAGGCTATCGACCTTGATAAAAGCGACTTCAGGGTCGATAACCTCGCATCTTTGCTCGACGAGCACGGCATAGGCGCCGTTTGCGACGGCTGCGGCTATCTCGTCCGCGCCTGCGCCAAGCCCGATGTAGGCGTAGCCTTGGCGCACGTTTTTACTCTCAAACGCAAAGCCCTCTACGGCGCTGACGCTCGGTTTATTTAGCGCTTCGCCGTTGATGAGGCGCCTTAGGTTTTCGATATTCACGCCGTTTTAGCCTATTTCTGATCCGTTTTTGACCGCAGCCATCGGCGCGATGAGGCACAGCGATCCGTCCTCGGCGCTAAGGATCATGCCCTCTGATATGTGGCCGAAAATTTTAGCCGGCTTTAGGTTTGCCAGCACGCAGACTTGCTTGCCGACGAGACCCTCAGGAGCGTAAAATTTGGCAATACCAGATAAAATTTGACGCGGCTGCTCTTCGCCCAGATCGATCTTAAATTTAAGCAACTTCTCGCTGCCTTCGATATTTGAGCACTCAAGCACGGTGCCTACTTTTATGACGCATTTTTTAAAGTCGTCGATTTTTATTTTCGCGTCCGATTTTTCTTGCGGCGCGGCGGCGGTTTTAGCTGGTTCGCTCACGCTCGGCACCGCGGTCGCCATCAGCTCTTTTTCTATTTTCGGGAAAAGCGGCTGCGTTTTTTGCGCTTTAAAGTCCAAAATTTCATTGTTTAGGATGATTTTTTCGTAAGTCGCCGTCGAGATCTCAAAACCTAGCGTCTGCGCGATCTTTTCGCAGGTTCTTGGCATCGCGGGGCTTAGCAGGACGGCCACGCGAGCTAGCAGGTTCGCACATAGCGACACGAGCGCATTTGCTTCGTCTTTTTTGCCGTTTTTCATTAGATTCCACGGTTCAAATTTAGCTATGCTCGCGTTTGCGAGCGTTAGCGCCTTAAAGAGCTCCTCGAGGTAGCGGTTCGTGGCGAAACTCTCTAAATTTTTGATAGCGTTTTGCAGGTATTCGTTGCCGCTATCTAAAACCTCGCCGTAAAATTTGCGTAAATTTTCGCCCTTTATCTCAAAGTCCGAGTATTTTTCGCTCATGCCGACTATACGGCTTAAAAGATTGCCCAGATCGTTGCTAAGCTCGGAGTTTATGCGCTCGATCATAGCTTTTTGCGAGAAGTCTCCGTCCTGTCCAAACGGCACTTCGCGCAGCATAAAGTAGCGGAAATTTTCTAGCCCGTACGCGTCTGCGACCTCGCTTGGGTTGATGACGTTGCCCTTGCTTTTGCTCATCTTTTCGCCGTCTCTCGTCCACCAGCCGTGAGCTGCGACGCAGCGAGGCAGCGGCAGATCAAGACTCATCAAAAACGCCGGCCAGTACACCGCATGAAAGCGCAAAATATCCTTACCTACGATATGCGTCGCGCCTTTCCAGTAGTTCATCTTGTCATCGCCGCGCGTGTAACCAAGCGTGCTAAGATAGTTTATGAGCGCATCCAACCAGACGTACATCACGTGTCTTGGCTCGTTTAGACTCGCAGGCAGTTTGATACCCCACTCAAAGCTCGTGCGCGTTATCGATAGGTCGCGCAGGCCGCCTTTTACGAAACTAACGACCTCGTTTTTCTTGCCGCGCGGCACGATGCAGTCCTCGTTCTCCTCATACCATTTTAGCAGCGCGTCTTGGTATTTTGAAAGTTTGAAAAAATAGCTCTCCTCTTTCACCAAATTCGTCGGTCTGCCGCAGTCAGGACACCTCTCGTCCTCCAAAAGCTGCGTCTGCGTAAAAAAGCTCTCGCAGCTAACGCAGTAGTACCCCTCGTATTCGCCCTTATATATGTCGCCTTTTTGATACATTTTCAGAAATGCGTTTTGCGCCGTGAGCTTGTGATAGTCGTCGGTCGTGCGGATAAAATGATCGTAGCTGATCTCAAATTTATCCCACAACTCCCTAAATTTCGCGCTTATCTCATCGGCGTAGGCTTGCGGCGTGTAGCCCTTTTTTGCGGCGGCTTGTTCGATCTTTTGCCCGTGCTCGTCGGTACCGGTCATAAAGTACGTATCATCGCCCTTTAGCCTCGCAAATCTCGCTACCGTATCGGCGATCACGGTCGTGTATGCGTGTCCGATGTGCGGCACGTCGTTTACGTAATAAATCGGAGTCGTAATATAAGTCGTGTTCATAATCTTTCCTTTTTAAATTTAAAAATCAAATCCGCCGCCGTCGCCTTTAGACATCGAGCTATATACGGCGTCTACGTAGTTTTTGCGGGTTTTGCACTCAAACATCGCCTCGCAGGCAAAGCACGAGTTTAGACCTTTTTCGCGCTGGCAAGCTTGTAAAATTTCTCTTTGGCGATCAAGCTCTAGCTCAAATTCGTCCTTTTGAGCTACGTCATGCTCCACGACATGCTCGCTCATTTCGCGCTTCCGTAAAATTTATGCAGTAAATTTATCTCGTCTTTGGAGCCAAAAAAGCAAGGCGTGGTTTGATGGATTTTTTCCACTTTCATATCAAAAAGCGTTGCCGAGTATCCGTCGCTAGTAGCGCCGCCTGCGCGCTCGTAGATGAAGGCAAACGGCAGCACCTCAAATAGCGCTCTTAGCTTGCCATTTGGCGCGTCGGTCGTGGCAGGATAGCTAAAAAGTCCGCCGCCTTTTAGTAAAATTTGATGCAGGTCGCTCACCATGGCGCCCGAGTATCTGAGGCGATATTCCTGCAAAAACAGCTCGCGGATAAATTTAGCGTGAGTTTCGCTCCAGCCTTTTTGCGTAGCGCCGGTGGCGTTTAGCTTGCCTTTTTGCGCGAGCGCTAGATTTTTGATAAATTTAAACTCGCCGTCCCTGCCCAGGCGGTAAAGCGCGGGAGCCGTCTCGCCCTCGCAAAGCACGAGCTCGAGGCGCGGGCCGTAAACGACGTAGGCAGCGGCTTTTAGATTTTGCGGAGTCAGCTCGTTTTCGTAAATGCCGAAAATCGAGCCGATGGAAAAATTTACGTCCACTAGGCTAGAGCCGTCTAGCGGATCGTAGGCGACGATAAATTTTGCATTCTCGTTTAGCGCCAGCATATCCTCTTTTTCTTCGCTAACGAGCGCTTTTACGCAGGCTAAATTTGCAAACTCGGCCGTGATGATCTCGTCGCTTCTCACGTCTAGTTTTAGCTGCGTGTCGCCCGTGGCGTTGGCGTGATCGGTGTAGCCTAAGTCAGCGTACTTTATCTCCTCGCCGATTTTTACGGCTATCTTTTTAATCGTTTCGAAAATTTCGTTCATTTTAAAACCTTTGCATTTTTTAGTATCCACTCGCAGATAGCCTGCGTATCGTCTAGATCGAAGTTTGGCTTATCGATCTCGTAGTCTTTTTTATAGCTTGCGATCGCGTTTGAAAAGCTAAGATAATCCTCGTTTATCTCATCCTTAAATACGCTAATGCGCGGCAGCGGCAGGGTTTTTAATCCCTCAACTAATAGCAAATCAAACTCGCCCGCCATCGCCACGACGTCGTCCACGCTCTTGCTCTCTTGCGAGAAAAAAGTCGTGCGCGTCGGGCTCATGACCGCTACCTCGGCGCCTATTTGGCTAAATTTATAGCTATCCTTGCCCTCGACGTCAAATCTCGCCTTGTCGCCCGGGTCGTGCTTGATGATCACGACTTTTAAGCCGTCATCGATAAATTTTTTAGCAACCTTTAAAATAAGCGTGGTTTTGCCGCTATTTGAAGGCCCTGAAAACGCCATCGCCGCTTTCTTCATTTTTCTCCGAATTTTTGAAATTTACGCGGATTATAGCAAATTTAGGCTTTTTAAAAGCAAAATTTATCTAAAATAAGGCCAAATTTAGCGAGGTTTTTAAAATGAAAAAGAGCGTATTTTTTTTAAGTTTTATTTTGGCGCTAGCCGGATGCGCGGATAAAAAATATATCCACGAACCGCTAAAAAACGAGCTTTTAGCCTACACGAGCAAGTCTGAGATCATAGATGCCGATACGAATATCCTAATCGTCGCGACCTATCTAAACCCGATCTATAGCGAGCTAATCGATGAGCAAAAAAGAGAGAAAATCGTCGTAGCCGTGCACCCCAAAGAAGCTAAAATTTTAGACGAGAGCTTCACGGCAAACGGCTCGCAGCGAGGCATCATGGTTAGACGCCTAGCCGCAGACGATCCGCTTTTAGAAAAAGTTAGCTTTGAGGTTCCGTGGGCGCAGTACTTTGAGGTTAGCACCCCGGAAATCTCAAACGACAAAATCAATCTTGATTTCGAAATTTATCCGTCAAAGAAGGCGTCTTTAAGCTTTCAAAAAGTGTCGAAATCGATGTACTGGAACGGACAATCCCTAGGTAAATAACATAGTTTGCGAGCACCTTTTTGCCGTAGTCGCGACTCTCGGCAAAGGGTACGAGCTCCATAGATAAAAACGGCTCATACTCGCCTTCGTTAAAAAGGTCGCCTCGCTGAAGCATTTTCTTAGTAAAGCCGATACCGCCGTTATACGCGTAAGCGACGAAAAGCGGGTGGTAGAGGTATTTCTCCAAATAATTTAGATGATGATCCGCAAATTTTAACGCAAGACGCGGGTCAAACATATCGTCCTGATCGAAATTCGGGATTTGCAGCTCTTTTTTGCCGATATGGTTAGCCAAAAACGGCATAAATTGCATCATACCAAGCGCATAAGAAGTCGAGATGACGGCCGGGATAAAGCGGCTCTCTTGTCTGCCGATCGCGTAAAGAAGAGCTTTTCTAGTCGCATTTACGTCCTCTAGCTCATCTACAAACGGCATGACGAAGTAACTATCCTTGTAGCCGCTTGCTTTTTCCATTAGGTAGGCATAGTGCCCAAGCGTCTCCTTGGTGTTAAAAGTTTCGGAGTGCTTTGCGGCATCCTGCGCGCTCATCTCTTTTATCATTTTAAAGGTTTTTTGCCACAAAAACGGGTCTTTTATGTCATAATCGGCTACCTTTTCTTTCGTAGGCGTCGGCGAGACGATGTTTACGGCCGGACTTGTGCCGGTTAGCTCGTTTGCGTAGAGAGTGTAGATATTTACGTCGCGGCTTTGATTTAGCTTCTCAAGATAGCTTCTGTCACGACTTAGCAGATATAGCCAAAATACGGCATTGTCCTTACGATCTTGCCTCTCAAAGGCCGCCTCGGCTCTAGTAAAAAACCTAGCCGCGTCTTTTGGAGAATTTAACAAAACCGCATTAATGCCGAGCATAAAGGCATCCTTGCCGGCAAGCTCGGTTTCTTTTATCGCGAGAAAATTTTGCCTAAATTTGGCTAATTTCTTATCGATTATCAAATCGTTTGCTAGAGCATGAAACTCCTTTTTCGTCGCGAGCAAATTTATAAAATTTGCGTCAAATGCCTTGTCAAATTTGTCCTTATGTGAGGACTGGTTAAAATAAACCAAAAATGCGTCGGTGTCGTTAAATTTGGCAAATTCATCCTCTGGATGCTTCTCGTTTAGCGAGCTCAAGCGGCGGTAAAGAAGCGGATCGGAGTCTTTAAATTTATCCGCCAGCTTTTGTCTCGTCTCCTTCTTTAGCTTCATCATAAAAGGCACTCTAAGGCGCTGTTTTTGACAGGTTACGTTTGCGTCCAGGATATTTTTCGCGCTTACGCCGTCGCAGTTTCCTTTGACTCTTTTTGGCGGCAAAATCTCAACCAGTTTCTTTGCTAGCACGCCAGCTCGGCGAAAGACGTCTTTGTTTAAAATTTGCGCCTGCTCCTTAGTGTAGTCGCCTTCGGTTAAAAGGCGGTAAAAGTAGTAATCCTTAGCAAGCCCCTTAGGCTCGTCTTTTATCTCCTCAAAACTCTTAACTCCGCCAAACGCCGCCGCCGCAAAAATCGCGGGCAGGATAAATTTAAGCAGCGTACGCAAACATGAGCCTTACGAAAAATCTATCTATAAACTGAAGCGACAAAAGCACGATAATAGGCGCTATATCTATACCGCCAAAAACCGTCGGTATCACGCGGCGGATAGCGCCGTAAACGGGCTCGGTGAGGCGGTAGAGTAGCTGCACGATAGGATTATAGAGATCGGGGCGCACCCAGCTTATGATCGCCGCGCCTATGATGATCCACGTGTAGGCGCTGATAACGATATGCAGGATACTGCCGACTGCTTCTAAAAATACCGAAAATATCATCGTAAAATTTCCTTTAGATACGGTTTGATGAGCGGATATAGCTCGCTAAGCTCAGGGCCGTGCTCGGCGCCCGTTAGCAAAATCCTAAGCGGCATAAAAAAGCCTTTGCCCTTTAGTCCCGTGGCATCCATGAGAGCCTTTTTTAGCTCGTTAAATTCGCCAAATTCGCTCAAATTTAACGAAGTTGCGGCGGCTTTTATAGCCTCGCAACCCGCCTTAAACTCATCCGGGATAAATTTGGTCGCAAAAATCGCATCGACCTTGGCTTTTATCTCGGTTAGCAGGCTGCTTTCTTGCGTGTAAAATCTAGCAAGCGGGGCAAATTCGGGCTTTATGCCCATTAGCGCGGCTAGTCTTGCATCGCTTGCTCTTTTGATGTGTTCGCGGTTGATGTATTCTAGCTGCTTGACGTCAAATTTAGCCGGAGACGCCGAAACCTTCGAGATATCAAACCACTGCGCGGCTTCTTCTATCGTAAAGATTTCAACCGGCGCCTTGTAGCCTAGCGAGACGATGTAGTTTGCGATGGCTTCGGGCATAAAGCCTTGCGAGAGCAGCCATTTTACGCTACTTTCGTTCTCGCGTTTGCTCATTTTTTTGCCCTCGACGTTTAGGATGATAGGCAGGTGGGCGTAGTTTATCTTTTGCGTATAGCCTAGGCCTTCGCGGATGAGGTCTTGTTTTGGCGTGTTACTGACGTGATCCTCTCCGCGGATGACGAAGGTGACGCCCTCTAGCATATCATCGACCGCGCAGGCGAAGTTATAAGTCGGCGTAAAATCAGCCCGCATAATCACAAAGCTATCGACGTTTTCAGGCTCAAAGCTTATCTCGCCCTTTATAGCGTCTTTAAATTTCATCGTGTCTAACGGCTTTTTCATGCGCACGACGAAAGGTTTTTGGTTATTTAGCACTTCATTGTCGCTTAGATGCTCGCACGTCCCGTCGTAGCGGTAGGCTTCGCCTCTAGCCTTGGCGGCTTCTTTTTTAGCCTCCAGCTCGCTTTCGGTGCAAAAGCACGAAAACGCCTTTTTATCTATCAAAAGCTTTGCCGCAAATTCGCGGTGAAATTTCAAATTTTTACTTTGATAATAAAGCGTGTCCCATTTTATACCGAAAAGCTCTAAAATTTCTAAAATTTCCTTGTCTTTTCCGGGGATATTGCGCTCCTTGTCGGTATCCTCGATACGGATGATAAAGCCGCTTTTATCCTGGAGCGAACAGACGTAGTTTAGGATCGCAACCCTTAAATTTCCCAGATGCATATCGCCTGTCGGCGACGGCGCAAAACGATACATTTTTGTTTCCTTATTGATTTTTAGGGGCGATTATAGCATTTTAAGCATTTAACTTGGCTTTTTTATCTTTTGTGAAGCTAAAATAAATATAATTGATACCTAATTTTAAAATGCAAAGGAAAAACATGAGTTTCGTTAAGGAATTTAAAGAATTTGCAATGCGCGGCAACGTCATCGACATGGCCGTGGGCGTCGTGATCGGAGGGGCTTTCGGCAAGATCGTTAGCTCGCTGGTCGGCGACGTGATCATGCCTATCGTGGGCGTACTAACCGGCGGCGTAAATTTTACGGATTTAAAATTTACGCTAAAAGACGCGGTCGGCGATACGGCTGCCGTAACCGTAAACTACGGCTCGTTTATACAAACGATGGTCGATTTTACGATTATCGCGTTTTGTATTTTCTGCGTCGTTAAGGCTATAAATTCGCTCAAAAAACCAAAAGTCGAGGAACCAAAAGCCCAGGAGCCTGCGCCGGTACCTGAGGACGTCGCGCTTCTAACCGAGATCAGAGATCTTTTAAAAAATAAATAAGAACGGCAAATGCTAGAGCAAATCCCGTTTTTTCAGGGGCTAAACGAGGCCGAGTTAAAAAGGCTAGAAGATATCAGCATCCTAAAAAAGTATAAAAAGGGCGAGTTTTTATTTATGGAGGGCGAGGAGTCAAAGTGGCTCCACCTCCTCATAAAAGGCTCTCTCAAGCTCTATAAAATCGGCCCTAAAGGCAAAGAGATTTTTATGCATCAATTTAACGGGATTAGCTTCGTAGCCGAGCTTGCCAACTTTGAAAATATCAAATTTCCGGCGACGGCGATATTTTTAACCGGCGGCGAGGTGCTAAAAATCGACTACGATAAATTTTACGCCGAGTTTTTATCAAACCCGCGTGTCTCGCTGCAAATCATAAAATCGCTCTCGCAAAAGCTAAAAATCGCAAGCGAGCTGATACACCAAGAACTCGTGCTAAACTCCGAGGCCAAGGTCGCGAGATTTCTCGTTAACCACGCCGACCTTTTTAACGAGCTAAAACACATCAAAATAGCCTCCATCCTAAACATCACTCCAGAGACGTTTTCAAGGATTTTAGCGAAATTTAAAACCCAAAATTTGATCGAACTAGACGCAAATAATAAAATCGTAAATATCGCTACAAGCGAACTTTCGGAGATGTTTGAGGGATAAACTCGGCTTGCCGATTTCATAAATTTAACTCAAATTTTACTTCGCGACTAATCCGCTAGAATTTTAGAAATTTGATCAAATTTGACGGCATTTAACCCCGAATTTAAACGCGGAATTTTAATTTTTCTTCTTTTGCGCAGCCTCGGTATCTGCTAGCGAAGTGATTTCGTATTTTTGATCGATGTAGCCCATTTCTAGTAGCTTATTAAAGATTTTAGCCGTTAGAGGCCCGGCAGCTAGACCGCCGTGTCCGCCGTGCTCTATGATAACGGTAACGGCATATCTAGGCTCCTCGTAAGGTCCATAGGTCGTGACCCATGCGTGCGAGCGGCGCAGATACTCCATATCCTCTTCTTTCATACGCTTTTTTTCGGCCTGCGAGATGCCCACGACCTGCGCGGTACCAGTTTTTGCCGCTAGCGTGAGTTTTGCCTCTTTAAAATATTTATGCGCGGTGCCTTTTTTATGATTTACGACCTCATACATCGCCTTTTGGATGTACGGCAGCTGCTTTTTCTCAAACGGCGTGAGGATATCGTCGGTTGGCTCAAATTTAACCTCCTCGCCGTTTACGCTGCGTAAAAAATGCGGGACGATATTTTTCCCCGTCGCTAGGATGCCCGTATAGCGCACCACCTGCATCGGCGTCACGAGGAAGTTGCCCTGCCCGATCGAGGTGATCAGCGTCTCGCCCTGATACCACGGCTGAGCGTATTTTTGCATCTTCCACTCGCGTCCGGGCACGATACCGACAAATTCGTTAGGCAGATCCACTCCGCTTTTCTGCCCGAAACCCAGCCGCTCTAAAACCGGCGAAACGGCGTCTATACCGACTTTTAAACTGCCTTTATAAAAATAATCGTCGCAGCTCTCTCGGATGGCCGAGTTCATATCCATAAAACCGTGTCCGTAGACGTTCCAGCAACGAAAATTTCGCCCTCCGAGCTCAAACGAACCCGAGCAAAAATACCCATCGGAGCGGTTCATCTTACCGGTGTCTAAAAACGCCATCGCCACGCCCATTTTTATAACCGAGCCCGGCGGATAAAGGCCGTTTACGAGTTTATTTGTAAAGGGATGATCGATACTTTTAACGAGCTCGTCCCACTTAGCCTGCGATAACCCCGTAACAAAGGGGTTTAGATCATACTCGGGGAAGCTGCCCGCAGCCAGTATCGAGCCGTCTCTCACGTCCATCACGATGATAACGCCCGCGTTATCGCCGAAAATTTCCTCGATGTATTTTTGCATTTCAAGGTCGATCGTGAGCGAGATGTCAGAACTTTGCGGATAGCTCACCGAGATCTCCTCGACCTCCTGATTTAGCGCATTTACTTTTACCTTTCGCACGCCCTCTTGCCCCTGCAAGACGGAGTTATAAAAGCGCTCCGTGCCGCTTCTGCCCGTGTGATTGGTTAGCTTTGCGACGGGATCGGACTCGACGTCTTGCTGGTTTGCACGGCCGACGTAGCCGATGATGTGAGAGGCTAGGTTATTGTAGGGATAGTGGCGCTTGGAGGCCGGTTTGACCTCTAAATTTTCTCGCAGCGAGAGCTCGGCTATACGCGGTATCATCTTGTCATAATCCATAAAATCGATAATCTGAATAAAATCTTGGTTATAAGGGGAGTCGGCTTTGACGTATTCTCGCTTTAGTTTCGTGACGTTTAAGTCCTCGAATAAATTTTGCAAATTTACAAGCTCGGCGTCTAAAATTTCCGCTCTCTTGCCGCTTAGATGCGGCTTTAGCGCGACGGAAAAGCCGAGGCGATTTACCGCCATCGGACGACCTTTAGCGTCTAAAATAAGTCCACGCACGGGAGCTAGATACTGTGTTTTTACAGCATTTTGCTCGGCAATCTCCTCGTAAAAGTCGTTTGATTTGACGCTGAGATAATAAACGCGCACTAGCAAAAGCACCCAGACGCTAAATATGATGCCAAACACTATACGCATCCTCATAAGCGCCCCCTAAACAAAACTACCGCTAAAACGGACTCCACGCCGACGTAGATCAGGTATTCGTAGTCAAATTTTAGCATCGGCAAATTTGCCGCGTAAGAGATAAAAGAGCTAGTAGCACAAGTCCAAACATAACCGCTAGCGACGAATCCGACCGCCAAAAGCTCTCTTGATTTTAGCGTAACGATGAGCCAGTCGGACATAAAATGATAAAAAAGCATAAACGCGATCACTGCCGAAAACAGCGCAAACCCGTGCGCCTGCTCGGCAAAAGTAAGGTAAAATAGACAAAAATACCACTCCTTGCCAAACTCCTTAAGCGTCTTTTGTTTTTGCAAGATTAGCGTGATCATATAAGTAAAAAATATCCCGATAAGAGGCGGCAGATACGTAAATACGGTCGTTATGCTCTGATAAAAAACAAGAAAAACAACCCAAGCAAGCTGCTTTAAAAATCGCTTCTCCGCGCCAAGTCTTCGCATCGCCGCACTCGTTCGCATCGTTATAGGTTTTTAGCTAAATTTACAAATTTAGCCTTGGAGTCGCTTAAATTTGTAAATTTGGCTAGAAAATTTGATGGTAAAAATGCCAAAATTTGCCTGCGGCTTTTTGATTTCATTACAGCCCCAGCGCGTTTAGATATATAAGCTCGTTTGCCTTTTCTACGCCCGTTTTTTTAAGCGCTGAGACAAAATGCGCGCCCGGATAGACCTTTAAAACTGCGCTTTTTTGGCTTTGATTTAGCTTGTCTGATTTTGTGAGGAAATTTAAAATCTTTTGATCGGGGCGCAGGAAGCTTTGCAAATAGTCGTTTACGTCTCCATCTATTTGCATATCAAATTGGCGCGAGTCAATGAGATGCACGAAAAGCTTGATGTTGGCTCTAAATTTTAGATATTCGTCGAGGTTTTTTCTCCACTGCGCGTGCATACTTTTGGCAACTTTGGCGTATCCAAAGCCCGGCAGATCGACGAAGGTCAAATTTGCCCTCTCCTCGCTTGGTTCGCCTTGCTCGTTTTTAATACCGCGTGCATACTCGACCTCAAAAAAATTTATGAGGCGCGTTTTGCCCGGCGTCGAGCTGCTTTTGGCTAGTCCTTTTTGATTAACCAGGGCGTTTATGAGGCTACTTTTACCGACGTTTGAGCGCCCCAAAAACGCCACTTCGCTCGAATTCGCAGGCGGAGCCAGCGAGATGTCGGGCGCCGAAACGAGAAATTTTGCGTTTAAAACGCGGATCACTTTTTGTCCTCGACCTGGAATATAAATTTAACCGGCTCTTTTTTGCCGCTGTTTACGTTATACGTTCCGCTATTTTGATTGACGGTGATCTTTTCGCCGTAGACTTTTTTATCGGTTTCTATCTCGTGTAAAAATCCGTTGCCGTTTATCGTATATAAATTCGGCGCAGGCTCGTAAATAAGCTCACTGCCGCTACCGTCGTATGTTTTATTTTTGATAAATACTCTAAATTTGGCGTTGCCTGAGGCTACGTATTTGGTTGGATTTTTCTTGGAATCAAAATAAATAATAACCTTGTCCGCCGTTAGTACATCTTTACCTTTGGTTATTTTTACTTTGCCGCTAAATTCGCCTATAAATTTACTCTCGTCGGCAAAAAAATTATCGGCGTTAACCTCTACTTGCTCAGCAAACAGCGACAAAAAGCAAAATACCAGCAGAGTTCCTATCGCCTTTCTTGCTCTATCCATCCTTGAAATCCTTTTATTTTAGTTGTTTTTAAATTTAAATCATAAATTAAACTATTACCGGTAATTTTATCCCCATTTTGAGTCATAACGAACGGGGTGTTACTGATGGCTATTTTTTTCTTTATATCATAAGTGGCTTCATTAGACATAAATTTAAGATTTTCGTTGTTTATATATCTAACATTATTTTTAAATTTTAATAAATCTTCTTGATAAATCGCCTCATCTGAACTGATATTGTGCTCCTTGTCGCCCCTTATCGCCACGCCTTTAAATTTTAAACACTCATCTCTATCTTTATATCTATTGCACGTATCGGCTTCATACCTGGCGTTTACTGCAGTGGCGTTGATCTCGTAGTCTGTGACTGTGTTCATCTGCATACTTGCGCTCACCTCGCCGCCGCTTAAAAGATCGCTATAATAAGGCTCCTCAATCGCCAAATAAACCATCGCCACGCTAAAAATGCTGACGACTAGGTAAAAAATCCTTATAACCAACGTTTAGCCCACTCTTGCATTAGGCCCTCGCTGCGGATAAGTATCTCTATCATCTCGCGCACCGCGCTGTTGCCGCCTTTGTAGTTAAGCTTCGTTCTTACTTCAAGCTCTTTGATCGCGTTTTTGGGCTTAAAGCTCCATCCGACGCTTTTTAGCAGCTTGTAGTCGTTATAATCATCGCCTATAGCTGCAGCGTTTTCAAAGCCCAACCCTTCAAATTCTAGTATCTTTTTTGCGACTTCAAGCTTATCGCTAACGCCTTGATAGACGTGCGTTATCTTTAGATCCTGCGCCCTTTTTTCGACGATAGGCGAGCTTCTGCCCGTGATGATCGCGACTTTTTTCCCGAGCTTTAGCCAGCTCTCGATAGCGTATCCGTCCTTGACGTCAAAAAATTTAAGCTCGTCGCCGTTTGGGCTATAGACGATCTTGCCGTCGGTTAGGCATCCGTCGACGTCTAAAAATATAATCTCTATCATATCACGCCTTTCGTGCTAGGTACGCCGACTCTAGCATTTTTAGCTAGAGCTCTTCTTAGCGCGACGGCACAGGCTTTAAAGCTAGCCTCCAAAATATGATGGGAGTTTCGTCCGCGGATTTTAGCGATATGTAGCGTGATTGCGGCATTAAATGCTAGAGCCTGGAAAAACTCATTCGCTAGCTCTATATCAAATTCGCCAACTTTACCCTCGCTTATACTTTCATATACCAAAAACGGGCGATTTGAGAGGTCAAGGGCACAGTTTACCGCTGCCTCATCCATAACCACCGTTGCTTCGCCAAATCTCTCGACTCCGCTAATCGGATAAATTTTCTCGCGCAAAGCCTGCCCGATAACGATACCCACGTCCTCTACGCTATGATGAAAATCCACGTGCAAATCGCCCTTACAAACAAGCTTCATATCAAAAAGCGCGTGCTTACAAAAGGCCTCGAGCATATGATCGAAAAATCCTATCCCCGTGTTTATCTCGGCTTTACCGCTACCGTAAATTTCAAGCTCTAGGCTAATATCCGTCTCTTTTGTCTTTCTTTGCATTTTATTCCCTCACGAAAAATGCGCCAGAGATGTGCCCTGCGCTTATGAAGTCTTTTGCTTCCTCTTCGCTCCTAAAGCCGCTTATAAATACTCTGTAAATTTTACCGCCGTCAAGCTCATAGGACTTTATAACGGTATCATAAGCGCCGTTGCCGTATTGTCCCGCATGCTGCTGCTTAAAGGCATTTGCGCCGCTTAAATTTTTAAATGCGCCGATTTGCACCATGAAAATACCGCCAACAAAAGTTTGTTGCTGCTGTTGTTGCGGCTGCGTTTTGGTCTGAGCGCTCGGTTTTTGCGAGCTAGATTGTTTTGAGCTAGGCTGCGAGGATGCTACGGCCGCGCTACCTACGTTGCCGTTAAAGCCGACAACCTCTAGCAAAACGGGTGCCGTACCGGCGTTAAATATGTCAAGCTTTACCGCTCCTGTTTTTGACAAATCTATCACGCGCCCAGCCACAAAAGGACCTCGATCATTAATGCGCACGATGATATTTTTGCCGTTTTTTATATTTGTCACGCGCACCATCGTATTCATCGGCAGAGTCTTATGCGCCGCCGTCATAGCATGCATATCGTAAGTCTCGCCGTTTGACGTCTTTTTGCCGTGAAAATCAGGACCGTACCAGCTAGCTATACCGCTAGCCCTATCGCCGACCTTTACGACCGTCGGATAGTATGTTTTTCCGTTTATGGTGTAAGGGCGCATAGTTGCTTCATGCATGCCCTTTGAACTGTTTATCTTACCGCTCTTTTTCGTGCCACCACTACCGGTAATCCCACCGGAAGGCGAGGTCAAAAACGAGCAACCGCTCATAAAAAATACAAAAAATAGACTAAAAAATATAAATTTAGCCCTACTCGGTTGCGGCAAGTTTGGCTCCGATCGAGCTGTTTGAGCTCATAAGCGTATTGGCTTCTTTTAGATCCTCAAGCGCTACGTCAAATTTCTGCGAAACTTCTCCGAGCGTATCGCCGCTTTTTACCATATACTCAGCTAGATAGTTGACGTTTTGCTCGCTTGGTATGACTAGCTTTTGGTTAGGCTTGATCTCGTTTGAGGCAAGGTCGTTGTACTCTTTTATGATTTTATGATTTACGCCTGTTTTTTGCGCTATAGTTAGTAGAGTATCATTCTCTTTAGCGGTGTAAATTTCAAATTTTCTATTTTGCGCTACTTCGAAATTATCGCTAAACATTTTCTTTTTGTTTAATGGAATATAAAGATAATAAGGTTTTTCCGTAGGCGGAGTATAGACGAATTTTAGGTGCATATTGTATTCTTTCATCTTTTTTAGACTAAGACCTATGCTGTCTCCTACCTCCATCAGCGTTGTCCCGCCCGGGACGTCTATCTTTGATAGTTCTATGCCTTTCGTTCCACTTAAGGCCTGCGTTTTAGCCAGCAAATTTTCCTGCTCTTTAGCTATGTGTGCTATAGTTAAAATTTTCTTTACGAATCTTTTCGTCTCTTTTGGGATGTAGCTTTTTTTATCGTCTAGTAGCGTTGCTAGATCGGTAGTTCCGGCCTTTCTGATGCCCTCTCTTAGCCTTGCTTCGCCGCAGTTATAGGCCATCATCGCAAGATACCACTTGCCAAAGTCGTTTTTTAGGCTTTGTAGATATTTTGTAGCCGCAGCGGTAGCTGCCATCGGGTCTTTTCGCTCGTCGGTATACTTATCTACTCTAAGGCCGTAAAGCTTCGCCGTAGACTCCATAAACTGCCAAATTCCAATGGCTTTTTTACTGGAAACTATGTTGTTTGAAAACCCGGACTCAGTCATAGCAAGATACAAAAACGACTCCGGTATACCTGAGTCTTTTATGATCTTTTGAAGCATCGGGATGTGTTTGTAGCCGTTTTTGACGGTGTCGGTAAACTCTTTTCTCTTACCGTCCTTGATGGAATTTTTTATAGAAGCGTAGTGAGAGCTTTGTAAAAATTTAGCATCTATGTCGAATTCTTTTAATATCATCTTTTGGGTTTGCTCTGCGTCGTTGCTAGCCGCGGTCGCAAAAAGCCACCCCGTACATGCTAGACACAGCATTATTACTCTAAAGATTTTCATTTTTCTCCTTGATTACGTGTTAAATTTCATAAAGATTTTCTTCGCGTTTTTCGTTGTTATTTCCATTACCTCTTCTTCTTTTAAATTTAAAATCTCAGCCATCTTTGTCGCGACAAAGCGCGTAAAGGCAGGCTCGTTTCTACGCCCCCTAAAGGGCTCGGGCGTCAGATACGGCGCATCGGTTTCAAGTAGCAACCTATCTCGCGGAATTTGAGGCAAAATTTGAACCAAATTTTTTGCGTTTTTAAAGGTTAAAACTCCGCCGATACCGAAGTAAAACTCGCCCATCTTTGCAAGCTCTAAAAGCAAAGGCGAGGCGTTATAGCAGTGCAAAACCGCTCCGACTAACCTGCTTGCATACTCTTTTAAGATATTAAAACTATCTTCGTTTGCATCTCTAATATGCAAAATGACCGGCAAATTTAACTCTACCGCCATATCAAGCTGCGCTCTAAACACGCGCTTTTGTTCCGCTTTTTCAAGCTCTTTTTCATTTTCGTCCTTAGGCAAGCGGAAGTAATCAAGCCCGCACTCGCCCACAGCAACGCACTTTTCGTCTTTTGCAAATTTATAAAGCGCACCCTTGTCAAATCCATCCTTATCATATGGATGAACTCCGACAGCAAAAAATACATTTTCAAATTCGCGGGTTATTTTAGCCGCTTTTGGTAAATCATTAATATCAGCACCCGGTATTAGCACTCCGCCGACACCGTTTTCTCGGGCATTCGCGATAACTTTTGCGAGATCGTTATCAAAGCTTTCATCGTCCAAATGACAGTGAGTGTCTATTATCATCAGGCTATTTCTACCCTATTTCGCCCGTTTTCTTTTGCTCTATAAAGAGCCTCGTCGGCAAGCTCCAAAAGCTCGTCCAACCTATAATCGCTCCTGCTAAAGGCCACTCCGATAGAGACGGTAAATTTTATCTGCTCTTTTTTTAGTCGCACTTTGCAGTTTGCGATGCTAGCCCTTAAATTTACGAAAAATTTAACCGCCTCTTCATTTGAGACGTTTTTTAGTACGATACAAAATTCTTCCCCGCCGAATCTCGCTACCAAATCGCCTTTTTTGGTTTCGTCGATAAGCTTTTTAGCTAGCGTCTTTAACGCCTTATCGCCGCCGTCGTGGCCGTAAGTATCGTTTATATGTTTAAAATGATCGATATCTAGCATCGCCACCGCATAAGGCTCGGCGTGTTCCTCAGCGTAGGCTACGTACTCGTTCATATCGTCGTAAAAATACCTTCTATTATAAACGCCCGTCAGGAAGTCTTTATTGGCAAAATCAGCGATTTGATTTATATTTTCCATCGCTTCGATTAGATTATTTACCCTGCAAATAAGCTCCTCTTTTACAAAAGGTTTAGCTATAAAATCATTCGCTCCGTTTTTCAAAAATATCGCGCCGTTTACGTTTTCGCTCGGACTCGTCATCATTAAAACGCCGATTTGATTTTTATCGCCCGCTGCTCTTATCTCTTTTAGCACCTCAAGGCCGTCTTTTACGGGCATCCTATAGTCGCAAACGACAAGCTTCATGTCGGGGTTATCGGCGAAATAACTCATCGCCTCCTCGCCGTGAGCGGCTGTAAATATCTGAAACTGAAGGCTAGTTAGGATTTTTTTAAGATTATTTCTAAAAGGCGCCGAATCCTCGACGACCATAACTTTATATTGCCTATTTTTACTGAGGCGGTTTATGATCTTAAATATATAATTTATATCGTCCATATTGCCTTTATAGACGTAGTCCACGATGTCTTTATGGATAAAGCTCTCTCTAGTAGCATCATCCATGCTGCCCGTTAGCACGATACTAGGCAGTCCTTTTGAGATGACGTAGTCCACGATTTCGCCGTTTGGAGCATCGGGTAAATTTAGATCAAGTAGCGCGATAAAATACTCTTTCGGATCGCTTAAAAAAGCTTGCGCTTCAGCCATAGTGTACGCTACGTCGATCTCCATCTCGACCTTATCTTCCATCTTTTTGGCGATCAGTCTAGCCAGCGCTTTATTATCTTCTACGATTAAAATTTTATTTTTTTCCATCTATTCTCGTTAAAAAATTTTTTTCAAATATACCATTACTTTTCTTTTTTCAACCTAAATTTTAAGCCAAACTTAAACAACCAAAAGCTGGCGGGCGAAATTTATCGCTTCCTCAGTTATACGTTCGCCGCTTATCATACGAGCCAGCTCGCTTACGCGCTCCTCGTTTTTTAGCTCCCTTACGTTCGAGGTTTCGCCGCGCTTTTCGACTAGAAAATGCGAATCGGCCTTGGAGCTTAGCTGCGGCTGATGCGAGATAGCAAAAATTTGATAAAATTTGGCCAAATTTAGCAGCACGTTTGCGATACTCATCGCCTCTTTTCCGCTTAGATTCGCGTCTATTTCATCTAGGATTATGACGCCCTCGCCGCCTCCGCTGATCTTGCTTTCGCTCGCGATAAAAGCTAACCTTAAGCGGTTTAGCTCGCCCGAGCTTAGATTTTTTAGCGCCGTCTCGTTTAGGCTCAAATTTACCTCGTCCCTGCCGGCGGCGTCTAGGGTTTTGCTATTTATCTTTAATGAAATCTCGCTCATATAAAGCTCTTTTAGAAACGAATTTATGAGCGCTTCAAGCTCCTTTAAATTTGCCGCGCGAGCCTGGCTGATTTTATCCGCTAGCGCGTTTACCGCGGCTTCATTTTGCTTAAATTTACGCTCCAGTTCGCTCTTTTCGAAGCTTATATTTTCGTATCTTGCAAGCTCCGCTTTGCGCGTTTTTAGCATCTGCAAAGCCTCCTCCTCGCCGCCGTAACGACGCACGAGCGAGTTTATTGCCTCGATGCGATCTAGCACGCCCTCGATATCCACGTCTTCTAGCTCGTCCATGTTTAGATTTTCGCGCGCCACTCGCAACTCGTTCATCGCTTCCTCAAAAAAGCTACTATCTATATCGCTGATGTTTAGCGCGTCCGTCACGGCCTGCTCGAAATTAAAAATTTGCTCCGCCCTATTCCACGCTTCTAAAATTTTATCCTTTTTACTCAGGCGCTTTTTTAGCTCCATTAGCTCGTCAAATTCGCCGATCTTCGGACTTACGCTTTCTATTTTATTGATTTCAAAAGAGGCAAATTCCTTTAGCTCCTCCACTCTTTTTTCTTCGTCGATTATTTTTTTCAGCTCGCGCGAGATCTGGCTAAATTCCTCAAATTTGAGCCTAAATTCGCTCAAAATTTCGTTAAATTTAGCGTCTTTTTTCGCTTGCAAGCTATCTAGCAAATTTAAAAATCTCTCGTTTTCAAATTCGTTTATTTCCTTTGCGGACAGGTATTTGACGTGCTCTTTGGCGATGCTAGCGAGATTTTTTTTAGAAACGGCTTGCGAGTTTATAAAGTAGCGCGTCGTTTTGTCGCGAAAAAGCTTAAAGGTATTTATCTCCTCGCTCTCAAGACCGAATTCCTCAAGGTTAAATTTATGCGAGACGTCGGCCTCGATGAGCTTTGCCTCGCTATCCTTTAGCCCCAAAACCGCCATTATCGAGCCCATCAGGACCGATTTGCCCGCGCCGCTCACGCCCGTAAATACGCTAAGTCCGCGCCCGAAATTTAACTCGACGTTTTCAAAACTCAAATTTTGCTTTATCAAAATCCGCTCAATCATTATAACCCCAATGCAGCTTTTCTTTTAAAATTTGAAAATAATCTCTCCCGACGTGGCGGATTAGCCGCGCCGTGTTCGCGCTTAGCGTCATGCTCACGCTCTCAAACTCACTCATCTTATACCTATCTTGCCCGTCGATAACCAGCACCGCCGAGCTTGCGGTTTTAAATTTGATCTCAAATCCGCGCGGAAGCACGACGGGGCGCTGCGTGAGCGAGTGCGAGCAAACAGGCGTAACCAAAAACACCTCGCTTAAAGGATAGGTTATCGCCCCGCCCGCGCTCATGTTGTATCCGGTTGAGCCCACGGGCGTAGAGACGATGACGCCGTCGCCAAAATACGCGTTAAAGTATTTTTCGTTCCAAAAAGCCTCCACGTGCGTCATAGAGCCAACTTTTTCTCCCACGATTACCGCGTCGTTAAATGCGATTTTGCGTAAAATTTCCCTGCTTTTTTTGTGCAAAAAAACGTCAAGCATAAAAGGGGTCTCGACTTCAAATTTTCCCTCGAAAAACTCGGCGAAAAATTTCTCGCATTCATTCATCGTGATATCGGTTAAAAACCCCAGCCTGCCCGCGTGGATGCCTAGCACGAAGGGCGAAATCTCGGCTGCGTTTCTACAAAGCGAGATGATCGTGCCGTCGCCTCCGAGCGAGATCAAAAAATCGCACTCCGTAGCCAGCTCACGCACCTCAAATCCTTGCAAATTTGAGCCCTCTTTTAAATTGAGATGTTTAGCCACCGCGTTTTCAAACAAAATTTGAACGCCGTACCCAGCCAAAATCTCGCGCAAGATTCGCGCGTTTTTAACTAAATTTGCATTGATTTTTGCGACTAGGCCGACTTTTTTTACCTTAGCCGGAAGTAATAAATTCTCTTTTTTCATAGAGCGGATTTTATCACATTTTGTTTTAAAAAAGCTGGGAAAAAGCAAATTTCTAGTATAATGGGCGCGTTAAAAACAGCAAAAGGAGTGAAAATGCGTAGCCATTACTGCACTGATTTAAGCAGTGCCGACATAGGCAAAGAAGTTACGCTTTGCGGTTGGGTAAATACCTACCGCGACCACGGCGGCGTTATATTTTTAGACCTGCGCGATCGCACGGGGCTGATCCAGATCGTCTGCGACCCTGCAGATAGCAAGAGCTCTCACGAGGCGGCATCGCACGTTCGCGACGAGTACGTTCTAAGGATAAAAGGCAAGGTCCGCGCTCGCGGCGAAGGCCTAGTAAATCCGCGCCTAAAAACGGGCGAGATCGAAGTAGTCGCAAACGAAGTGATCGTCGAAAACCCGAGCGAGACGCTACCTTTCGTCATCGGCGACGAGAGCGTAAACGAGGACATCAGACTAAAATACAGATTTTTGGACCTTAGAAACGAAAAACTTCAAAATATCTTTAAAATGCGCTCAAAAGCAGCGATCGCAGCTAGAAACAGCCTAGATAAAATGGGCTTTATCGAGTTTGAAACGCCGATTTTAACGCGCGCGACGCCGGAGGGCGCCAGAGACTATCTAGTGCCTAGCCGCGTATATCCGGGCCAGTTTTACGCCCTGCCGCAAAGCCCGCAGCTTTTTAAACAGCTTTTGATGTGCTCCGGCTTTGATAAATATTTCCAGATCGCAAAATGCTTCCGCGACGAGGACTTACGCGCCGATAGACAGCCTGAATTTACGCAGATAGATATCGAGATGAGCTTCATCGAGCAAGAAGATATCCTAAATATGGCCGAAAATATGCTAAAAGACGTCTTTGCCGCATGCGGATATGATATCCAAATCCCTTTCCGCCGCATGAGCTACAAAGAGGCGACCGAGACCTACGGCAGCGACAAGCCGGACCTACGCTACGACCTAAAGATGATCGACGTTATCGACATTTTCGCGCGCTCTAGCAATGAAATCTTTAGCAAAATCGCAACCGAACCTAAGAAAAACCGCATCAAAGCGCTAAAAGTGCCAAACGGCGATAATATCTTTAGTAAGCGCGAGATGAACCGCTTTGAGGAATTCGTCCGCAAATTCGGCGCTCAAGGCCTTGGCTACTTCCAGATGAAAGAGGACGGGCTAAAAGGACCGCTTTGCAAATTTTTCGAGCAAAGCGATCTTGACGAGATCGTAGAGCGCTGCGAGCTAAAAGTCGGCGACGTCGTATTTTTCGGCGCCGGCAAGAAAAAAGTCGTACTTGACTACATGGGTCGATTTAGGATTTTCCTCGCCGAGCAAATGGGTATCATCGACCAAAACAAAATGGAGTTTTTATGGGTGCTCGACTTCCCGATGTTCGAGCAAAACGACGACGGCAGCTACTCAGCTATGCACCATCCGTTTACCATGCCTAAAAACATCGACGAGGCCGATCTCGAGGACATCCTTTCGGTCGCTCACGACGTCGTGCTTAACGGCTATGAGCTTGGCGGCGGCAGCGTGAGAATACACAAAAACGATATTCAGCAAAAGGTATTTAAGTTGCTAGGTATCGACGAGGCCGAGCAACGCGAGAAATTCGGCTTCTTGCTCGATGCATTAAGCTTCGGCGCGCCTCCGCACGGCGGTATCGCGATCGGCTTTGATAGGCTAAATATGCTAGTAAATAAAACCGGCTCGATCCGCGACGTTATCGCCTTCCCTAAAACCCAGCGCGCTCAGTGCCCGCTAACGAAAGCGCCAAGCGAAGCTAGCGGCGAGCAGTTGAGGGAATTAGGGCTAAGGCTGCGAGAAAAAGAAAAATAAACTATAAAGCGTCGTCTCGTGAGCGTCTTTAAATGAGTTTGAAAATTTTGAGGCAGCGGCAGACTGCTTGTCTAGCCTTGCCCAAAATTTTCCGCACAACATTTAAATACGCCTCACGATACTTCGATTTACGCATTGCTAAAATTTGACACAAAAAGAAGCCGAAGTATTTTGAGATGATTTTTGGGGTTGCGACGTAAAATTTTGGCGTAGATAGAACATATAGTTCATCGAGCCAAAATTTTGCTAGCTCCGCAAAAAGCACTCAAAAGACAAGGCTACAAAAGGAAAATTTATGAAAAAACTATTTTTAATCATCGGCGCTCCAGGCTCCGGCAAAACCACCGACGCATCGCTAATCGCACAAGAAGATGCTAAATTTGCGCACTTCTCAACGGGCGATCTGCTTCGCGCAGAGGTTGCTAGCGGCTCAGAGCTTGGCAAACTAATCGACGGATTTATCTCAAAGGGCAACCTAGTCCCGCTTGACGTCGTCGTAAACGCGATCGTCTCGGCGATCAAAAGCTCGGACAAATCAAACGTCATCATCGACGGCTACCCGCGCAGCGTCGAGCAGATGACCGAGCTAGACAAGGTGCTAGCCGCGCAAAACGAGATCGCGTTAAAAGGCGTGATCGAAGTGGACGTTAGCGAAGCCGTCGCACGCGAGAGAGTACTCGGACGAGCGCGCGGAGCCGACGACAACAACGAGGTTTTCAACAACCGCATGAAGGTTTATCTAGAGCCGATCGAGGCGATACGTAAATTTTACAAAGAAAAAGGCCTACTCCACGTCGTAAACGGCGAGCGCGCGATAGAGCCTATCGTAGCCGACGTCAAAGCTCTCGTAAATAGCCTATAAACATTATTTTAGAGCCTCAAGCTAGGCTCTAAATTTAAGCTTTCCATAAATCCAAATTAACAAAAAATTCACGAAATATCATTAAAATCCGCTCTATCATTTCACGAAAATCACATCAAATTTAAAGGATGCGTAATGTTTAAAAAGATAGTTTTATCAGCGGCTCTTGCAAGCGCTATGTTTGCGGCGGGTGGATTTACGGGCGCTAGCTCAAATGTGCAAGGCACGACAAATCAAGGCGGCTTCGTCGGCAAAGGCGCCTTAAGCGCAAGCACCGTAAAACAAGCCCTAGCGCTACCGGATGACGCTCGCGTCGTGCTTGAGGGCAAGATCGTCTCCGAGTTTCGCCCCGAGCATTATCAGTTCGTCGATAAAAACGGCGACGCGATCGAAGTCGAGATCGATCACAAAGACTGGAGAGGCGTAACCGTCGATGAAAACACGCCCGTGCGCATCTACGGCGAGGTCGATAAGGACTTTATGAAAACCTCTATCGACGTAAAAACTATCGAAATAATCAAATAATTTTAGGGCGGTTCGCCGCCTTAAATTTCCTCTAATTTTAAGCTTTCCAACCTACCTTGCCGATAAGCGAATTTTGCGTTCTAACTTCAAATTTGCCGTAGTAAGACTCGTCAAAATTTAGCTCGCAAAAATTCTCGTTTTACTCCAAATTTAGCCGAGATTTTATATAATCGCTTACTTAAATTTCAAGGCGATTATCTCAAAATCTTTTGGCGAGATAGGAGCTTTACAAAGGATTAAAATGGACGTTTCAAAAATCAAAGCAGGCTCAAACCCGGACAAAATCAACGCCGTGATCGAGATCCCGTACGGCTCGAACATCAAATACGAAATCGATAAAGATAGCGGCGCGGTCGTAGTCGATCGCGTGCTCTACTCGGCTATGTTCTACCCGGCAAACTACGGCTTCGTACCAAACACGCTCGCAGCAGACGGCGATCCTGCTGATATCTTGGTGCTAAACGAATATCCGCTGCAAGCAGGTAGCGTGATCCCGTGCCGTCTAATCGGCGTACTCGTGATGGAGGACGAAGCAGGCATGGACGAGAAGCTACTAGCCGTACCAGTCACCAAGATCGACCCGAGATTTGACGGGTTCAAGAGCTACAAAGACCTACCTGAGGCCACTCTAAATAAGATCAAAAACTTCTTTGAAACTTATAAAATTTTAGAGCCTAACAAATGGGTCAAGGTTAAAGAATTTAAAGACGCCGACGCCGCGAAAGAGATCCTGGATGCGGCAATCAAAAACTACAAATAAGCCGCTTAGGCTTGCTTGACCGTCGTTTTGTTCAACTCAAACAAGCGGCGGCCGAATCTAAACTCGCGAAAAAATCAAAAGGATAAAAATGGATATATTAAAGTTACTTTTGGGCAACTCTAGCGGTATGATAGACGCGATGTCGCAAAAAAGCGGACTGGCGGCAAACGACGTAGAGGCTGTAATTTCTAAGATTGCGCCGATTTTCATGCAAAGAGCGAACGAAAATTTTAAATCAGACGCTGATTCGTCAAATTTTCTAGAGATGATACGCCGCTCAAACCTTGACGAGATGACTGACGCCCCGCAAAACATCAGCGTCGCCGAGGGCAACGAGCTGCTTGGCGTACTAACGGGCTCAAAAGAAAACAGCAGGGCTCTAGCTAGCGACGTGGGATCGCAGCTGGGCATCAGCGCGGACTCTATCAAAACCTTGCTACCGATGATCGCGCCGATGATCGCAGGCATGCTAAACAACCAGCTAAAAGCCTCAAATTTGCAAGGCTCTGCAGACAGCGGCTCCATGATGTCGATGCTCACGCAGTTTTTGGATCAGAACAAAGACGGCTCGATCGTGGACGATATTTTTAGGATCGCAGGTAACTTTTTCGGTAAAAAATAGGCGAATTTCGCCTATTTTAGCCGTTTGGAATTTTTATATTTTTCTAAATTTACGGCTTTTTATAGCTCTCTAAAAACCGCTTTTCTTGCGTTGTCGCTTTTGCGCAACAGCCCCGTCAAAATTTTCCGCTTTTGATAAATCTTGCATTACTTTTACCTGCAATCAATCAAACCAAATATCGTACTATTATTCCAAATTTGACAAATTTGGTTTATGAACATAAAGCGGCATCGCACAAATAAAATTTTAAGAGATTTGAGATTACGCTTACTTCAGCCCTTTTTTAAGCTTCCTAACGAGAAATCTCGCCAAATGCAGCTCGTCAAAAAGCGATTTTTCGATGCAAAGCGGACGGTCAAAAATAAGATCGCAGATGAGCTCGGCGCCAAGCACGGCCGTACAGAGTCCGCGCGAGCCGTGAGCGGTGCTTACGTATACGTTTGGCACGTATTTTGGATGGGGATTGGACTTGCCTTTCGTCCAAAGTAGCGATTTGTAACTGTCTTTGTAAAAATTCTCGTCGTAAAGTCGCCCGATAAGCGGAAAGCGGTCGCCGCTATAACTGCGGTAGCCGACTTTTGAGCCGATTATTTGGATATTTTGCGGTATTTTGGGCGCGATGCTTGAGCTGTTTTCAGGCGAGGTCAAATTTGCATCTTGCGCCTGTGTGGGATTGCCCGCTGTTTTGGCGCGCAAATCCGTATTTTTACTCAAATTTATATCGTTACTACTCGCTTCTAATCGATTTAAATTTTCAGCGGCGCCGTCTGAGTCGGTAGTCAAATTTAAATCCTGCGCGCCGCTTAAATTTAGCCGCTCGTTTTTTGCAAATTTGCCATCCAAAAACTCGGCGACGTCGGCTAAATTTTTCTCGTCGTCGCTAGAGCGCGACTCGTCTAAAAAAAGATTTCTATCATAAGTCGCGCCGATCACCTGCACGCCTTGGGCAGGCGGGCAAACGTAGCCTTTGGCGCTAAAGGGTGCAGGCGTCCAAACGGCTGGCTCGATATGCGTGACCTGACCGCGCACGGAGCTAAGCCTGATGTCGTAGTCCGCAAAAAGCTCCATACTCTCGCTGCCGATAGCAAGCACGAGCACGTCGGCGTCGATGCTTTGCCCATCCTTAAAGTGCGCCCTAACTGCGCCGCCCTCAAGCGTCTCAAAGCCCGCAAATTCGCAGTTTAAAAGCATTTTTATACCCGCGCTTGCCGCCTTGCACATCTTTCTGGGGCGAGCTTTTGCGCCCTTAAAAATAAACGCGCTAGCGTAAGGCTCGTCATCAAATTTTAGCTCAAAAACGCCGTTATCCGCGTCAAATTCGCGCCACTCGTAAAAGCGCTCTAGCGTCTTTTGCTCATACGCGTAGTCCGTCGCGCCGCAAAACTCTATCTCCTGGGCGCCGAGGTTTTGGCCGTAAAAGCGCGCCGCCTGCAAAAACGCGTTCATATGCATGCGGCCTAAATTTACGGTTGGTTTCGTGATAAGCGGCATCAAAATCCCGCAGTGATTTCCAGAGCCGTTTAGCGCGATGTCGCCGCACTTTTCGGCGATCGTGACCTTTAAACCTTGCTCGCGCAACTTAAACGCGCAAACGCAGCCAGCCACGCCGCCGCCGATAACTAGCGCACTCTTTGGCGTAGCCATGCTCGCGGGATCAAATCTGCTAAACCAAATTTCGCTCCTAGCTTGCCGCTCGCCTACAAATTTAGCGCGCAACATCTCGCGCTTTTTGCCGTAGCCTTTTAGCAAATTTACCTCAAAACCGCTATATTGCAAGGCTCTTTTTAGCGCGCCCGAGGCCGAATACGTGCAAACAGCGGCGCCGGGAGCGCATAAATTTGCGATTTTACCGCAAACTCGCTCACTCCACATTGCTTCGTTTTTAGAAGGAGCAAAACCGTCCATAAAAACGGCGTCCGCGATAAAGCTGAGCTCGTCTAAAACCTCGTCCACGTCGCCAAAGCACAATGTAAGCGTGACGTTTGGGGACAAATTTAGCCTATGAAATCCGCGAATAAGCGGCGGATAGGCATCTAAAAGCTTGTTAGAAACATCCTCAAGCTCGCTAAAATTTGCATAAATTTTAGCTAGATCGTCTCTATCGATCGGCGTTTTTTCGATACTGACGAAATTTAAAAATTTATCCGAGTTTTTAAATCTTTTAAAAGCGCAGAGGAAATTTAACCCTGCGCCAAATCCCGTCTCAAGCACGTTAAATTCGCTTTTTTTCTCCAAAATTTCATCAAAAATGGAGTTAAAAACGTACTCGCTCTGGCCTATGGGACCATCTGCGTTAAAGTAAATATCGTCAAATTCGGGACTAAATGGGATGCCGTCTTTAAAAACGACTCGCGCGCTTTTCATTGCTGGTTTGAAAAGTAGACGTCTATGCCGTCCGCGAGCCCCTTGGCTAGGGCATCTTGGTATTTTGAGTTATTTATGAGCTCGCCTTCGTCTGGGTGAGTGATGTAGCCGACCTCAAGCAGCACCGCAGGCATCAGCGCGCCTACTAGCACCCAAAAAGGTGCCTCGCGAACGCCGCCGTCGGATGCCTTTGAGCTTACCGACTTAGCTCGCGCTAAAACTTCGCGCTGAACGTCGATGGCGAGCTTGTTTGAGGCGATGATTTTCTCGCGGTTAAGAAAATTTAAAAATGTCTGCTTAGAAAAATAGTTCATCTCCTCGATGTCGGATTTGTTTTCCAGCGCCGCGGCGTTTTTGCTGCGCTCGGAACGAGCCGGCGAGAGGAAAAACGTCTCTATGCCGTGCATGGTCGCCGCCTTAGACTTGTTTGGCGCGGCGTTTGCGTGGATGGAGATAAAGAGGTCTGCGGCCTTGTCGTTGGCGTATTTCGTGCGGTCGCGAAGGTTGATAAATTTATCCTTGCTACGCGTGTAATAAACCTTGTAACCGCGTCCTTGCAGCTCCTTGCCAGCCTTTTGGGCGATACTTAGCACGACGTTTTTTTCTTTTAGAGAGCCATTTATAGCGCCCGGATCATCGCCGCCGTGTCCTGCGTCAAGGACGATAACTTTGCCTTTAGCGCTTGTAATTTTTTTGGCGCTTGTCGTTTTTACGGGCGCCAGCACAATTTCTTGCTCATCCTTTTCGGTGGTGCTTTGAGTTTTTTTCGCATCCGTCTTGGTCTGCGCGGCAACTTTTTCTTGCTTTTGCTGAGCGAGCTTTTGATTTTGAGATTGCGATTGAGCGGTTTTTTGCTGTTGCGGCGTTTGCGCTATTTCAGGCTTTGGCTTGGCTGCATTTTTTTGGGCTTCTTGCTTTTGTTCTAGCTTAGCTTGTTCGATCTTTTTCTTTTCGGCCATCTGCCTAGCTTGTATCTGAGCCTGCTTCAGGTCGATCGTTTTTTCTACGTTTTGTTTTTGTGAGATTTGCGACTTTTGATGATTATCTTTTGCGGCGGCTTGTTTGGAATTTAAATTTTCATATTTTACGGATTTTTGCTCTTGCGTGGGATAGGCCTTTTTAAAAACTAGCGACCGATCTTCGGCTCTTAGCTTTAAATTTATCTCAAATTTGTTTACGAAAACCACCCTCACGGTGCTCGCGTCAAACTGACTTATACGAACCTCATCGACCAAAAATCCCTTTATACTCTCTACCGTTCCGGCACTCCAAATTCCCTTAAACTGGTATATATCTCTATATAACCCTTTTTGATTTAGGGTAAATTTGTTTATATCGTTGCCGTTTAGCTGCCTGTTAAATTTTAACTCCAAGCTATCGCTACCCCTGATCACGGAAACTAGCGTAAGCTTGTCCTGTTCGGCCGGGTTTTTCTTGTTTACGGGTGCGGAGAGCTGCTTTAGCTCGGCGGGTTTTTGTTTGGCCTCTTTTTGATCTTTTGCTTCGAGCTGCTTAGGCTTTGGCGCCTCTTTTTCTTTTTTAGGCACAGGCGCGTCTTTTGGCTGCGGCAGGCCTTTTAGCTCTTTTTCGTACGACTTCGTATCCAGCCCCAGAGCTTTTGCGCTTTTTATCAGACGCTGCAGCGACTTTGCGGTTAGCTCCTTGTCGTTATGCATGATGGATCTAACGTACAGTACGCGCAGTTCTTGATGAAATTCCGTCTTTTTCTTGCTACTTGCGCCGTCAAATTCGCGGTCAAATTTATCAAAAAAGCCGTCGTTCGCAAACGCCGCCGCCAATAAAAATAAAATTACAAAAATTTTTCTAATTATCTTCGCCATTTACCAGTTTTTCAAATAGTTCTTTCACGCTTATTATCTCGTTTAGCCTGTAGCCGTTTGCGCCCGTGAAAAATAACCCTGTCTCCTTGCGCCCCTCAAATGCGTCGTAGAGGCGATCCGCGATACAGTATCCTACCTCTTTGGCCTCTTTGCCGCGCTGACACGGGCTTACGCAGTTGCTTACGCAGCTGATTTTGGGCCCTTGGCGTTTATCGACTAGATTTATTAAATTTGTCCTGACGCCGCGCGCTGGGTAGCCTACGGGGCTTTTGATTAGCTCGATGTCCTCTTTTTTAGCCGCAAGGAGTACCTGCTTAAACTCTTCGCTAGCGTCGCACTCGTGCGTACCGATAAAGCGAGTGCCCATCTGCACGCCGTTTGCGCCAAGCGAAATAGCCCTATCGATGTCGTTTTTATCCCAGATACCGCCCGCCGCAAATAACGGAAAATCGCCCCACTGCTTTATCTCTTCGCTAACGGGCGTTATCAAATTTTCCAGGCTGTATGCAGGATCGATGCACTGCTCGTATGTAAAGCCCTGATGCCCGCCGCTAAGAGGTCCTTCAAGCACCACGGCGTCCGGAAGCCTGCCGTAGCGTCCCTGCCAGCGTTTGCAGATGATTTTTAGCGCCTTTGCCGAGGATACGATAGGAACCAAAGCCACGTCCGGGTAGTCTACCGTAAATTCAGGCAAATTCGTAGGCAGTCCCGCGCCCGTGATGATCACGTTTATGCCGTGGTCGCAGGCATCTTTTACGATGCGTTCGTAGTCGTTGCTTGCGTATAGGATATTTACCCCAAGAGGCCTGTCGCCGCAAATTTTACGCGCGTTATCGATGACGGCTTTTAGCCCCTCTCGCGAGTAGAAATTTCCGCTACCGTATGGCTTAGCGTTTAGCTCTTTGGTGATATATTTTCGCCCTTCGTAGTAGCCCGTCCCAACAGAACTTATGACGCCCAGTCCGCCTTCTAGGCTGACGTTTCCGGCGAGCTTGTCCCAGCTGATACCAAGCCCCATTCCGCCTTGGATTATCGGGTATTTTATATCGTATTTTCCGATTTTTACGGGTTGCATCAGCTTACCTTTAGTTTTGCAAATTTACGCTTGCCAACTTGCAAGACGTATTCGCCAGCACCCAGCTTTAGCTGCTCGTCGGCGATCTTTTCTTGATTTAGGCTCACGGCGTTTGCCGCGATATCTCGGCGCGCCTGGGAGCTGCTGGCGCATAGACCGCAGTGAGTGAGCGCCTGCACGATCCAAACCGGAGCTGAGAGCTCAAACTCGTCCATCTCGGTCGGGATCAAATTTTGCGAGTGTACGCGGTCAAATTCGGCCTTCGCCTCTTTTGCCGCCGCTTCGCCGTTATATCTAGCCGTGATTTCTAGCGCTAGAGCCTCTTTTACGGCTTTTGGGTGAGCCTTGCCGCTAGCTACGTCTGCTTTTAAATTTGCGATTTCTTCCGCGCTTTTGTCGCTTAGAAGCTCGTACCAGCGCCACATCAGCTCATCGCTCACGCTTAAAATTTTAGCAAACATATCGTTTGGCTCATCGGTCACGCCGATATAGTTTCCTAGACTCTTGCTCATTTTATTTACGCCGTCAAGCCCCTCTAAAAGCGGCATCATTATGACGGCTTGTTCTTTGCCGACGTTGTAAACTCGCTGCAAAGTTCGCCCCATCAGAAGGTTAAATTTCTGATCCGTGCCGCCCATCTCGATATCGCATTTCATCGCGACGCTGTCGTAGCCCTGGAGCAGCGGATATAAAAATTCGCTAATCGAGATCGAGGCGCCGCTTTTGTATCTTTTTTCAAAATCATCGCGCTCAAGCATCCTAGCCACCGCAAAGGTGCTGGTTAGCTCCACGATGCCCGCAGCTCCTAGCTCGTTTAGCCACTTGGAGTTAAACATTATCTTTGTTTTTTGCGGGTCTAAGATTTTAAAAACTTGCTCCTCGTAGGTTTTGGCGTTTGCCGCCACGGTCTCGCGGTCTAGTTTTTTACGCGTCTGGCTTTTGCCACTCGGATCGCCGATCTGCCCCGTGAAATCGCCTATCAAAAACTGCACTATCGCTCCGTGCTTTTGCAAAAGAGCCATCTTTTGAAGTACGACGGTGTGACCTAGGTGCAGATCCGGAGCCGTCGGGTCAAAGCCTGCCTTAACGTAGAAATTTTCGCCCTTTTCGTAATAGTTTTTTACTAAATTTTCGACGCGCTCCTCATCTATCATCTCGGCGACGCCCTTTTTTATATCGCTCATTATTTTGCTCAAATTTTCGCCCATTTTTTCTCCTAAATTTATTAATGTCCGTATGCGTCGTCAAGCGACACGAAGTCGATGATCTTGTAGCGATCTCTTAGCCGCTCCTTTATCTCGTTCACGTTCAAATTTTCTCCAAGCTCGATCGTCAGCTCAAAAAAGTCCGCCGTCGCCTCCCTGGTCTCGGTAAGGCTGATAGTTACGAGATCGACTTGCATTTTCGCCATATACGTCAAAAACTCAGCTAGCGATCCGCGCCTGTTTTCAAGGCTCAGGATGATCTTAAATCTATGCGGAGCGACCCGCGTCCATTTGACGAAAATCATCTCGTTTTTCTCTTCGGCTAGCTTCATAAAACGCTCGCAAAGCTTGTGGTGCACGGTGACGTGGTGATAGTTTCTAAATCCCACGATATCGTCTCCGCGCTTTGGGTTGCAGCAATAATCAAACTCGATGCTGTTTATTTTATGGTTCGAGTAGATCACGATATTTTCAAATTTTTGCTTTTTGACGTTGTATTTATCCGTCATCGCGATAGCAAACGGACGGTCTCTTTTTACGTATTTTTTTAGCGCGTTTACCACGTCTTGCAGATACACCGAGTCAAACGCGGCTCTAAAAATTTTCTTGGTCAAATTTTCAGCCTCTAGCCACTGCTCGATAGTTTGAGAAGGCACGGCAAAGATACCGCTTAAAATTTCGATCGCGACCATATTGTTGATATCTCTTATCTTCTGCTTGCAGTACGATCGGATCGTGGCTCTAGCCTTGCCGGTTTTTACGCTACCTAGCCACGAGCAGCGGTATTTTGGCTCATCGCCGGTTACGATACTCACGATATCGCCGTTTTTTAGCTCCGTTAGTAGCGGTACTCGCACGCGGTTTACATAGGCTTCTTTGGCGTGCAAGCCTACTTGCGTATGTATCTCGTAAGCGTAATCAAGCGCCGTAGCGCCGCGCGGAAGCGTAAATATATCGCCCTTTGGCGAATAAACCGCGACGTCTTCGACGTAAAGGCTGTCTTTTGCGTATTCGTAGAGTTCCTCCGGGTTTTCGCTCGCTTCCTCCATACCGTTTTCTATACCGCTGATGTCGCTTAGCCAGTCAAGTTTTGGGTTTAAAAAGCCGCCCGTTTTGTATTTCCAGTGCGCTGCAACGCCGTATTCTGCAGTCTTGTGCATGTCAAAGGTGCGAATTTGAACCTCAAAGATGCTTTTGTTATCAAATATCGTAGTGTGTATCGTCTGATAGCCGTTTTGCTTCGGAAGCGCGACGTAGTCTTTGAAGCGCGAGATTAAGGGATTAAAATTTATATGTAAATTTCCAAGTACCAAATAGCAATCCTGCGGCTCTTTAACCAGCACGCGAGCGGCTAGCAAGTCTAGCACCTCCTCGATCGAGATGCCTTTTCGCTGCATTTTTAGATAGATCGAATAGTGATGTTTGATACGCTTTTGTATCTCAAAGTCGTTTTCGCTAAAGCCGTTTTTGAGTAAAATTTGAAAAATTTTATCGGTAAACGCGTTTAGCTTTAGTACGAGCTGCTGTTTGTGTTCGGTTAAGTAGTCGTCGATTTTTTTGTACTCTTCAGGTAAAGCATACTTAAAGCTAAGATCCTCAAGCACGTTTTTGATCGACGAAATGCCCAGTCTATGCGCGATCGGAGCATAAACCATCAGCGTCTCTTCGGCGATTCGCTTTTGCTTTTCGGGGCGCAAAGCTTGCAACGTAAGCATATTGTGCAATCTATCGCAGAGTTTTACCACGAGCACTCTCACGTCCTCGATAGATATTAGCAGCATCTTGCGAAAGGTCATCGCAGACGCCGCCAAACGCTCGTTTGACTCCGAGCTTGCGAGCTTATCCTCTCTGATGGCTACGATTTTAGTTAATCCCTCAACCAGCTTTGCGACCTCTTCGCCAAAGTCCTCACGCACGCTCTCGATCGATCTATCCGTATCCTCGACCACGTCGTGCAGCAAGGCGGCGATAATCATATCCTCGTCCCCGCCCATATGCGCCACGATGCAGGCCACTAAGATAGGGTGTATCGCGTACGGTTCGCCGCTTTTTCTAAACTGTCCAGCATGTGAGATGACGCAGCATTCGATCGCGCGCTCTAAATTTGGCGTAAAATTTATGAGTACGCTAAGTAGCTGTCTCGCCTGCGCGACGTCCTTGCAAGCGGTTATATCATCGATTAATTGTTCTAGTAAAAAACCGCTATTTGGCTGCTTCAACTATGCCCTCTAAAGCTATTTTGCCCTCGGCTATCTCGCGTAGGGCGATATCGGCAAATTTCATCTTGCTGACATCGATATCAAGCAGGCTTTTTGCTCCGCCTGCTAGCGTCTCGGCTCTTTTGGCTACCGCTAGAGCTAGCATATATCTATCATCTCCGACTAGTTTTAGAGCCTTTGCCGCTACTTCTTCAGATCTCATTTATTCTCCTTAAATTTAATTTCTCACGATAGAGCAAAACGCGCTCTCGTCGCCTTGTATGATTTTGAGCAAATTTCCGTCTTTAAACATATTGCACACCAAAATCGGTAGCGAATTATCTTTAGCTAGCGCGATAGCGGTATCGTCCATCACTTTGATACTATCGCTCATCGCAAGCTCGTAGTTTAGCTCTTTTAGTAGTTTTGCGTTTTCAAATTTATGCGGGTCTTTGTCATAAACGCCGTCTACTTTAGTGGCCTTGATGATCATATCCGAGCCGATCTCGATAGCGCGCAAAGTCGCCGCCGTATCGGTGGTGAAAAATGGATTACCCGTACCTGCGGCAAATATCACGACGCGGCCTTTTTCAAGGTGTCTGTTTGCGCGTCCGACGATGAAAGTCTCGCAGATAGCCTCCATCTTTATCGCGCTTTGTACACGCACGTCTAGGCCTACGCTCTCTAGCGCTTCTCTCATAGCGATAGAGTTTATCACGGTGGCTAGCATACCCATGTGATCGCCGCTAGTGCGCTTTATGATGCCGTCTCTAGCCGCGCTAACGCCGCGTATGATGTTGCCTCCGCCGATAACGATACCCACTTGGATGCCGTTTTCGACTAGCTCTTTGATCTGTTTTGCGATAAATTTAAGCACCGCGTTATCTATGCCAAAGCCGCTGTCGCCGGCTAGCGCCTCACCTGAAAATTTAACTAAAATTCGCTTTTTTCGCTCCATTTTTCATCTCCTTAAATTTTCGGATTTTAGCTAAATTTGCTTTAAATTTTGCTAATCTCGGCACGCGAGTGCTATTTTAGGCTGATTAGCTCGAGGGGGTCTATGTGGTAGTTTTTTTGCGTTACTTCAAAAGTTAGATCTCGCTGCACGCGTCCGATGACGTAGCCTTTTTGCACTTTTGCGCCCACTTTTACGGTAGGAGCGATCTGGCTAAGGTGCGCGTAGATCGTATGGATGCCGTTTGGATTTTCTATAATAACGACCTTATCTAGCATCGCAGTTTCTTTGGCAAAGACCACTTTGCCGTTAAAGACGCTCTTTACCTTTGCGTCGGCTGAATTTGCGCTTAGCACGACCGATTCGTTAAAAATTTTGATGTTATAGATGGGGTCTACGTAGTTGCCGAATTTTTGCTTAACCGTAAAGCCGTCAAGCGGCGCAATAGTCTTTTCGCCGCTGTATTTTTTAACAAGGCTAGTTTGATAGCTCGAGCCAAACTGCTTTACATCGCCTTCAGACGCGCTTGCTGCGGCCTCTCCCTTTTTGTCTTTCTTATTTTTTTGAGCTTTGGCTTCGGCCGCTTTTTGTGCGGCTAGAGCTTTTTTGGCTTCCTCGCTCTCCCTTTTTGCGACGATTTTTAGCTCTTCTAGCGTCTTTCTGATCTCGTCTTGTTGGGCTTGTAGGCGCGAGAGTTGCTTTTGATAAATTTCCTTATCCCGCTTTAAATTTGCCAGCGTTTTCATCTGCTTGTCCTGCAGGGAAACTAGCTCGGCTTGCTTAAATTTAAAGGTTTTTAAATTTGACTTTATCCCGTCGATCTTGTCGTTTTGGGTTTTTATCAAATTTTGCGTACTTTCGTACTGCTTAGCTAGCTCGTTAAAATCATCTTTTAGTACCGAATTTAGCTTGCTTAAAATCTCGGTCGCGATGATGCTATCCACGCCCTCCTCGTACTCTTTTGGCATTATGAGGTCGAAAGAAAACTCGTCCGAGATGATACGCACGATGCTTTTTTGTATATCTTTTTGGCTTTGCGTGAGGTCTTTGTTTTGCTTTACCAGCTCGTCAAGCTCGCCGCTAGCACTTTTGGCACTATTTTCTAGCTGCGCTATTTGCATGATGAGCTCTTTCATCTTATCGTCGGTTTGCTTGACGCTTTTTTCGCCGCCGAGTATGTCGCCGGCTAGGTCGTCGAGCTTTTTATTTAGCTGCTTTTCAAGCTCTTTTGAGGACTCGAGATAGGTCGTTTGATTTTTTATCTTTTCACCCGTACTTGCATTTAAGCAAAGCGCGGCGGCCAGCAAAACGCAAATTTTTCTCATATCGTCCTTGCTTTTCTCATCACGAGATAAACGGCAAAAAAGCTAATCGCAAGCGAAACGCCCAGCAGTACACCGCCCTCATAAAACAGATCAATCGCCGGCAAATTTATATTTAGGTCGGTAGCGACTTCTTTAATGGGCTGCAAATCCGGCAAAATGATATAAAAAACCGCCACCAAAACCGTCGCTATAAACGAATCAAACAGCGCGGTTTTATATAGCGCGCCCGATTTTAGCCACAACGGAGCGCCCAGTAGCGTCATTATCTCAATACGTTCCTTATGCTCATAGAGCCAAATTCGCATCTGCTTTGCGATGAGCATAAGCCCGATTAGCCCGACTAATCCCGAAAATATCGCCGATATATTTTTAATCAGCTGCATGATTTTATAAATTTTATCGTGCGTTTTTGAAAAGGTCTCAACCCTGCTCACGCCGTTAATCTTTGAAATTTTGTCCTTGATTTCTTGCATATATTGCGTACTTGGAAAGGCGTTTAGCTTTAGCGAGTAAAATTTAGGCAACGCATTTTGCAAAACGGCGATATTTTTAGACGATATATCCTTAGCAAGCCTTTCTAGCACGGGCTTTGAGCTAAGCGGCTCGAGAGATTCAAATGTATAAACTAGCGGCTTTACATCGGTAGCGTTTAGCTCGTTTTGGCTCACGATGATGATGCTATAGTCTTTGTTCATCACGGACTCGTACTCGTCCACCACTCGCCCGACTAGCAATATAAACTGAATGCCCACAAGCAGCGCCACTAGCGGGATTATCACGCTTAGATGGGTTTTAAAGGATTTCATGTACATGTCCGTCTTCTATAACAAAATGTCTATAAGGCACCCTTAGCGAGCTTGGTACCTTGTGGGTGACGACCACGATGCAAGTACCCAAAAACTCTTTTGCCGAGCGCAAAAGCCCCCAAATGACGTCGCTTGAGTATTCATCGAGGCTGCCCGTAGGCTCGTCGCAAAGCAGCAAATTTGGATTATGCGCCAGAGCTCTAGCCATCGCAGCTCGCTGCTGTTCGCCGCCGCTAAGCTCATTTGGATACTTGTGCGCTCTGTGGAGTAAATTTACGTGTTTTAGGAGCTTGGTCGCTTGATTTTTACAAACATTAGCGCTAAGGCCTTTTATCATTAGCGGCAACATCACGTTTTTTTCGATATTCCACTCGCTTATCAAGCGGTAGTTTTGAAAAACTACGCCGATGCGCTGTCTTAGTTTGTCTAGATTTTGCCCGCCAAGATTCATCATATCGGTTAGGCAGACGTTTAGCGAGCCAGCACTCGGTTTTATCTCGCCGTAAAAAGATTTTAAAAGCGTCGATTTGCCGCTACCGCTTTGCCCAGTGATAAAAACGAAATCATTAGCGTAAATGTCGAATTTCGCGTCCGTTATGAGCTTTTCGCAGCCCTCGTATCCTAGGCAAAGCCCGCTTGCGCTAATTATTTTTTGCATCCGCCAAATACTCCTTCAACGCAAGATGCGCCTTTAAATTTTCAGCCGTAACGAGCGGCTTTTTTATAAAATATTCCGCACCCTTTTCGCCGAGCAAAACATAACAGTGCTCGGGCGCGTTAAATGCGCCAAACGCGGCGCGAACTAAAATTTCGCCGCCCTCTTTTTCGTATTTTTCCTCTAAATGTAAGAAAAAATCGTCCTCTTTTATCGTTTGATTGCTAAATTTGGCCGCAACCTTGCTCGTGTTGTAGCCGTTTTCAAATTTTAGCTCGCCCTGGCTGGCTCTAGGCTCGCTTTGTTTTTCACAGGTAAAGATAACGTCGTAAATATCTTTTTGGTGCCTTTTCCAGCGGTCTTCATATTTGCTGCTTATTTTTAGATCGCGGTTTTTATAAATTTGCACGTCGGCGTCGCTCAAATTTAAAATTTGAGTCAAAGTAAAGTCCGCATACTCGCGGCTATCGGTTCTTAGCTCAAATTTGCCGCCAGCTTTTAGCGTTCGCTCGCACTCCAGGGCAAATTTAGCCGACGCCACGCGCCTATGAGGAGCGTCATCCCAAGGTACGGGAAAATGCAAGAAAATTTTATCGATAAAATTTGACTCCACAAGCGATAAAAGTAGCCTTGCGTCGCAGTTTACGAGCATGACGTTGTTTAGATTTCGAGCTTTAGCCAGCTTTGCGACCTGCTCAAGCGAGGGTTTATAGACCTCGATACCGACGACTAGCGTATTTGGGTTATTTTCCGCCTGAAATAGCAAGTGCCTGCCCGAGCCAAATCCGATCTCGATAAATTTGCTCTCAAATTCGCTCTGATTTAAATTCTCAAGCAGCTCGCCCACGCTAAATATCGCCGAGTCTTTTTGCGTGAGGCGCGTATTTTTTACCGCGATGGCTTCGCTTAAAATTTGATCGCAGTAAAGCTCTTTAAATTTAACCAAAGCATTTTGCAAAAGCCCTATTTTGGCAGGCTTCGTTAGCTTTTCGCCCTTTACGACCCAGCCCCCTTCACGCTTTTTTAGCGTGATAAAAAACTCCTCGCTAGAGCTTTTGGTATAAATAAGGCTTACGCCCTGCCTGCCGCGAGCCTCCCACAAAAAGCTTATCTCGCCGCAATCTTTTGGAGTAAAATTTACGTTTTTAGCTATAAAATTGGGCATTATTCGACGGCTATCTCGGCTTTTTGAGAAGCGTCGGAGCTTATGCCGTATTCATCTACGGCGATCACTTTATAGCTATATTTTTGCCCGTAAGCAACGCTATTATCGACAAATTCATTGCCGCTTATATTTGTAAATTTCTGCTCGCTTCCTCCGCCGTCTCTTATAACGGTAAAGCTTCTAGCCTTATCAGAGGCATTCCACGTGAGCTTAACCGCCGTGCTGTCGGCCACGATAGATGATACGACCGGCGCGTCGATAGCTCCTAGCGTCATACCGATGATAGGCTCGCTAGGTTTTTTAGACTCTAGGCCGTCTTTATCGACGATGGTGATTTTGTAGTATCTTGTCGCACCGTTTTCGTTTATGAGATCCTCGTAGCTATTAGACGTAGTTTTGACGAGGTAAGTGTAGGGCATAAATTTGCTTGACGCGCTGTAAATTTTATAGTAGCCAAAATCGTCGCTAGCCACGCTATCCCACGTCAAAATAATCTTTTTAGGCACGTTTTGAGTAGCCTGCGCATTTACGACCTCGCTTGGTAGCTGCTTCGTCGTAGAGTCCACGATCTCGCTAGGTTTTGAGATCGTGCCGCTAGTAGTTTTTACGAAAACTCTATACTTGTAGCTTCTGCCCGACTTCACGTCGTCATCGATATACTCGGCGTTTAGTCTGCCTTTTACCTCGGCGATTTGTCTCCAGTTTTCTTTATTTATATCGGCCTTTTCGACGACGTAAGATGCCACGCGAAGGTCCGGATGCGGTCTCCAGATGAGCTTCACGCGCTCAGGTAAATTCGTAAGCGCTCTAACGAAAGGTACGGAGTCCATAAGAGGCTTGGTTGTGGTGCTAACGATCATGCCCGGGCCCGAGATTTGTTTGCTTTCGTTATACGTTCTCATCTCATAAGAGTAGGTCGTCTCTGGGGCTAAATTTGCGTCCACGTAGTGGCTGGCAAAGCGGTCTTTTATGTCGGCTACGACCTTCATTTTGCCGTTATTTTCGTTTGGATTTGAGCGGTATAGATAGTAGCCTGCGACGTTTGAGGTCGGAGTCGGAGTCCACTCAAAGCCCACTTCGGTCATATCGCTGATGGTTTTTAGGCTCTGGACAATCGGCAAATTCGGATTTACTTGCGTAGGGCCGCTAGAGGATACGCATCCACTCATCACAATAGCTAAAGAGCTCGCTAAGCCCCATAAAATCAATCTTTTCATCTATACTCTCCTTACTAAATTTGCTAAGTAAAATTTCACTAAAATCATCCCAAATAGGCGCGACGAAGCTCATTTGCCCGCCCGTGCGCGGATGCGTGAAATACAGCCCGTAGGCGTGAAGCATTACTCGGCCGATTTTATCCTTTTCGCTCTTAAAACCGTATAAAGCATCGCCCAAAATATGGCGGTTTAGGCTAGCTAGATGCACTCTGATCTGATGAGTCCTGCCCGTAAAAAGCTTTGCCGCGATCAAATTTACGCCCGCGTTTTTGCTCTGCACGGGGCCGTCAAATTCGCTAAAAAGTAGATTCGCAAAGGCGCTTTTTGCCGCGCGACCATCCGATACGATCGCCTTTTTTAGGCGGTTAGCGGGGTTTCGCCCGATAGCTCGCTCGACGGTGCAGTTTTGCTTGAGCGGCAGATCGGTTAGCGCTAGATATATGCGCCCCATGCTTTTGTCGCTTAGCTGACTTGAAAGCGCGGCGTGAGTGGCATTGTTTTTAGCTACGACGATAGCTCCGCTAGTGCCTTTATCTAGCCTGTGAACGATACCCGCTCTGCTTTGCCCGCTTAAATTTGATAGCAAAAATCCCTTTGCGCCGAGCCAGTCCGCAAGAGTGGGCTCCTTGACGCTAGGAGCTGGATGGACGACTAAATTTGCCGGTTTATTTAACACGAGCAAATCCTCGTCCTCGTAAATGATCGGCACTTCAAATTCCGCTTCAAATTTAGCCGTATCAGGCTCGTTTTGCTCAAATTTAATCCTCAAAACATCGCCCAAATTTAGCTTTACGGATGGCTTATTTAGCGGCTTGCCGTTTAGGCTAACCAGCCCGCTTTTTATCAAATTTAGCGCTTGATTTCTAGCGACGTTTAGCTCAGCGGCCAAAAACGCGTCCGCCCTCGTCTGCGCGCCGTCTAAAATTTTGATCTCTTTTTTCGTCATTTTTAGATTTGTTTCCTTTAAAATGCTATAATCGCTCAAAAAAGGCAAATTTTTGATAAGACTCGATAGGCGAATTTTAACCCATTTTGACTTCGTTCAGCCGTTTTTGATACTTCCTATTATTATTTTATCATACATTTTGGTTTCTGAGGCAAATTCTATCCTGGCTGGCAAGCAGCTTGTATATTTTGGCGTGGGCTTAGCGGCGTTTTTATTTTTCTTTTTGCTTCCTATTCGCAAGATCGCCTGGCTCATACCGCTATTTTACTGGATTTGTATCGTTTTACTCATTAGCGTAGATTTGTTCGGCACTAGCAAACTGGGCGCAAAAAGATGGCTCGAGTTTCCTTTTATCCACTTTACGCTTCAGCCCTCAGAGATCATGAAGCCGGCGCTTCTTTTGATGTTAGGCTACCTCATCAAACAGCGCCCGCCAGAAGAAAACGGCTACGGTCTCAAGGACTTTTTACGTCTTAGCCTTTATATCCTTTTGCCTTTCGTGCTGATTCTAAAAGAGCCCGATCTAGGCACCGCGCTGATACTGCTCATCGTCGGCTACGCCGTGCTTTTTATCATCGGAGTAAATAAAAAAATTTGGGTCGTGATATTTGCCGGGGTTTTGCTCTCTGCGCCCGTGATCTACGAAAATTTGCACGACTATCAAAAAAAGCGCATTACCGATTTTTTAAGCGAAGAATCCAACTATCACGTGCGCCAGAGCATCATCGCTATCGGTAGCGGCGGACTAAAGGGCAAGCCAAAAGACGAGGCGACGCAAACGCACTTTAAATTTTTGCCGATTTCGACTAGCGATTTTATTTTTGCTTACACGATCGAGCGATACGGATTTTACGGGGGGCTCGCGCTGCTTAGCTTTTACGGCGCGCTGATAGCTCATCTGCTCAGCCTAAACTACGGGCTAAAGGATGATTATTTTACGCAGACGATGACCTCGGGGATCGGGGTGCTTATTTTTATTTACGTGAGTATAAATATCATGATGACGATCGGCTTTGCACCTGTGGTGGGCATCCCGCTACCTTTTTATAGTTACGGCGGCAGTAGCTTCGTTACTTTTATGTGCCTTTTTGGGATTTTGCAAAATTTGCTCGCGTTTAGGTTTGATCCGACGTATAGGTTGGTTAAATTTAAAATTTAGCCGTCAGAATTTACCTTTAATTTTAGGTAAATTCTGACGATTCAACCGAATTAGGCTCGCTTTAAGACGACTTGCGAGCTAAATTTACCATCCAAATTTAAAATTAAGCCTTCTTTAAAAACTCCGTCTTTAGCACGATAACACCCATTTTATCGGTCCTGCCCTCGATTTCTTTGTCGTTATCCGTGATTTTTATATTTTTCACCATAGTTCCGCGCTTTAGCGTAGCGCCCGCGCCTTTTACTTTTAGATCTTTGATGATAGTTACGTTATCTCCGGCATTTAGTTCGGTTCCATTTGCGTCTTTTGGCATATTTTCTCCTTTAAATTTAGCGCCCATTTTACTAAAAAATGAGTAAAAAGCAAAGCCAAGCCGCTCAATTTAAAAAAGCAGGCTTTATAACGTCAAATTTGCCGCCGTCAAATAAGATCAAATTTGACGAAATCAAGCTCACCGAAACAGCCACATAAATTTACCCAAATGCGACAAAATCAAAAACCGCACAACCAAAATTTAGCATCAAATTTTACTCGCAAATTCAGCTTTAAATTGATTTCGTAGCGCGCTCTTTTGTTTTAAATAGCCTTACCGACCTATCTGTTGTAGCCCGTCTCCCCCATCGTCGCATGCCCTTTCCTAGTCTTTGCAGCCATACAAGTCTTTTTGGTATATCATCGCTAGATCTCTGCAAGCTCGCGGAAGCGTCTGACACGCCTGTTCTATTATCTCCGAGCAGTATCGACATTGCCCATATCTCTAGCCATGACGCCTATTCGCACGCACGCAGATACGTTATTGGGGTTATAAGCCTTTAGGAAAAACCGAGCGGAGATACCCTAATCCTGCTGGACACCGCAACCTCAAATATATGCCAGACCCGCTTCTTCGCAAAGCACGGTACTAGCTAGTTCGCAGCCCTTTGACGACGCTTTAAATTTCTCGATGTGACGGTGTTCTTGATAAAGACCAATAGCCTTTTCGCACTGCTCGGTACTGCCCTCTTGGCACTCTTTGGCTGCAGTTACCAGCTCCTCGCTATCCTTTGGTCTTTCAGGCGCTTTTAGTACCCTTCTAGGCTTTGCCCCCTGCCTGTCTACTGTAGAGCAACAGTCGCTTCTAGAGGAATCCGAGCCGCAGCGCCCAAAAGTAGCTTTTTCATGATGCCTTTAAATGGTCATATAATAAGATTGTAGCATGAAAGAGACTAAGAATATTAAAAATTATTTATAAAAATATAGTAATTTGGATTTTAACTTTTGGCGAAATTTGCGATAAATTTAAGCAAATCGACTTGAGTTAGAAAATCTTGGACAAAGTTTATGCTAACGAAACAAGGCTTTCAAATTTTAAAATTTAAGACAAAAGAGCCGAATTTGACTCTTTTGCCGTTAAATTTAAACAAGCTTTTTGATGACGTCTAGCACGAGATTGCATTTTGGTACGACAGAGTTAGCGTCCATATACTCGTTTTTGGTGTGCATATTTCCGCCCGTAGGCCCCAGCCCGTCGATCGTCGGGCAGCCCGCCGATGCCGTGATATTGCCGTCGCTTAGACCGCCGGCGTCCACCCAGCTCACCTTCGCGCCCGTTTCTTTGGCAACCTCGTCGAAGATCGCTTTGATCCTCGGCAAATTTTGCTCGTCTATCATCGGCGCCTCTTCGTTGATTAGCGTCTTTTTGTGAGTTACGCCGTTTATAAAAGGTTTGCTTAGGATTTCGTCCAGCTTTTTGTTAAAAAACTCGACCGAAGAGGCAAATTTATACCGCATCTCGCAAGTCACGCTGGCAAACTCAGGCACGACGTTTTGTGCGGTGCCGCCGTTTGTGATGATGGAGTTAAAGGTATGCCCAGCCGCAAAATCGGTCAGCTTTGATAGCTCAACTACGAAATTTGCCGCCTCGACGAGCGCCGAGCGGCCGAGCTCGGGATGATTGCCCGCATGCGCGCCCATGCCGTAAAACTCGATCACATAGGACATCACGCCCTTTCTAGTAGCCACCATCGAGCCGTCCTCGCGAGCAGGCTCCATCACGAGGCAAAATTTAGACTTTCTCGCGTATTCGCGGATCTTTTCTTTGGCAAAATTTGACCCCGTCTCCTCGTGCGAGTTTAGAAACAAAGCGACGTTGATTTTACTCAAATCAAGCTCCTTAATGACGTAGAGCGACAGTAGCGCGCCGCCCTTGTCGTCGATGACGCCTAGTGCGTTTACCCTGCCCTCATTTTGGGTAAAAGGGGTATTTTGCACCGAACCAACGGGAAAAACCGTATCCATGTGCGCGACGAAAAGCACGTCGAATTTCGCCGCATTCGGGTTGTTTGAGATAAGCAGGCAGTCGGCAACCTTATCGGTGCCGAGCGCGATTACTTCGTGCTTTAGACCTAGCGTCTCCGCTTTATTTTTAAACCACCTTGCGACGCTATTTACGCCCTCTATGCTAGCCGTCGGGCTCTCTATGTTAGTTAGCTCCTTTAGCTCGGCTAGGTATTGCTTTAGCTCCTCTTGTTTCATGGATCATCCTTTATACGATGAGGCTCATTACAAGCATCGCTAGATAGGCGTTTAGGATACAGATACCAAATAACACCAAGTAGTGCTTGCCAGGAATTCCCAGCACGCCCAGTACGCGTCCCATATACTGCACCGTAGAGCCTACTAGCGCCATGCCGGGGATCAGTACGGCGATATCGGGAGCCGTTAGGGTTCCGCCCTGGACTAGCGCCACTAGCACGCCCGCAGACCCGCCCCAGCTAAGAAACGCCGCCATGATCACCGCTATCGACTCGCCCGGTAGCCCAAGCGGTAGCATAACAAACCCGAGATACTTGCCTATGATATCAAGCGCGCCAGAGACTTTTAGGATGTGGATGATAACAAAAGCCATAAGGACGTTTGGGATAGTGTTATGAACGGCGATATCCCAGCCCTTCCTAGCGCCTTCTACGAAAACGTCGGTTAATAATTTATTATTAGCTTGCTCGCTCATACTTCAGTCTCCCCGTCTTTTACGAATTTTTTAACGTAAAGTCTCATCAAATTTGCGCCAAATACCTTAAACACCAAAATAATTCCTAGGCCCGCCGCGATAGACATAGGCGCTAGGGCTCCGTTTTTGTCCGCAACCAAAAGTAGCGGCGCAAAAGATGCTAGGAAATTCGTGATCATCGCGCCCGCGCTAAACTGAAACGCGGCAAATATCAAAAGCTCTTTGTGCGTGATCTTGCCGTCTTGGCGTAAAAACTTCGCCGTGGAGCTACCCGCGTCCGTGCTTTGCGTGCTAGCTATGAGCGAGATCGAGCAGCAGCCCGGGATACCGATGAGAGGCTTTAGCACGGGAGTTAGCCAGCGTGAAGCCGCGTAAAGCGCGTAATATCTCTCAAATATCGCGACGAACCCAAGAGCGAGCATGATCGCCGGAACCAGACTAAGCGCAAATATAAAACCGCCCTTTGCGCTAGTGCCGCCTGCAGTCTTAAACCACTCCGGAAACTGTCCGGTTAGCTTACCGAAATCAAAAATTCCGCCCGCGACATCCTTTAAGAAACCGCCGAAAAAGACGATAGCTAGGATCAAGGCAACGGTGCCGATCGCTAGCTTTTTGCCGTCGTTTGCCTCTTGCATAAAGCCTCCTTAAAAATAAAGTAAATACATAGGTAATATACAGTCGCGAACCTTAGGAATGAGTAAAAAGCAGATTAAGATAATGAATAATATTTAGTTCTTTTAGTTAATGTTACTTTTAGATACTTCATTGTAAAAATTTAGTAAATTTGACGCTTGCTTCTCTATAGATAGGTGGTTTAAAGAAAATTTGAATAACTAAAAATCAGAGATAAAATTTCAAAAAATTATAATAATATATAAGCTCTCTTAAAGATTTATAGAGAAATATGGTGGTTTAAAAATAATTAACCTGGGTATTTTTAAAGAAGTTTTTGAAAGTAAAAAATTTAATAAAAGTCGGTGGCGGACAGAGAGGGACACTCCGACAATAGCTGATTTAATCATAACTCTCATGCCTTTCTAAGCCCTAATTTTAGGGTTTTATGTTGTTGTAATTTTAAATTTTATCAACTTAAATACCACTTAGTTTTATGCAACAAAACCGTAAAATCTATGCAACAAGCAAAATGCTGATATATAGATATTATAAGTAATTTTATAGTCAAAAAAACTGTCCTAAATTTAGAACAAGTTTTGAGCGTATTTTAACTTACAATTTAAATCCCCTTTAGGGCATAGGATTCAAATCCCTTCTAAAATGCAACATAAACACATATAAAAACCTAAGAATACTTTTATCTTATTTCGTATATACTCATAAAAATATATACGAGAGAGGGGGAAATAATGCAAGCTAGATTAAAAGTGTTTAAAAGCGGTAACTCTTTGGCACTAAGGCTTCCAAAAAGCCTAAATTTAGACAATGTCAAAGAGTTTATACTAAAGAGTTTTGATAATAACGAAGTGGTTTTAACCCCGGTTAAAGATGATGAATGGAGCGGACTGTTTAAGACTTTAAATGAGTTGAAAGATGCTGGAGTTAAATTTGAAAGAGCCGAGCAAAGCTTGCCGCAAGAGCGAAATTTCGGATTTAAATAATGTTTTTGTTTGATACCAATATTTGTAGCTACTTGATTTCTAGCACCGAGCCTTACAGTCAAAATATACTAAGCCATTTAACTAGGTATGGCAAAAAGGATATTTTTATTTCCAGTATAACGGTAGCCGAAATGTTTTACGGTATAGAAAATTCCACTCAAAAAGAGTTAAATTTAAGACTCATGGGCGATTTTATCTCAAATTTCGGCGTTTTAGATTTTACGAGTAAATGTGCGGCAAGCTACGGCAAAATAAGGCTTGAGATGAAAAACAAAAACAGAAAGATAGGCGATATGGATATGTTGATCGCTGCCGTAGCCCTTAGCAATAATCTTATTTTGGTTACAAATAACGAAAAAGATTTTAAAGATATAATTGGACTTGAAATAGAAAATTGGAGCGCCTAAATCTCTTGCTAGCTCCGCAAGCTTAAGCCACAAGAAGCCTATAGGCTAAAATAAAAACACCTAACGATTTTCATTAATCTTATACTAGCATAAATAACTTTATCGTAATTTTAAAATTCGCTTAATAGTAATTACTGCATAATTACAATAAGGAGACGATATGATCGCAAATTTAGTCCAAATAGGTAATTCTAAAGGCATTAGGCTACCGAAAAAATCATAGAGCAGTTTGAGTTAAAATCCGTTTCGCTAGAAATTTTAAAAGACGGAATATTCTTAAGACCGCTTAAAGAAAACAGTATCAAAAATTGAGAGACTCCAGAGCTTAGAAAAAAGCAAAAACGCAAGATATGGCTTTGCAAGATGTTTTTGCGACCATAGATACAGACGATAAGGATTGGCAGTGGTAATGACTAGGTGTGAAATTTGGTTTATAAATCTAGATCCTACTATCGGCGCAGAGATAAGAAAGACTAGACCTTGCGTCGTAATCTCGCCGCCCCAGCTTGACTATCTACAAGCCAGACTAATAGCTCCGATAACCAGCAAAGGATTTAGCGCTCCTTATAGAGTAGAGCTTAAACTACTAGGCAAACAAGCTAAAATACTCTGCGACCAGATAAGATGCGTCAGCGCGGATAGGTTCGTCTCAAAAATCGGTGAGCTGGATACTGACAAAATAGAGGAACTAAAAGAGATTTTAAAGGAGATGTTTTGGGCAAATACGAATTCATGAAACTACAACAACATTGACATAGTACATAAAAGGAATGGCTCTCAAAATATTAGTAAATTTTCTAAACAACGATAGCCTATGGACTTTCATAGGTTCTGATAAGGTTGATATCAGCATCAGGAAAGTTATTATGGCTGTAGGCTATCTATAGCTTACATGATATTATTTGCGATATTTATGCTACAAATTTAATGAGCCTTATATCAAAACTTGGCCTCTTTTTGAAATCAAAAAGAAACTCATCAAGGCTCGTATCGACGCAGGTCTTAGTTTAACCAAAGATCGCAAAGCTAATGAACGTATCTCAAAGCATAGTGGCCAGGTTTGAGAGTTCTACGGATGCGGACTTTAAATTTTCTACTCTTCAAAACTATGTAGAGGCATGCGGTTTAAAATTTAATTTTAGCTTAAACCAATAAAATAATCTGGCACTAGATAATCGTTGCCAAGGCTTTTTAAAAACCCCTTAATCTTGACGAGCACATCGGACTTTTCTTATAGATAGTTCTATTTTGTCTAGCATATTAATCATTTGAGAATTTTAATGATTATAGTATATTTCCGCTACACCCAATCAATTAAGAAATTTATAAAAAATAGTATGTATAATAGTAAGTATAAAACATAAAAAGGGGCGGCGTGTCCAGTCTTGATAAATTAATCAAAAAACTCGAAAACAATCCAAAAAATGCAAGCTTTGATGATGTTAAGCGCCTGCTATTAAATCACGGATATGAATTAGATCACGTTAAAGGCTTGCACCATAAATTTAAAAAAGGCGGCGACACGGTAGTCATACCGTACTATAAGCCGATTAAAGAGATCTATGTTTTACAAATCTTAGCAAAGATAAGGGAGTCATGATGAAAAAAGACTTGAACTATTATTTAAACTTGCCGTATACGATCACAATCAAAAGACTCGATGACGGCGATTATTTTGCTCAGTACGCAGATATAGGGCTAACTAAAAATAATCTAATGGCCGGCTGGGGAGCTACCGAAGCTGAAGCGATAGCGGATCTAAAAGAAGCCTTTGCTTGCTATGTCGAAGGGGCTCTTGAAAACGGTGAAAGCATCTATGAGCCTATTGATGAAAACGTCAAAGTTCGTATAAATTTGACTATACCAAGAGGCGTTTTAAATGCAATCGACGCTGTTACGAATAACCGCTCGGCATGGCTTAGCGAGCTAGCTAAAAAGGCGTTGGCGGTATAATTTTATATCATTGTTATATATGGATTAATTCCTATTATGACGATCGCCCTTAAAATTTTAATTTTTTCAAACTACTTTACCATAAAATTTACTTATACTTCCGCTTAAAAACGCCAGCAACGGCGCATTTTTATCTAAAATGGCGACAACTTAGGTAAAATTTATGAGTTTTTCGAGCTATCCTCTCAGATGCGTTAGCGTTGGGGCTTACAGCTTCCGTGCGGCATCTAGCCGGCGATGCGATCCTCTTGGCATCAGCTTAGCTAAAATTACTTCTCTTTGTAATGCGTTCCGACTTGTAAAATTTGCACCGTATCGTCCTTAATCCTATAAACGATGCGGTTTTTACCGTCTATCCTGCGAGAGTAGCAACCGCTTAGATCGCCTTTTAGCGCTTCGGGCTTGCCTATACCTTCTGCTTCATTACCTCTAACGATGTCTTTGATGAGTATATTTATCTTCGCAAAAAGCTTCTTGTCGCTAGTAAAATTTAGGTAATCATCCCATGCGTCAGGATAAAACTCGATATTAAGCATCAGCTAAACTCTCAAGCTCGCTTAGATTTTTTCTTATCATCTTTACCTTGCCGCTATCTATATTTTCTATCACGCTTTTTAGATACTTCGCGTCTATTTCGTCTTTTTGCGCCGTTATGGCAAAGGGTATGGCTTGCTTATTTACCGATTGCTTTAAAAATAGCTTTATCGCCGTACCAAGATCAAGCCCGAGCTCCTTAAAGAGCTTATCGGCTTCGTTTTTGAGTTCTTTATCTACTCTAAATTGTATTAATGCATTCATTTATATGACCTTTGAAGTTAAATTGACTGCATTATAGCATATTTTTAGACCCAACTCTCCTCATCTGTGTATTCATCGTAAATTTCATCGTAACTCTCGTCAAGAAATCGCCTCACTACAAGAAAAGTCGTTTTGCATACCGGTTTTTTATGTCGATTTGGTTTCTTTGGCATTAGTGCTGCTTCCTCGCATGTTTTACTCTGCGACAAGCACCTCTTAAAACCCGCATCACACACATAAGCAATAGTCCATATTTATGTTTTTCATTAAAAACCGACCTTGTAATATCAATGGGTAAAGTCGGCATCAAGCCGCAAGCCTTGGCGAGGCATATTTTTTACTACACATTACTCCTTCCCAGTCACAGCCTCTCTAGCATCCTTTAGCTTCTCTTGTAGCAGATCTCTTACGATAACCATTTGCTCAACGCTGAGGTCTTTTAGCTCATAGGCGTTCATTCGGTTTTTAAAGTTAAATTCCGCTATCTCTTTTATAAATTAGGCAAACAAGCTTTTATTTGGCTCGCCGCTATCTAAATTTTGACCTTCATTTCGAAGTATCGGTAGCCTGCTCTCAAACCTATCCAAATCAAATGAAGTAGAAAATAGATAAAAAATCCTTCCCTAAAAGCTCCACTACGGCATATTTATCGGTAGCTTCTTTTTATCTCCTCTCTTTTGTTTACACGCTCTTTACATTTTCGCTTTGAATAACTCGCAACTCTCGTTTCGCCCAAAGGCATAATAGCTACGTTGCTTAATGTTTTAAATTTTCTCATTTTATTTTTCTCGTTTTCTAAATTTGCTATACGGGGGGTAAATTTGTCTATTCGCTATTTCGAAGTAGCCTTTAGAGCCCTTAACTCATCTTGCTTATATCGTCTTTATTGATGCAGTCTCTCGCTCTGTCCTTAAATATATCGTCGTCGTTATTTTTTAGATAATCCTGATAACTCTCGTTTTTTGATTTGAAATTCCCCATAAACCCTAAACTTATGTCGTAGCATCCTATCAACACTGCGGCGGACGCAGGCAAGGTAAGCTCTAGCCTCACCCTGCCGAACTTCGTCAAATTTAAGTTTGAGAGTATAAATTTACGTCCAAGATAAGCAAAGACTGCGAGCCTAAATTTAACCTTGCGGCAAGAAACGCCGTAAGCCCAAATTTAAAGCTAAATTTTAACCAAATAATCCAGCTATTATGGCAAACAGTTCGCTTCCGGCTACCACCAGTTCGGCTCCGTCTTTTATATCTCTTAGCACGGGTTTTATGGAGGCTAGTTTTATTTTTGAGCTTACGGTTTTTTCGTCTTTATTCGGCCCTTCGGCAGCTTTTGCTATGCTTGCGTATTTTTTTATCGTTTCTATTACGTTTTTGATCTCAGCAGGCAAATTTTCGTCAAGCTTTTCCGGAATCGAAACGTATAAATTTTCCTTGCTTCTGGTTAGTAGCACATAAATTTTTCTAAAAAATAGCTTGCGGTCGTTTTTTAGCGTCGTTTGCAGAAACGGCAAAAAGTTGTGTATAACGATATTTTGAGCCTCAAGGCCTTTGATAGACTGCATGGTTAGCACGTCTATGTTTTTATCTTTTGGCAAGGCGTATTCTTTTATGGCCTCGACCGATTTTTTACTATTGCTTAAAACTACGCTAGTTTCGTTTACGGGTAAGGACTCTAAAACGCCTCTAAGCTGCGCAAAGTCATCCATCGCCTTTATACTCACGCTTCCGTCTTGCAGTACGCATTCAATGTCTTCCAGAAAGCTTTTATCTAGGTAAAAGCTGTTTTTATAGTAGGTATTTATCGCGCTATCGTTTTGCAAGATTTCAAATGCGCACCTAGCGATATTTGACGGCGTTCGGTAGACGTTTTTTAGATTTTTCACCCGCCCTCTCATATCTATGCGCTCAAATTTTGGATGATGAAAGATATCAGCGATGCTATTCATCGTATAGGGGTAAAATTTCTGCGCCTCGTCTATAAAAAATACGCAGTCTTTTATCTCCTCGTAAATAACCCTCATAAATCCAGCCGGCATATCCTGCGTCTCGTCGCAAAGAACGTAGTCGATCGGGTGCTTTGCTAGATGAGCGCTAAATTTGGCTCTAAATTCAGTTATGGCTTCATCCGTTTCAAAGATTTTGTATTTTTCATCCAGGCTCGTCTTTTCGTCGATACCGAGTCTAGCTTCGTCAAATCCTATGCGGTTTAAAAGCGAGATGATGGAGTATACGGCTATGCTTTGCTTCATAAACCTATCGCCGAAGCTTGATCTTATGTTTTCGGCTAGGTTTTTGTTAAAACAAAGCACTAAAAATTTCTCGCTATCGTCTCGCTCTAGCCTGTTTGCGACGAAATTTGCTAAAATCATCGTCTTACCCGTACCGGCCACGCCCCTTATCACGCGAAAGCCGCCCGTATAGCCGCTCATGATACTAAGCTGCTTGCGGTCAAAAAACATAATCTCGTCTTTGGTGATTATTGGGATGATTTTTTGTTTTAGCTTGCTTTGACTGACTAGCATTTGTGAAATTTTTAGAAACTCTTTTTTGTTTGGGATATGATCCGCAACGGATGAGTGGAAAAACCTGGCAAATATATCGTTGTTATTAGCCAAATCATCTTTAAAAAATGTGTGGTTTTTAAAATTTTTATAGCTTGGATTTTTTTCATAAAATTTATCGGCCTCATCCTTGCTAACAGATGGAAATATTACTCGGTATTCCACGTTTATCGGCACTTTTTTAAGCTCGGACTGGATTTTAGCAAGCAACATTCTTTGATAAATTTTAACCTGCTCGTAAGGGTCGTTTGCGCTATCTATCTGATTTAAATTTGACCAGTTTTTGACCTCGATGACGTAGATACCAAATACCGGATGAAGCAATAGCAGATCGATCTCCTTTGATGAACCAGCCGCATCGTCAAGCGTAGCTTTTGGGATGAGATAGTAGTTCTCGTCGCCTTTGGAGTTTAAAATTTTACCTATGGCTTCAAATACGTCGGCTTCGCCTTGCTCGCCTTTAAAAATTTTACTAAATATGCTTTTTATTATATTCAAGGGTTTTCCTTTGTTAAATTTGAAGTATTATAGCGGTTTTTAAAAACGCTTACTTTCCGGTATTTATAAATATCCTGCAAAATTTCTCCCAATCGTGCAGATAAACCAGCCTCTCGCTCTCTATTTCCTTGCCGTTTTCGTCGACAAACACGCCTTGCGTCGAGCCAAGACTCTTTTTGAGCCAAAATTCGTAAAACGTTAGCTTTTTAATATCGCTTTCTTTGACGATAGAGCAGTAGCCGTTTGAAAATATCTCAAGTCCGAAGTAGGTTTTTTGTTTAGCCTGCTCTCTCATAGAGATAATGCTCTCCTGGCGGTATCGCTAAGCCAAGCCGAGCGGTTGTTGGTTATTTTATCTATGGCGTTGATTATGGATTCGGGCATAGTGATATTGATGCGTTTAAATTTGATATCGTCGCCGGGCTCGATTATTTTTACGCCCTCTTTTAGGTCCGTTTCTATGACGAATCTAAAAGCCTTTTTTACGTCCGCTATCGCTTCGGCCTCATTTTCGCCGTCGCCCATAACCAAAGGATAATCTTTATATCTAGCCAGATATCCGTCGCCTTCGTCCTTTGATAGCTTTTTGACTATGATCTCGTAAGGTAAATTCATGTAGTATTCAACATCTTTTTTCATTGATCGTCCTTTAACGCTTTTAAAACTATTTTTACGTAAATCGGCTTTACCAGGCGTTTATACAGGATAGTTATCGTATCCTTGCCCGCCTTTCTAAACTGCCAATGGCTTGAACCGTTATTTGAGGCGCTATATCCTTCGTTTTCTAGTAAAATTTTAAGCGTCTCAAACCTAACGTTAAGAGGATTTTGGGTAAGTTCGCGTATCAATTTATCTTTTTTGCTCACCTTAAATCCTTATTTTTAGTAAGTATTATATACACATCTAGCTTACTTTATTGTTAATGTTTCAATCGTTCTAAAAATTTTAAACGACGTAGCTTATCAAAAAACCAATTCATAACTCGCACTAAAGCCATTTTTCAGGTAGAGGCGTTTTATATCCTCACGACGCCAATTCTTGGTTCTTTTAAATTCCTATCGCAACCGGGATTATAAATCGTGGTATACTTTAGCCTGCATATATTTTTTATAGGATTATGGATATGCCCGCAAAGAAGGATTTTTGGGCTTATGACTTGTTTGCCGATAGCATTATAAAGTTTTTCGCTACCGTAATCATCGCCGCAAGCACTAATGGACGCCTTAGTATATGCAGGTGGAACATGCGAAAGTAAAACATCGCACTGAGTAAATTTTTCATAATTAGGCCTCAAATATGGAACACAGCCGAATTTTACTCCGTCTATTTCTTTTATGGCATTATCGGCGTAAATATTTGGGATATCGTTTAGCCACTCTTGCTCGTAGGCCAGCCCTACGTCGTGATTTCCGCTGCAAACAAATACAGGTTTAGTAAAATTTGTAATCCATTTGCTAACGTAAGCTATCTGCGGAGCTATCCCGCCCTCGTCAAAAGCGTCGATAAAATCGCCGGTTATGCAAACGACGTCGAAATTCGACTCGATATCTTTGATAAATTTAAACCACCGCTGGTTAAAGTGCAAATCGGTTGCGTGGAGGATTTTCATTAAAAAGCCTTGAATTTTATTGAAATTTTAACATGCGGCATATAAAAACATCATTATATAAAGTCCGATTTTATGGGCTTTTATCAATATTTTCCTAAAAGTCCAATCTCTAAAAGCCGTTTACTCTTGTTTTTGCAGCGCAAACAGGATATACTTTTTTTTATATATTTTATAAAAAGGAAATAACATGAAAAAATACACTGATTTTTTCAAAAATTGTCGGATCTACTTTCGCGGCGAAACTTTTAAAGTTATAGCGTATGATATGCTAGACATACATGAGATAGACCTGCCAAATGACGATCTTGTGTGGAAAAAATCCGACAAAACGTTAGAGCAAATAGACGCAGATGACGCAGGAGAACGCATCTGCTTCACTCAGCCGTCTTATTTTTCAGATCACGGCTACCACTGTTTTGTACAATACTACCTATACGGTGATGAGGACGATGGGGTATTTCGCATCAAGAGCTACGAATTTGTTCATCCGTACGACTCAAAGCGGATAGAAGAGCTGGAAGAAATTGCCAGAAATAGCAAAGGGGTGTATTTAAAATAAATATGAGGCCAAAAATTGTAAGTATTTCAGCAAAATTTTTATAAATAAATATCATCTATGAATTTTCATAGTGCTGAATATGCATATTCAGCACCACTCAATACTTAAAATTTACTAACGCTCATAACCCGTACCGCATTAACTGGATTGACTAGGTATTCGCTCTTATCTAAAAGTATGTTTCCGTTTTTAAATACGAATTTTGTTTCAAGAGACGGCCTTGTTACATAGACGCCTAGAAATATAGTTATTTTAGAAAATTTCATTTTTAACTCCTGGTTTATTTATAAAATAACACTGCCTAAAATACGTTAAAATTTTAGCTAATAACCCCTGACGCAACGCGCTAAACTCGGACGATGGACGCTACTATAAGTGCCACTAGCGTTTCCAAAAAATACGAACCATGCGGTAGACGAATCGTTGGCATTCATTGTCGAGCTCCAATAATAATTAGAACTAACGTTTTTAAAAAAATTATTTGCGGCTGGATCATATTTGCTATCGTCTGTTATGCTTAAAAGCTCTAATCTGCTTGGTAAACGCCAGTCATCATATCCTGCAAATTTTAAATTTTCGCAATAGCGTTTAGCTTCATCTTGTTTGCCTTTAAACACACTTTCCTCATCTTGCCACATTAGTTTGCCTAGCTTTTTTTCTTCACATACTACTACATTTCTTGCATCATCTCTATCGCAAATGGCTTTTAGAGCCTCGGCGTTTAATGCTAAACAAAATATCGCCAAAATAATTAGGATTTTATTCATACTTTTCCTTATCTTAAAAATTATTTATTACAAAATTTAATAGTCTCTAACACATCTTACGGAGGTAGGGGCCGATACGTCAAACCAGTTTCCAGTACCCAAATCAAAATTTACAAAAAATGCCTCACGGGAATTATTTGCGCTTTTTGTGGAAGTCCAATAAGGAGTTGGTTTGGTATTTTTAAAGACTTTATATGTAGCTGGATTATACCTGCTATCATCTGTTATGCTTAAAAGTTCAAATCTTGTTGGTAATCGCCAATCGCTAAACCCAGCAAAATTTAAATTTTGGCAGTGTCTTTTAGTCTCATCCCATGTGCCATTAAATATATTCGTCCCATCCTCCCACATCAACTTATATGTGCTATCTATAACGATACCCTTGCTATCATCTCTCGAAAATTCGCCCGATTTTTTAGACGAGCTTTGATTCGGTAAATTTTCATTAGCACTAGAACTTTTATAGCTCAATACCGTATTGTAGTATTTGATTGCAGAAGCTAGTTGCGGAGCAAATTTATCGTCTAACATTAATCCCCAAGCGACATCAACGGCTAAAATTCCCTTGCTTGTTTTTGTCAAATGGTTTGGGACAACGTCCGAAAGCATAAAAAAAGCTAGGCAATACGGTTTATCCGTTTTCTCTTCTCCGCATTTTTCTAAAAATTCAACAAGCATACTACGGACGACCCTTAAGGCATCTTCGGAGTTTAGTTTATTTTCGTATATTTCACTTCCTAAATCCACCATTTCGCTACTGCGCAATTTAAGATATTCGTATTCGGAATTCAACTGATTATAAGCCATAAGTTCCGATGCCAATGTAAGATCTCTTTCCACTCCTACGCCTAGCATATATTGCTCTCCTAATCTTTGGCATGCTTCATAAAGTCCCTTTTTGCAGTATTTCCATCGAAGGCTAGCTAGCTTCTCATACTCGTCATTTTTCCAAAGCGCATTTGGTTTACTGCTTTCATACTCATCTAAAACCCTTTTATACTCTTCTCCTTTTAATGCAGACGGAAGACCGAGCTTTTCAAATCTGTCCTTGAAGTGGCTTAGTACAAGCTCCTCTTTCGTTATCTCGGCGTTAGATATGCCAAGCGACATTATAAAAAGCGTCAAAAACGCAACTAATTTTTTCATTTTAGTTCCTCTCTTGTAAATCTTCCGCAATTTTTGATATTTTAGACTCAGCCACACCGTTTCGCCCAATATCCGATAAGTATAGTCTAAAAACCATACTTTCCAATTCTTTTTCGCTTAGACCAAGCATATCAGTTGGAACGAGAGTGCTATAAACCAAAGCTATCGCGCACGTATCTTTTACTCCGCGTTTGTTAATGCAGTCTGATGCATAGGCATTAAATTTGCTTTTTATCGTTTCTATTATCCCGTCATCTGAATACTTTGCAAGATCATCTGCTACATACAAATCTAACTCGTAATACACCATCTTTCCTTCCGTTTTAACGTTTCTTATGGCATAGTTTAGATATTTTCTAGCATTGCTTATATCTCTTTTTGTATATAGTCCGACCATAAAATCCTCGCCGTAATCGCCGCAAGCCTCAGGCAAGCCTCTTTTGCAGTAGGATAGTCGCATTTCGCCGATTTTTTTAAAGTTATGATTATCCCAGTCGTCGAGAGGCTCGTTTCGGTATTGCGTAAATACAGTATCATACGCCTTGCCTTTTAGCGGAGTAGGCATATCGTTTAGCATCCTATCCATCTCTCTAGCTCCTTTTCCGAGCGCCGTCATCCAGTTGGCTTGCGCCGCACCCATAAATACAAACAAAAGCGTCAAAGACGCGACTAATTTTTTCATGCTTTCCTCCTAAATTTTATTTATATTCTCTCACGCAGCGCACGAAATTTTGCTTATCTAGCTCGCTCCAATTATCCCCGCCTCGTTTAAAAACCACTATCCACGCACGGTTTTTATCGCCTTCAAATTTATCCCCGCTCCAGTAAGACGCGCCGACTCCGGCTATGTATTTAAACTCTTTTTTTATAGCCGGTTCATATCTGCTTTTATCGGCTATGCTTAAAATTTCAGCCTTATTCGGTAGTCTCCAGCCGGCGTATCCCGCAAAATTTAGATTCTCGCAGTAGTCTTTAGCTTGATCAAAGGTAGCCTCTGCTATCTTTGCGCCGTCTTGCCACATTAGATTTCCAAGCTTTTTATCGGAGCATACGACGACCTCTTTAGCGTCGTCTCTTTGGCACTGCGGAGTTATCTCCGCCGCGTTTAAAAGAGTGCAAAATGCTGCTAGAAAGATAAATTTTTTCATATTTTCTCCTTATTTTAAATTTCTCACGCAGCGCGCGAAGTTATCTGCCGAGTTTATCTTAACCCAGTTGTCAAAGCCACTACCAAACTGCACGACCCAGACTCCGCCGGCATCAAAGCTAGCTCCGGTCGAGCTCCAATACGAGCCGTATTTGTCGCTGCCGTCTTTGCCTACGTGCTTAAACGCCTTGTTTATAGCCGGCTTATATCTGCCGTAGTCGGTTATACTCAAAAGCTCGCTAGCGCTTGGCAATCTCCAGTCCGAGTAACCGCCGTAGTTTAAATTTTCGCAGTAGCTTACGGCGTCCTTATACGAACCTTTAAAAATTTCCGCCGTATCTTGCCACATTAGTCCGTAAATCGCGTCCAAGACGATGCCGGAGTTTACGTCTATGCTAAAACCATCGGTGAATTTATGCTTTTGAGCTAAATTTTGCGAATTTGACTGCGGCGTTACGGGCTGGGCGATGCTTTTGGGTGGGCTTTGTTTTGGTGGGTTTGCGCTAGAGCCTGAAATTTGATCGCTAGGTATCATTTTTCTAATATATTCAAGCACCGAAAAAAACTGCGACGCGGAAATGGGCTGCGATCCAGATTCGTGCTTTTTGACATCCTCTCCCATTTTATCTAAAGCCATATCTACAGCAAGGTATCTTTTGCCGTTTACTTTGTTAGCCGTTAAGTGGTTTGGGACGACATCCGACAATATAAAAAACATCAGACAATACGGCTCGTCTCTTTTTCCGCTATCGCACTCTTTCATCATAAGCCTCCAAATACCAGCCGATAGATTCATGGCCGCATCCGCATCCATATTGTCTTTTTTTAAAGACGATACGAAATTTAACATTTCTTTGCCTCGTAATCGAAGGTAATCGTATTTAGAATTCATTAAATTGTAAGACATTAGCACGATAGCCATGTCGAGATCTCTTTGCACCCCAACGCCTAGCATATACTGCTCGCCTAGCCTTTGGCATGCCTCGTAAAGCCCTTTTTTACAATATCTCTCTCTAATGTTAGCTAGCTTTTCGTATTCGTCATTTCCCCAAAGTTGTCCGACGCCTTCATCCATATATTCGTTAAAAACTCTTTTATACGCCTCGCCCTGTAATGCGGACGGAATACCCAGCTTTTCAAATTTGTCCTTAAAATAGCTCGACGCAATCTCATAATCGGTCGTCTCGGCGTTAGCTACACTGAGCAACGTTATAAAAAGCGTCAAAAACGCGACTAATTTTTTCATTTTGTCTCCTTTATGATATTAAAGCATTCGAAAAAGCTTTAAATTTTGAAAAATCAATTTTTTCTAACGCACCTAACATAAAAATTCTTGGCGAGCACAAACAACTCTTTACCGACGAAATTTACTCCCCCTGCCTTAGAATCATTGTCGAAATACCAGTATATGTCATCTATAGTATAATCAAAAGCCCTGTTTATGGTCGGATATCTCCTATCTTCTTTAATGCTATAAAGTTCCGAATAGGTCGGCAATCTCCAATCGCTAAATCCAGCAAAATTTAAATCTTCGCAGTAGCTTTTTGCCTCATCAATTTTGCCCTTAAAAACGTCTTTTCCGTCTTCCCACATTAGCTCACCTAGCTTTTCATCGCTACAAACCACTACGTTTTTTCTAAAATCCCTATCGCAAACTATTTGAGCATTAAGTAATCCGCAAAGCAATACGGACGTTACTATACATTTTTTCATTTTTTATCCTTTTCTTTGCATTTTGCAACCCTACTAAAAATTTCGTTTATTTTTTACTATTTGTTCAGCAGTAAAGTTATTCATTTTATTCTCCAAAATTTAAAAAGCTCCCGCAAGGGGAGCAAAAAGCTTTTCAAAGCGCCGCCGTTAAATCCGAATTTCTCAAAAAAATTTCAAAAATCAATCCTGCCGGACGCACCGCACGAAGAAGCGATCAGAACCATCGTTCCAGAAGTCACTGCCGTACTCGAAAACCACGATCCACGCATTAGACGAGCCGTCGGCCTTTTTTGTAGAGCTCCAGTAATTTGGAAAGGAGTCTGCTATATATTTAAAAGCCGTATTTAGAGCGGGGCCATGTCTGCTCTTATCCGCTATGCTTAGCAGCTCCACTCTCGTAGGTAGCCTCCAGTCTTTGTATCCGGCTAGGTTTACTAGCTTGCAGTATTCTTGCGCCTGCTCCCACGTTCCTTCAAAATTTTGCTTTTCATCCTGCCACATTAGTCTTCCCAGCTTCTTTTCGCTACATACCACTACGTTTTTATCGTTATCTCGGTAGCACGTTGGGCTTAGCGCTTCTGCATTTAGCAGACCGCATAGCAGCAAAGAAGCGGCTATATATCTTTTCATACTTTTTCCTTTATCTAAATTTTCAAAAATCAATACTGCCGGACGCACCGCACGAAGAAGCGATTAGAAACAACGCCCCAGCCGACACTGCCGTTCTTGAAATCCACGAACCACGCATCAGACGAGCCGTCGGCGCTTTCGGTAGAGCTCCAGTACCAGCGATAGTTTTTCTTGCCTTTATCGTTCGTCTCGTATGCGACGTTTTTAAAGGCTTTGTTTATCGCAGGGTTATACTTAGTATCGTCCGTAATGCTTAAAAGCTCGTTTATCGTAGGCAAACGCCAGTCGTCAAAGCCAGCAAATTTTAAATTTGCGCAGTAGTTTACGGCTTCGGCATAAGTCATTTTATTGTTGTATTTATCGCCCATTGCACTCAAAGGGGAGACGGCGGCTGAACTATCCATAAATTGTTGATCCTGCCACATCAGTCTATAAATATCGTCTTTGACGACTTCTAAGCGGTCGTCTCTACTAAATCCCGCCGTAATCCCAGACCCCTTTTCGCCCGCAACCGAGCCAAACGCCTTTTTCACCGTTCCTATCGGATCAAAGTCAAACGCAAACGCAGAGCCACAACACAGCAAAAGCGTAAGCGCAAAACAAATTTTCTTCATTTTTACCCTTTCTCATTAAAATTTTATTTGTAAAACTGTTTGTATCTGACATAAAAGCCGTAAAGCAGTATCGCCGCGCCGACGGCAGCGACCAGCCAGCCGACCACGTCGAGTTCACCCGTACTTTCTAGCAGATTGTAGGCTTTAAGCCCGTTAAAAACCAACAAAAGCATCCCTATAGATCCGCAAGCATACACCTTAAACGTAGTCATGAGTTTCCTTTTGAGATAAATTTTCAATATGAATAATTATATAGATATTATGCTTATCAGATAATGAAAAAGAGGGAAGTTGAAGCAAAAATTTAAAGCAACGATAAAAAACGAAAAAAGTAAATTTTAGGAAAATATATAGGATAAAAAAGAAGAGTGGATCAAAAATTTAACGGCGGTTGGCGGAGTTTGGGTGGCCTACAAGCCAAATTCTAGTCCGCTCATACGTTTCATATTTTTTAGGGAGGCTTGTTTGTTTTGTTCTAAAATTTCTATGAGTCTTTCAAGCATCGGCGCAGAGGCGTATTCGCATAGCTCGATTATTTTTACTACGGCTTTGCTTTTTTCGCCAGCGTTTTCGCTCTCGCCTTGTTTTTTAATAAAATCTTTTAAAAACTCAGCAGAGTCGTCTAAAAATAGCTCCTGCTCGCTCACTTCAAGAGCCTTTGCCATATACGGTATTAGCTCTGCCTTAATCTCTCTGGTGCCATTTAGGTAGTTATATATCGTAGGTACGGAGGGGATTTCGCCCGTGCTTTTGAGTCTAGGCTCCAGGGCGGTAAAACGCTCTAAAAAGTCCTTTTTCTTTAAACCTTTGCTCTTTATGATCGAATTTATCCTCTCGTAAATTTGCATAATTTATCCTTTGCGGCTAATTTTTGCGATTATACTTCTACGTTTTATGCTTATAAAATAATATTATGCTTATAGAATAAAATATGCTATAATCTCTTATTTTAAAATTTACGAGGAGTAGAAAATGAAAAATACGATTTTGATGAGCTTGGCAGGCAAATTGCCTAGCACGGGCGAGGTCGTCTTGCGCAACAAGCTTGAAGGAGTAAGCGATGAGACTTTAAACAAGATAAGCGCGTCGATACCTATGCTAAATTTAAAAAGTCCGGGCGCAGGGCTTGTGCTTGGGTTGCTTTTTGGAGGGCTTGGCGTAGATAGGTTTTATAAAGGCGATATAGGGCTTGGGTTTATGAAGCTTTTGCTATCATTGACTTTGGGTTTTCTTTTAAATTTGGCGCAGACGCAGCCTAGCGATACGACTTATACGATGTTGGTTCTCTTTACCGTCGTGGCCGTTATTTGGATGTTTGCCGATCTTTTCTTGGTATTTAGCGGTATAAAAAAGGATAATCTAAACAAAATCCTTATGATACTTTAATTAACCTCGCGCTTGCGGACATTTGGATCGCAAGCCTCTTTCCTTAAACTCTAAAATAGTATAATCTACGTAAAATTTCCAAAAATAATCATAGCTTCAAAGGGTAAAAATGGGTAAATTTAAAATCAAATATAAAAACTTAATCTCAAAAGAACAAACAAAAGACAAAGCTAACAATAAAATCGCAACGAGCCGTATTAATCTTTATGCTTTAATTTTATTTGTCAAGGATTTTTACGACTTTTTGTCTCAAGGGCTAGATTACAAAACTCTAAAATGTATGACCTTTTACGAGAGCGATGATATACAAGCCGAGATAGAGAAAAATGAAAAACTAATAACCTTATGCGAAAGATGTTCTAAAAAACCGCAAAAATATATCATAAACGAACGATATATTAGGGAAAATATCGCGCAATACGACCATGAAGCACACTCTAAAACCATAAAAAATAATCTAAAAGAACTATATAGAAATGACACGCTACTAGGCATTATCAACAAGACGGAAGGTAGCCAAAGCAGGAACGACAGAAATACTTATATCTTGCCTCCAATCCAATCGCTAGAAAGACATTGTAAAAATATTAAAGCTTCTAATGTGTGCAATAAAACCAAATACAAACGTTTTAAAGATACGGCCTCTATCGCCATTATGTCTTTAAGGGGATTTGAGAGCATGCCTAAAAAAGAAATAGGACTAAAACAAGCGCTCGAACAAAAAGCCCGGGAAACAGCTGAAAAACTATATCCTGGTATCGGCGGTATGACTATAAATCTTGCAGTCGCCCAAACAGATCCGAAATACAAAGAAATTTGGCATAGTATTGAGTATATCTCGAAGTACGACGACTCTACCGTAGCGCTAATCGCTTACGAAAAGGGCGTTACGCTTATAGACTATGAAAACCGCCCGCTAATGCTAACGGATGTCGGATTTGAGATTTTTGAGCTTTCGCTATTTAGCGGCGAATGGATAAGTTTTAGATGTGAAGATTGTCTAATCATACTTTCTCCAAAATACGTCGGGGGCGATTTTTCGCAGCTAGCCCAGCAAATTTATAAAATCTTGGACGAAAAAAGTAGGTATAAGGCAAGCGATTTTAGCAAAATTTTAAAAGGCTATACGGACGATAAATTTGATACGTCCGCTTTAATAAAATACCTTGAAAATAGCGATACTTTGCTTTCCGAAAAATTTAAAGATGAGCTAGATAAATTTAGCCGAAGTAAGCTTTTTGAGAGCTTTAACGAATTTGAAAATTTGCCGCAAAACGAGTGGATAAAGCCTGGCATTAAGCTCGATCTAAATCTGCTATATAAAACTACTTCGCCTTGGCTGGATAAAAATATGGCGCTTGAGGACGTTTGTTTGGCGTGGTATGAGCAAAAAACCGGGTTTTGTGCGAAGGAATTTATCAAAAAATATAAAAGGCAAGACTACAAGCCCGTAATCGTCAAATTTGATCGTTCTAAGGATATAGAGCTTTAAATTTTCGGTCCAATATGCAATCGGTTTTGATAGCGGTAAGCTAAAAATACTCAAATTTTATCCGGTCTCATCTATAAAATTTTAAAATACTAGCCAAAAACCATAGTTTGACTCGTTTTTGCGGGCATTTTATAGGTGGAAAATTCTCTTACTCCTTTTTTGACATAATTCCATCATAATTTATGCGCATAAAAATAAATCAAAAAGGTAAAAAATGGCTACAAAAGATTTAGAACAAACTATGGTGGATATTAGGGCTAGCTTGCTAACCGATAGAAATCTCTTTTTATACGGCGAAATAAACTCTAATACTTGCTTACATATGCAAGAGCAGTTGTTGTTTCTAAACGGTGAGGACGAGAGTAAAGAGATAACTATGTATATAAACGGTCCAGGAGGCGTCATAAGCGACGGCCTTGGGCTAATCGATATAATAAAGAGCATAAAAGCTCCCGTAAATACGGTCTGCGTCGGTCTTGCCGCCTCGATGTCGGCGCTTATATTTATAAACGGCGACAGGAGATATATGCTGCCAAATTCCCAGCTTATGTTGCATCAGCCCCTAGGCGGAGCGTTCGGTCAGGCTAGCGATATAGAGCTTTTGTCCGCGCAAATTTTGAAAACAAAAGCTAACATTCATCAAATAATTGCAAACAGTAGCGCTCTTGACGTTAAAAAAATAGAAAAGCTAACTGACAGAGACTGCTATATAGATGCAAATACGGCCTTAAAATATAAACTAGCAGACGAGATTTTGATCTCAGATAAAATAAAAAACATAAAAGCAAAAGGATAAAAAATGTCAAAATTTTCAATAATCAACCAAAATACGCAAAATAAAATCGTTGCTCAAGCAACCCAAGCCGTAAGCCTTGAAAAAAATTTCACGCACGCTATGATAACCGGCGAAACCGGAAGCGGCAAGACGACGGCTGCAATTTTGCCTTTACTTGAAGACAGAATAAAAGAAGGACACGGAATTATATTTTTTGATTACAAAGGCACGGAGCATTTAAAGCTAAAATATCTAGCTCAAAAGCACGGCAGATTAGGAGACGTCGTGATGATGAACGTGCCTTGGGGCATAAAAATAAATATAGTAAAAGAGGCGAGCGATAAAATTTTAGAGGAGTTTTTATTTGAGAAATTCGGCGGAAACGATAAAGAGAAATTTTGGGCCCATATGGCGACCAATGTCTCGGTTAAGTGCCTGGGACTACTTAAAAAAATATACGCGCTTGATGAAAGTAAGGCATTTTCGCGTATTTTTAAAGGACCGATAAAAGATATAAATCCTAGTTTTAGAAGTATGGCCGACAAGACTAAAACCTTAGACGATCTAAAAAAATTCTACGACGAGCTTAAAAAATACGAGCAAAGAATTTGCGATCATGAAAAACTCGCCCGTCAAATGGTAGATAATTTCGGTAAAGATAAGTTTGACATAATTTTACGAAAGGACATACGCAAGTTACTAGACGCGCAAAAATCTGTCAAAAGCTTTTTAGACGATTTTAAACAATACGGCGAAAAAAGAGACGATAACGAACAAAAGCAAAGACTATACGGTAATTACGAATTTATGCTGTCGGCAATTTACGACGTTTTAGACAACGACCTACTAAATAAAGACGAAGGAAGCGTAAGCGGTTTGTCGGGCAGCGGCAAGATAGTCGTCATAAACGCCAATGCCATGCAAAATAGCGTATTGTCGCTTATAACTAGTAGCGCGATTTTAAATTTAAGTAAACGCACGAATAGACAAACTCCCGTTAGCGTATTTATCGACGAAGCTCAAAGGGTAATAAACTGCGCCGCCGATCTTGGAGCGGACGTTATAAGAGAGGCGAGGGTCGAGCTCATCCTTGCCTTTCAAAACGAAAGCATACTAAAAAGTACGCTTAAAAGCGATGAAAGATTTAAGGAACTAGCGGGAAATTTAACCAATCAATTTTTCTTCCGTAACTCTCAGCCTCAATACGCAAATGGAAAGTATTGCGATTTTAGCAAGCTTGGAGACTTTGAGTATTCAAAAAACGGACGAATTTTTAAAGGGGAGCCCTTGTTTTTAAACGAGCTTGATACGCTAAAAGCCGAGCTAGAATACCAAAGCATAAACCGCATAGGAGAAAGGTTTGCGGGCGAGGAGCTAGACGATGATGAAATTTTGATATACGACGAGGGGCTATTTAAAGCTGAAAATAAATTTATCCGCAAAAAGATAGGCGGCGGGGGCGAGAGTTTATGCGATGGCGAGCTAAGCGACGAGGAGGAACAAATTTTTCAAAAGATGGCGAAAATCGCATCAAACACTGTCACTGTGACAAAAATAGCAGCTACCGATTCCTATCGTAAGCGTACAGAAATAGAGTTGTAAAATGGGCAAATTTAACTTTTTCTCGGAACTACCGAATATGCAATTTTCTCCGTCGATACCGTTTAAAGACATTAAAGAGATCGAAAGCGGGCTTAGCGAATATATGAAGCTATGTCAAAAGGCTCCCGACGAGGCATTTGAGAACGGTCAAAAGCTAGCTCTTTACTTAGACGATACTAGTAGGAAAAGAATAGCTCTGATGGGAAAAATGACGGTTACAGCGGTTAATGCGATATTTTTCTTAAACGTAACTAAAAAAGATGCGGATATACTGCTTTACGACAAAAAAAGAAGAGATCTTGCAAATTTCGCATTCGGTAGTATTTTTGGCGCAATACTTACGGCGATTTGGTCGCTTTTTTGATACTCAACATTATGCGAGCGCGGCGAAATCATATCGCCCGCTCGTTTAGATAAAATTAACGAATTAACAAAACATTAGTCTCAAAATTTCTTTTAGCTCTTTTTGCGCATCTTTGTTTAATTCGCCCGCTTTTGAGACGAACCTATCCGTGCTAACGCATCTTATTTGATCGCATAAAATTTTAGCGTCTTTATCCAGCAGCTCAAATTCTACCCTATAAGGCGCGCTAAAGCCTTTACTAGTTATGGGCGCTATCAGTCTAGTTTGCAAATAATCAAGTTGTGGCGGCGAAATAATAACGCAAGGTCTAGTCTTTTTTATCTCTGCGCCCACTGTGGGATCTAAATTTATAAACCAAATTTCGTATCTAGTCATTACCACCGCCACTCTTTATCGTTTAAATCAATACCCTCAAAAGCTTCTTGCTTTTCTTTTCTTGCCGCTTTTCTAAGTTCCGGCGTATCCCAGCCGCTTATGTCGTTTGGTTTTATTGGTCTTAAAAATATGCCGTCTTGTAGAATTTCAAGCGAGATGGTTTTTAACTCAAACTGCTCGACTATCTTTTTTGGTATCCTTATGCCCCAAGAGTTGCCTATCTGGATTAAATTTGCAGTCATTTTTATATCCTTTCTAAGTAATTATATAGTAATTATTCTAAAATCGGATTAAAAAAACTGTTTTTTAAATCTAGCCTCTCGCTAGCTGCGAAATTTGATAAATTTCATAATACTACTTACTCGGTCTTATTTTTAAATTTCTTAAAATACGGCTTTATCTTTTCTGTTAGATACGGCTCGACTACGTCGTAATCAAAAGTAAAATACGCGCCGTATTGCGAGTGAGATACTAAAGCCCCGTCTACGGCCAGATATTGTATCATTAGCTTATCGTTAGCTATCCAGATGTCTTTTTCATCGGGATCTATTTTTTTAGCATATTTTGCATTTTCGTAATTTTTCGGGTCATCGTTCGCTAGCTTTTTAAGAAGCTCTATAAGACCTTGTTCGTCGGCTAAAAAATCCTTAGCCGTAAATAACTTGCCGCCGATATAGGTTTCGTATTTATGGTAAGCCCAGTCGTTACCGCAGCCTTTATAGAAATCGGCATACGACATAACTACCATATCTTTATAAACGTAGTAGATATCCCTAGCGTTACTATAGCCCCAAGAAGAACAGTAATCGACGTCCTCTTGTTTAAAATACTCCTCCGCTAATTTTACGTATTTTTTAAAATCTTGAACCTTCGGGTATTGCGCTTTTAGCTCGGAGTATATAAAGGCGCCTCCGTCTTTGCGATATTCTTCGTCTTCTTTATAACCGGGCTCTTTCGAGTCGCGCAGGTACTCGTAGTAACTAGGTGTTCTGTGTTGCCAAAGAGCTACGCCGTAAATCGGCGCGCTAAAAATTTCATCTAAAACGATACCGTATTTTTTGCCGTTATTTTCTCTAACCTTTACGCCTATTTTTTTATCGCTTAATTGCCAAATCGTATATTCGTTTTTAGTATCGCTATATTCATCTTGGCATTCAAAGTATCCTATATCTGCTTGCTTGCACCTTATCTTTTCGTTCCCTTCAAGCAGGCTCCAAGAGTGCTCGCCTATCTTTCCGCCGTCAGCTTGCTCAAAGTCTATGATACTAGGCTTGCTGTCAAAATAAGTAAGGACTACGGTTAAATTCGAATCGTCTTTTGAAAATACCTTTTGAACGCCTTGCTTTGGTTTTTGACCTTTGACTTTGCCGTATTTACCGGGGCAATGCGCTTCCTGCTTATCGGCCTTGCATAAGGCTAGTACTTCCGGATCGACGTCTCTTGCTTGAATAGCCGCAAAACAAAGAGATAAGGTCAATGCTATCTTTTTCATTTACATCCTTTTTGGTTTGATTTTTTTCTTTTAAAATGATATCACAAATCAGCTTACGAATGCTATATGAATTAAAATATTAATAAGAATACTTTACGTATAATAAAGCGTAATTAAATTTGAAGGATTTTAATGGGAACTACAACTAAGACTTGCCAGTATTGCGGCGGAAGCGGCTTTATTAGAACAAACGTGTATTGCCGCGAGTGCGGAGGATCCGGTAAATTAACTTATTATGACGCGCAAATCGGCAAGGAGGCCAAAAAAGCGGCAAATGGTTTTTTAGACGGTATTTTTATGTTACTTGAAAAACCGCTTGCATTTTTGACACCCGGGCTTATCATTTATGCTATCGCTAAAAACTATTTTGAGTTGTCGCTAGGGTACTTAACAGGAACATTTATAGTCGGTGCGTATCTTCACGCATATATTCTATTTAGTTCTAATTTTGCGGAATTCGGGAAGATACATAAAGGTTTCATAGTAGCTTCTCTTGCGTTGTTTAGCTTATTAATGACGGATTTTACGAAAATTCAAGAGGTCGATATGACGATACCTTGCACTATAGGCTTTTTCGTCGTAAATTTCGTTAGCTTCTACAAATGGTATTTTAGAGTTCTTTTCGCAATGGCGCTTGTGGTTTGTGCGTTGTTGTTATTATATGCAGGGGCAAGAGGCTTATTTTCATAAGAGGTTTACGACCGGATTTGATAGTCCGATCGTAAATTTTAAGATTTTATTTAAAAGTAAAAGTTCCGACGTTGGTTGGAATTTTTACTTCCAAAATTTGATCGCAATTAGAAAAAGTTACCTTCGCGCTCTCTCCATAATCCAGTTTCGATATGCTTGTGTCAGGACTATCGCTTGGAGAAGCTATTTTCTTATTTGGACCGACGACAATGCCGTATTTGTTTTGTACCGGACCAAGAGTACTGAATACGTCCATGAGAAATTTTGACGTATCCATAGGCTTGCATCTTCCCTTATTGGCTACTATTTTTGCATGGTCTATCGTAATTATACCGTCATATAGCGATGTTATCTCTATGCTTGGATATTTATCGGAAGTTTGAAATTTAACGCGTAGCGGCACATCTTTCGCAGACAGTACTCCTGCCAGAAAAACAAAAACTAAAAACAACTTTTTCATAAATTCTCCTTAATAAAATAGATTTGTAAACCCTAATTCGCCGCTCTTACGCAACGAACGGTATTATTTTTCGAGACTTTATCCCAGTGCGCGTTGCCGTTATCAAACGAGACGCTCCACGCTACCGAAAAACTATCCGCCCTAACGGTCGCAGACCAATATTTACTATTTTTTGTATCGAAATTTTTAAATGCCCCGTTTAATGCGCGGTTTTTATCGTCGTAGTCGATTATACTCATTAGCTCCGTTCTAGCTGGGAGCTTCCAGTCGATAAATCCCGCAAGATTTAAATTTTCACAGTAGTCTTTGGCTTGTTGCCAGCCTATCAAAGGCGTATTTGGCGTATCTTGCCACATTAAAACGCCCGGTATTTCTTTTTTGCACGTTACGATATCGGTTGAGTCATCTCTGCCGCAATTTTTATGTTTGCTTTTTGATGTGCTCGTATCTTGCAAATGCGCTTGTTTTTTAACGGCGCTATTTTGAGCGCAACCGCCGATAAAAAACATAGCCGTCAGGCAAGCTAAAAATAATTTTCTTTTCATCCTAATTCTCCCGCTATTTGATATTTCTTACGCATCGCACGGAATTTTCGGACGTCATATCGCCCCAATACGTTCCGCCGTCTTGGAAATTTACGTACCAAGCGCTGGACGAATTTTTTGAATTCATCGTAGCCGACCAATACCAAGTATTATTTTTACTAAAATATCTAAACGCGTTATTTAGGGCCGGATTAAATTTGTCGTCGTCTATTATATTTGATAGCTCGGATATGCTAGGCAACCTCCAATCCGAAAATCCGCCGTGCTGTAAGTCATCGCAATATTTTTTAGCATTCCCCCAGGCAGTAGGCGCTACAGTCGCTTCGCTATCTTGCCACATGAGATTAGCTTGCGGATCTACGACTACGCCCAAGTTATCGTCTCTTATAAATTCGTCTTGATAAGATTCAAAAGCCTGATTTACGCCCTCTCGTTTTGTTTTAGCCTCCCAAAGCTCTCTTTGCCTTTTTTCTTCGGCGATTCTTAATTCTTCAAGCCTTTGAGCCTCGGCTCGTCTAATCTCCTCTAATCTTCTTTCTTCGGCCGCCCTTATTTCTCTTTGTCTTCTCGCCTCTGCCTCCCTAGCCTCGGCTTCTTCTTTGGCTTTTTGCCCTTTTTTGGTAATGTACAGCTTATTCGCATCGACTATTACGCTAGCAGACGCATCATGCCCGACATATACATCCTCATCTCCGCAAACCTCGTAGTACCCGTTATCGTCATATGGATAGCAAACTCTGATGTTGTGAGCACCTGCGGAAACTATGACGTGAGAATCGCTTCTTGACGTACTAGCCTTCGGATTGCCGTCCACAAATATGATCCCTCCCTTTTTCGGCACCATAGTCAAGGCAGCAGCGGTAATACTTTGCGTATTGTCGGGGACTCCAAACAATAAGCTACCTAAGTTATTAAGTACGGCCATACTAAGATCTACTCCCATAGTTTTTTTAAGAGCATCTTCGTCAAATGCTATTTTTGGATCCAAATACGTCCTTGCCGTTATGGAAATTTGCGATTTAGCATGTAAAAAACAAGGGACAATAACGCAAACGGCCAAAATAATAAATTTCCTCATACTATATTCCTTTGAAAATTTAATTCACGCTACTCTGAATATATTATGCTATCGGCCGGCAGCTTGATATTTTGAGCTTGTTTAATCTTATCAAGCATTGAAGGGTCGGCTTTTAACATCATTCGTAAAAATTTCTCATTAGATTCAGCATCATTGTTTTTAGTCATAAAATCTATACTCATTTTTGCAAAATTACTTCTTGGGATATATGTAACTTTTAGTTCATCTGGAGACCAATTTATATTTTTCGCACTGCCCCTATCGCTTTTAGGCCTCCATACGCTAGTAAGCTTAGATAGTACGCTATGAACCATTTTATCGGCAAATGGTTCTGTAAACCCTACCGTTTCATATCCGGGCGCAAAAGAGTACTCCTTGCCTATAAATTCTGTATCATTGCTACCTTTACCGTAAAAACCTATCACTCTAACGTGCGGTCTGGATGGATCCCTTTGGTCTTTATCGGTCATTTTTCTTAGTATAGTCAATGGAGCGGTTATTAGTTCTCCTACTTTAAGAGCGGCGTCGGATATAGCGTTAATTTTTAGCGTGAATGCCACATCGACTATCATTGCCTCCTCTTTTAGCTCTGCTAAGCAGTATGGAGTCTCGTTCCCTTTAAAAGTGTATTGTTGATCATCGTAAGAGCTAGCCTTGATAACACCTTCGGTTTGACATCTAATTTCTTTAACTTTATAGTAGTTTTTCTTTATATTTTCTGGAATTTCCGGAAATATCAGTTTGTTTTGACCTATATCTCTTATCGTGCTACCGCTACTAGAAGCAGCGCATCCTGCAAAGAAAATAGCCGAAGCGATAACCAAAAAATGTAAAATTTTCATTTTTGAAGCCTTTCTGATTTAATTTGAATAATTATACCATTTATTTATTCATATAGCATAATAAAGACTTTAAAAATATGGTCTCATTACGGCTGTATAGAAATTTGAGTTTCTCCTTTTAAAAATTTGCCGCTAGGCTCTACATCCAAAGTTTTATTTTCGTCTATTTGGTTTCCTGTCAGTAGTTTTTGTAAATCGTCTATTTGTTTAGATTTTATTTTAACTTCTTGGTTTAAGTCTGCGATCTGACTATTTTTGCTTCTACAAATTTGCTTTAACTCCTGTAGATCTTGCTTCAGGAACAGCACGATATCTTTTATATCGGTAGATAAAGAGCACTCTTGAAACTCAAGCTCATCTTCAAGCAAGGTAGGATTTCTTTCAAATTTTTCCTGCAAAAGTATTTGATTTTCTTCAGCTATTTCTTTAACGGTCATAAAAACATCGATCAAATTAGTATAATCTTTTGCTAAATTTTGATAAATTTGAGAGCGCATGACAATATCTTCTAGCGCGCTACCGGGCTGAGTATTTTTTATAGAATTTGTAATGGTTGCAAAATGTCTGCCGGGTAAATGAGTGGTATACTTTTTTGCGGGTCCTCCAAGATCTTTTGCGTAGTCCTTTCCACGCGGCATATTGCAAATTTGAGCCATCTTTGTTTGCATGGCTTTCATATCGCGAATTTTTAGCTTCCGTCTAATGCTTTTGCAGTTTTCATCTAAATTTAGCAAAATTATATGAGCATGATAGTTTATTTTGCCGTTTTCAACGTCTTCACCCTCGTCTTTATGTATAGCAAGAAGCAAAATTTTAAAGCCGTAGCTTTTCTTTAACCACTTGCCGCACTTTTTTATCTGATCCATCGTCACGTTTTTATCGATACTTAAAACAAGTTCTTGAAGCAAAGATTGTTTAGCTTGAAATTTTTTAGGAGCTTTTCCATATCGTAACACATAAGCGTCTTGTATTTGCTTTATCTCATTTTGAAAAATTTCTATGGCCTGATCGGAACTCGAAATGCTTAGTTCGTTATTTTTGGTATAGTTTTTGTCCACATAAACAGGAATCATGTCGCCATCCCTAATATCATGATAAAACGCCGCCAAGGTGACTTTTTGCATGTTTGCGCTAAATGTTCTCATTATTTTTCTCCTTAAAAAGTGGCGCCATACGGCGCTCACATTAATTAACCTTGCTTGGCTTTGGTTTGGCCGGGTTTAATTCCTCAGTAACTTCTGCCTGTATGCGTTTTACGAGGCTATCGTCTATACCGAGCTGTTTTGCTTTCAACACGTATCTATGATAGTCTGCATAGGCCTTTGTAAGGCGCCAAATTAGCTTTGCCCTAGCATTGCTTTCTTGGAATGTAGTCATTTTTGACCTCCTTATTTTAATTAAATTTGAGCAATTTTTTATTGCTCTTACAAATAATTATACTAATTGCTTTTCGGATTTCTCGATTTTGTGCAAAAATGCTAAATTTTTATTTTATATTTGGATATAAGCACGTAAAATAGGGCTTTGCGTAATGATATTTTTATATGGCTCATACTAAAATTTCAATAAAAATCAAGGGTTTCCAATGAAAATCCTTCACGTAAACGAAAATTTCACAAATGAGAGCCTATAAACACAGTAAAAAGCATATTTATTAAATTTTTTAAGGCGAGCAAGATGCCAACCTTTGACAGTATGGTCATTTATTAAATTTGAGTACTCATGCTACTCTTAATAATTATACTAATCACTTTTCGGATTTCTTGATTTTTGAATTTTTATGCATTATAGTCGGTAAATTTTTTATATCTTTATACTTAAATATATCCGATATATTATCAAATACCCTTATGACATCCTCTTGCCTATCTAAATCGCTATTTTTTGCATATATATCAAATTCAGGCAAGAGCACATGGCCCATTACTTTATCAACTAGTATCGTATTTTCTGATTTTTTAAATATTTTTTTACGATTGTTTTCATGTCCTAAATAAGCACCTATATTTGGTATACTAGCGCTCAGACCTTTTTCTTTATCGTATGAGTTAAGAATATAAGCATAAAGACCCCTAAAACGATGATCGCTAACTCTTTTATCGGGAGCAACTTTATCTATAGATCGATTTACTTTTCTTTCAAAAGATTTTTTATCTTGGTATCTTTTTTGAATTTTTTCAATCCACTTATAATCACAAAGATCGTGTATACTACTGTGTGCAACAAGTACTCTTTGTGTACTTATGCCACCTTTGCCTTTTGCTGTATCTACAACTATACAAATTTTATTATCTATTGTCACAAAACTATGCTTTGTGAGTCTATAAAATTCTTCCATTCTAACTCCAGTATGAAGCTTAAATCTAAAATAATCAAGTATTTCACGTTCAATGTTGTATTCGCCTGAAAATATCTTTTTAACCTGGTCTATTGTGAAATTTATCTTTCTACCCTTTTTGTCCACAGGATACCTACTCAAGCGTTCTTTTGAGAAATAGTTAGTTTTTATAACTTCAGTATTTACAAGGAATCGAAAGAAAAATGACAAAAAACCTATTATATTATTTGATCTATCCTCACTTGTTTCCTCTTTTATTTTTTCTTGGAATTCTCTTGCTAGATCATAATCTATATACGTTAAATCCACGCATTTATCATCCAAAAACTCTTGCAGTCTTTTTGCGGCTAACTTATATTCTGCTATTGTATTTTTAGAATATTTAAGCTTTGAACCTTCTTGTTTTAAGTACTCAAGTACCAATTCATTAAGATTTAGACTATTGGAATCAGACGATTTTTTATTAGTTGACACATGTGATTTTATTGTTTGAAATACTTTATCTGGAACAAAATAACCATTCACCAAGTATCCGCCCTTTACTTTTTCAATCTCCTTTATGCTCTTGTCAAATTTTTCGTACTGAGCTATAAGCTTTTCCATATGTTTTGGCTCAATATCATCTAGTTCTCCTGTATTTTTACGAAGCTCAATACCTTCTATTTTTGCGTACATTGCTATTGCTTTGTTAATTAATGTATCTGGCAACACATCGCTATAAATACTTATAATTGATCCTGCAATGTTTAACCATCGATGCTGCGTCTTTTTTTTGGTAGTTCGAGCTATTTGTTTGTAGCAATATTTTAAATCTTCCTCAATGTTTGCATTGTTAAGTCTATTATAACTCTTAATAACCTCTCTATTGAGGTCTTTATATTCTTTTACATCAAGCAAATTTTGAATATATTCATCCATTCATAATCCTTTTTAAATTTTTAGATATATTTTAACATATCTGCTTTCTAAAATAAAGATAAATTGCTATTTAGGATTTGATAGCTCACCAAAAATATCAAGTCCACCCAATGCTTTCATTTTTGCCTTTAGCGAAATACCTTTTGCATAAACATCAGTAGCTAAATCCGTTGCATGTCCAAGCAGAACCGATGTTATATCAGTAAAGCCATTTTCAAGAGCATAGTCCTTGACTGCCTTTGCGAAATTTGCTCTTAATCTATGAAAATTTACATTTGAGTTTGGCAAAATTTTATGTATATGCTTATTAAGCCTCTTACTAAAATAATCGCAGTTGTTTCTACCTTGTTTGATATCTTCTAGCCATTTTAAATCGGCTAGAAGTTCTATGTTTTTATGTATTGGCAGTTCTCTATATTTGATTGCTCCACATTTTTGTTTCATAGTCTGCACTTTTACAAACTTGATTCCATCTTGTTCGCTTACATTGCCTGAATCCAAACTCCAAATCTCGCTAAGCCTTAATCCAGTATGTAAGGCAAATAGCATATAGTTTCTCAATTCACTTTTATCAGTACTCAATATTTTCCTTAACTCATCATGCGTAAAGTTATCTCTTGGCGATTTATCTTCTCGTGAAATCTTAAAAGGTGTCAAAAGTTTAAATGGATTTTCTTGCACCATTTTAATTTTCAAAGCATAATCAAACAATCTAGTCGCGTAACATGTGTAGTTATTTATAGTTTTTTTATTTAAATTTTTATCATTTATCAAATGAAGTTGAAATTTTTCACACTCTTGATATGTGATTTTATCTGACTCTAAATTTTTAAAAAATTCATCTAACATTTTACCTGTTTTTATATAGTAACCTTTGGTTTTATTACTTGATTTTGACTTTTCGCATTCTGTTTTAACATACTGATTAGCTATTTGACTAAATGATAATTCTATTTTTGGTTGTTTTATATTTTCTTTTTCTGTGCAACATATTTTCGTATTATATACACCATAAAACTCACCCACCACTCTTTGAAATATGCCTTTATACTCAGCGGTACTTAGATATGCTTTGTTTTCTTGTATGGTAATTTTTTTGTTCACACTATCAGCTAATCTATTTTTTATAAGAGATTTAAAGTTTGTCGAAAGCTTTGAGTTAACTGTCCTACTGTTTAGCTTTTTAAGAGCTGCTCTATCAGCTTCATATTTTATTTTATTGGCAATTATCATTGCTTGATACTCATCATTTGTAAATAAGCAATATTTTACAGTTAGTCGTTTTTGGTCTTTTAAAGCTATGTCGTAGTAGTAAAAATTTGGTCTATTTTTGAGTTTAGTTATTAGCTTAGAGCTCATACATAGATCCTTTTGAAGCAAAGGCTGTATGTAACAAGACTACCAAATCTATGTAACAACTCAAAATTGTCCTAAATTTCAGACAATTTTTAAAATGCAATACCTTAAAAAAATAACGTATTTTAGGGGATTTTATATTTAAAAACGCCATATTCTGGCGGACAGAGAGGGATTTGAACCCTCGAGCCCCGGTTAGAAGCTGCACCCTTAGCAGGGGTGTGGTTTCGGCCACTCACCCATCTGTCCACAAAAAAGAAACCGCATTATAATTAAATACCGCTGATATCTTGCTTAAATTTGCGTTTTCGCGCCTGGTGCTCTTGTGCGGAAAGATAATCGAGTAAATTTTGATCAAATTTAAACGGCTCGTCGCGGATTAAATTTGCAAATTTAATCCTTCCAAAGCCACCATTTTAGCTTGGCTTTGTCTGGGTGCAACGTATTTGCATAGTAGCAAACCATGCGGTAAACGTAGAGGATGCACCTGTCGCTGCCGCGCCCGAGCGCCTTTGTGCGTTCAAACATTTCGTGCGGATCCGCGCCCTTTAACGAAGCGATATCCTCGTAGCCGAGCGCCATCAGATCCGCCTCTGTCGCCTCGCCGACATAGGGGATTTTCTTAAAATCGCTCAAATTTACCCCAAATTTCTTTTAAGCTCCGCCGAACTCGCCGCTTTGGATGAAATTTTAAATTTCATTCCTGCGCTACGAAGCTTGCTAAATTTTATCTCGCTGCTGCGTCCGGTCGCCGCCCGAGCCGCCTTTGTGCGCATTTTGATTAAAATTTCTCTCACACCGGAGCACTGCTTAAAATGATTTCGCGCCAAATTTCACGCAAGTGCGGGCGTTAAATTTGATCCAAAATCCGCTCGCAAATTTCGCACGGGTTTTGTGCCTGATATATCGGCCGACCTACCACGATAAAATCAGCCTCCGCCTCGCGCGCGACGCCCAGATCCGCCACTCGCTTTTGATCCGCTGCGCTCTCACCAAACGGCCTCACGCCCGGGCAGAGCGTGATAAAATTTTTGCTCGTAGCGTCCTTTATCAGGCGACTCTCGTAAGCAGAACAGACCATGCCGTCGAGCCCCGCTTCGTAGCTCATCACGCCAAATTTTCGCACGGCGTCGTCCAAATTTTGCTCGTAAACCGCGCTAAATTCCGCCCGATCAAAGCTCGTTAGCGCAGAGACCGCAAGCACCAGCGGACGCGAAGCTAGCCTATCTAGTCGCTCCATCACCGTCGCCATCGCGCGCTTGCCGCTGCTTGCGTGTACGTTTATCATATCGACGCCAAGCTTTGCAATCTCCTCGGCGGCATCGGCCATCGTGTTTGGGATATCATAAAGCTTTAGATCGAGGAAAATTTTAAAATTTCCGAGCTTTTTTAGCTCCTCAATAAATCCCGCTCCGTCGCGCAAATAGGCTCGCAGGCCCACTTTTAGCCAAATTTTATCCGAAAAGTCCGCAAGCCCCTCCGCTAGCCGCAAACACTGCTGTTTCGAGCCTAGATCAAGCGCGACGCAGAGCTTCACAGATCAGCCTTTAGCGCGTCTAGCACGCCGTTTATAAATTTCGGTGCCGAGTCGCCGCCCAGCTCCTTGCCGAGCTCGATGCCCTCGTTTATGATGACGGCCTTATCGGTCGGGGTAAATTTCATCTCGTACGCCCCCAGTCGCAGCACGGCGCGCTCGATGCTGCCGATCTCGTTTATCTTCCACTCTTTTAGGCGCGCGTTTAGTAGCGCGTCAAGCCCCTCTGCATGCTCCAAAATGCCGTGAAAAAGCGACAGCGCGAGGCTTCGCTGATCGTTTCGGATCTTTTTTTCTTCTAAAAATTCCTCGACGAACTCCTCGCTGCAGCTACCCATTTCGCGTGCGTAGAGCAGCGAAACGACGGCCTGCCTAACCTGATGACGAGTCGCCATTTCACGCCTCCAAATTTTTATACAAGCTTAGCATCTCGATCACACCCGTCATCGCCTCAAAGCCCTTGTTTCCGGCCTTTGAGCCCGCTCGCTCGATGGCTTGCTCGATGCTATCTACCGTTAGCACGCCAAAGGTCACCGGTTTGCCGTATTTTAGCGTGACGTTTGCAATACCCTTGGTGGTCTCGGCGCTCACGTAGTCAAAGTGAGGCGTAGAGCCGCGGATCACCGCTCCCACGCAGCAAACGGCGTCAAATTTACCGCTGGCTAGCGCCTTTTCAAGCGCCATCGGTATCTCAAACGCGCCCGGCACCAAGATGAGGCTCAAATTCGCCTCATCCCCGCCGTGACGCAAAAACGCATCCCTCGCGCCCTCGACCAGTCTATCGGTGATGATGTGGTTAAATCTCGCGCCCACTATGGCGACCTTCTCGCCGCCTTTTAAAGCCAGATTTCCTTCGATTATTTTCATGATTTCTCCTTTTAAATTATCTTTAACATTACCGCGCTTAGCGTTATTAGCGATAGATAAAACGCCTTTTGCGCGCTCATTTTTTCT
>NZ_JBQNAN010000007.1:0-91443 GCF_052170435.1 Campylobacter sp.
TGCGCTTGCCCACTAGCGAGTTGTAGACCGAGATGACGATGAGCGCGAGAACGGCAATGATGCCTAGGACGATGTACATTTTACTCCTTTGATTTAACTTTTATTTTGATTATATCAAAAAACCGCTGAAGCCGGAAAATTATACTCGTTTTTGCCGCGCTAGATGCTAGGTCGCTCGGGGTTTGCTACCAAAATGCTAAATTTCTCTTGTCTTTGCAAAAGCCGCTTTGCGAGCAAATCTCGGATACAAGGGCCAGTTGCCGTAAAATAAAGACTTGCGGCCGATTTTTTCGCTTAAATTTAGGCTTAAAAACGCAAAATACGCTTTTAGCTTTGCGTTACGGGCTGTTAGACCTTATTTTAAACAAAAACCAAAGCAGGTACGCGTAGGCAAAACGGCTCGCAAGCCCTTGCCGAGCGGCGGGTAAAATCTAGCCTATAAATTTCGCCTGCACGGGCGACACGGCCTTTTGCCGCGGTAAATTCGTATCTTTTGAGGGCGATTTTACGCGGCCTAACGGCTAAATCATCGCAAATTTAGCGTCGTTTAAGTCGCAAGAGCAAAACTGGCTTTAAACGGCAAAATCGCCGAGCCACCAAATCCGTCCCGCGCGTTTTGCGTTTAGGCGAGGAAATTTACCGCTCGCGCCCTACGCGAAATTTAGCTATTTTGCCGATTTTGCCGGCCGCAAGTAGGCAAATTTACGCCCGCTAGCAAACCTAGAGGGCAAAGGCGCGGATTTGCGCCGCGCGCAAACGCTAAATTTGCGATTTTGCGCCGTAAGGCAAAAAACCAAAACCAGCCAAAAGGCGCAAATTTAGGGCGCGTATAAAAACTAAACCAAAGCGCTTTAGCCTTTTAAAGCTCGCAAATTTTGCCGCAAAAGCGCTTTTGCCGCGTCTTGCGCGGTAAATTTCGGGATAAATCCCGGCAAATCACCACTTCATACCCGCTTCCAGCCAAAAGTTGCGGCCAAGGCCGTATTCGTAGTAGTTGCCCTCGTTTGAGGCGATAAATTTTTTGTTTAAAAGATTATTTATATCAAGATTTACAAACGCTCGAAAATCGCCGGCCAGCCGCCTTTCGTAACCTATACGCATATCCCAAGTTGCGTATGCGGGTAGCTTTTGGCGCTCGTAGACGTACATCCCGCGCGTCCTATTCCAGCCGCCTAGTAGCGCGTCCGTTTTGCTCGTATAGTTTATGAAATTTGAAACGCTAAAGCCGCTAAATTTAGCCGAGTGGCGAAATTTGGCGGTAAAAGGCACATGGTAATCAACGACGGGCAGTTCGCTTTTTTTGATGGTTTTGCCGTTATACGAGACGTCGTCGTTCATCTCATCGTCTTCGTAATCCTCAAAACTCTTGCTTTGCTTCGTAAAGCTTAGCGAGCCTTCAAAATCGTTTTTTACACCCCAAATTTCGATCGGAGCGATGTTTGCCGCGCTTAAGGTTACGATGTCGCGCTTACTTTGCCCCTCGTTGGTAAATATATAATACCCGTTTCCGTAGCCTGATAGTGGCTCTCTTACGTATTTCATCGCTACTTCGTCGCGGCCTTGGCGTCTTACGTATTTGAGATTTAGCCTCGCGTTGCCGACGTCGCCGCGATAATACGCGCTAAATTCGTCGTCGTAAGGCGTCTTTAGCTCCCTGATAGGACGGCGGTTATTAGCCAGTCCGCCGCACGTATACGCCCCGCCGTACGAGCTTCTCTCGCAAGTCTCATACATCCTGTACACGCCGTTATACATCTTGTAAGCGAAAAAGTTTCGTCCGTAGTAGCGGTTTAGTCCGATTCCTACGAAGTTTTTATCCGCGAATTCATACTCGGCTAGCAGCCTCGGGGCTAAATTTACGTCGTTGTTATCGCCGTTTCGCTCGATGCGAAGTCCTGGACGAAATTTAAACGCACCAAACCTCATCTCGTCTTCGAGATAAAGGGCGAGATTGGTTTGCGTAGCCTTGGTTTTTACGGCGTAGTAGTAGGTTTTTTTCGATAGATATTGACCGACCGCGCCCTGGGAGGCGAAGCTGTCGTCTATGACGCATGTTTTATCGCCGGCGACGCACGTTCCGCTCATCAAAGGCTTTGGCGTGCCGTAGGATACGCGGGTGCGCGGTATCTCGTAGCTGCCGCTTTGTCTAGCTATCTCAAAGCCAGATTTTACCAGATGCGATGCGCCCAGAGCTTCAAATTCCTTCACGCTTGCGTCGAATTTATACGTTAGCTTGTTTTGGCGTTGTTCAAAATCGTTTAGTCCTCCTATGCCCGAGCCGAAATTCGGGCTAGGATTGGTTCCCCAGTTTTTGATGTTTGAGGGTTTGTAGCCGTAGTACTCGGTATCATGCTCATAGTCGCGGCTGTTTTGCGAGGCGGAGTAGCTAAGCGTCTGCTCTAAAAATACCCCCTCAAGATCGGCCTGCGCCTCGAGAGTCGCGACGTAACCGCCGTATTTTAGCGTAAGCTGGGAGTCTAGGTAGCGCTTGGCGGAGGTGTAGTTATCTAGCCTAGAGTACAAAAAGCTCGGCTTTAGCGTAAATTTATCGCTCACGCCCCAAACGCCTTTTACGAAAAGGTTATCATTAGTCTGCCTGTCGTTTGGAAACGAGTATAAATTTTGATTTATCTGTTTTTTGTTGTAGTGGTTTTCTATGACGGATCGGTGCCTCGAGTAGTCTAGCAAAAGGCCGAAATTGCGCGTCAGATACCCCTCGGCGCCGACTCTATACCTGCGCTTTTTAAAGTCGCTCATATCGGCTAGATCGCCGTCGTCGTATCTTTGCTCGGCGGAGGCGTCTTTATAAATTTTGCTCCAATCCCCGCCCGTATAAGAGTAGCTAAGCACGCCGTGAAAGCCGCTTTTGGGGTCTCTGGTTTTAGCGTTTACGGCGCCTCCTTGAAAGCCGCCGTATCTAGCCGAGACCGCGCTATCTAGCACCTCGACGCTACCTAGCAGATCCGTATCTACACTCATAGCCTGCGAGCCTATCGTGCTGTCGCTCCAGATGTTGTTGTGGTTATTCCACGTGCGTTTTTTAGGGTCTAGGTCGTTATTTATGCTTGCGCCGTCTAGGGTAAAGTTATTTTGATAGTAGCTCGCGCCGTTTATGCTGATATCTTGCGGAGCCAGCTCGCCCGCGCGCACGCTTTTGGCGTTTTTCGCGCTAAAGGCGACGTTTGGATTGCCTTTTAAAAGCTCGGTTATGCCGTGATTTTTAGACGTTATCAGATCCATATCCTCGCGCGTTAGTTTTCCGGGTTCTTTCGTAGCGTTGGCGTCGGCGCTGACCTCGACTTTATCTAGCACAACCTCCGCTGCGTTTAGCGTACTAAAATTTAACGCCTTTAAAGCGGTTAAATTTAAAAAGCCCTGATGAGCGTCGCGACTCGCGGCCCAATGCGAAAGCGGCAAATTTAACGCCGCGGCAGCTACCAAAAGACTAGCCGTTTTTTTCATAATTATCCTTAGTTAAATTTATTAGTCGGTTTTGGGCGTTTGCGTCAAAACCGCGCATTTTAGGCGGCAATAAATTTTACTCGCCTTACGTTTTAGCTTTAAAAAGTCGCTAAATTCGGCTAAATTTACGCCGCAAAATTTGTAAAAAGGCGGCTATCTGCGATTTACCCTCGCAGCGATTAAGCTTTGTTTTTAAACGCGCGTTTAAACCGCGAATTTAAACAAAAAACGCCGCCTAAATTTAGTCGCCGATTAAAAAAGCTACGCAAAGCCGCTTTTGCTAAAAATCCAAAAGCCGCGCTAAGAGTTAAATTTATCCCGCGCGGACGCTATTTTTCAGACTTTAAAACAGCTTGATAGCCCTGTTTTTTGAGCGCCTCTATGACCGTATTTTCCGCAAAATCGTCCTGAACGACGATGTCGGCCGTTTTAGCCTCCAAATTTACCTCGAATTTCTTAACGCCGTTAAGCGTATTTAGCGTCTGCGTGATGACCTCGTAGCAGCTCACGCAGGCCATATTGGGGATCTCGTAAACCAAAGTCTTGTCCGCAAATGCCGCCGCGCAAAGCGTCAACGCTAGAGCTAGCTTTTTCATTCTTTGATACCGACTTTGTATTTTTTGGCTTGGATCGCATGCACGATGTCCATCACGTTCACGCCGCTATCTGCGGTGATGTTTACGTCTTTGCTTTTTAGATCAAAGCTCACTCCGGTGACGCCCTTGACGCCCTTTGCGGCATCTTCGATTTTCTTAGCGCAGCCGCCGCAGTTCATATTCGGCACGTTTAGTTCGTAGGTTTGCTCTGCAAAAACAGCGCCGCAAATCGCCGCCAAAAGTAAAATTTTCTTCATCGTCGCTCCTTGAAAATAATATTTGATATGAAATTGTACCAATATATTTCTTATATATTTATTATTTTTATTTATATTAAAATGTAATATAATTTACTTTTTTCTTATATTTAAAACTAAAATTTGACGTCAAATTTGAGCTGATTTAAAGCGGACGTAAAAATATTGCAGGGAAATTAAGAGGGGAATTTAGCCCGCAAAAAGCGCAAATTTGCAGGCTAAATTTATAAAATTTATTCTTTTGTTTTTGCCATTCTGCGGCGCATAGTCGGATCGAGATAGCGTTTGCGCACGCGTATGTTTGACGGCGTGACTTCGACTAGCTCGTCCTCCTCGATCCACTCCAGAGCGCGCTCTAGGCTGAGCTTTCTAGGTGGTACGAGCTTGATAGCGTCGTCAGAGCCGCTAGCGCGTACGTTGGTTAGGTTTTTGCCTTTGATCGGGTTTACGTCCAGATCGTTTGGACGGCTGTGCTCGCCGATGATCATACCCACGTAGGTTTTGGTCTGCGGATCGACGAAAAGGATACCGCGATCTTGCAGGTTCCAGAGGCTATACGCTAGCGTCACGCCGTTTTCCATCGACACTAGAGCGCCGTTACTGCGGTGCTCGACGCTACCGATGAGCGGGCGAAACTCAAGGAAGCTGTGGTTCATGATGCCCTCGCCCTTCGTATCGGTCAAAAACTGGCTTCTAAAGCCGATGAGACCGCGCGCAGGGATCTCAAACTCGATCCTCGTCTGTCCGTCGCCGGTCGGGTTCATCGAGACCATCTCAGCCTTTCTGCGTCCGAGCTTTTCGATCACGGTGCCGCTAAACTCGTCCGGTACGTCGCATACTAGCAGCTCAAACGGCTCGCAGCGCACGCCCTCGATCTCCTTAACGATAACCTCCGGACGTCCGAGACAAAACTCAAAGCCCTCGCGGCGCATATTTTCGGCCAAAATCGTGATTTGTAGCTCGCCGCGGCCGCTAACCTTAAATTTACCCTCGCCAATGTTTTCGTAGCGCATCGCGATGTTTGTTTTCATCTCGCCGGATAGCCGCTCGTCGATCTTGTTCGAGGTTACGTGCTTGCCCTCTGTACCGGCTAGCGGACTGTCGTTTACGCTAAATACGACGCTAAGCGTAGGCTCCTCGATTTTTAGCGGATCAAGCGGCATAGGAGAGTTTGGATCTACGACGCTATCGCCGACATCTAGCGCCTCAAAGCCCGCTATCGCCACGATATCGCCCACCTGCGCCTCGTCTATATCGCGGCGCTCAAGACCCAAAAAGCCGATGAGTTTTGAAATCCTACCTGTCGTTTTCGTTCCGTCGGCTTTAGCGAGCATCACGTTTTGGTTTTTAGAAATTTTACCGTTAAAGATGCGCGCGATGCCGATTTTACCGACGTAGTTGTCGTAATCAAGCGTGAAAACCTGAAGCTGCAAAGGGTTGTTTATATCGCCGCTAGGAGCCGGAACGTGAGACAAAATCGTCTCGAAAAGCGGCTGCATATTTACGTTTTCGTCGGCCAAATTTAGCTTCGCGTAGCCGTTTCTAGCCGCTGCGTAAACTACGGGAAACTCCAGCTGCTCGTCGTTTGCCTCAAGCGCTACGAAAAGGTCGAAAATCTCGTTTATCACGCGGTCCGGATCGGCTGCGGGTTTGTCGATTTTATTTACGACGACGATCGGGCGAAGGCCGAGCGAGAGCGCCTTTTTCACGACGAATTTAGTCTGCGGCATTACGCCTTCTTGCGCGTCTACGAGCAGCAAAACGCCGTCGACCATCTTTAGCACGCGCTCTACCTCGCCGCCAAAATCGGCGTGACCCGGGGTGTCGATGATGTTGATTTTGGTGTCTTTGTAGCGGATCGCGGTGTTTTTCGAGAGGATCGTGATGCCGCGCTCGCGCTCGATGTCGTTGCTGTCCATCACGCGTTCGCCGACGGTTTGGTGCTCGTTAAAAGTACCCGATTGTTTCAAAAGCTCGTCAACCATCGTAGTTTTGCCGTGATCGACGTGAGCGATGACGGCGATGTTTCGTATCTTTTCCAAAATTTTTCTCCGTTATTAAAATAGGGCTGATTTTAGCCAAATTTTCCTTATAAAAATAATAAAGTTATTTTGGAACGTTTCTTGCATGGCTCATGAAAGTTAAATTTAAAGGGTTTTTATGCAGACTACTCAAAACGATATTTTATCATTTGACGCGAGCATCAAAGGCGGCGTGAAAAAACAGAGTAAAAACGCGCAAAAAGGCGGTAAAGAGGACGGCGAGTTTCTCTCTATGGTGCTAGATGCGACCGCTAAAAAAGGCGAAAATTTAAGCGAAAAAGATCTAAAAGAGATGGCAAAAGCCGTAAATTTATCCGCCCAAATGGCTCAAAATCAGCAAACCAAAGCGCCCATCCAAAGCACGGACGTAAAAGAAATTTTAGGCGAGGAAGCGGCGGAAAATTTATTTGAAAATGCGACCTTTATGCAGCTCTTGCAAATTTTAGAGATGCTTAGCGGCGGCGAGAAAATCAGCAAATTTCCAAATTTTGAAAACCGTCTTGCTAAAGCGCTATCAAACGAAGCTACGCTAAACGAGCTAAGGGGAGCTAAAAATCTAAACGAGCTCATTGAGATCGCAAACAAGCTAAATTTGGGTCTAGAAAATATCGAAGTGACGCAGGTTCAGGCCGACGAACTAGGCGAGAAATTTCCAAGTTTGGCGAAAAAAGATTTCTTTGAGCCCGTAACTCCTAAGAAAAATTTTGCATTTAGCGAGCTAAAAAACAAGGTCGAAGAGACGATAAACGCAAACGAACCAGAGCCTAAAGATACGCTAAATAAGCTACTAGTCGCCGTGCAAGAAGAGCAAACAAAACCGCAAAATAAGCCTGAAGCCGCGCCTACGAAAGCGGAAAACAATACACAAAATTTAGCCCAAAACGCCAAAATTTTACGCGATGCGGTAAAAAACACAAACGAAAGCACAGATGAAAACAAGCCGATTTCGCAAGATGAAAATGAGCAAAAGCCAAGCCCCAAAGCCGAAAGCGAGCTAAATTTAACCGCTACAAAAAGCGAAAAATCAGGGCTCGGCCAAGACTCTAAAAAGATAAATTTGCAAAATTTGCTATTTCCGGAGCGCAAGAGCGCCGAGGAGCAAGTTTTGACCGAGCCGCAAAGCGAAGGTAGCGAAAATAGCGAACTAAACGCGATGGTAAAAGACGTAATCTCAAATGCCAAAGCTCAAAGCAGGAATTTCCAAGCCGTACGCGAAACGTTTGATAACTTTAGCTCAAATTTAAAAGAGCAGGTCGCGGCCTACAAATCGCCTTTCATGCGCTTTAACATCACGCTAAATCCTCTAAATTTAGGCGAAGTCGAGATCACGATGGTAAATCGCGGCAACAATCTGCACATAAATTTTAGCTCCAACACGCAGACGATGAACCTCTTTTTACAAAATCAGGCCGAGTTTAAAAACAGCCTCGTAAATATGGGTTTTACCGAGCTTGAGATGAACTTTAGCGATCAAAATCAGCAAAAAAAAGAGCAAGGGCAAAAGAGTTACAAAGGCTCTAAATTTAATGCTGGCGGCACAGAGCAAGTCGAAGCGGCAGCGCCTCGTTTAGAGCTCGTCGTTCCGCGATACGTGTAAATTTGGAATCAAATTTGCTTGAGATATAAAAATTTAAAGGATAAAAGATGGCAAACGGACTAGAAACCAATAACTTCACGGTAAACAACCAAGCCGCTAAAAAATCGGCGGACGCCCTACAAAAAGCCGCAGGCACCAACCCAAACGCCCAGCTAGACAAGGACGCTTTTATGAAACTTCTTTTAACCGAGCTTCAGTATCAAGACCCGACAAGCCCGATGGATACGGAAAAAATGCTAACTCAAACTAGCCAGCTAGCCTCGCTCGAGATGCAAGAAAATACGAACAAAATGATGCAAAAGCTAGCCGATCAGCTAAAAAATAGCACCAATATGTATGCCGTCGGAGTGCTCGGCAAGATGGCTAAAATCGGCGATAGCGGCATCGTAAAAGAAGAGGGCTCGGGCGTCAAATTTGCGGGATTTTTAGAAAGCGCGGCAAAAGGCGGCATGATAAATATCAAAGACGGCACCGGCAAACTCGTAAGAAAGCTAGAATTCGGCCAAGCTAGCGCCGGAGCCAATACCTTCGAGTGGGACGGCAAGGATAGCGCCGGCAACGATGCTAGAGCCGGCTCATACACAGTCGAGATCAGCTACACCGATGCAGCGGGCAACGTTAAAAACGGCGGCGTAGGCAACTATCTCGTAGAAGGCGTCAAATTTATCGACGGTATCGCGCAGGTAAAGGTCGGCGGACAATACGTCAGCATCGACAAAGTAAAAGAATTTACCGAGCCGAAAAAAGGATAGGACGATGGTAAGAAGCCTGTATAACGGCGTTAGCGGCGTCAGAACCCAGGGGTTTAGTATGGACGTGTGGGCGAACAATATCGCCAACATAAATAACGTCGGCTTTACCGCTTCGATACCGGAATTTAAGAGCATTTTTTACCAAACCTCCTTTGCTGCGGGCAACAACCCGACCCAAGACCAAATCGGCCTCGGCGCCACCGGCATGACGACGGCGCTTAGCTTTTACAAGCAAGGCCCGTTTATGAAAACCGATAACGTCCTGGATATGGCGATCGGTGGCAAGGGATTTTTCGGCGTAACGAACGGCTCTGGCACCTACTACACGCGCGCCGGTAGCTTTGGCGTCGATAAAGAAAGATATCTCGTAACAAATCAAGGCAACTACGTCATAGGTACGCAAAATACGCTAACACAGGTAACTCCAAGCCAGGGCGCGATAGAGGCTTTCGGTAGAGTAAACGGACGAGCCGCCGTCACGCAGGCCTACACTTTAGGATCAGACACCACAGACCTTGACGTCGGCGACATCGGCTCTCAGGGCAAGATTCGCCTACCGGAGTTTTTGTATCTGCCGACCAAACCGACGTCGAAGGTGACTTTTAAAGGCAATCTCGACTCGTCTTTTAAAACCGAGCCTGCTACTTTGCCCGTAGACGCCGCAACCTATACGAGCAACATAGATAACGCCTCTAGAACTATAAATTTACGCGGACGAGTTACGCCTGACGCCGCAATAACTCGCCCTAGAAAAGGCGATCTCGTCACCGTAACGGCAACCGACGCAAACGGCAAAACGGCTGAATTTAGCGCTCCGATCGACGAAAACGGCAACTGGAGCATAAGCAGGAGCTTTGAGAGAGATTTTGATCTAACGACGGCGCCGAATTTGACCGCTAAGATAAATACGACCAAAGAAGCGGCGAATCAGGAAAAATTCGTAACCGAGCTTTTAAACGCGGACGGCACGAAAAATACTCTAGAACTAACGCTAACAAAACGCGTCCCCCAGGGCGCTAACGGCACGGTTTGGGAAGCGGCGGCAACCGTAAAAGACGCGAGCGGCGCAACGATCTCAAACGCTAACGGAGAGTTAAATTTCGACCACGAAGGCAGGCTTGTTAGCTCTACCTTAAGCACTCTAGATAATAACGGCTCGCAAGTCGAGCTAGACTTCGGTACCCCTGCGGCTGCGGGTCAAATTTACTCGGGCGTTACCAGTACGTCGCAAGCAAAAAGCATCTCGATCGCTCAAGACGGCGTGCGTGAAGGAATTTTAAAAGATTATTACACTAACGACTCGGGCAATATCTTGGCGCAATTTACAAACGGTCAAGTCCGCTCCGTCGGCAAGGTCGCGCTCTATCACTTCCAAAACGAGCAAGGCCTTGCAAAAATGGGCGATAATATCTATTCGCAAAGCGCGAATTCCGGTGCGGCCTTTTTCTACAAAGACGCGGGCGGCAAAAGTATCTACGGCGCCCAAATCGCCAGTCGTACGCTCGAGCAGTCAAACGTCGATCTAGCGCAGGCTTTAACGGAGATAATCGTCACGCAAAAGGCCTACGATGCTAATGCCAAGAGCATAACGACTAGCAACGAAATGCTCCAGCGCGCGATCGAGCTAAAACGCTAAATTTAACCCGCAAATTTAACGCGGGTTTTTAAATTTAGCCGCAACGGTAAAAGCCAAATTTAACGCGTTTAAATAGCTTGCTTCAAGATATCTAAATAAATTTTTAGCTAAAATCAGCCCCAAATTTTATAAATTAAAGAAAAAATTATGAACCGAAAACGAATCTACAACCCGAGCTCAAACGAAAATTTGACCGATCGCCGCGTATTTAACGGCAATCCGCACGGCATCTTAAATTTCACCAAGGCAAAATACCAGTGGGCGCTCAAGCTCTGGGACCTGATGGAAGCTAACACGTGGTTTCCAAAAGAGGTCGACACCACGGACGACGTACGCGACTACGCCTACAACCTCACGCAGGCCGAAAAGCGCATGTACGATCTAGTTTGGAGTCAGCTCATCTCGATGGATAGCTTCCAGACCAACAACCTAGCCGACAACATCAACCCGTACATCACCGCGCCCGAGATCAACGCCTGCCTAGCGCGCCAAGCCTACGAGGAAGCCAACCACTCCAAGTCCTACGCCGTCATGGTCGAGGCTATCTGCGACAACACCGATCTGATCTACGAGATGGAAAAGCACGACGAGGTTTTGCGCGAGAAAAACGACTACATTTCAAGCGTTTACGAGGAGCTGGCGGGCGAAGTGACGGACGAAAAGCTACTGCTAGCCATGGTGGCGAATCAAATTTTAGAGGGCATTTATTTTTATAGCGGTTTTACGGCGATTTATGCGCTGGCGCGTGCGGGCAAGATGCTAGGCAGCGCGCAGATGATACGCTTTATCCAGCGCGACGAGATCACGCATCTGCTGCTATTTCAAAACATGATAAACAGCGTCCGCGCCGAGCGTCCCGATCTTTTCACGCCTGAGACCGAGGCTAAAATTTACGACATGTTTGAGCGCGCGGGCGAGCTTGAGATCAAATGGGGCAAATACATCACGCAAAACCAGATCATGGGCTTTACCGACGACATCATCGAGCAATACATCCGCTACCTCATCGACCAGCGCCTAGTCGCCATCGGGCTAAAGCGCCGCTACAACGTCCCTCACCCGATCAAATGGGTCGATGATTTTGCTAAATTTAACGACCAGAAGTCAAATTTCTTTGAAGCAAAGGTGACGAATTACAGCAAAGGAAGCATCAGTTTTGACGACTTTTAGTCCAAATTTATGCCCTATCGTCCTAACTGCGCCCACTTGCCGGCAAAGACAAGACGAACTGCTAGAAAAAATCGCCGCCGCGCCCAGAAACTCGGTCATATTAGCCAGCGAGCTATGCGTGAGCGGGTATGATTTTGACGGATTTTTTAGCGGCGCAAACCGCGCGATGCTGGGCGGCTCGATCGGCAGCTTTGACGCCATACTTTTTGAAGCGCTACAAGAAGCGCTAAGCCCGGATAAATTCCTCGGGCTCACGCATCTAACGAGCCTAAACCGCGCCAAAGGTTTAGCGCAAATTTCAATCACGCAGGCGCAAAAAAACGAAATTTACAACGAATTTATCCTACTAAACAGTCAAAACGTCTTTTATACGCAAAATAAATCAAAGTTTTTTCGCCCAAATTTAGAGCACGAAATTTTCGCCGCAGGCGACGAGTCGGCGATAAAACCTTTTGATTTTAAAGGGCTAAAAATCGGCGTTCTCATTTGCTTTGAGCTTAGATTTGCCCATCTTTGGCAGCAGCTAAAGGGCTGCGACGTCATCCTAGTACCCGCCATGTGGGGCGAGGCGCGAGAGGACGCATATCTTACGCTTTGCAAGGCTCTAGCGCTTGCTAACAGCTGCTACGTCGTAGCCGCAAGCTCGCTTGATTTAGAGTTTTCGGGCGTATTTTTGCCGAGCGGCGAATTTGCGAAAGAGGCTAAATTCGACGCAAATTTGATTCTTGAAACCAAACGAAATTTGGGGCTTTTATGACCGCTCTTGAAAAATCAAAATGCGCAAACATGGCCGATGAGATCGGCGACATACTCACCCTGACGCCCTCGCTTTATAAGGCGCTTTGCGACACTCCGCGCGAGATCTTTGCGCCCGTCACTCGCCACGCGTACAGCCTAGACGCTCAGCCTATCGGCGGCAATCAATGGATCAGCTCGCCTCTAACGGTCGCCAAAATGACGCTAGCGCTCGAAGCCGAAGATATCGACAATGCCCTAGAGATCGGCTGCGGTAGCGGCTATCAGGCGGCGATTTTATCGCATTTGGCGCACAGGGTTTTTAGCGTCGAGCGCATCGAAAAGCTCGCAAGCGAAGCCAAAAAACGCTTTGAGGCGCTTAAAATTCACAACATCCACGTGCGCTTTGACGATGGAAACGTCGGCTGGAAAAGCTACGCGCCATACGACAGGATCTTGCTCTCGGCAGCTGCGCAACAGGTACCGCAGACGCTTTTTAATCAGCTAAAAAACGGCGGCATTTTAGTAGCTCCTATCAAAAAAGACGGCAAGCAGTTTATCGTCAAATTTACAAAGGACGCTCGCGGCGAGATAACGCAAAAAGCGCTTGACGAGTGCTTATTCGTACCGCTTTTAGGCGGGATAGAGTAGCGCGGACCGTCAAATTTGACGCCGTTAAATTTAACTATGCAAACTCGTTTATCACGTAAATTTAGCCATACGTTAAACCTAAAACTGTATAATCGTCATACAAATTCTTAGCAAAGGAGCTAAAATGGCAACAGATCGCGAGTTGGTTAATTTCTCAGAGGAACACGAGCTAAACACAGTGCTAGCAAGACACGGCAAGGCCCAAAGCATCGCAAACCGCGAGGTGCTTTGCGAGCTCGGTAAAGAGTGCAAGGAAAAACTAGGCAAAAGAGTGCTGACGCAAGATGAATTTGACGAGTTTTTAAAACCCGTTTTAAATCGCTTGGAGAATAAAAGAGCTTAAATTTCGGGGGACTTTCCCCGAAATTTCTATCCAAATTTCCCGCTTTTTAAATACTTATACTATTCTTTCGTTTTCAAATTTACGTTCTCGTCGTCGTTTATAGCCGTCAATTTTAGACTATTTTGCGATAAGTACCGCGCGGCAAGCTCGCCTCGTTTAAATTTGACTTCAAATTTAAACGCCAAGCGGCAAAAACGTACTCAAATTTACAAACCCAAAAACGGGCAAGATCCATAAAAGCCTGGCGCGTCAAATTTGACGTTAGTATAAATTCGGAGCGGCTTAAAAACAAAGCACAAAGCTAAAACCGCGCCGAATTTAACCGAGCTACGCCCTAAAAATGCACTTTAAATTTCGCCCAAAAGCTTCTGCCGGGCTCATAAAGCCTCGTGCCGTTTGGAATAGTCTCATAACCTGCGATACCGCCGCCGTAGCCGCCTTTTGAGTTATGATAGGCATATTTGGCGTCGTTTAGGTTTTCCGCCGCTAGCAAGAATTGATAATTTTTATATTTATAGCCCGCGCTTAGCCCCAGCGTCCAAAAGCTATCGCTCTTGCCCAGGTCCATGCCGCCCACGTCGCCGTAGCCTTTTTGCGCGCGGTTTTGCGACGCGTTAGCGTAGAAGTCGGCCTTGACGAACCAGTCGGGCTTTTCTAAACCGGCGCTTAGTTTAAACGCTAGAGGCGAAACCTTAGGCAGCGCGTCGCCGTCTTTTAGGCCGCCCGCGTTTTTAGTCACCTTGCCGTAGACGTAGGATACTCCCGCCCCTAGCCTAAACATATCGTCTAGCAGCGTAGTGCCCTCTATCTCGCCGCCGTATAGCAGGGCGTCGGTATTAAAGGCGTCTGAGGACATGCCCATAGTATTATACTTTAGCATGATATAATCATCCATCTTTGAGACGAAGAAATTCGCGTTTAGTTCGTAGTTTTTATCTTTTAGCACTGCGCCAAAATCCAGCTGCGTGTTTCTTTCTTTATGCAGCGCTAAGTTCGCGTCCTTATTTGTTTCCCAGTGATCGGGCATCCTTTGAGCGTGCCCTAACCCAGCATAAAGCGTTAAATTTTGCAGATATTTTTCGTATCTAAAAAAGCCTGAGAATAAATTTTCTTTCCTGCTCTTATGCGTTTTTAGCAGTTTTCTCTCGCCCGCGTCCAGCCTAAGTCCGCCAAAAAGCCCGTAGTCGTTTTCAAGGACGTATTCGTTTTGAGTGTATATCGTTTTATACGTTACCTTGCGCTCTTTTACGTGCGGCTTTGATACGGCGGCATCCATTTCGGCTTTAGATACGCCGGCTCCGCCCGTTCCGGCACCCCGCCATTTAAAGGAGTCTTGCGAATAACCGGCACCGATGAAGCTGGTTAGATTATCGAAATTTAACTCGCCTTCTAGCTTAAAGCCGTACATATCGCGTATCGGGTGACTGATGCTATATCCCTTGCCGCGCCCCGTGCCAGGCACCACCGGACGCATGGTGAAGTTGTCCATTATATGGTCGATTTGATGATAATACGAGCTTAGCCTGATCTTGTGCTCGCCGACGTCTTGTTCAAATTTGAGCCCGAAAGATTTACGGTCAAACTGTATGCCGTCCCTCATCCTATCGGCATACGCCGCTTCGCCCTCGCCCAGATCCGCGCTTAACTGCAAGGCGGTAGTTTCCGTGGGCGTTAGCGTACCTACGAGCGAGACGCTGTTGCGTTTATAGTGCGTATGCATTTTCTGTCCGTCGCCGCTTTTATAATCGCCGCTCTCGTAGTGTCCGCCGGAAACCTCTATGCTGCCCAGCTCGTTGCCCGCCGCTACGTCCGCGGTGGTTTCAAACCGCTTAAAACTACCGCCCAGCACGCTTACGTTTCCTCCGAAGCTCGGTTTTGACAGCCTTTCTATCTCTCTATCGAAAAATATACCGCCGCTAATGAGCGCGCCGTATCTGACGTCTTGCGGACCTTTTACGATACGAACCGAACTATAATTTTGCGCCGAGATGTAGGTGATTGGCGTATCCATTCGCATGCCGCAGCCACCGTTTAGCGTGCTACCGTCGATCAGCACCGGTAGCCTAGCCGCCGTCTGCGAACGATAATAAACCTCGCTGCCGCCTCCGCCCTTACGCTCCATCGTAAAGCCGTTCAAATTTGAAAGAGATTTGGCGATATCGCTGTTTTCCAGTATCGCTCCCTTGCCGACTATTTGGGCGTTGGTCGGCTCGTCGAGGGCTGATTTTTGCATTTTTGACGAGACGGTAACGGGACTCAAGCTTATCGCTTCCTCGGCGCTAAGCATCAAATTTGACGCCATGGCCAGCGCCAAAACGTAAGAAATTTTCATTTTAGCTCCTGCAAAATTAATATTTAATATTGAAATTAAAGCAAAAATCAACTTAAATAAAGTATGAATATTTATGTAATGTTAATTATTTTGTGTGAAATTTAGCTCAAACTCTGATATTTCGGTCGCTTGCGTTAAGTGTGTAGAAAAGTAACTTTAACGGATTAGAATTATAAATTTAAGTAATCTCGGTTTCATCAAATTTGAGTTTAACGAAACCGAGATTAAATTTACAAAATCTCTTTTACCAGTAGCTGCGGCGTGACGAGTCCTCGAAACGAGTTTTTCGATACCGAAAAAACTAGGTCTATGCTCTCGCCCGCATGCGGCTCGCGAGTGAAGTTAAAAAACAGCGCTTCAAGGCACTTGCCGTCTTTTTGCAGGATTAGTTTTAGGTGATTTTGCTCCCTGCCGATTAGTTTTTTGTTTTTGACGACGGCGGATTTGATCTCAAAGAGCGGGCGCGGATTTTTCTGTCCGTAGGGCTCGAAATGCTCCAAAATTTCAAGCAGCTCAAAGTCCACCTCGCCCGCCTCTATCTCACCCAAAGGCTCGTCAAACGCGCTAAATTCGTGCAAATCCATCAGCATACACGAGCTATTTATCGCGTTTTTAAACGCTTCTAAATTTGCCGGATCTATCACGATGCCGGCAGCCCCCTTGTGTCCGCCGTAGCCCGCGAGTAAATTTTCGTGGCTAGCGATGAGCGAGAGGATGTCTAGCTTGCCCACGCTTCTAGCGCTGCCTTTGGCGCGGTTTTCGTCGATACTAAAGACGATGGCGGGCTTTTTAAACTGCTTTGCCAGACGCGATGCGACGATGCCGATGACGCCCTCGTGCCAGCCCCTGCCCCACGTCACGATGATATGCTCGTCCTCGCGCACGTCCTTTAGCGAGCACTCAAAAAGCGTGCGCTCCTCCTCCTTGCGCGAGTTGTTAAAGCTCACGATGGTGTCGAGGCACTCACAAGCTCGGTCTAAATTTTTGGCGCGCAAAAACTCAAAAGACACGCTCGCATCGTCCATACGGCCCGAGGAGTTGATGAGCGGCGCGATGAGAAAACTGATGTCGTCGCACTCAAATTTATCCTTGCCGTAAAGCTGTTTTATCGCCGTAAATGCGGGCCTGCGCGAGCTGTTTAGGCGGTTTACGCCAAGCTTAACCAGGATGCGGTTTAGGTCGCGAAGCTCCATCATATCGGCGATTATCGCGATGGCTAGGAGGTCGAGAAATTTACCCATATCGTAGTTGATACGGCACACGTCTTTTAGCGCGCCCACTAGATACCACGCGACCTGAGCGCCGCAAATTTCGACGTTTGGAAAGTGACAATCCTTTTGCTTCGGGTTTATGATCGCATAGGCCTCGGGCAGGACGTCTGGAGGCATGTGGTGATCGGTGATGATGAGATCGATGCCTTTTTGTTTGCAAATTTGAGCCGCATCGTTTGCCGAGATGCCGTTATCTACGGTCACGATGAGCCCTGCGTCTGCTATCTCCTCGACGATTTGCGGATTTAGCCCATATCCGTCGCTAAAGCGATTTGGGATACGCACGAAATACTCGCTAACGCCCAAATCGTCGAAAAACTCGGCCATTATGACGCTAGCGATCACGCCGTCCACGTCGTAGTCGCCGACTATGACGATCTTTTCGTTTTGCTCGATCGCGCGCTTTATGCGCTCGGCACCCTTAAATACATCCTTTAACGCATCAGGCGTAGGAATTTCTGAAAGTTTTTTGTGGATATCCTTTTCAAATCTTTGGCTCAGTAATTCCTTTATCTTTTCCTTATTTAACATCGTTTTGACGGGCTTTTGCGTAAGCCTCGCCGTCAAATTTCGCCGCCTTGCCACCGTTTTTGCCTAAATTTTCGCTCGCCTCTGGAGTTAAATTTACCCCCGCCGCGCCGCAAAAAAGGCTAAATTTTGGTTCAAATTTCATCTTTTTCCTTCTTTTTTATTTTCTAATGCGCAAATTATAGCTTTTTGAAATTTAATTTCTTATAATTGTAAATAAAGCGGCGAATTTACGGGTCTAATGCGGGTTTAAGAGCTCTGCAGAATTGATACTCTTTACAAATTTAACGTTTTAAAATAATAAACGCGGCGTAAATTTTTAAATTTAAAGGAAAGAAATTTAGAGCCGAGCGGCTCTAAATTTGATTATTTCGATTTTTCTAGGCTAGCCTTGATAAAGCCCAAAACTACGGGATTTGGATTCGTCAGACGGCTGGTAAATTCCGGATGAAACTGCACGCCGACAAACCACGGATGCGAGTTTTTAGCGCCCGTCGCAGGCGAGCTAAGCTCGACGGCCTCGATCAGTCCGTCGCTCTCGCCGCTAACTATCAGGCCGTTTGCTTCAAATTCGGCTCTATATTTCGGATTTGCCTCGTAGCGGTGGCGGTGGCGTTCTTTGACGCATTTTGCGCCGCCGTAAATTTGGCTTAGTAGCGAGCCCGGCTTCACGTCGCAAGTATACGCGCCAAGCCTCATCGTGCCGCCGACCGGGCTTTGGTGCGTGCGGATCTGGGTCTGGCCGTGCGCGTCGATGAAACTATCGATGAGATAGATGATAGGATTTACGCACTCTGGCTTAAATTCGACCGAATTTGCGTCCTCGAGCTTTAGCACGTTGCGAGCAAACTCGATGAGCGCTAGCTGCATGCCTAGGCAGATACCAAGATACGGCACGCCGTTTTCGCGGGCGTATTTTATCGCCTCGATCTTGCCGCTCACGCCGCGCTCGCCAAAACCTCCGGCGACAAGCACGCCGCCCACGTCTTTAAGTAGCTCATCGACGTTTGAAGGCTCGATTTTCTCGCTATCTATCCACTTTAAATTTACCCTCGCATCAAGGCTCGCGCCCGCGTGTATGATGCTCTCGGTTAGGCTCTTGTAGCTCTCTTTTAGATCGACGTATTTGCCCACAAATGCTATCGTGGTCTCTTTCGTCGGCGCGATGATGCGCTTAACTAGGCTGTCCCAGTTGCGCATATCAAGCTTTAGCTCGCCCAAATTTAAAATTTCGGCGATCGGGGTTAAGACGTCTTGGTTATAAAACGCGAGCGGCACCTGATAGATGCTGGCCGAGTCGATGCTCTCGATGACGCAGTTGCGCTCTACGCCGCAGCTGGCGGCTATTTTATCCTTTAGCTCGCGGTTTAGCGGCTGCTCGGCGCGGCAGATGATCATATCGGGGCTAATGCCGATACGGCGCAGCTCGCCGACGCTGTGCTGAGTAGGCTTGGTTTTTAGCTCGCCTGCAACCTTGATAAACGGAACGAGAGTTAGGTGGATATTCATCGCGCGTTTGCGGCCTACCTCGACGCGAAGGGCGCGTATAGCCTCCAAAAACGGCAAGCCCTCGATGTCGCCTACCGTGCCGCCGATTTCAACGATCAGTATGTCGCGACCCTCGCCCGCCTTTTTGATGCGGTCAACAATCTCGCCTACGATGTGCGGGATGACTTGGATCGTTTTGCCCAGATAGTCGCCTCTGCGCTCTTTTTCGATAACGGAGCTATAAACGCGGCCCGTGGTGAAGTTGTTATCTTGGCTTAGGCTCTCGTCTAAAAATCTCTCGTAGTGTCCGAGATCCAGATCCGTCTCCGCACCGTCGTCGGTGACGAAAACCTCTCCGTGCTCGAGCGGACTCATGGTGCCGGGATCCACGTTAATGTACGGATCTGCTTTTAGCATGCTTACTTTTAGGCCGGTATTTTTAAGAAGCGTGGCGATAGAAGCCGCCGCGATGCCCTTGCCCAGCGAGCTTAGCACGCCGCCGGTTATAAAAATATACTTTGTTTCGTTTGGATTTTTTTGCATATCGCGCCTTTTAAATTTTTAGCGAGATTATACCTTATTTAAAATTTATAAACGCTTGTGAACATAAATAATTTTACAAGTCTAAAACTTTAAAATGATATTTTAAGTTAAATTTCTGTAGTATGTTAAGTTATGATTAAAAAATATATTAAAAACATCTCGTCTTTATATGTCGACGGCTTTAGGAACATGAAGCTCGGAAAGAGCCTGTGGCTGGTGATAGCCATCAAGCTGCTTATCATGTTCGGGATTTTAAAAGTATTTATCTTTGATGAAAGTTTAAATTCAAAATTTGAGAGCGACGAGGCTAAAGCGAACTTCGTCATTTCAAATTTGATAAAGGAATAAAATGTCTGAAATCGCTTCGGTCGATTGGTCGCGCGCGCAGTTTGCGCTCACCGCGATTTACCACTTTTTGTTTGTTCCGCTCACGCTGGGACTTAGTTTTATTATCGCCATTATGGAGAGCATTTACGTCAAAACCGGCAGCGACCAGTGGCTAAAAATCACTAAATTTTGGCTAAAACTCTTCGGTATAAATTTTGCCATCGGCGTAGCTACGGGCATCATAATGGAATTTGAGTTCGGCACCAACTGGGCGAACTACAGCTGGTTTGTCGGCGACATCTTCGGCGCGCCGCTAGCTATCGAGGGCTTGCTCGCATTCTTTATGGAGGCGACGTTTTTTGCCGTTATGTTTTTTGGCTGGGATAAGGTTAGCAAGAAATTTCACCTCATCTCGACCTGGCTCGTGGCTATCGGTTCAAATTTGAGCGCGCTTTGGATCCTCATCGCAAACGGCTGGATGCAGTATCCGATAGGTATGAAATTTAACCCCGCAACCGCCAGAATGGAAATGGAAAATTTCTTTGAAGTAGCGCTTAGCCCGGTAGGTATCATCAAATTTTTACACACCGTAACTAGCGGCTACGTCGCTAGCGCGCTTTTCGTGATAGGAATTTCGGCGTGGTTTATCCTAAAAGGACGCCACCTAATCATGGCTAAAAAATCCATCATCGTAGCGGGAAGCTTTGGCCTCGTTACGTCGCTATTTTTGATGTTTAGCGGCGACGAGAGCGCATATCAGGTCGCACGCACTCAGCCGATGAAACTAGCTGCGATGGAAGGCCTTTATAAAGGCGAAACAAACGCCGGCCTAGTCGCGATGGGCGTGCTAGATCCGTCTAAAAAAGTAGGCGACGACAAAGATCCGTTTTTATTCGAGATAAAATTTCCTTACGCGCTCGGAGTTATGGCTACGAGAGGGTTTAATAACTTTACGCCCGGTATCGACGACCTAGTGAACGGCAATGAAACTCACGGTATAGAAGGCGTCGCAAGCAAGATGGCCAAAGGCTCGTTAGCCGTTAGCGCGCTAACAACCTATAACGCCGCTAAAAAATCAGGCGATAAAGCCGCGATGGAGCAAGCCGAGCAAACTCTAGCTCAAAATATGAAATTTCTAGGCTACGGCTATCTTGAAAAGCCTGCCGACGCCGTGCCGCCCGTTGGCCTAACGTTTTATAGCTTCCACGTGATGGTTGCGCTTGGCACCTACTTTTTAGCGCTATTTTTCGTCGTACTTTATCTTTGCATGGCGAACAATATCGAAAATTTCAAAAAGTTGCTCTGGCTTTGCGTATTTACGATACCGCTTGGCTACGTAGCTATCGAGGCGGGCTGGATAGTAGCCGAGGTCGGTCGTCAGCCTTGGGTCGTGCAAGATCTCATGACCGTAGGCGTGGGAGCGACGAATTTATCTAGCACAAACGTCAAAATTTCGTTTATATTATTTGCGGTTCTTTTCACGGCTCTGCTCATAGCCGAGATAAAAATCATGCTAAAACAAATAAAAATAGGATTTGAAAACCATGCTTAGTTTAGAATTTTTACAAATTTACTGGTGGTGCGTAGTTAGCTTGCTAGGCGGTTTGCTAGTGTTTATGATGTTCGTTCAGGGCGGGCAGACGCTACTTTTTGGGCTTTGCAAAAACGAGCTTCAAAAGGACATGGTGATAAATTCTATCGGGCGCAAATGGGAGCTTACTTTTACCACGCTCGTAATGTTCGGCGGCGCGTGCTTTGCGGCATTTCCGCTATTTTACGCGACAAGCTTCGGCGGCGCGTACTGGGTGTGGTTGGCGATTTTGTTTTGCTTTATCCTCCAAGCCGTGAGCTACGAATACCGCAAAAAACCGGACAACTTTCTAGGTCAAAAAACCTATGAAATTTTCCTTTTCATCAACGGCTCTTTAGGCGTTATACTGATCGGTATGGCGGTTAGCACGTTTTTTTCGGGTAGCGACTTTTTACTAAACGAGCACAACTTCGTACAGTGGCAAACGCCGTTTCGCGGACTTGAAGCGCTGGGCAACATCATGCTCTATCCGCTAGGCATCGCGATGTTTTTCCTAGCTCGCGTGGGCGGAGCGCTCTACCTCATCAACAACATCGACGATGCGGAGATAAGAGCCAACGCTAGAAAAGCGGCGCTAAAAAATACGATTTTCTTTTTGCCGTTCTTTTTGATCTTCATCGCTTGGATATTTACCAAAGCCGGTTTTGCCTACGACGAGAGCGGCGTAGTGAGCCTAGTTGGCTTTAAATACGCTCTAAATTTACTCCAGATGCCGCTTGTGGCCGCGATGATAGTTATAGGCGTCGGACTCGTGCTTTTTGGTATATTTAAGGGTGCGTTTACGACTAGTATCTACGGCGTAGTGCCTTACGGCGCGGGCGTAGTGCTAACGGTTACGGGGCTATTTTTGATAGCCGGACTTGCTGACACGGCGTTTTATCCGTCGTTTTCAAATTTACAAAGCTCGCTCACGATCAAAAACGCAAGCTCCAGCCACTACACGCTAAACGTCATGGCCTACGTGAGCCTGCTAGTGCCGTTTGTTTTAGGTTATATTTTCGTCGTTTGGCGCGCGATGGATAGCAAAAAGATCACGGCCGACGAGATCAAGCACGATCATCACGCATATTAAGGATAAAAATGATAGAAGCGATAGTTTTTCTTTTTCTTTGGGTTTTGGCGCTTTTTGGCGGATATAAATTCGTCCATTTTAACATCAAGCACGTCGAGAAAAACGACGACAAATACTTTGGAAATTTGCGCGAATAAGCGCTGATCCGCAAATCTCGTTCTACTTAAATTTTAGCTTTTGTCGCTATAATGAAGCTAAAATTTTAAGGAGAACGAGATGTTTGACTTCACTTTTCACAATCCCACAAAAATACGATTCGGCAGAGGTAAAGAGCGAAATATCGGGCTTTATATGTGCGAATTTGACGCTAAAAGAACCCTACTGATCTACGGCAGCGATCGCATCAAAAAAGACGGACTCTTTGACGCAGTAGTAGCAAGCCTAAAAGAAAACGGCATAGAGTTTATAGAGCTTGGCGGCGTAGTTAGCAACCCCGTGCTAAGCAAAGTTTACGAAGGAATCGAACTAGCTAGGAAATTTAACGCCGATAGCGTGCTAAGCGTAGGCGGAGGCTCCTGTCTAGATAGCGCCAAAGCCATCGCTGCGGGCGCGCTATACGAAGGCGACGTGTGGGACTTTTTCACGGGCAAGGATCCAAGCCGCGCGCTAAAAATCTTTGACATTATAACCCTTGCGGCGACGGGCAGCGAGATGAACTCGGGCGCGGTCGTGACAAACGAAGCAACGAAGCAAAAATTCTCCATCCACGGCGACGTGCTATATCCGCTAGTCTCAGTGATAAATCCGCAGCTACAAGCCAGCGTGAGCCGCGAGTATCTGGCCTACTCCGCCGCCGACGTCATCGCGCACAGCATAGAGGGGTACTTCACAGCAAGCGTGCAGCCTAGCATCATCAACCTCTACGTCGAAGCCAATATCAAAACCGTGATGAAAACGACCGAAATTTTACTAGCTGACCCTGACAACTACGACGCCAGAGCCGAGTTTGCCTGGGCGGCGACGATGGCGCTAAACGGCCTAACCTACGTCGGCACGCACGGCTACTCCTACCCAAACCACATGCTAGAGCACGCCATGAGCGCTGTCGTAAACTGCGCGCACGGAGCGGGTCTAGCGGTCATAATGCCAGCGTGGATGAAGTGGTATAGGAGCCGAAATTTGGGCGCATTCGAGCGTTTTGCGCGGGAAATTTTCGGCGTAAACTCAGCTGACGAAGGTATCGCCGCCTTTAAAGCGTGGCTTAGCAAAATCGGCGCCCCGGTTAGCCTAAAAGCCATCGGCATAGAGGGCGAGACGCTAGATGAGGCCATAAATTTAGCCCACGACTACGCGGCAAACTGGCGCAAAGATAAGCTCTATACGAAAGAAAATATCAAAGAGATTTTTGAGCTGGCGAAGTAAATTTGCGGCTAAATTTAGCGCTAGCAAGATAATAAAATTTAAGGCTTATGCACCGATTTAAATTTAACCGCCGCGAGATAAATTGGGAAATTTGAGGTTTCAAATTTTGCGCTTTAAATTTGCTCCGAGTTTTTCCGGGTTGCAAATTCAAACGTAAAAATACGAAATACGTGCGCGGCGGGTAAATTTTCGGTATGACGAAAACGGCAACGCAAAACGCCGCACGAATAGCAAATTTAACCGCGTAAGATAAGCAAAAAGCGGCCGCGGCCGGGTAAGCAAAATTTGCTTTGTAAGCGGCAAACTTACCCGCCCGCCGTAGCAAAATAGAGCAGGGCGCGTCAAAATCCTGCGCCGCGCCGAAATTTAAACTAAGGCTTTTTGATGATAAATCTAAGCGTCGGGCCGTCTTGCTCGATTTTAAGCACCTCAAAGCCCCTATTTCTCGCGTCGTAAGGGATCGAGTTTATCGCCTGAGGGCAGTCGCAAAGTACTTCTAGCACCTCGCCGCTTTTCATTTTCGGCAGGATTTCTAGCGTCGCGACGGCTGGCATCGGGCAAGCCTCGCCTAAGATATCGAGCGTATAGCTTATTTCAAAATCGTCTTCATGCATCTTAGTAGCCTCCTTTGGCGAAGAAATTTCGTTTGTAGATAAACACCAGCAGTAGCGCCGAAACGAATAAACATAAATTTACCGCTAAGCCGCCCAGCGGACCGAATACCTCTAAAAGCTGGATTTTCGGGCCGTCTTTGATCCACGCGGGTATCGCGTCGTAGCTAAGGGCTAGCACCATGGTTCCTACGACGTTTGCGACGCCCACGATCATAAAGTGCAGCTGCCCCTCGGTGGCTCTATACGTCCAGCCGCACTCGCAGCCGCCCGCAAATACGATACCGAAACCGAACAAAAACGCTCCGATCGCGACCGCCGGCGAGAAATTCGTAACCTTGCCGACGTAGCCGTTTAGCATCAGTACGAAAACGATGAGCGTAGCGATGATCATACCGTAAAACGCGCCCTTCGTCGCGACGTCTCTGCCGAATAAAAACAGGTCGCGAAAGCACGAAGTAAAGCAAATTTGACCCTTTGAGATGATAAAGCCGAAAACTAGTCCAAAAAGTAGTCCAAGCGGCAAGATACTGGCTTTGACTTTTAGATCAAGTGCTGGCGCCTGCATCAAAAGATACGCAAACCAGATAATCGCTAAAATCGCGATAATCACGCCGATGGCGAAATTTCGGTCGGCGCGGCCTTTGTCGTGCGTCGTACCTTTGCCTTTCGGGCCGAAGTTTTTAAGCTCGGTTTTAGGCATAAAGACGGGCAGCATGCCGACCTTGACGGCGACGTAGATGCCAAGCACCATAAACACGGCAAAAAGCCACGTATGCAGCGAAAAATACGGCAGTCCGGTGAAAAAATCAAGCAAGTTGCAGCCAAAGGCTAGACGCGCGCCAAATCCCGAAAGCAAGCCGCCGACGATAGCCTGAAAAACGCGAATTTTGCTTGCAGGTAGGCGAAATTTGACTTTATTTGCCATAAATGCCGCGATCGTAGCGCCCACGAACATGCCTATTAGCATAAGCCCTTCAAAGCGCGTGAGCGGGTTACCGTCAAGGTTCGTGATCTTGTAGTAGGAATAGCCGCTAAGATCCATCCCGAAAAGCTCCAAAAACTCGCCGCCCCAGCGCGTCATCTCGCCGGTTACCGCCCATCCGCCGCCAAAAATCCCAAAATACACGGTCGCGACGATGGCTAAGATAATCATCGCCTGCCCGACGTTCCAGAAATTCGTTAGATATTTCGTTCTAAATTCTTTAAACATAAATTTTCTTTGTATTAATTTCCTCGCCCCGCGAGACTAAATTTGAGATTAAACGCGTATCTATGAGGTAGTCATCTAAATATCCTAAAAACGTGGTCGTCAAACTTGACGCTAAAAAGTAAGAATTGTAGCTAAAATATTATTAAATAAAATTAAAATGTAGCTAGATTAATTTGCGATATTTTTATCTAAAATATAAAATCTATAACCATCTTTCTTGTTTTCGTTTAGATCTTTTACCGCGACTTTCGGCCGGTATCTGCCGCCTGATTTTGCTTTTACGAGATGTTTTAAACGGTTCTCTTTAGTCGCTACCGCTTTGCGTGCATTTAGACCAAAGAGAACCTAGCGTTTTGACCAAAATATCTTAAATATAAAGTCCTACGCCTCCAAAATCGCTCCGTTGCTAGCGTTTGTTACCAGCTTGCGATACATTCGCAGCCAGCGATACGGCAGCGGTTTTTCGATCGGCTTAAATTTAGCTCTGCGCGCGGCGATCTCGGCTTCGCTTAGCCGCACGTTGATCGCGTATGTATCTACGTCGATGTCGATGATATCGCCGTCCTCTAGCAGTCCGATCATGCCGCCCTCGGCAGCTTCGGGGCTCACGTGCCCGACGCTTAGTCCTCTCGTAGCGCCGCTAAACCTGCCGTCCGTGATCAGCGCTACGTCCGCGCCCAGCCCTCGCCCCATGATGAGCGATGTCGGGCTTAGCATCTCCTGCATGCCCGGGCCTCCGCGCGGCCCTTCGTAGCGGATGACGACTACGTCGCCTTTGTTTACCTTGCCGCTTGAGATGCCTTCTATCGCCTCGTCTTGGCTGTTAAAGCACACGGCCTTGCCGCTAAATTTGCGCTCGCCGATGATGCCCGCAGTCTTGATGACGCAGCCCTGCTCGGCTAAATTTCCAAACAAAATCGCCAGTCCGCCCACGTCCGAATAGGCGTTTTCGACCTTATGGATGACCTCTTCGTCTTTTATGACGCTAGCTCCGACGCGCTCGCCTAGGCTCTCGCCCGTGACGGTCGGCGCACCTAGGTCCAGCAGGCCGTTGTCGCGGCGCGAAATCTCGTTTATCACGGCGCTTAGGCCGCCCGCGCGGTCGATGTCTTCCATGTGGATATTTGGCAAGCTCGGGCTGATTTTGGCGATGTGAGCGATCTTGCGGCTGATCTCATTGAGCCCCGCGATCTGTAAATTTACCCCCGCTTCGCGCGCTATAGCTAGGATATGCAGCACGGTGTTACTGCTGCCGCCCATCGCCATATCGACGACTAGGGCGTTTTGGATCGATTTTTCGTTCACGATGTTGCGGATTTTGTATTTTTCATCCAGCGCTATCTGGCAAATTCGTCGCCCCGCCTGCCTGATAAGCTCCTCACGCTCAGGCGTAAGCGCAGGCACCGTGCCGTTGCCTTTTAGCGCGATACCCATCGCTTCGCATAGCGTATTCATCGAGTTTGCCGTAAACATCCCCGAGCAGCTGCCCCCGCTCGGACAGGCGGCGCACTCGATCTCTTTTAACTCCTCGGCGCTGATCTCTTTGGTTTCAAATTTACCCACCGCCTCAAACGCAGTCGCAAGGTCGATAGGCTCGCCTTTTTTAGTGTAGCCTTTTTTCATCGGGCCGCCGCTAACAAAAACCGTCGGCACATTCACACGAAGTGCGCCCATCACCATACCGGGCACGATTTTATCGCAGTTTGGCATGCAGACGAGAGCGTCCAGGGCGTGCGCATTCATCACCGTTTCGATCGAGTTTGCGATGAGCTCGCGGCTAGGCAGGCTGTAAAGCATCCCGCTGTGTCCCATCGCGATGCCGTCGTCCACGCCGATACAGTTAAACTCAAAGGGTACGCAGCCGTTTTTGCGGATCTCGTCTTTTAAAATTTCGGAGTATTTGTTGAGGAAAAAGTGCCCCGGGATGATCTCGATGAAGCTGTTTGCCACGCCGATAAACGGCTTTTCAAAGTCCTCGTCCTTTAGCCCCGTCGCTCTTAGCAAGCTTCTGTGCGGCGCACGCGTATAGCCTTTTTTGATGATGTCGCTTCTCAAATTTGATCCTTTTAGTGGAATTTAGTCGATTTTATCAATTATTTAATTACATAAGTATAAAAATTTGAAAGGGTGTGCAAGACACGGCAATCATATGTACAATATCTAAAATTTACGTTTTATCGTGAAAAATTTGAGCCCGAAGGCTCAAATTTAAGCGCAAAGCGGAGCTTGCCTCGCGCTTATAAAACCTAGAGCGATTTTAGTCGCTCTAGCCTAGCGAAGATAAAATCAATCCGCTACTTTCATCGCGCCGCCCGCGCCAAGACCGCCTTTTACGGTTTGCATTTTGTAGTTTCTGACCGCGTCGATTAGGTTATTCATCGAGTCGGTGAAGGCCGCGACGATGACTTTGCCCTCAGGAGTGTTTGCATAGGCTCCTAGCGATCCGCCGGCTTTGCTGCCAAACAGGCTTCCAAGACCCGCAAAGTCCATATTTCTAGCGCTTCCCTCGGCTGCCGCTAACTGTACGCCAGAGCGGTTTTCGATGAGAGTTAGCATCGTGCTCACGTCGCTCGTGCTAAAACTGCCTGCGACCGAACCCGCAACCGAACCAAATAGCGCGCCCACGACGCCGCCTAGGCCGCTAGTGTTGCTCTCGCTAAAGGTTATCGTAGGAGTTAAGGTGTAGTCCGCAGCGACCATCTGACCTTTTTTGAAATTCGAGTTCTTTCTAAGCTCGCCCGACTCCATCAGCGCACGCTCTTCTAGCATTTGGTTAAATGCCTTGCTACGCTCGACGACGACGAAGCAGTTTGACTGCTGAGCCAAAAGTCTAAGAACCGGAACGGTGGATGTTAGCTTATACTGTTTAGTTACGACGGAGTACCAGTCGCTGTTTCTGTCCTCGTAAATCGTAAGCGTACCCATAGACTCGGTGCATCTGGTTAGTCCAGGATTTGCATTTTGGACGTTTGAGCCCGCAGCCGCGCCCGTAGCTGCCGTCTTAGCACCTGGCGAACCCATACTCATAGACGACATGCAACCCGTCAAAAGAAAAGGCAAAGCCAAAACCGCGATCTTCGATGCGCTAAAAAGCGATTTTTTCATTAATAACTCCTTGGGGAAATTTACAAAATTGTAATATATTTGCGCTAAAAATTTACTTTATTTTAAATTTGATGTTATAAAATGATTTAGAAATAACCAGAAAGGATTTGACATGAAAAAACTTGTTTTAATCGCTATTTTTTCAGCGCTTTGTTTAAATTTTGCAAACGCTTACGACAATTATTCAAACGAATCTTTAATAGTAATCCCGGATAACGGCTACAAATACAAAAAACGCCGCCACCGAGATAGATACGACGACGATGTAGTGATATATATGAACCCTCCGTACGGCCGCTACAAACAAACCGACCGAGGCAGAGACTACCGCGACAAGCTAGTCGATCAATATATCAAAAACAACAACATAAAAAAAGGCGGTTCGAGCAAATCCGACGACCGAAGCTACGAGAGAGGCTACGACGACGGATATGACGACGGATACCGCGACAGACGAGATGATTATTACTATTCGCCTCGCCCGCAAATAGGCATCCGCGTTAGATAAATTTGACGCCCGTTCGCGGCTAGTCGTCAAATTTGGCCTGCGGCAAAATTTGATTTACGAATTTGATTTACAAAAAGGAAAATAATGCTAACCAACCCCGTCGTGATCAGTATCCTCGTGATGACCGCGCTTTGTTTGCTGCGATTTAACATCCTGCTTTCCATCCTCGTCTCCGCCCTAGTCGCGGGACTCATCTATCACGGCGGATTTGCCGGCGTAGGGGCCTTTTTCGACGCGCTAACGGCCACCACCTCTACGCTGATAACGGGCATGAAGGGCAACCTAGAAACCTCGCTCAGCTACATCCTGCTCGGCGCGCTCGCAGCCGCGATAGCCAATACAAACCTAACCGCGATCCTCATAAACGCCGTTAGCAAGGCTCTAGCGAAAACCAGCACGTATTTTGCTCTGATAATCGCTTCTATCGCGTGCTTTTCGCAAAATTTGATCCCGGTTCACATCGCTTTCATCCCGATTCTCATCCCGCCGCTTTTGCCGCTGATGAACCGCCTAGGCATCGACCGCCGAGCCGTCGCGTGCGCTCTTACTTTCGGACTAAAGGCGCCGTACGTGAGCCTTAGCGTGGGCTTTGGACTTATCTTTCACGGCATCATCAAAAAAGAGCTCGCAAACAACGGCGTAGAGGTGCAGATGAGTGAAATCTCAAGCGTGATGTGGATCGGCGGCCTTTCTATGCTAGTGGGCTTACTTTTAGCGGTTTTCGTATTTTACCGCAAAAAACGCGACTACGCGCATACTAAATTTGAAACGAGCGAGGAACAAGAGGCGCAGATGGCCGCAAGCCTAAAAATGACGAAAAAAGAGTGGGCGGTGCTAGGCGGCGCGGTAGCGGCGTTTGGAGTGCAAATTTACACAGAAAGCATGCCGCTTGGAGCGCTTTTAGGACTGCTAGTTATGGTAGTTTTCGGCGGTATCGAGTACCGCAAAATCGACAAAATCATGGACAGCGGCCTAGCGATGATGGGCTTTATCGCATTTATCATGCTTGTTGCGGCAGGCTTTGGCTCGGTTTTGCGCGAGAGCGGCGGTATCGAACAGCTAGTGAGCTTTGCTAGCGCGGTCGCCGGCGGCAAAATGGGCGGCGCGATACTGATGTTAGCCATCGGTTTGCTAGTTACTATGGGCATCGGCACGAGCTTTGGCACGATACCGATCATCGCGGCGATTTACGTGCCGTTTTCGCTATCGCTGGGTTTTTCTCCGGCGGCGATCATCTTGCTAGTTGGTATCGCAGCAGCTCTAGGCGATGCGGGTAGTCCCGCTAGCGATAGCACGCTAGGGCCTACGAGCGGTCTAAATGCCGACGGACAGCACAATCATATTTACGATACGTGCGTGCCTACGTTTATATTCTTTAATATACCGCTGTTAATCGGCGGCGTTATAGGCGCGATGATTTTGTAAATTTTATGGCTTGTCTTTTTCCTTTATACGTCGTTGCAAATTTCGCCGAGGCTCGGTTACATACTACTTATATGCGCCCTCGCTCGGCTCATTTCCGCCTCGTCTAAAAAGGAGAAATTTTGAAGTCAAATTTTATAAATTTGAGTTGCCGAGACCCCCATCTTAAAATTTCTAAAAACCATTAATCTTTGCTCATATACACTTTTTCGCTACTACCTTCACAAATACTAAACCAAATTTAAAATTTGGAACGTCTTTTGCTTAAGTGATCTCAAAAATTTACTTTTCAAAAAGGATAAAGCTATGATGAGATCACTTTGGGCAGGCGTTACCGGGCTGCAAGCCCACCAGATCGCTATGGACGTCGAGGGCAACAACATCGCCAACGTCAACACAGTCGGATTTAAATACAGCCGCGCAAATTTCGACGACATTATATATCAAAATTCGCGTATCGCTACCGGCCCGCAAAATCGCCACGGCGGCGTAAATAGCATGCAAGTTGGCCTTGGCACGCAGATAAACTCGACGACTAAAATTTTTAAGCAAGGCTCTTTGCAAACTACCGACAAACAAACCGACATCGCGCTTCAGGGCGACGGATTTTTCATGGTTAGCCCGGACGGCGGCAAGACTACTTACTACACAAGAAACGGCGACTTTTCAAGAGATAGCGTAGGAAATTTCGTCGATAACGGCGGAAACATCGTACAAGGATGGATGAGAGACGAAGAAACCGGCGAGATAGATCCGACTAGACCTATCAGCGATATAAATATCCCTGCAGGTCTAACCGTCCCGGCTCGTGCCACGACAAATATTACGTTAAAAGGAAATTTAGACAGCGGTAACGACGTGGGCGCTAAAAAAATCCCTATCTACCAACTCGATCAATACCACAACTGGACCGATACGGGCAAAGACGGTATCAAAGTAGACGCTGAAAAACACGAAGAAAATAACGTCGGCGAAAATAGATTTTACGTCAACAAAAACGGCGAACAAAGGATGACAGAGCGCGGCGCAGACCTTGGAGTGCTATTTAACAACAACGGCGACGCGTATAATCTCCGCACCGGTCAAGGTATATGGGTCAGCTATGCAGACGCTAAAACTCAAGCTCTAAACGTAGGCGCTCAGCCGGACGGAAGATTTGGCGCTACAAAGCAGCTAGATATCACGCTAAACGGCGAAAAGATAGTTGCAAGCGTAACTAGCGTCAGCGAACTAGCGTCAGCTATAAATGAGAGATACACCAAAACCGGCGTAGAAGCAAGCGTTATCAACGGTAATCAGCTCGTTTTAACGAATAGAAATAATCTAGGCACGACTGTCAATACAAAAAATATAAAAATGACCGTAAATGGCGCAAACAACATAGGAAGTGATTTTGTAACGACCAACATCATCACGGCATATCAGTATATTTATAATAGCACTCAAGTTAATGCCACTCATATTAACGATGACTCTATGGCTAGAGAAGTAACAACTACTGAAGATTTGCGTGAAGCTATGCAAAAAGATGCAAGGCTATTTACAAACTATGGAGGAAGGAGTGTAGATAATGCTATCGCTGTAGCGAAAGCAACTAGAGAATCAGCGGCAGCGGCAGCGGCAGCGGCAGCAGATCCTGGTAATACAGGACTTGCGGCAGCGGCAGCTAAAGCGGCAGCAACTCTTGCTAATATTACTGCAGCTAAAGCGGCAAAAGACGCCCTTGATACGGCTAAAGGAAATCTAGACACGGCAATAGCGGGTGGTAACGCAGCTGCGATAGGTGCAGCACAAACAGCTTACGATACTGCTTTTGCGGATCATAAAGAAAAATTTGAAAAAGCTTTTAAAGGCTACAATAAAAATGATGGAGTAGAGATAACAGTCAACGAACATGGGCAGTTTCAGGTGAAAAATCCTAGCGGAGACGCCGTAAACAGCGACGACGGAGATCTAACTGATAATACGATAGAAACAGATCCTGGGTCTCCAAATTTTGGTAAACCTAGACCTATAAATTTGACCGTAGATACGTATGATGACGACCACAATATGAATTTAACAATCACTGGTCTTAGCAACGCGGCAAACAACATAACCGAAAACGTCAAATTTACGGCATCTATGGCGCCGCTTTCAGGCTCTATAAGCCCGGGTAACGCCGCAAGGGTAACAGATAGCCTAAACATGGCCGCTCACAGCTCTAGTACCGATCTTTTCGATAGCTTAGGCACTAAGCACAACATCAAAATGGACTTCGTAAAACGCGGCTACACGCCAAACGGCGGAACCGAGTGGACGATGGTTATCCAAGTAGCCGAGCCAAATCGCATCAATCAAAACGGCGAGCCTGCAAACGTGATAACGGGCTACGTGAGATTTAACCCGGACGGCTCGCTAGCGACATATAGCCCGGCTAGCATAACCTTCGGCGCACAAAACGGCTCGGCCGACGGCCAACATATCGAGCTAAAGCTAGGAACTACGGCTCAGATGGACGGTCTAGCCAGCACCGATAACGACTCAAGCACCGCCGACATCAGCCAGGACGGCTACGCTAGCGGCGAGCTAAACGGCATCAGGATAGATCAAAGCGGAACCCTAGTGGGCTCGTTTACGAACGGCCGAAGCCTAGGACTAGCGCAAGTGGGCGTGGCTAAATTTGCCAACAACGAGGGATTGGCTAGCGAGGGCGGAAATTTATTTTCTCGCACGGCAAACTCCGGCGATCCGATCATCGGCGCGGCTCAGACGGCTGGACGCGGCAAGATCTCAGCCTCGAGCCTCGAGATGAGTAACGTCGATCTATCTCGCTCGCTAACTCAGCTCATCGTCGTACAGCGCGGCTTCCAAGCTAACTCAAAGACGATCACGACTAGCGACGAAATGCTAAACACGCTGCTTCAACTAAAATAATTTATTTCTTCGGGCTTTAGTTTCGTCTAAAGCCCTTTTTATTCATTTTTAGCTAAATTTAGCGCTAAATTTAACTAAAAGAGTCAAAAATGCAAGTAACGCTTCTAAATTACACTCCGCTAAACATCTGCTCGCATGCGATCCGCACGTGTTGGCAAAGCTTTGAAAAAGGCGACAACGGCGGCGAAAAAGACATCGAGCTCATCGAGCGCGTCGGCAATAAATTTAAACACGCCAGTACGCTAGAGCACCTCTCCTACAACTTCTACATCCAAGGCATCTCGCGCGCCCTGCTGCAAGAGCTAGCCCGTCACCGCGTGGCGAGCCTCAGCGTCAAATCAACGCGATACACGCTAAAAGAGCTAAAAAAAGAGGCTAAATTTGAGCTTGGCGACTTTGAGCGGGCGGAGAGATTTATAGTATTGACGGGCGACGAAACGGTCGATAACGCAAGCGTCAAAGCGCTAGAAAACCTGCGCGAAATCCTCGCAAACACCACAAAAAGCCTCGACATCGTCAAGTACTGCCTACCCGAGTGCTACAAAACCGAGCTCACGTGGAGCGTAAACGCGCGCAGTTTGCAAAATTTCCTCTCGCTTCGCAGCTCAAAATCGGCGCTTTGGGAGATCAGAAATCTCTCGCTAAAGCTTTACGAGTCGCTGCCGCAGGAGCATAAATTTATATTTGAGGATCACGTAAATCAGGAATAATAGAGCGCTTTGTGCCGCCTGCAAGCTACAAACAAATGCCGTGTGTAAATTTTACGTGTTTTTGGAAAATTTAAGGCAAAACTAGGAGCGATAAATGGGACTGTTTGACATTTTTAAAAATCAAAGAATTGACATTGACGTGCGCCCAGACGGCGTTTTCATCGGCGGCGTAAACTGCGGGTTTGATCTAGCTAAATTTAACAAAGCCCTAGGTCAGCCGCGCGTGATTGATGACGGTGAGGGCAAAAGCCGTTATTTTTGGGATGAGGCGGGGATTTTCGCCTTCGTGCGCACAAATGAGCTCGCAGAGCCGAAGCTTGCTGAGATAAACTTGATGCTTGAGGTCGCAAAGGGCGTGCAGCACGAGGTTCCGCGCAAGCTCTACGGCGGCGCATTCGCGCTTGAGGGCAGGCCGCCGCTTGAGGCCGTGCCGGAGCAGGAGCTGCGCGGCGCATATATATTTTTGGAGCTTAGCCTAGGTAAATTCGAAGTCTCGCTAGCTCTAGCCGAGGCCGTGCAGGAGCGCATAGGCGCGATGGACTTCGCCGAGCGCTTCGCTAAGCGCGACACCGACGAGATCGCAGACATCGTGCGAGCTGCGAAAATGCCGATAGGGCGCGTCTGCATCAATCAAAAAGAGAAAAAGGTAAAGCGCAGGCCGAGCGATAAATTTAAGCTTCCGCGCGTGGCCGACGAGACGCTAGCGTTTAAAAATTTCAATTTCAAAAATCGCCGTGATGAACGAGCTGATGTATAAAAAAGCCCTGCTACAGCCCAAATTTGACGTGTTTGAGTACTGCTAGGAGCGCGGCATCGATCCGTACGCGGATTTCGGCGCGCTGCCGCAAGCCAAAAAGTGGTTTAAGGACTATCCGGTTCCTGCAAATCTGGCGGAGCAGGTGAGCGAGCTCTATCTTGACGGCGGAAACGAAATTTACCTGCAAATCGCGCCTGATTGGGACGGCGAGGACGAGCTTTTTGACATCAAAAACATCGATGCTGCCGAGCTTGCACCCTTCAAAAATCTTAAAAAAATCGAAACGACCGGCATCAGTATATCGAAAAAGGCGCGAAAAGTTTGCGCTGATGAGGGGATCGAGGTAGTTGATTGAGCGCGGAGATAAATTTTAAGCAATCAAATTTTACGCTCAAAAATGGCAAAATTTGAAGTCAAATTTTACTAAAAAATAAGCAAAATTTGAGCTTATTTTAAACGTAGATTATTCGCATGCGTTAGCGCGATAGCGATGGCATCGGTGATATCAAGCGGTTTGATCTCCTTTGTGATACCGAGAATTTTTTTAACCATAAAGGCCACTTGCTCTTTATCGGCCTTGGCTTTGCCCGTGACGGTTTTTTTGACCTGAAGCGGCGTATACTCGGCAAAATCGCCGTGAAGCTGCAAAATTTTAAGACTGAGCGCCCCTCGAAACTGCGCGAGTTTCAAAACCGTTTTTGGATTATAAGCGAAAAATATGTCCTCGATCGCCACTTCGTCAAATTTATGATTTTTAAAAATCAGGTCAAGTCCCTCGCAAAGTTCGGTGATTTGATACTGCAAAGAATTCGGTTTTATTTTGATTAGTCCCGCCTCGATCAAAACAGTTTTCACGGGCGTTTTTTCGACGATCGCATAGCCGCAATTTCGCGATCCCGGATCGATTCCTAAAATTTTCATCTTGTCCTTTTCAACGGTTTTTCACGCTTTTTTCACGGCGTGAAAAACGAATTTCAACGCCATTTTAACAAATTTAAGATAAAATCTAGCGAATTAATCTTAAAGGCAAAAATTTGGTCGCAAACGAGGTTTTGGAGCTACTTTCCAAAGAAATTTTACCGTCGGAATTTGAATGCTACATCAAGCAGCTTAAATTTAACGAAAAAAGCTCAAATTCGACGAACGTCGTATTTAACGCGCCAAACGAGATTATCGCCAAATTTATCCAGACCAAATACGCCTCAAAAATCGCTCATCTTTTTGAAGTAAAAACCGGACAAAAGCCCGTAATCAACGTCCTAGCCGCGACCAAAACGCAAAGCAAACCGGCTAAAAAAGTGGACGTCAAAGAGATAAAAGCGCAAAGCAGCCTGCTAAATCCAAGCTACACGTTTGAAAATTTCGTCGTCGGCGACTCAAATCAATTTGCATTTTTAAGCGCGAAAGCCGTATCCGAGCAGCTGGGTAAAATTTACAATCCGCTTTTTATCTACGGCCCGACGGGACTTGGCAAAACTCACCTTTTGCAATCAGTCGGAAATTTTTGCCTAAACGGCGGCAAAATGGTTATTTGCGTCACGAGCGAGCAGTTTATCACGGACTTTACTTATAATCTCAACAACCACTCGATGGAGCGATTTCGCGAAAAGTACCGAAACTGCGATGTTTTACTCATCGATGACGTACAGTTTTTAGGTAAAACGGATAAAATCCAAGAGGAGTTTTTCCATACGTTTAACGAACTTCACGCTAAAAACGGACAGATCGTGATGACTTCAGACCGTCAACCAAAGCTACTAAAAGGCTTTGAAGATAGGCTAAGAACGCGTTTTGAGTGGGGTATCATCGCCGATATCACGCCGCCCGAGCTTGATACTAAAATCGCAATCATCAAGAAAAAGTGCGAATTTGATAAAATTTATCTTGGTACCGACGTCATAAACTACATCGCTACAAACATGGGCGACAACATCCGAGAAATCGAAAGCGCGATAATTAATTTAAACGCTTACGCAAGGCTGATGAGGCAGGAAATCACTCTAGAATTTGCCAAAAATATCCTGCGCGATCAGATAAAAGAGAAACGTGAAAATATAAACCTAGAAAATATCGTTGAAATCGTAAGCAAAGAACTAAACGTCAAACCAAGCGAGATGAAAAGCAAATCACGCTCGAAAAATATCGTCGAGGCTAGACGCATCGTGATATATCTGGCTAAAAATTTGACGCCAAACTCGATGCCGCAGATCGCGCAGTTTTTTAACATGAAAGATCACTCCGCCGTAAGCCACAGTATAAAAAAAATAAACGAACTAATTGAAACGAATGAATATTTTAAAGTTCGCGTCGAAGAACTAAAGAATAAAATTTTAACCAAAGAGTAAAAACGTGAATAAAAGTGAAAAAATAAACCGTTTTTTTAACGCCGCAAACGTCCTATTTAAAGAAAATAAAAGCTATTTTAAACTTTTCACGCCCCCTACTAATGCTACTAAAAGAAATTTAAAAACAAAGGAAAAAAATGAAAGTCGCAATTAACAAAAATGCTTTAGAGAGCATCGTAACAAATACCAATCCTTACCTAGAAAAAAAGGATCTAAGCGCTATAACTTCGCATATATTTATCAGCGCTAAAGACGGTATCCTAAATATTAAAGCAACTGACCACGAGATCGGCCTAGCATATAAACTCTCAAACGTCAAAATCATGGACGAAGGAAATGCTACTGCTAACGGTAAAAAACTGCTTGACATCATAAGAAGCCTAAAAGACGAGGAAGTAACGCTAGAGACGCTAAATAACTATCTCTACATAAAGCAAAAAAACTCAAAATATAAACTTCCAATGTATAAATTTGAGGATTTTCCAAATTTTCCGACCATAAAAAATAAAAATAAATTTGAAATCGACGCAGTAATGCTTGGAAGAAGTTTAAAGAAAATTTTTCCAAGCATTGATAACAACAACCCTAAATTTGAGCTAAACGGCGCATTTATCGACATCAAGCAAAACTACATAAACATAGTCGGTACCGATACTAAAAGGCTTAGCGTATTTAGATTTGAAACGCCTACTCAGAGCGAATTTTCGCTAATAATACCAAAAAAAGCCATTAGCGAGATACAAAAACTATTTTTTGACAAGATCGAAATTTACTACGATGAAACGACTCTGATCGCTCAAAGCGCAAATTTCGAGTTTTTCACAAAGCTAATAAACGGCAGATTCCCCGACTACAACAGAGTAATCCCGCAAGAGATAAAACGAAGACTAAGACTAAGCAGAGATAAGATGATAGAAGGCATCAAAACCGTCTCAATCATCTCCGAGAGCACGAAAATCGTATTTGCGCCTCAGACCATAAGCTTTGAAAGTATCGTAGAAGATAACTCGGAGGCCAAAACTACGATAGAATTTGCAACGGGACTAGAAGAAGAAATCTACGTCGGCGTGAAAAATAGATACTTGCTTGATTTCCTACAAAGCATCGAAGAGGAACATTTCGAATTTGGATTTAACGACTCGAATTTAGCCTTTACGGTGAGCTCAAACGAGCTAAAAACGGTAATCATGCCGATAAATTTATAAAAATAAAAAAGGTAAATAATGCAGCAAAATTACGGCGCGGAAAATATTAAAGTTTTAAAAGGGCTCGAAGCGGTTAGAAAACGCCCCGGCATGTATATCGGCGATACTAACATAAGCGGCCTACATCACATGATCTACGAGGTCGTCGATAACTCCATAGACGAGGCGATGGCGGGTTACTGCGATACGATCGATATCGAGCTAACCCGCGAAGGCTCGGCGATCATCAGCGATAACGGACGCGGTATACCGGTCGATATGCACCCAACGGAGAAAATTTCAGCCGCAACGGTCGTTTTAACCGTACTTCACGCAGGCGGTAAATTTGACAAAGATACTTATAAGGTCTCAGGCGGTCTGCACGGCGTCGGCGTTAGCGTAGTAAACGCCCTTTCTAAAAAACTGGTCGTAAATATCAAACGCGACGGTAAACTACATAGACAAGAGTTTTCAAAAGGTATCCCGCAAAGCGACCTTGAGATCATAAAAACTACGAATAGAACGGGAACTCAGGTAGAGTTTTGGCCGGATGACAGCATTTTTGAAGTTACGGAATTTGACGATGAAATTTTAACCAAACGCTTTAGAGAACTAGCATATCTAAATCCGAAAATTACGATAAATTTTAAAGATCAAAGAAACGGTAGAAACGAGAGTTTTCACTACGAGGGCGGACTTGAAAGCTTCGTAACTGATTTAAATAAAAACGAGGCCGTAAGTAAAGCCATATCGTTTAGCGGCGGCGAAGAGGACGTTTTGGTCGATTTTGCCTTGATGTACAACGATACTTATAGCGAAAATTTACTAAGCTTCGTAAATAACATCAAAACCCCTGACGGCGGTACGCATGAAGCTGGATTTCGCGCGGGTTTAACTCGCGTGATAACAAACTACATAGCCGCAAACGCAGCAGCCCGCGAAAAAGACACGAAAATCACGGGCGAAGATATCCGCGAAGGACTCATCGCAGTTATCAGCGTCAAAGTACCGGAACCGCAGTTTGAAGGTCAAACGAAAGGAAAGCTAGGCTCAAGCTACGTAAAACCGATTGTTCAAAAGATGGTTTTTGAGGTACTTAGCAAGTATTTTGAAGAAAACCCGATCGAAGCTCGCGCGATAATGGAAAAAGCGCTGATGGCGGCGCGCGGACGCGAAGCGGCTAAAAAAGCTCGTGATCTAACTCGTAAAAAAGAGGGTCTAAGCATAGGAACGCTACCTGGCAAACTAGCCGACTGCCAGAGTAAAGATCCTACCATCAGCGAGCTTTATCTGGTGGAGGGCGACTCAGCTGGCGGCTCGGCCAAACAAGGACGCGATAGAGTATTTCAGGCGATTTTACCGTTAAAAGGTAAAATTTTAAACGTCGAGAAATCGCGCTTAGATAAAATTTTAAAATCAGACGAAATAAAAAATATGATAACCGCGCTAGGTTGCGGTATCGGCGACGAATTTGACGCCGAGAGGCTTCGCTACCACAAAATCATAATCATGACCGATGCCGACGTCGACGGTAGCCATATCCAGACGCTACTTTTAACGTTTTTCTTTAGATTTTTACACAAAGTCGTGGAAAACGGTCATATCTATCTAGCTCAGCCTCCTCTTTACCGCTATAAAAAGGGCAAAAAAGAAATTTATCTAAAAGACGAAAGAGCGCTGAATGAATTTCTAATCGAAACCGGTATCGAAGGGGTTGAGTTTGAAAGTATCGGAAATGCTGATCTTATAGACTTTTTAAAGATAGTCGCGGCTTATAGAAGCGTGTTAAAAGAGCTTGAAAAGCGATTTAGCGTGATTTCTGCGGTTAGATATATGATCGAAAATCCAGATATCGTTTCAAAAAGCTATGGCGAAATTTTTGAAATTTTGAAAAATTATTTAGAAGCGCAGGGACACAATATCCTAAACTCATACATCAGCGAAGAAGAAGCGCGAATTTACGTACAAACCGAAAGCGGTTTAGAAGAACTTTTAGTAAATGAAAATTTATTTACAAATCCGCTTTATGAGGAAGCGCTTTATATCAGTCAAAAGATAAAAGAGCGCGGCATCGAGCTAAAAGGCGACGTGATAGACGTGCTAGACGAGATCGAAAAAAATGCTAAAAAAGGTGCCTACATACAGCGTTATAAAGGCCTTGGCGAGATGAATCCTGAACAGCTGTGGGAGACGACGATGAATCCAGAAAACCGTCGTTTGCTAAAAATAAACATAAATGATGCCATAAGCGCATCGGATACGTTTAATCTCTTTATGGGCGACGAGGTCGAACCGCGAAGAAACTATATACAAGAGCACGCAAAAGACGTGAAACATTTGGACGTGTAAAATGCTAAAATCAGAACTAAAAGAACGATCAAACAGGTTTAAAACTGCGCTTGAAATTTCTTCTATTTTTATTTTAAGCATTATCATTTTGATGTATATTTTCGTTAAAAAAGATGATATAGATTTTGACGTCAACGACATCATTTTGATCACTATTTTGGTTCTATGTCAGGTTTATTTTACGGCTTATAAAATTTATCAGAGCTTTCAAACAAGCGTTCTTGATCAAGTTACGAAAGCCTATAATAGGGATGAAATTTTAAAACTTCTGTTAAAACAAGCTTTCAAATTTAAAGGCAAAAGCGGCGGCAATATGCTAATACTGAAGATCGAAAATTTAAACGATCTAAACGAACGTTATAGCTTTGTTAGCACCGATATTTTGCTAAAACGACTAGTCGAGCGGCTGGAGAAATTTCTAAACGAAAAAGTGTCTAAAAACACTCTCATCGGTAGATATTCAAACGAATATTTTCTAATCTTTTGCGAGAGTAAAAGTACAGAGCTAATCCATCTTTTAAACGTTTTTGAAAAGAGCATTTTAAGCGACGGAATCTACAATATCGAGCTAAAGATCAAATTTGACGCTATCGACATAAATCACTCCGCAAGCCTCAAAAATTCGGTTTCTTATCTCATCCAAAAGCTAAACGAGAGCGATAACGAAGATAAAGTAGATATCACCGACGATCTTGAAAAAGACGTCTGTAACTGCATCGATATGCAAAGATTTATCTTCCAAACTCAGCTCGTTAAAAGCCTTCGTTTCGGGCAAAATTTAAAAAATATCATCGTAAAAGTCTATACCGATAAACAAGGGCTAGTTTCAAAAGCAAAGGTGCAAAATATCGCGAACAAAAACGGCTATGAGGTACTTTTTGACATAAACGTCATCAAAAAGCTATCCGAGCTTAAATTTAAAGACGAAGATCCGCTCGTGGTCGAAATTTCGTCGGTTTCGATTAGAAATTTAAAATTTACGAATTTTATAAAAGAGTTCGTACAGCTAGGTAAAATCGATCCAAACCGCGTTATTTTCGAGTTTAGCGAGAAGTTAGTATATGACGAGATAAATAGATTTAGAGAGATTTTAACGGAGTATAAAAATCTAGGTTTTCGTTTCGCGCTTAATAAATTCGGCGGTAACAACGCGGGCTTTGAATATTTTAAATATTTGCCGATAGATTTTGTTATCTACGACATAGAATTTAACAAAAATATCAAAAACGACAAATTTAAAACTCTGTTAGAAAATCTAAATTTGACCGCAAAAAGATTAGGCGTGAAGACTATTGTGAGATTTGTGGAGAACGAGGAGTTCTTTAACGTCGCGGAGCGTTATCAGACCGACTTCGCGCAGGGCTTTTTCATAGAGAAGCCAAAAGAAATTTAAAGGAAAAAAATGCAAGAAAATGAGGTCGTAGAGCCAAAATACGGCGAGAAAATAATAAACGAATTTGATGTAGAAAAAGACCTGGAAATCTGGGAAAACAAGCACGAGCGCGACTATAAGATCAAGATCACGCTGCCGGAGTTTTGTTGCTTATGCCCGCGCTCTGGGTATCCAGACTTTGCGACGATATATCTTGAGTATGTGCCGGCTAAATTCGTCGTCGAGCTAAAGGCGATCAAACTCTACGTCAATAGCTTCATGACGCGAAACATCAGCCATGAAGATAGCATAAACGAAATTTACGGCGTTTTAGAGCGAAAACTGGCGCCAAAATGGATGAAGATCACAGGCGACTTTAACCCGCGAGGCAACGTCCATACGGTGATCGAAATTTGCTCGGACGAGATAATCAAAAAAACGCAAGATCAAAGCTTTGAAGCGCCGAAATTTGAGAAATTTACGCGAGATGGCGATCGAAGTTTTGGTATAGGCGGTTATGGAGCACGCGAGTCTAAATTTAGCAAAGACGGCTCTCGCGGTAAGAGTTTTGGAGCTGGTAAAAGAGATACAAAAACAGGCGATAAAAAACCTCGCGAGAGCAAAGATAAATTTGACGACAAGCCGCGAAAAACAGGCAATAAAGAGGGCTTTAAAAAGCCTGAATTTGCCGGCGAAAAGCGTGCTCGCGTCGTGAAAAAATCATCGGAAGATAAATGATAAGCGCGCAGCTGATCGAGCACATCTTTAAAGCCGCGTCCATCTCGCGCTGGAACGACTATCCGAAGATGACGAATTTAGTCGAGCTTGATAAGCAAGCGCATAAATTTATCATCGCGTATTTCATCGCAAAGCTCGAGTATAATGCCGATATGAACTACATCATCGAGGCGGGTATTTTCGAGTTTCTCGCGCGAGTAGTCGTCACGGATATACGCCCGGACGTGTTTCATCAGATGCAAAAAACCAAAAACGAGCAGATAAACGCCTGGGTGCTAACGATCCTAGAAGGGCTCGTAAAGGACGTCGAGGGCGGTAAATTTTTAGAGCGGATGCGCCGCTATCTCACGCATAAAGACAAGGCTCACGCCAAAGAGCGCCTGATCCTAAAGGCCGCTAGCTATCTCGCGACGCGCTGGGAGTTTTCGATCGTTTATCAAACGAGCAAATTTTTAAGCGACATAGACGAGCTAAAAGCGCGCGTGGAGGAGGAGCTGGAGGATTATTACGAGCTAATAGGCGTGCGCAAAATCGTCATGAATCAAAAGCTAGCCAAGCTAGTAGATCTAGCCGGCAGACTGCGCTTTCAAAAGCGCTGGGCACAGACGCCTCGCATCCCTGAAACGGCAGTGCTTGGTCACATGCTAGTCGTGGCGATTTTGAGTTATTTTTACTCTCTTGAGGTTAAGGCCTGCAAAACGAGGCTAGAAAATAACTTCTTTTGCGCGCTCTTTCACGATCTGCCAGAGTCGCTAACGCGCGATATCATTAGCCCCGTAAAATACGGTATCGAAGGGCTAAACGAGATAATCAGCGAATACGAAATGCGCCTGATAGACGAGAAAATTTTGCCTTTCGTGCCTGAAAATTTTAGAGACGAGTTTAGCTATATCCTCGGTATCCGTATGGAAGGCGGCAAATTTATCAAAAACGAGTTTGAAAACAGGATCTGCGAGAAAAAGCCTCTGCACCACGAGGGCACGATGGAGAACGTAAACGAGGATAAATTTAACGCAATCGACGGCAAAGCGCTCAAATTTTGCGATAAGCTCGCTGCATTTTTCGAGGCGGGGATCTCGATCAGCTACGGCGTGAAGTCGAATGAACTAACCGAAGGCTTTAATAATATGGATAAATTTTTTCAGAAAAATCAGAGCTTGGACGGAGTGAATTTTTTAAAAGTTTGCGATGATTTTAAGGAGCATTTTTCGCTTTTGCAGGTTTAAAAAACCCTCTCTCAGATGACTGCGGCACACGCCTAGCCTAAGTGCTCTGCTGTGTTCCCACCCTGAAGCGGTGCCTAGAAGAGACATTGCACAGGTCTAAGAAAGGGCAAGAGCGATTTTACTCAAATTTTACTTAAATATATTTTAGGCGGCAACATGGGATTTGATATAAAATGTAAATTTTTGTCGTTGTTTAGGGAGTTTTTGGTCTATCACCACCGCTCGCTGGAGTTTCGCGCTAAGGTCTTTGCGGCTATCATCTCAGCCAAACTCAATCCCGAAGAGGACGATTTTGAAAATTTATACGATATCTCGAGCGAAATTTACGGCGGCGACGAGAACCGCAAACGCGTACTTATAGAAACCACCAAAGAATACGTCTCCCGTATCAAACGCAAAGACCCGATGACGCTTGATAGCTTGCTCTTAGCGATCGATCAGGCCATCAGAGCGAACAAAAACTACGCGCTAAAGATCGACTTCGAGCACCTACGCAGGCTCATAGACGCCGACGAATACGAAGGTCTCGTACAGCAACGCGTGTATGATTTCTTGTTATACGAGGTAAAAACCTACGCGCCAAACAGATAAAACGTTAAATTCGAAGGTCAAATTTTGCCTATTTTTGCTACTTTTTTGCGGCGTTTTTTATACTGCTTTTTATTACGGATCTGATTTTTTGGGAGGCGATGCGCTTGATGACGGCATTTATAAAGAGATCGATATGTCGGAGGCCGGCAGCGCGACTGATATAAATTTTACCGTCAAAAAGGCCGGTATTTACGAGATAAGTTTCATCTACGCGCAAGATCCGCAAAAGCAAAAAGAGGAAGAAAAACTTAGCGAGGAGGTCTTCCCGGGATACGGCAGCGACGAGTTTACGAAGTGGTTTTGCCGGAAAACTACAGCTGCTAAGCTAGCCGGCTACTACGGTTATACGACTCAAGGCGCCCCTGAGGCCATTGGCACGAGCGAAGAGGAAAAAGCAGCCTGCATGGGCGAAAAAATATTACTAAAAGTTATGCTCAAATCTCTACAAAACCGCAAAATAAGCTACATAAAAGGCGGCGAGGCGAACGATCTAAAACAAAATTTAAGCGCCCTAACCGAAACCTTTGATCTGTCAAAATACGGCGCGACTTCATGGTACAGCGCCCCAAACGGAGGCTTTGCGCACGATAAAGTTTTGCTCCGAGCAGAGCTTGAAAAAGGCGAATATAGCGTAAAAGTACAGGCTGTAAGCGACGCGCCCGAGCTAAAAAAGATCGTAACGTTTATTAAAATTAGCAGATATCGCAACTGGAAGTGATGATTTGCGAGATTTTGCATGTCAAATTTGACTAAATTTACTAAAAATTCCTAAGCCCTATTTCCAAATTTGAACGTATCAAATTTGGATCAAATTTAGCCTTCGTCTGCGTCAAATTTCCGAAATTTTCGCCAGTATCTAGGAAATTTTGCAAGTAATAAACGCCCCTATATCCGTGCTCGTACAAAATCTCGCTCATCTCTGAGATATCGGCCTCGTCTAGCAAGTCCGCGTGCACCGTCGTTCTAACCTCAAATTTAAAGCCGGTTTGCAACAAAAACTCAAGCGTTTGCAAGAAATTTTTATACAAATTTGAGCCCGCAACCTTGATAAATTTCTCCTTCGTCGCCTTAAAATCAAGCGCGATATAGTCGATCAAATTTAGCGAGATAGCCTGCTCAATCGCGGTCAAATTTGAGCCGTTGGTATCGACCTTGAGTGAAAAGCCGCGCGACTTTACCTCATGAGCTAGCAGTAAAAACGCCGGGCTAAGCGTACATTCGCCGCCGCTAAAAACCACGCCGCTAAGCTTGCCTTTGCGCTTGTCTAAAAATTTGATAAACTCGGCGCAGCTGATCTGTCCGGCGCCCGTGACGATAGGGACGTTGTAGCAGTAGGCACAGCGCATGTTGCAGCCCGCAAACCACGCTATACAGGCCGTTTTGTCGGGGTAGTCGAGGGTCGTAAAGGGGGTGAGCGAGTAAAGCGGAAAATCAGCGTCTTTCACGTTTTACTCGCAGGAGTTTAGCGGGATTTTGGCTCGCAAAATTTGACGCGCTCTTTATGCTCGCCTTTTTTGCCGAGGTTAAAGCTCTCTACAGGGCGGTGGTAGCCCATTACGCGGGTATAAACGACGCATTTCGTGCGTTTTGCTTCAAGCGAAGCTAGGATTTCTTTGTCGCTCATTTGTCACTCCTTGATAATTGATGTCAAGTAGTATAGCACTTTATAGATAACTGCCGTCTTAAATTTTACGTGATTTTTTGTTTTTCAGCCGTTGTTAAAAGTATGGTAATATCCGCGTTACGATTAAATTTAAAACAAAGGAAAAACATGACAAAAGTCAAATTTCACGGCGCAGACGTCGCGCTAAAAGGCGAAGAGGTATTCGTGGGCTCATATGCGCCCGAAGTCGCACTCGTAGGGCAGGATCTAGGTGAGTTTAAGGTCGGCGGTAACAACGGCATTGAGATATTAGTCGCCGTTCCGTCGCTAGATACGGGCGTTTGCGCGACGGAGACGCGTAAATTTAACGAAAAAATGGCGGCCAAAGAGGCGATCAAACTAAGCGTGATCTCGATGGATCTGCCGTTTGCGATGGGTAGATTTTGCTCTACGGAGGGCATTAAAAATTTAAAAGTCGGCAGCGATTTTAGAGCTAGAGAGTTCGGCGAAAAATACGGCGTAATCATCGGCGAAGGGCCGCTTGCGGGTCTTTTAGCTAGAGCCGTTTTCGTCATCAAAGACGGCGTCATCATCCACAAACAAATCGTCCCTGAGATCGCGAACGAACCCAACTACGACGCGGTATTTGACGCGATAAAATCAAGCGGAGGCTGCGGCTGCGGGTGCATGTAAGCCGCGAAATTTAAAGGCCGCGAGTGCGGTCTTTTTACTAAAATTATAAAAAGATACAGGGTTAGTAACTTATTATCTTACTTTTCACTATCCAGTTTATTTTCGATCTTTTTAATAAAGTCAAAATATTCTTTTTTTATATTTTCTTTTTTAGCATTAATTGCTAGTGCATTTTTTATCTCTTGCCTTTTTTCTTTATCTTGACTTACGGCTTTATCTATATTGTCAATGCTAGATTTCTTTTTATCGTATTCATAGTTTTCATTGTACTGTTTGATTTTAGCTGACAAATAATCTACTTCATAAAAATCTTCAAGTGTTTTTATTTTATTGGATTTATCGCAAACCTCATCATACTCAAGCCAATTTTCTTTTAAATCAGGAAAATCTTTTTCAAAATCTTTTCTTTTGTTCTTTGAAGTTTCATCACTGTCGGATACTATAAGGAATTTTTTGCCAGTTAGCATTATCATTGTAGTTATTGTATTAACTTCTTTTATACCTCCCATATAAACTAGACCACAATCTTTAAAATCCTTATTTTTATAAGTGTTTTTAAACACTTTATAGTCCGTATATCCTTCAAAAATAATATTTTTTGACTGTATACTTTCAAATATATGACTTCCAATTGCTCTTTTTAAAAGTTCGTCTTCTTGAAATTGTGATTTACCTTGTGGGACTATTTCTGAAATATCATCCTTTCTTTCTATAACCAGATGTCTTTCTATGCACTCGTTGTCTATCATAAAAGGGGAATGTGTAGAATATATTACAATAGAATTCTCTGAAATTTTTAGCAACTCTTCTTTTAAAAATCTCGCACTGGTTGGATATAAAAAAGCATCTGGTTCATCAAATAAAATTAATCTATTATCGGCTTCTTGTGTTCTAGATTCAATCGATAACATAAGCAATATTGCTATAAACCTTTTAAAGCCATCGCTTCTATCCTCATTAGAATAAAACTCTTTTTCTTTTATTCGTATATCAAACTCTTCGCCATCTTTTCTTATAATAAACTCTATATTGTTTAAGTCAGGCCATATTTTTCTAAATTCTTTTGTAGCCTCTTTAGATATTCTTTCTAAAAAACTATGCAATCCTTTATCTTTTTTACTGGCATTTTCAATATCTTGCTCTATATCTGTTATATTATTTAGATAAAAAATATTTTTTAGGGGTATACATATGTCCGGATCATTTTTAAAATCTTCAATATTTAAACTTGATGGTAATAGATATTGATCATTGTATTCCCAAAAAATCATATTATTATACAGTTCTTCTATGTTGATAATATAGTTTTTAATGTTCGTGAATATAATATTTTTAAGATCATCAATTGAAAATTCGCTCCCAATCGCATTTTCTTTGCTGGAAACTATAATTTGTTTATTATACTGTTCATAATAGACTGAATCTAAAATTTTATATTCCTTATCCAGCTCTTTATTGTTCCAATATGTTAATCTGGGTTCTTCATTATCATCTATTTTTATAGTCAATAATATTTCACCAAAGTATTTTCTTATAAAATCTTTAATATCTAAGTTATTTTGAAATATGTTAGTATCTTCTATATTATATTCTTCAAACAACCCTGCTTCTAAGACATTGAAATCGTTCTCCTCTAACTTAAATATCGCATGAACATAATATTTATTATCTGAGGCATTTTTATTTTGATCTTTGATGCTAACTCTATATTGACCAAATACTGCCGATAGAGCCTTTAATATATTACTTTTTCCAGCCTCGTTTTTGCCTACTAAGATTAAACATTTTTTTCCATTTTTTTCTTCGATATTTATCTTTATATCTTCTATAGAACGAAAATTTTTTATTTCAAATCTATCTAGTTTCATATGTTAATCCTTTTGCTCTCTACTGACACCCCTCGCACTCGATCGAGCGATCGGCTACGTTGTTTAGTTTTTCACTATCAGGGCTTTCGGAGCGTAGATAGTAGGTCGATTTTAGTCCCAGCTCCCACGCGAGCGTGTAAATTTCGCTCAGATATCCGCCGCTTGCTTTGTCTAGGCTCATGAAAATATTTAGGCTTTGGCCTTGGTCGATCCACTTTTGGCGGATGGCGCCGGCACGCACGAGCACGCGCTGATCTAGCTCATAGGCAGGCGTGTAGAACTGCCACGTCTCAGGGCTGAGATTTGGCACGACGTTTGGTATCATGCCGCTTAGGTTGTGCTCGAACCACTTGCGCTTATACACGGGCTCGATCGTCTGCGTGGTGCCTACGAGTATGCTGATACTCGATGTCGGCGCGATCGCCATCAGATAGCCGTTTCGCATACCGTCTTTTTTGACCTTTTCGCGCAGTTTGCTCCAGTCGCAGGCGTTCTCGTCAAATAGCCCGCCTCTGTCGTTTAGAAGCGCTTTGGCGTTTGCGTTTGCCGTGTCGATAGGCATCACTCCCCTGCTCCACTTCGAGCCTTCAAAGAGCGGATACACGCCCTTTTCTACCGCCAAATTTGAGCTGGCGTAGATGGCGTTGAAGCTAATATTTTCCATCACACTGTCGATCAGCGCTAGGTGCTCGTAGCTGCCCCATTTCACGCCGCGTTCGGCTAGCATCTGCGCTTCGCCCATGACGCCAAGGCCGATCGAGCGGGAGGCTAGGTTGGTGTGTTTGACCTTTTTGTGCGGGTAGAAATTTAGATCGATGACGTTATCTAGCATGCGTACGGCGATCGGCACGACGCGCTCGATGTCCTCTTTTTTGTTGATTTTGCTTAAATTTATGCTCGCGAGGTTGCACACGGCGGTTTTGCCCTCGACGCTTTCTTTTTCGACGATGAAAATTTGCTCGCCGCCGATGCTATCGAGCGCACTTAGCTTTTTGGCCTTTTTGGTTATACCGCTATCAACCGTGACGTCTTCTTCCTCGTCAAATAGCCGCTCGGAGCCGCCCTCAAACGTGATCTTGATCTTGTAGTAGTTTGGTTGCGTATTTTGGAAAATTTCGGTGCATAAATTTGAGCTTCTGATGATGCCGTCGTGGTCGTTTGGATTGGCTTTGTTTGCGTTATCTTTAAAGCACAAAAACGGCATGCCCGATTCAAAATAGCTAGTTAAAATTTTCTTCCACAGTTCTTTTGCCATGACGACGTTTTTTTGGATCTTTTCGTCGTTTTCGTATGCTATGTAACGAGCCTCGAACTCATCGCCGTATAGATCGCACAGATCGGCGACCTCTGCGGGGTCAAATAGGCTCCAGCGCGCGTTTTCTTTGACGCGTTTCATGAAAAGGTCGTTTATCCAAAGCGCAGGGAACAGCTCGTGCGCTCTGCGGCGCTCTTCGCCCGAGTTTTTGCGCAGATCCAGGAAGTCGCTCACGTCCATGTGCCACGGCTCGACGTAGACGGCTATCGCGCCCTTTCTCGTGCCTAGTTGATCGACGGCGACGGCGATGTCGTTCGTGACTTTTAGAAACGGTATGATGCCGCCGGCTGCGTTTTTATGTCCGTCGATGCTACCTCCCATAGCGCGTACCTTGCACCAGTCCCAGCCGATACCGCCGCCAAATTTGCTAAGAAGCGCCATCTCTTTGTAGCTATCGAAAATTCCCTCGATATTATCGGGCGTACTTCCTACGTAGCAAGAGCTTAGCTGATGGCGCGTCGTGCGGGCGTTTGAGAGCGTCGGAGTGGCGAGCATGACTTCAAATTTAGATATGAGGTCGTAAAATTTCTTCGCCCAGCCTTGGCAGTCTAGTTCATTTTGCGCGAGGAACATCGCGATCGCCATAAACATCTGCTGCGGTAGCTCTATCGGCGCGCCGCTACGGTCTTTGATGAGGTAGCGGTCGTATAGTGTCTTGATGCCTAGATAGGCAAACTGCAAGTCGCGCTCTGGCCTGATGTAGTCGTTTAGGTCGTCCAGGTCGTATTTTTCTTTTAGTCCAGGGATGACGCGGCCCGCTTTTTCGCCTTTTTGCAGATAGTCGCGTAGGTGGTTGTAGCCGCTAAAGCCCGTGACCTTGTGATAAAGGTCGTATAAAAACAGCCTCGCCGCGACGAAGGTCCAGTTCGGTCGGTCGATATCGATCTTTTCGACGGCCGTTTTGATGAGGGTTTGCTGTATCTCCTCGGTCGTTATCATATCGCGAAATTGAATTTTCGCATCCACCTCAAGCTCGCTTAGGCTCACGTTTGCTAGCCCCGCGACCGCCTCGCTCGTGTATTTTTTGATCTTGCTTACGTCAAGCTCTTCCGTGCGTCCGTTTCGTTTTAGTACTTTCATTAAATTTCGTCCTGCTTTCCGAATACTCTCGCGAAAATCCCATCCACGTGCCTGGCGTAATACGCGTAATCAAAGCACTCTTTTATCTCTGCTTCGTCTAGGCTTGCGCGTAGCTCCTCGTCGGCGAGCAAATTTTGTAAAAATAGGCTCTCGCCGTTTTCGTTTATCGCTTTTTTGCCCTCCTGTAGATCCGCCCAAACTTTCATCGCGTTGCGCTGTACGATCTTATACGCGTCCTCGCGCGAAATCCCGCGCTGCGGAAGCTGTAAAAGCACGCGCTGAGAAAAGACGAGCCCGCCCGTTAAATTTAGATTTTTCATCATATTTTCCGGATAAACTACCAAATTTGCGATCAAATTCGTAATGCGCGCGAGCATGAAATCGGCCGTGATAAAGGCGTCGGGTAGGATAAATCGCTCGACCGAGCTGTGGCTGATATCGCGTTCGTGCCAGAGCGCGACGTTTTCGAGCGCAGGCGTCACGTATGAGCGCAGCATCCTGCAAAGGCCGGTGATGTTTTCGCTAAGCACGGGATTGCGCTTGTGCGGCATCGCGCTAGAGCCCTTTTGACCGGGGCTGAAATACTCCTCAGCCTCGTAAACTTCCGTCCTTTGGAAGTGGCGCACGGCGACGGCGATCTTTTCGCAGGTGGCGGCCAGAACGGCGATCGCGCTGATGACGTGGGCATAGCGGTCGCGCTGGATGACCTGATTTGACGCTGGGGCGGGCTTTAGGCCGAGCTCGGCGCAGGTTAGCTCCTCAAACTCGAGCGGTGCGTGAGCGAAATTTCCCATCGCGCCGCTTAGCTTGCCGTATGCGGCGACCTCTTTGGCATCTTGTAGCAGCTTTAGCGCGCGCGCGACCTCGTCGTACCAGACCGCAAGCACGAGCCCGAAGGTGATCGGCTCGCCGTGGATGCCGTGGCTGCGGCCGACCATCATCGTATTTTTGTGCTCCTGCGCTCTGGTTTTGATCGCGCTCATTAGGCCTTTTACGTCCTCTATGATGAGCTCCATGCTGCTTTTGATCTGAAGCGCGACGGCGGTGTCGATGCAGTCGCTACTAGTCATGCCATAGTGCACGAAGCGGCTCTCATCGCCCAGACTCTCGCTCACGCTCGTTAGAAACGCGATCACGTCGTGTTTGGTCGTCTTTTCGATCTCGTCGATGCGCGCTACGTCAAATTTAGCATTTTTGCAAATTTTATCGCAATCCGCATCGCTGATAAAACCCAGTTTATTCCACGCTTTGACCGCAGCCTTTTCGACCTCCAGCCACGCGCCGTATTTTGCCTGTGTGTTCCACTTCTGCGCCATCTGCTCGCGCGAATATCTCTCTACCATCTCTTTAGCCTTTTTTATGCGAATTTTTGTATAATTTTTTAAGGAAAGATTATATAAAAACTGGGCTGAAATCGCGGTTAGTATCCGCTAAATTTGCCCTTAAATTTTAGATTTAAAGAGTAAAAATTGCCTTATATTCATAAATTTATCGCGCATGCAAAAGGCCAAAAAGCGTATGAAATTTTGTTGCAAAACGGCTATAAGATGCGCGAAGCTCAGCGCCTAATCGACAAAGGTAGACTAATCTGCGACGGTACGGTCGTCAGCGAGAAAAATGCCTTGCTAAGCGGCGAAATTTGCCTAATAGATTATAAAACAAATCCGCGCGGGCTAAAGCCGATTTTTGAGTGCGAGAAATTTGCGGTTTTTGATAAACCTAGCGGCGTGCTCAGTCACCCAAACGGCAGACACTGCGAGTACTCGTTAAATGACGAAATTTGGTCGCTCTACGGCCGAGAGGCGTCAGTTGCACACCGTCTAGACTGCGAAACGAGCGGACTCATCGTCGTAGGCAAAGACAAAAATGTGGTCGTAAATTTGAAAAAACTTTTTGAAAACAGACAGGTTTATAAAAGTTACGTCGCACTCGTGCAGGGAAAGATAAGCGAAAATTTGCGTATCGAGGCAAATATGGATCTGGCAAACGATTACGACGACGTAAAAATGCGAATGCGAATTTGCGAGGACGGCAAAAGCGCTGTGACGGAGATTTCGCCGATAGAGTATTTTGCCGATATCGATGCGACTCTGGTGCGAGCCGTACCGCTCACGGGCAGACAACATCAAATTCGTTTGCATTTGTTCCACGTGGAACATAAGATTTTGGGGGAACCGCTTTACGGTCTAGCTCGACCGCAAATCGAGAAAATTTTAGATAAAGAGATGAGCGAAGCCGAGCGAATTTTAATAACCGGCGCGCCGAGATTGCTGCTGCATTCGGATGAAATTTGCTTTAAATTTGATGGTATAGAGTATAAAATTAAATCCAAATTTGACGCTAGAAAAAAGTTTTATAACCTCGTAAAATCAAAGTAAAATATAAGCAATGAAGTTAGATATCGAGCAATTAAAATCAGAATTTAAAAAGCGGACTAAATACGCAAAACCGGTTTAACAGCGTTGGCAAACACTCGCTAGATGTCGATAAAATTTTTGCTCCGTTTAGCGTCAAATTTACAAAATTTGAGCAGCTATCAAAGCTACTAAATCAAACGAGTGGAGCGATATCGATCTTGATGTTTTTGCCGAAATTTGCCCTTTTAGCGATCAAATTTTACGACAATACTCGCTTACGGATGATCTCGTAGCTACTGCACGAGAGATTTTGTCAGCTAGAAAAGCGCGTTTGATTCAAGATATTCAGACATGCGGTTTGCCGGCCGAAACTTATGATTATTCGGTGCTTCCGATTGTTTTGCGCGCATTTCAAGAGTGCGGCATACGTAAAATTTGTCCGAATTTCCGCATTGATTTCAATACAAATTTACTAAAAATATTAAATTTAGGCCACCTTCCTTGCGGCTGGAAGCATAATACGCCAAAGCTCCGCCAGGTTTATAATCCAATTACATTTGCGGGCGATAGCGTAAGGCAGCGGGATAAATTTAGCTACGGCGACGGAGTGTTGTATGTTTATTAAAAGTAAAATTTAACCATAATTAATAAAATCTAGGGTTTTACTTTTATCGCTATTGTGTTATAAATTTTCTACTGATTTGCCTAATAGTTTGAAAATAATCGCCGAATTTTTTCTCTACTTTTTTAAAGTTTTTTATCTTGTATACGTCCTTTTTGTCGCGATGACAAAGCATTAAATAGGTCGTAAAGAGCAGAATATCTAAAATTTCGGCCCTCAAATTTCTATCTTCTATCTCGGTTTGCTGACAGATTTTTAGGATTTTTTTGAAAATTTTCTTATCGAAATAGCAAAAATCATAGAGCAAAACGAAAAACGAGTCGTCGTTATTTCTGTCTGTCTGCTCTCTTAAGAATGCTATTTCATCGGTCGCGTTTGTCATAAAAAGCCGTTTTTATAATAAGTCCGAGCCCTATAAAAACCACAACGCAGACGAAAACTATCTGTGATATATCAAGTAGCGTCATTTTGCCGTCTTAGCTATCGTTTTGCCGCTCGTTTGGTTGTCGCGCTCTTTTAGCTGACCGCACGCCGCACTGATGTCAAGGCCCTTGCTCTGTCTGATGGTGCAGGTCACGCCGTGGTCGCGCAGGTATGTCTGAAATGCCTCCATATTGGCGGTGTTCGGGCGTCCGTATTCGCTGCCCTCATGCGGGTTAAAGTAGATCAAATTTACCTTTGCCTTGATACCGTGCAGCAGTGAAACCAGCTTTTTGGCGTCTTTTATGCCGTCGTTCATGTCCTTTATGACGAGATACTCAAACATCACTCGTTTGCGCATATCGATCGGAAAGCCTCTTACCGCTTCCATAACGGACTCGATTTTGTAGGCGTTATTTATCGGCATTAGTTTGCTGCGGAGCTCGTTAGTAACGGCGTGCAAAGATATCGCTAACAGCACGCCCAGATCCATCTCGCCGAGCTTTTTTATCTGGCTACCTAACCCGCTCGTACTAACGGTCTGGCGGCGCGGTGCGATAGCTAACCCATCGTTTTCTTTTAAAATTTTTATGGCTTTACTAACGTTTTCTAGGTTATCTAGAGGCTCGCCCATGCCCATATATACGACGTTTACGCGGCGTTCATAGGGGATTTTGTTTTCTCTTTTTATCCACAAAATTTGCCCCACTATTTCACCTGGCGTTAGGTTTCTAGTTAGTCCGCTCTTACCCGTTAGGCAAAACGAACAGCCCATGCGGCAGCCAACCTGCGAACTAACGCAGATCGTATAACGAGCGTGACGCGCTACTTCGCCGTTTTCATTGCTGAGCTCCTCTTTCATCGGCAGCAGCACGCTTTCTATCCGTAGACCGTCTTTGAGCTCAAAAAGATATTTGATCGAGCCGTCGCTGCTCTGCTCAAATTTGACGCATTTTAGCGGGTCGAGGTAAAACTCCTGCGCTAAATTTGCACGCAAATCCTTTGGCAAATTTAGCATTTCATCGAAACTAGTTGCGTTTTTTTTGTATATCCACTCGAAAATTTGCTTCGCGCGAAACGGCGGCGAGAGCTGCTCTTTTAGCTCATCTAATGTAAAATCAAGCAAATTTTTCAAATGATTTCCTTTTGTTTTAGGTATTTTTCGAGCTCTTTTTTGGCTTGCTCGTGGTTTTTTATAAAATCGGCATGCGCGTTTTTATCGCAAAAATTCGTCGCTACGAATATTCCATAAGCCGGGATTTGAAATTTTTGCGCGACTTTAAGGACGGCAAAAAATTCCATATTTTCTAAAAAGTATCCGCGCACAAAAAGCTTGTGAGCTAAATTCTGATCGGTCGTGATGAAATTTGATGAATTTACCTTGCATGTTCCACGTGGAACAACAGAAGTGATCTCACTCTCTATCGGCGAATAGCTTTTGTTTTCTAGGCTTGAAATTTCGATATTTGCCGCGGCCGAGCTCTCATAAATTTTAAAAACTTCGCCGTCTTTGTAAAGTCCTGCCGAGCCTACAAAAATAATTTCACTCGGCAGTGCATTTAAAATTTTATCCAGATTTTGAGAGGCTTTTGCGCTTTGCAAAATAGGCGAATCTATCAAATTTAGCCTCTCGTCAAGTTGTCGGTTAGCCGTCAAATTTTGTTCATACTTACCGCCGTTATCAACCATAGCTCTTTTTCGCAAAAGCGCCGTCAAATTTATGCTCATATCCACTAGTCCCACGCCCATAGGTAGAGCGAATGCAAATACTTCATTTCGTCCGGCTGAAATAATCACGCCACACCCTTTTGTGCACTAAATTTGAGTTCAAATTTCACAGCCTAACCTCAATGCCTTGCTCTCGCAAATATCTCTTAAGCGCCTTTATCTCTATCTCTCTAAAGTGGAATATAGATGCTGCCAGACATGCGTCCGCGCCCGCTAAAAATGCATCTTTAAAGTGCTCCATCTTGCCCGCACCGCCGCTTGCGATGACGGGGATATCAAGCGAGCTAAAAATCCGCGTCAAATTTAGCTCAAAGCCGTTTTTGACGCCGTCGCAGTCCATCGACGTGAGTAAAATTTCGCCCGCGCCGCGCTCCTGGGCTTCTTTTGCCCAGGCAAGAGCGTCTTTGCCGGTATCTAGCCTGCCGCCGTTTATAAACACGCTATAGCCGCAAGGCTCGCTATTTTTGGCTAAAATTTCATCCTGCGGAGCGCTCGGAATTTCACTCGAATTTTGTTTCGCATCGATCGCGACTACAACGCACTGCGAGCCGAATTTATTTGCCGCTTCGTCTATCAAATTTGGATTTTTTATCGCGGCTGAGTTAAGGCTTATTTTGTCGCATCCGACGTTTAGTAGGCGCGAGATATCGTCGATCGTGCGTATGCCACCGCCTACTGTTAGCGGGATAAAAAGCTCGCGCGCGACCCGCTCTACGACATCCACGATCGTATCGCGCTCAAGGTGCGACGCCGTGATGTCGAGGAAGCACAGCTCATCCGCGCCCTCCTCGTTGTAGCGTTTGGCTATCTCGACCGGATCGCCCGCATCTACGAGACCTACGAAATTTACGCCTTTTACCACGCGTCCGTCTTTGACGTCTAGGCACGGGATTATGCGTTTTGCAAAATGATTCATCGCTCTTCTTTAGCTAAAATTTTGCTTTATTTTAGCTAAATTTGACTTATCTAATCATTACATAAGATATTTTTGGGTAAAATCGGCGAAATTTAGGAAAAAAATGGAAAATATTAAAGCAAAAAAATGCTTCGGACAAAATTTTTTACACGACGAAGCGACGCTAAACAAAATCATCCAAGCGATTCCCAAAGATACGCAAAATATCGTTGAAATTGGGCCTGGCTTAGGTGATTTGACATTTAGAATTTTGCGGATTTGCGGCGTAACTAGTTACGAGATAGATACCGAGCTTTTTGAGCTGCTGCAGAAAAAATTCGCAAACGAAATTCAAAGCGGACGATTGAAACTTTTTTGCAAAGACGCGCTGGATCAGTGGAGCGAAGGCGGCCTAAACGATGAGCCGTATTTTTTAGCGGCAAACCTGCCCTACTACGTCGCTACGAAGATGATCCTAAATGCGATCGAAGACGAGAAATGTCGCGGCCTGGTCGTGATGATACAAAAGGAAGTCGCGCTCAAATTTAGCGCAAAAAGCGGCGATAGAGATTTTAGCTCTTTGGCGATTTTAGCCTCGCTTCAAGGCGGCTGCGAGCTGCTTTTTGACGTGGATGCGAGCTGCTTTAACCCGCCGCCGAAGGTGACTTCTTCGGTTATAAAACTGCAAAAAAGTAAAAATTTAATAGGCGAAACCGGAGTATTTGAGAGTAAATTTGAATACGAAAAATTTAAAACTTACCTCAAAATCGCCTTTAGCGCGCTTAGAAAAACGCTAATGAAAAATTTGAGTTCAAGCTATAAAAAGCCTGAAATAGAGCGAATTTTTAGTCTGCTAAATTTGAGCGCAAATATCCGTCCGCACGAACTAAATGTCGATCTTTATCTAGAAGTATTTAAAAATTTAAAGGAAGATAATGAACGACAAGAACGAAGAAAAAGCGGTGGTTTCTCAGGGCAAGAGCAATAAAAAACGCAGATTTCGCCCGAGAAATAAAAATAAACAAGAAAATTTAGATCAACACGCGCAAAACGGTGAGCAAAAAGCTAGCCAAAGCGTGATAGATAATTTCTTTTTAGAGCCTTTTGACGGCGGCGAACAGCAGGCGCAAAACGGCGAACAACCTAACGCTAACAAACAAAATGGCAAAAGAAATCGCAGTAAAAATAACAAACAAAACTCCCAAAATAGCGCGCAAAGCGAAAATAAAAACGCTAACAAGCAAGCCGCTAACGCCGAAAATCAAACGGGTGAAGCTAAACCGAAAAAACAGCGAAAGCCGAAGAAAAATTTACCCGCTAAGCTAAACGGTAACGAGCAGTGGCAGCAAGATATCGCCGCGTCTATGGAGGCAAATAAGGCCGTCCACGAACTGCGCCTGGAGCCGATGAAATACCTAAACTCGACCGATCACAGGATCCGCATCACGCCTCTTGGCGGACTAGGCGAAATCGGCGGAAATATGACCGTTTTTGAAACCGACACGAGCGCGATCATCGTGGATATTGGCATGAGCTTTCCTAGCGAGAGTATGCACGGCGTGGATATCCTGATCCCCGACTTTGACTACGTACGCAAGATAAAAGACAAGATAAAAGGCGTCGTCATCACGCACGCACACGAGGATCACATCGGTGCGGTGCCCTACTTTTATAAAGAGTTTAAATTTCCTATTTACGCCACGCCGTTGCCACTGGGTATGATAAATAACAAATTTGAAGAGCACGGCCTAAAGCAGGAGCGTTCGCTTTTCCGCTCGGTTGAAAAGCGTAAGCCGTATTTGATAGGAGATTTTGAGGTCGAGTGGATACATATCACGCACTCTATCATCGACGCTAGCGCGCTAGCCATCACGACAAAGGCTGGCACCATCATCCATACGGGCGACTTTAAGATCGACCATACGCCGATCGACGGCTACCCGACAGACCTTGGCAGACTCGCATACTACGGCGAACGCGGCGTGCTGTGCCTGATGAGCGACAGCACAAACAGCTACCGCGAGGGCTTTACTAAAAGCGAAAGCAGCGTGGGCAAGACATTTGACGCGATTTTCTCAAAAGCCAAAGGCCGCGTGATAATGAGCACGTTTAGCTCCAACATCCACCGCGTCTATCAGGCGATCGACTGGGGACTAAAATACAACCGCAAGGTCTGCGTCATCGGCCGTAGCATGGAGCGCAACCTCTACACGGCGATGGAGCTTGGCTATATTAAGCTCGATAAGAAAATTTTCATCGACGCTAACGAAGTCGGCAAATTTAAAGATAACGAGGTGCTGATCGTTACCACCGGCTCCCAGGGCGAGACGATGAGCGCGCTATACCGCATGGCTACGGATGAGCACAAATATATAAAGATAAAGCCGACCGATCAGATCATCATCAGCTCAAAGGCAATCCCTGGCAACGAAAGCAGCATATCGACGGTGCTAAATTTCCTCATCAAATCAGGCGCTAGCGTCGCGTATCAGGACTTTAGCGAGATACACGTGAGCGGTCACGCGGCGCAAGAGGAACAAAAGCTGATGCTGCGCCTAATAAAGCCTAAATTTTTCCTCCCGGTCCACGGCGAGTACAACCACATCGCAAAGCATAAAGAAACGGCCGTAGCCTGCGGCGTGGACGAGCGAAACATCTATCTGATGAGCGACGGCGATCAGATAGAAATTTGCCAAAAATACATGAAGCGCGCCAAGACCGTAAAAACGGGCAAGGTATTTATCGATAACCAAATCAACAAGCAAATTTCAGACGACGTCGTGATAGATAGGCAAAATTTGGCTGAAGCCGGCGTCGTGATGATCATCGCGCAAATTTCTCGCCACGGCGCTAAGCTCATTAATAAGCCTCGCGTCATCAGCTACGGACTCGTGGGAGATAAGCAAGACGGCGAGTTTAGAAAAGAGATGGAGGGCGTGCTGGAGCAGTACTTAAGCAACGTCAAAGAGGAGCTTTTAAAGGACGGCAGGATGCTCGAGGGGCAGGTGCGTCAGGTCATCCGTAAGCATATCTTTAGAAAAGTCAAAAAATACCCGACCATCGTGCCGATCATATACCTGATGTAAGGGCGCAAAATGAGCGATACAATCAAAATAGCTGCTAACGTGCTAAAAACGGAAGCTAACGAGCTAACGAGAAATGCCGAAATTTTAGACGGCAAATTTGAAAAAGCGGTTGAAGTTTTGTACAAGACCAAAGGCAAAGTCGTAGTCACTGGCGTGGGTAAGAGCGGACACGTCGGCGCCAAGATCGCCGCGACGCTTGCAAGCACAGGCACGCCTAGCTTTTTCATGCATCCGACCGAGGCGATGCACGGCGATCTAGGTATGATCGGCAAGGACGATACGCTACTAGCTATCAGCTTTAGCGGCGAGAGCGAGGAGCTAACCAAAATCCTGCCTCACGTGCAGCGTTTCGGCGTACCGATAGTTGCTATGGCGAGGGATAAATTTAGTACGCTGGGCAAATTTAGCGATGCGTTCGTGAAGCTTGACGTTAGCAAGGAGGCCTGCCCGCTGGACGCCGCACCGACCAGCTCGACTACGCTAACGTTAGCCTTAGGCGACGCGTTGGCTGTTTGTCTGATGGAAAAGCGCGGATTTAAAAAAGAGGATTTTGCAAATTTTCATCCCGGCGGAAGCCTCGGCAAGAGGCTATTTTTAAAGGTAAAAGACGTGATGAGAAGCGAAAATTTACCGATAGTACGCTGGAATGCGAGCCTAAAACAGGCTATCGATACGATGACGCACGGTAAACTCGGCACCGTCCTCATTGTCGATAAAGACGGCGTTTTGGACGCTATTTTAAGCGACGGAGACCTTAGGCGAGCGCTGATGAGAGAGGACTTTGATCTAAACGACGCTGCTATCAAATACGCGACGCTAAAACCAAAAGAGCTAAACGATAAAGAGATGTTAGCGATCGATGCGTTAGCGCTTATCGAGCACTACAAGATCCAACTCCTAGCCGTCGTGGAAAACGGCGTGCCCGTCGGCGTTCTGCACATCCACGACCTTGCAAATTTAGGACTATAAAATGCAAAAAAGCAGACTAAATAAATTTATATCGCATAACACGAGTTATTCGCGTAGAGAGGCCGACGAGCTCATAAAGCAGGGCAAAGTTAGTGTAAACGGCCGCGTCGTTAGCGAGCTAGCTACGAGCGTTAGCGATGAGGATAAAGTAAAGATAAACGGCCGCATAGTGAGACTGAAAAAAGAATTTAGCGTGATCGTTTATCACAAACAAAAAGGCGAGCTTGTTAGTAAAAAAGACGACCGCGGACGCAAAACTATCTATGATAGTTTGGACCGACAGTTTGCTAAATTTGTTAGTATCGGGCGGCTTGACTACGCTAGCGAGGGACTACTTTTACTAACGGATGCTCCAGCGATCGCAACTGCGCTGATGAACAGCGACGTAGAGCGCGAATACTATCTAAAGGTAAAAGGCGAGATAACGCCTGAGGTCATAACAGCGATGAACGAGGGGTTTTTTGCCGCGGACGCCACTAAGGGCGCACATGCTAAAACCGCGATAAAATCGATGGAATTTAAGCCGTTTTTAGACTATAAAATTTTCGGCGCCAGCGGCGGCTTTACGAAACTAAAAGTCGTGATAAACGAGGGACAAAACCGCGAACTACGCAGGTTTTTCGGATATTTCGACCTTGAGGTGATGGATCTAAAACGCGTTAGTTTCGGTCGCGTAGATCTTGGCATGCTAAAGCCCGGTAAATGGCGATACTTTGAAAATGGCGAATACGAAGCGCTCAGGGATTTTTTGAAGGTTAATAACGTTAGGTACTAACCTTTTGTAAAACGTTAGCGATTAATTATGTAAAATTCATAGTTAAAAATTAACGTTAGCCAATAGTTCATCGAATTTTCAAACCGGCGGAAAAATTGATCAATTTTTTGGAATACGTATAAATTTAACTGACAAAGATGAAATTTCAACATCTACCGTTAATAAGTCATCTCCTGTAGCAGTAAATTTACTAACGTTTAAGCTCCTGTTTGGACATCGAATTTACAACCTATGTGGAGGCTCATTAAGTTTGTTTTATTAACATTTAGCCGTCAAATGTTAATTGAGTCCTTTCAAAGTCTTAAAATGTAGTCAAATTTAAAATTAAATCCGCCAAATTTAACTATTTTACTTTGTAGAGATAATTTAGGAGAATAAAAACAAGCAGGCTTTAAAAGCTAAATTTTATTCTCCGAAAGCAAGATAAAAATGAGCGGATTTATCAGCGTTTCGCCGCGTGCGGCATAGAGCATGACGTCCTCGAAATAGTTATCGTTAATGCCGTAAACGTGGTATTCGTACGCGCCGATGCCGTATCCCATCGGAGTGATATCTACGCGCGAGTACCAGGCGTCTTTAGCTAGGATATAGCGGCTTGTATCTTGCGAATACACCCACAGCACGACGTCGTCTTTATTTTTTTGCCGCATGAGCCAAGTAAACGAGTTTGAGATGTCGTAGAAAAAGTACGTATCGCCGTTTGGCATTACCGCTTGAGCCGTGTTATTTAGGTCGCTGATGAGAACCTTGCTCTCAAAGCAGAGGTATTTGCCAAGCTCGATTTCTAGCGGCTTTTTTTCTACGTTGCCGTGGCGAACGACGATTTTGCCCTCGCTAGTATCCACTGAAAACGCAAGCAGCGCCACCACGCCGATGAGTAGCACGGCGGCGAAAATTTGCCTTATCATAGTAAAACTCCTCGCAAAAGGTAGTATTTAGCGACGAAAAAGCTACAAACAAGAGCATTTACGATCAGCCAAAAAGATGAAATTTTGAGCAAATGCTCGTAAGGTTTTTTCACGATTAGCTCGACCAAAAACGCCGATATGCCGTAGAAAATACCCAAAAACAGCGAACCCCAGATGAGGTAACCGACGTAAAAATACTCGCCTTTTAGCATGCAGTACGGGCATTTGTGATTTGGCTGTTCGTAGACGTAAAGCCCGAAAAAATAGGTAATCGCGTAGTATGCGATAAATAAAAACAGCAGGTTGCAAACAAAGCTCGCCATCGTCTGTTTGAGCAAATTTAGCGTCAAAATAACTGCAAAAACGGCGTAGTAAAAGACGACCAAATTTAACTTCGTGTAGCCAAACGGCAGTTTTGGCGCCTGAAATACGACCGAGCAGCAAAAGACGGGTACTTTTAACGGCACGTTGCTAAAAAATAAAATCTCAGTAGCAAATTCGATTAAAACGCCGATAAAAAGCGCGGTGAAGATGACGTATTTTCGCTTTAAATACGGAAAATTCGTCGCCTTTAAATCAAGCGAATTTATGATGAGCCATAGTCCAAAGCCAAAGATAAGCAGTAGTTTTAGCAGCAGCAAAATGCCGCCAAATTCGTTTGAGCCGATGACGCCCGCCGAGCACATGGCTCCCGGCACTACGTCTGCTAGCTCGTTTAGAGATAGCGCGAAAAATACGAACAAAACGATCTTGCAAACTACGGCGAAAAACAAAATCGTATTTACGAGGTAGTTGCGTTTTTCGAGGTCGTATTGTAAATTTGACGTCGAGTTAAAGTCCCATAGCCGCATGATGCGCACGACGAAATACTGCGAAATACCCATTAAAACAATGATTATAAGCTCGATCAGTAAAAACGCTATGACTTCGTCCGATAAAAATACGCTCACAGCATCTCTCCGTCCTGCATCCTCACGTAGCCGTCCACGAAGTCCAGATCGTCAAACAAAATGTCGTGCGTGGCAACGACGACGGTCTTTTTTAGCTCCTTAAATTTTTTCAGCATTTCGATGAAGATGAGCGAGTTTTGTTTGTCCAAATTTGCCGTCGGTTCGTCGGCTAGTATGACGCTAGGATCCATCGCTAGAGCCCTTGCTATCGCGCATCGCTGCTTCTCGCCGCCGCTTAGCTTTGAGATGATTTGATCTTTTTTGTGCGCGATGTTGGCGAGATTTAGCGCGCGATCGATTTGCGAATTTAGCTCGGCTTTTTTAAGGCTTGTTAGGCTTAGCGGCGCTAGTACGTTTTGATAGACGCTAAGGCCCTCGATCAGGTTAAAGGACTGAAATATAAACCCGACCTCGCTATGTCTAAAATTTGAGCTCATGATGTCGGGTAGCTTTGAGACGTTGCGACCGTTGATCAGCGCTTCTCCGCTACTTGGTTTGCTAAGCGCGCCGAGTATTCCTAGTAGCGTGCTTTTGCCGCTACCGCTGACGCCTTTTAGTATGACCAGATCGCCGCTTTTTACCGTCAAATTTATATTTTTCAGCGCATGAAATTCGTTGGGTTTGTTTTGATTGTAAATTTTACAGAGATTTTTTACTTCTATCGCGTTCATTTTACCGCCTCGCTCATGTCGCTAACGGCTATGCGCCACGACGGGATGATGACAAATGCCAAAAACGGAATCACGCTAAAAACGAAGATCAAAAACAGCATGTTAAAGTCGATGATCGGCGTGAAATCGGTAAAATTCGCCACCTCGCTGCCTAAAAATATATCGCGTAAAAACGGCGCGCCGAATAAAAACACGTAGAGATACGCTCCCGCGACGCCTAGCAAATAGGCGCTAAAAGAAACGACGATGTTTTGGATAAATTTAAGCGCGATGATATTTCTCACGCTAAAGCCGATACTGCGCAATATCGCGATCTCCTTTTTCTTCTCGCCGTAAGCGAGCGAAATTTGATTTTTCAGCAGGATAAAAAACGAAACCATCGCCACGACGTAAAGCACCATAAAAATGCCGCCTTTGTAGTAGTAAAGGTGCCTTATTTTGGCTACTCCGTCCTCGATACTCGTAACCTCGGTATTTGGATAGACGTTTTGGATCTTTAGCGCCACTTCGCTGATCTCGTTGACGTTTGGCACCTCGACGTAGAGTCTCGTGTATTCGCCCTCTTTAAGGCTTAGCACTTCGCGCGCGGTGGCGGGATTCATATAGATAACGTCGTTTGAGACGATGCCCGTTTCATGCGGCGCGGTTTTGTTGATCTTTATCGGGATCAACTTTTGCTCGGTTAAAAAGTTAAAAACGTCCTCGTAATAAAGCTCCGCCATCTCTTTTTTCACGCCTTCACCTACGATCATCTCGTTTTCGTCTAAATTTTCGTCGCCGACGATGTGAAACCAGACTCTTTTTTGCGCGAAATAATACTCTCCCTCGACCGCGCCCTCTACGCTAGCTACACCCGCGATCTTTGAGACGTCGTAGATGTAGCCGTCGTGCATCAAGTCGCGTTTGCCCGCGCGCAGAGCATCGACGACGACTTCCGGTTTTGAGCGTGTCAAATTCGTAAGGTCGCTTTGGATGGAGCTTGAGACGAAAAGAACCGCGCTTAAGATAAACACGATAAAAGCGAAGATAAAAAAGCTAAAAGCGTGATCGGCGCGGTCTTTATAGAGCAGCGTAACTGCGTAATCGATAAAATTTTTACTCGGCATAGACAAACTTCCCGTACTCTTTTGAAATAAAATTCGTCGAAATTTGCGCGTCTTTGACGGATTTTTGGATCAAATTTAGCTGAGCTTCCTTGCCCGCTCTATCAAAACCTAGGTAATGCGCCCCGATACAAACGTAAAGGATCGCAAAAACGCCCGCTAAAACGCAGATGAGTCTCACATCAGCCTCTCTACTAAAAGAGTCGTGATTTCGTCAAATTTGACTATCTGTTTACCGCCGTGATCTTTGGCGAAGGTCTTAGCGTCCTCTTCGCTGGCAAACGGTATGAGCTCGTTGCCCATAGGTCCGAGTACGTTTGAGCCGGTTACGTAGTAGGCGGTTCTAGCGTCGATTTTGTTTAGCTTGTAGTAGTCGCTAACGTAAATTTGATCGTCTTTTTTGCCTTTTTCGAAATAATACTTCATCATATCCTTGACGCCGTCAAAGTAAAGCTCCTCTTTGCTTGTTTTCATCATCGTCGCCCACTGCGGGTTTTTGCCGATCAGCATACCGCAAACCGGACAACGCGCGCCTTTTGGCACGACGATCCTCTCGGCTTTTTGCGTTTTTTGCTTAGACTTTGAGGCTTGATCGCTCGTGCCTAAATTTGCCGGAGCGTCCCATAGATATAGAGTTGCCGCTTGCAGGTGTTTGTCGTATTCAGGGGCTTTGCTAGCGCCCTTTGCGTCGCATGTTTTTTTGAGGTGAGCTTTTAGCTCGGAGATGGCCTTAAAGCTTTTTGGATCGACTTTCTCGCAGTTTGCTTCGTAAAATTCCTTACCGTGCGCGTAAACGCCGCCCTCGCGTTTGGCTTTGATCATCTTGTTATCGCCCTCAAAGTCTTGCCCGGCGATCTCGTAAGCTTTAGCAAAATTCATTATCTCTCCGCCGTTTTCGGCTTGAAACTCTTTCGCGTCAGCCTCGGTTGAGAAGGCGTATTTGCTATTTCTAGTCATCGTGCCGCCGATTTTACTGCCTACGACGTAAAAGGCTTTATTCGCATCGATCAAATTTAGATTTTTCGTATCTACGACCTGCGCATCGCTTGGGATTTTTCCCTCCGTGAGCTCGTATAAGCAGTGCAGGGATGCTACTTGTTTGCCGTTATAAACGTGGTTTGTTTTGTAGAATTTAACCAAATTCATGCCGCAAACGGCGCAGTACTCTTTATCCTCGCCGCTTCCTACTAGCGTAGCTTTGCTCGGATCTACGCTTTGAAACATCGGCTTCATCTTGCCGGTTTGCTCGTTTGCTTCGGCGCCGAAAAGTAGCGCCGCTAGTAGCGCCGAACCCAAAATAGAACGTAAAATCATATTATCTCCTTAAATTATTTAGTTTTATTTGTTTCCGGTTTTAAAAACTCCGCATTCTCGCACGCGACTTTTAGGCCTTTTGCGCAGCTTTTGTCAAAGAGCTCTTTAGCCTTGGCGATATCGGCCGCGACGCCTTTGCCCTCGGCGTACATTATGGCTAGGTTATTGCAACCTTTGTCATAGTTTAGGGCGCAGGATTTTTCGTAAAATTCTTTAGCTTTGGCGTAGTCTTGCTCCGTGCCTTGGCCGAATGCATACAAAAAGCCGAGGTTGTCGCAGCCGATACCGACGCCGCCCGCGCAGGCCTTTTCGTAAAAGGCTTTTGCTTTAACGTAGTCTTTTTCTACGCCCATGCCTTCAAGGTGTAGGTAGCCTAGGTTATTGCAACCCATCATATCGCCGTAGTCGCAGGCTTTGGTGTAGAGCGAGATCGCCTTTTTGATATCGGTTTTGACGCCCGCTCCGTTTGCGTAAAGAAGCCCTAGCGAAGTGCAGCCCTCGTTATCTTCGCAGGCTTTTTCGTAGTAAGCGGCTGCTTTAGCGAAGTCCTGAGTCGCGCCGTTGCCGCTTTCGTAGATGTAGCCTAGGTTGTTGCAAGCAAGCGCAAATTTGGCGTTGCAAGCTTTTTGGTATAAATTTATCGCCTTTTCGTAATTTTTCTCCACGCCGCCCGTACCTTCAAAATACACCACGGCAAGGTTGTAGCAGCCAGAGGCCTTATTTTCCTCGTGGCAGGCTTTTTCGTAGATTTCTATGAGCTTTTTATGGTCGCCGCTTTGCTGGGCTTGCATGCCCTCTTGGATAAAGCCCGCGTTTGCGCTAGCGCATAAAACCGCCGCCGCTAGTAGTTTTTTATACATTTTTTCTCCTTTTAAATCGTTTTTACGTCGCGCCCTCTAAAGGCTAGCGCGGTTATCAAAAGCATGCAGCCAAGCGCGATATAGACGCTAATGTGCACCGGCGGCAAATCTCCGCTGGCGTAAGAGTGCATGCCCGTTAGGTAAAAATTTACGCCAAAATAAGTCATCGCGATCGAAGCGTAAGAAAACACCGATGCGATCAAAAATACGTAGAGCGAATTTAGCTTCGGTATAAAGCGCAGATGCAGCGCGATCGCGTAAACTAGGATCGAGACGTACGACCACGTTTCCTTACTATCCCAGCCCCAGTAGCGCCCCCAGCTCTCGTTCGCCCAGATTCCACCGAAAAAATTTCCAAGCGTTAGCAAGCAAAGACCGATGATGAGGCTTGCTTCATTTATCGCTGCGATATATCTGATCTGCTCGTTTAGCCTCGCCTCGTTTGCTTTGTTTTTAAACGCCATAAGCCCTAGCGCGATAAGCCCGAGCACGCAGCCAAGGCCTAAAAATCCATAGCTAGCAGTGATAACCGATACGTGGATACTGAGCCAATATGACTTTAGCACCGGGACTAAATTCGTTATCTGCGGATTTACGAAGCTCATGTGAGCCACCAGCATCACGATGCCCGCTAGCAGCGCAGCCGCCGCAAGCGCAAGCAGCGAACTCCTAAAAAATATCATCCCCGCTAGCACTCCCGACCAGCCAATATAGATCATTGATTCGTAGCTATCGCTCCAAGGCGCATGCCCCGAGACGTACCAGCGTAGCGCCAAAGCTGCCGTATGCACCGCAAATCCAAGCGCAAACGCCGCTAAAATCGCTCGCTCAAGCGGTAAAATTCGCCTCGATAAAAACACTGAAGCAAGCCCAAGCAAAAGCGCGGCAAAGCCCAAAATCCAGTAGAAATAAACCAGTTTTTTAAACACCGAAGCGCGGTTATAAAATACCTCGGCATCAACCCTGCTAACGCTAGGTAAAATTTCCGCCGAAGCCGTTCGCTGATAGTTTCTTAGTGCGGCTAGTGCGGAGTCGGCCTTGCCCCAGTTATTATCCGAGATGCCTTCTTGCAGGCCAGTTATATAGTCGTTTAGCATGCTTTTTGCGTTGGTATCGACTCGCTCGTCGCCAAATGCGTCGTTTGGCGAGAGCCAGGCATTTTGCGGGTCGTTTGCTACCGGGATAAATTTAAAAAACGTGCCCTTAAACGTTAGATACGCGATGTTTAGTCGCTCGTCAAATTTGATGAGGTCGTTATCGAGCGTGCCTCGTTTTGATAGAGGTTTTTCGTTCGCGGCTTCGACCTGTGCGGCCAGTTTATACTCGCCGTTTGCGTCAAAAGCGTCTCTGAAACTCGCGTAATCTCCGCTCAAATTTAGCATTTTTTTGATCTCGCCGTTTTTTATCTTTACGATTTTGATCTCTTGCCACAGCGCGGGATTTAGATTCATCCCAAGCACGATCTGCTCGGCGCTTAGGCCGTAAAGCGAGTCCGTGTCCGAGATTTTATTTACGATTTCGCCCGCTTCGGTGCTAAGCGGCTTTATCCTGCCCGCGTAGTCTTGTACGAGAAGCTTTGCAAATTCGCCGTTAGCGTGAGCGGCTGTGTTTGCGGCAAAAGTTTTTAAAATCTCGCTTTCGTTTTGCTCGGCCGCGTTTGCGTTAAAATTTAAAAAACCAAGCGCGATAAAGGCCGCAACGAGCGAAAATCGGCTGTTTTTGATGAAATTTATGAGTTTTAAAAAGCGGCTGTTTTTGGTAAAAAAGTTGCCGATGACGCCGACGCAAAGCAGGAAATATCCGATGTAGGTAGGAATTTTACCAGGATCGCGGTTGACCTCTAGTACAGTGCCTTGCTCGTCCGCGTCGTAGGATGACTGAAAGAGTTTAAAGCCTTGCAAATTTAGCGGATGATTCATGTAAATTTTATATCTCGTTAAAACCTCGCCTGCGTCTGAGAGCGCCTCTACGTCGCTAGAGTAGGATGACGGGCTTTGCGAGCCGGGGTAGCGCTCAAGCTCAAATTTAATAAGCTTTATCGAAAACGGCAGGCTAACTAGCTTTGAGCCCCAAGTTAGCATTATCTCCTCGCCGTCAAAATTTAGCGTGCTAGGCTCGCCCAGCCAGCCTACGCCGCCGTGGATTTTGGCCGTTTGTTCGCGCTGCCCTTCAAAGCCCGCTTTTACTACGAGAGTACCGCGCTCGCCTTTGGGTGCGGGTTTATAGGAGTCAAATTTGACGGTGAAATTTTTGGAATTTATACTTTGCGTGAAGCTAAAATTATTATCGCCGATTTGGGTTAAATTTAGCGGATACTCGAAAAATGCGTCTTTGGTTTGGATCTGCAGATACGGCTTTACGCTCACCATCTCGTTTCCGCTCTCGCCCGCCCTTACGTGCAGTACGCCCTCAGCGCCCAGATAACGCGTCAAAGCCGCACCGATAAAGATAACGATAAATGCAACGTGAAGTACGAAGGAGCCGAAGCGGCGCCACATTTTGGTTTTTACGATGATAGCGAGCAAGCAAAGCGCAAGCACGCTCATGACGCACTCGTACCAGCGCGCATCATAGACTAAAATTTTAGCCGTTTGCGTATCGTAAATGCTCTCTAAGAAAGTTGCGACGCCGGCGCCTGCGGCAAGGATAAAGAGGAGGCAGAGCGCAAATTTGTAAGAAGTGAAAAATCTAAATAAATTTACGCCCAAAATCGCCTCTTTCGAATTTTTTACATTATTATATCGTAAGTTTGACCTGCGTATAGTATAAACATTCTAAGAAGTAATACTCCGACCACGCTAGCAAGCGCGCTAACGTAGAACGCAAATGCGGTGTGAGCGATCTTTTTGCCTAGTGCGAAATTTAAAACTAGCGGTACGCAAAATCCTACGCCCACGACGCCTAGCCAAAACAGCTGAGCATAAACGCCTTCGCTAAAGGCGACGCTAGCGGCTTTTTGCACGTCGCTGCCCGTGATGAGCGAGACGAAAATCATGCCGATTAGTAAAATTTCCATCGCTAAAACCGGCCACTCGACCGCGTGTAAGGTTTTTAGATCGCCTCCGTGCGGGTCTGCTTTAAAGAAAAGCGCGGCTATTAGGCTTGAGCCCGCGATGCCAGCCGATAAGCCCGACGCCACGAAAAGCGCAGGTAAAACGGCGGTATTAAGGATAGGAAATCTAACCAAAACCGAGATCAAAAAGCCCGTATAAGCGCAGATCGCGACGGCAAAAACAAGCGTAAGCGCAAGAAGCAGCGGGCGAAGCGCGTTTAAAATTTTCATCGCAAGCTCGAAAAGTCCTTTTAAAAAGCTAAGATTGTGCGTCAAAAACTCTCTAAGGCACTCTTCAAACGCGTAAAGGCAGGCTACGAAGGTAAGCGGGATATAGACGCAAAGCGCCGCCACGCCCACGGACATAACCGATGTGAAGTTATAATTAATCAAAATTTTCCAGAAAAGTAGCGGTCGCTCTAAATCGGCCACCAGACAAACCATACCTAGAAGGATCGTGACGAAAGATAGCAACGACGCAGCCTTAAACAGCGGCGTGCTTTCGGTCTGTTTTTTGTAAAATTTAACGAGGATCGCGACTATCAAAGCGCCGCCGCTCATACCCGCTAGCAAAAGATAAACCGCGATCGGCCAGCCCCACTCTACGCCGTGCGAGAAGGTCGCAGTGAAATTTATAGCTCCGTTCATATCACACCCCCAATTTAACCGCAGGAATATAGCGCAGGCTCGGCTTCGTGCCGCACTCAGGATGCATGCGCAGGCTATCTTTTACGCGAAGTAGCTTGCTGATGTGCGACTCTTCGTCGTTTAGATCGCCGAACACGATCGCCTCGTATCTGCACGCCTCGATGCAGGCAGGCTCGTGGCCGTCTTTTAAATTTGTATCCAAGCAGAAGTTGCAGCTCTCTGCGGCTCTCGTTTCGTGGTTTATAAATCGCACGTCGTAAGGACAGGCTACGATGCAGTATTTACAGGCGATGCAATCATCGGTGTTCATCGTCGTGATGCCGGTTTTTTCGTCCTTGTGACAGGCTTTTGTCGGGCAAACGGTCACGCACGGCGCGTCCTCGCACTGCTGGCAGGAAACCCTGACGTAGCGCTTTTCTTTCAAATTTAGCGGATCGGTTTTATCCTGGATAAAAAGCCTCATTTGGCCTTTTGGGACCAAATTTACCTTTTGGCAGGCGACCTCGCAGTCGGTACAGCCGACGCATTTGTTCTGATCGAAGATCATGCCGTAGTGCGGCTTTTTGCCGTTTTCCGTAGGGGCGTCTAAATTTATACTCTTGCCCAGTACGCTAGTCGCTCCCGCAACCGCCGCGCCCGAAGCAAGGAATTTAAAAAACGTCCTTCTTGTATTTTGCTCTTTCATATTCTTCTCCATCCGTATGGATTAAATATCCTAAATTTATCTACCAACGCTACTTCCGTGGCTGTGCGCGCCATGGAAATTTCGCGGCTGAGTTTCGCTTAGTTTTTTGGCTGCGCCGGCTAGCTCGCCAGGTTTTAGCGCCTTTACTAGCTCGACTTCAAAAATCAGCGTCGAGCCGCCCGGTATCTCGTCCGCACCCTCGTCTCCGTAAGCTAGGTGAGACGGGATGACGAATTTATATTTTGAGTTACCGTTCATCATCATGAGGCCCTCTTGTAGGCCGTCTATTAAATTTACCATAGAAAGGATCGCAGGTTCGTTTCTAGAGTATGTGTCGTCAAAAACTTTGCCGTTTATGAGGTAGGCTTTGTAGTTTAGCGCTACGACGCTCTCAGGTCTTGGCTTATCGCCGTCGCCGACAGCCATGACTTCGTACTGAAGCCCTGATTTAGTCGTTTTGACCTTTTTATTTTTGGCGTTTTTCGCCATAAATTCTTCGCCCTCTTTTAAATTTTTTTCAAGCGCTTTTTTTAGCGCGTCTTGGGTTAGCTTATTTAGTTTTTCGTCTCTTTGGTTTAGTAGAGAGATGATCTCTTCGTCAGTTAGTTTTTGTTCTTTTTTAAAAGCGTCGGCAAAGCCGTCTAAAATAGCCTTGCTGTCAAATTTAACGCCTAGGCTTTCTTGTTTTTTTAGTTGTGCGGAGATATAGGTTCCGGTTGAAATTCCGATACTGTATGATTCTTTTTGCTCTTGCGTCATCGCCTCTTTGTCTGCAGCGCTTGCGCATAAAACGCAGCCGGCCGTTAGGCAAAGAGCTAAAAGCGGGTTTTTGTTAAATTTAAAACGCATAAATTTTACCTTATCAAATTTGGACGCCGCAAAATCGCGGCGTCCGTAATCGCATCATAAATTGTTGTTTATGATTCTTTGGGCTTCTTTGATGTACTCTTTAGAAGCGTCGAGTCTTTGTTTTGTATATTTAAAGCCGTGCATACCCCATGAGCCGTCTTTTTGTAGCAAGTCGACAGTGTCTTGCGCTTTTTCGATTAGCTCATAAACTCTCGTCTTATCGCTAGGGCTTAGTTTCTTAGTTTCTAAGATAGCATAAAGTCCCTCGATACCGATTTTGACTTGAGAGAAGTCGTTTTTAACAGGAGTTTGCCATCCCATTACTTCGTCGTAAACCTGTTTTTGGTTCTTGAAGTGTAGGGTAGGTTTTAGCTCAGATAGTACCGGGCTGTGGCAGCCTTTAGTATCTTGCATATCTTTATCGGCCCAAGACGTTCTAGCGCACGCCCACATTAGGTCAACGAAGTTATGTCCGTTTTTATCTCTTTGGAAGTGCCAATCTTTAGCGTCTCTTGGTCCTTTAGCAGCGTCGCCCGCAACTAGAGATTTTCTAGCAGGATCTACGTCGATCTTCCAGATGTGAGATCTTCTTTGAGTATCAAATCCAGCGTTGTCTTGGAACTGGATAGCGTAGAAGTTCTCGCAGCTCATCATGAACGGCATATGGCAAGATGCGCAAGTGTTATCTTTATGTGTATCGGCTCTTGAAGCGATATATGCTTGCTCTTTGTGGCAATCTTGACAATCTTTTCTGATTTTTGGTTTAGTGTAAAGCGCACTTAGGTAGCCTTGCTCTGAGTTATAGTTTACGCCCTTGATAGTCTTGTCGCCTACGACCGGACCCGTGTTATCGTGTGGATCGTGGCAAGTGGTGCAGCGCATACCTTTATCGTAGTGAGCGGTAAAGTATGATTGTGAACCTTCAGATCCGCATCCTGGTCCCATTGATTTAAATTTAGAGCTTAGAGATAGATCAAGCTTGCCTTGGTTTAGAGGATTAGCGCGAGCTAGGTCTGGGCTATAGTTAAATCTTTGGTGACAGCGTTCGCAGTTTGATGTTCTAAAGTTTGTAGCTCCGTCAAGGTGACCGCCTGCTCCGTGACACTCCTCACAGCTTACGCCTTTAGAGATAGTGTGTTTTTGAAGCTCTTTAGCATTACCCAGAGCCGCATAGAACTCTTTCTTGGTTTTAAAGTCAAATTTGAACGGGTGGCAAACTTCGCAGTAAGAACCGTTTGCTTGGAAGAACATTGACTTTTTGTATTTAGCGGCGTATGAGGCTAGACCTCTGACGTATCCGCCGTTGTCGCCGTAATCAGCTAGAGTTTCTGGGAAATCAGGAACGAAATCTTTGATTTTCTTAACAGTTTCGGGAGTTAAATTTAACGCCCAAGTTCTTTGGAATTGGTTGCCGCCGGCTACGACTTGACCAGTACCGTCTTTTAGGTTACCGCCCTCTATGTGGTAAGTACCGCGTAGTAGCCATGCATCTACGTAGCCGAATTTAGTTCTTAGGTGGCCTACGGTCGCGTAAATAACGTCCGGAGTAATGCCTTGAGGCAAGATAGACGCAGTATCCGGGCTAAATACCGGATCGGTTAGGTTGTTGTTAACCTCCGGGTGCTCGCCAGGGAAGCGGATAGTAGTGGCGTGGCGCGATCTGCTCCATACCTCGTACTGCGCAGGGTGGCACTCGCCGCACTTTTCTGATCCTATGAATTTGTTAGGAAACTGCAAAGACGAACCCGCAGGTATCCTATACATCATAGAGCTGTAGCCTTTACCGCCGTCTCTTTTACTAGCTTTTGACATGTCAAAGCCGTGACCTTCGGCAAGCCACTCAAGTCCACGGTCGTGAACGTCCAGTTTACCGACTGTTTTACCGCCGTATTTTGTGAAAATCGGGTGGTTTTTAAACAGCCACTCATACATCTCTTGCTCTTCTACGATGTAGTCTTGCAAGGATATTACGCCTCTACTTTGAAGCGTACCTTTTGGGTTTGCTATGACGTCTCGCGCTTGTTGAGACATCTGCATGTTGTGTTCTTCGCAACAGGCTTGCGATGCGAAGACGCTAACGCCCATAAGCAAACCTAATAAGGTTTTACTTAAATTCCTCATTGCGCCCTCCTTATAAATTTTGGATCTAAAATCAAAAAGATTTCATACTGATAATGTTATCGTAAAAAGGGGGCAAAAAAAGGGGAATATTAATAAATTATGAATTTTTAAATTTAATAGTAAATACTACGCCGTTATTTATATTTTGCGCGTAAATTCGGGCGTTGTTTTTTTCGGCTATCACCTTACTCATATATAGCCCAAGCCCGCTGCCTGACTTTTTCGTAGTAAAATGCGGCTTGAAAATTTTATTTATCACCGCTTTATTTATATTACCGGCGTTATTTTCGAGCGTTATCGCTCGCTCGCTGTTTTGCAAAAGGGCTGTTATTACAATTTGCCGTCGATTTGCCTGCGCTCGATCTTGCGGCGCGTTTAAAAATGCTTCTTTGGCGTTATTCATGACGTTGATTAAAATTTGAATGAGCTCGTTTATATTTCCGTAAAGCGTAAAATTTTCTTTTATCTCGACTTTTACGTCGATGACGTGCCTTTTGAGCGTCGCGTTTAAAATTTTACAAGCCTGCTCTATAGCCTGCTTTACGTCAAATTCGCTCTTTGGCATATTTGGATTAAAGAAATTTTTAAAATCCTCGATAGTGCCGGACATAAATTTGACCTGCTCATTCGCCTCCTCGATGGCCTCTTTTAGCCTCTGCTGGCTTAGCTTGCCTCGCTCGGAGTAAAGCTCCAAATTTACCAAAGTCGAGCTAATCTGGGCTAGAGGCTGGCGCCACTGATGCGAGATATTGCCGATCATCTCGCCCATCGAGGCTAAGCGGCTTTGATTTATCATCAAAAGCTCGTTTTGCATCTTGGTTTTTTCGTTGCCTTTGTGGATTTTATAAACGAAAAATAAAAACGCCCCGAATATCGCCGTGATCGCCACGCCGCTAACGATAAATTCTTGTTTATGATAGAGCAGGATGCTTTTTACCGGGATTTTAAAGCTCACCATCGCTATCGTGTCGCCGACTTTGCCCTCGAAATTATTTAAATTTCCGTATTGTTCGAGCATTTTTTTAGGCGCGCTGTTTATGTTGTGGCACTCGACGCAGGACGGGTGGGAGTTTTTGACCGGAAGGCCGACGAAAAAGTACGAGGCGTTTTGATCTTTGATTATGTCGGAGTAGACCTCGTATTTACCCTCTTTAAATCCTTCTAAAATTTCGTTTTCAAATTCCGTACCTTCGTGTTCGGGGTTTAGCGGGTTCGTCGCCGTTAGCCTGTAGTCGTAGTTTATGTTTTTTTTGGCGAGCTGGATTTTGTAAATTTGACGAGTTATATAGGATGAGGACATGAGCCTTGGATCAAAAAGGTCTTTGTCTATGACGCCGCCGTCTTTTAGCTCTTCTATCAGCGGGCGCTGGACGGTGGAGATGTAGTCGCGTATGCCGTTCATCGCATCGAGTACGTAAAATGCCTCCTGTCTGGCGTCCTTTAATGCAAGATCGCGGTAAAAGTTAAAAACCAAAACGGTAATGGCGCCGTACAAAACGACGAGCAGTAGGACGATAAATTTAAATTTGGACTTCACATAGATATCCTACGCCGTATAAATTTCTGATTGTGTCTTTGCCGATCTTGCGGCGCAGCTCTTTTACGATGGTTTTGATGGCCTCTTTGGTCGGTTGTTCAAATTCCCACATGTAGTCAAATAGCTGTTCGTAAGTGATAGTTTGATTTTTGTTGTTTAAAAAATACTCCAAAAGCTTGCTTTCGCTTTTGGAGAGGCGACAGGCCTCTTCCTTTATATATATGATTTTTTTACTAAAGTCGTATTTGAGGTCATCGTTGATGCTAAACATCGGCGTATGATCGATGAGCTCCATCGCGACGTCTTCTAGCGCTTTTATAAACGTATCTTTGTCATAAGGCTTTGATAGATATCTCGTGATCTTTAGCTCGACGGCGCGCCACAAATACTCCTGCTCGGTGTGGCTTGAGATGATTACGATCGGGATTTTGCGATTTGCAGAGCGGATCTTTTTAGCTACCTCTAGTCCGTCCATGTGAGGGACGCTAACATCTAGGACGAGCGCGTCGTACGAGCCGCTCATAGCCTCGTCTAGCGCCTCGATGCCGTCGCTTACGCCTTTTACTTCGGCAAAAAACAGCTCAAGGGAGTCGATCATGTTTTTTAATATATAAGGTTCATCCTCTAAACAAAGGACTTTTTTGTTGGATAAAACATCTAAAATAGAGTAATCTTGCATCTTTTTCCCGTACTAAATTTTGCCGATACTAACACAAGCAAGCTTAAAATACTATTTTCAGAGGTTGCGATATTAATCGCGAATTATAAATTAATCAAAACTTTCTGGCGGCTTGGATGTAAAATTTGGGGAATAAATTTAAAGATGGTGGAGTTAAGCGGGATCGAACCGCCGACCTCTTGAATGCCATTCAAGCGCTCTCCCAGCTGAGCTATAACCCCAATCATCGAAAAGATTTTGGAATTATATCATTTTTATCTTACGAAATTTTGAAATTTGATGAAATAAAATAAAATTTTAAGCAAAAATCAGCTAGAATCTCATTTCTCAAACAAAAATGCGGGAATAGCTCAGGGGTAGAGCACAACCTTGCCAAGGTTGGGGTCGCGAGTTCGAATCTCGTTTCCCGCTCCATTTTTGGTTTTGGATAGGGAATTTTGCCCGGGTGGCGGAATGGTAGACGCAAGGGACTTAAAATCCCTCGGTATTTTTTACCGTACCGGTTCAAGTCCGGTTTCGGGCACCATTGACTTTTAGGCGACATAGCCAAGTGGTAAGGCATGAGCCTGCAAAGCTTTGATCCCCGGTTCGAATCCGGGTGTCGCCTCCAAAAATTTAAGGAGAGAAAATGCGTTATTTATTAATGCTATTATCTGCTGCTTTTTTTATGGTCGGTTGTTCAAATACATGGCACGGCGTTAAAGAGGATACTAATAACGTCGTAGAGTGGTCAAAGGAAAAAGTTAATAAGGGCGCTTCCTATGTTAAGGAAAAAACCGAATAAATTTGGCTATAATTAGCCGAAATATTTTTACGGGAGATGGCTGAGCGGTCGAAAGCGGCGGTCTTGAAAACCGTTGAGGTGTGAAAGCCTCCTGGGGTTCGAATCCCTATCTCCCGGCCATTATCTAAATAATATACTAATCTCCAATATATTAATATTTTTAATCTTCTAGTTATATTTTTGCAAATTTAAATAATTTTTCTTGATTTTATTACGTATTTTATTTATAAACTAGAGTAAGCAAAATCTAGTAAATGCCCCCCAATAAAAACACAATTATTAACCACCAGTTTAAGACAAAGCCACCAAATATAAATATCGGCACTGTTTGGAGATTCGCTTACTAGTCCATGGCATATTTTATTTCTGTAGTTTAGTCCCATCGGCTCCGTTAGTAAAAATTTTAGCTCTTCCGTCAAATCTCTCCCGAGCAATTCATATATTTTTGGCTCTTCCAAAAGCGAGTTTATGCTTTTTTCCGATTCTACGCCGTATTCATCGATAGTAGTCGTAGGGATTTTTTCTTGTTGTAGTAAAATTCTCGCTAAATGTTCTATTTGAGGTATCAACAAGTGGCTTGAAACCAAAAAGTCTCTATCAAAACCGTAATATAAACCTTGTGCCCAGATATCTGCCCTGTCAGCAGGAACTATACTAGAATTTCTGCAAATATCATATATTAAACGCATAGACACTCTATGTTCCTCTAAAATTTGCCAAAATGCGGGCAGTATCCTGCCGTCTACCGCTAACTCGACATGTATATGGTATTGCTGGTACATTTCATGTTTTAATTGATCATCTTTTGTCATTATTTGTTGTAGTTTTCTTCCATTGTTATCTATGTCAATTTTAGTAATAAAATTTGAAAGCAGAGACTTCTTAAAAAGATCCTCGGATGACTTTTTGATATCTTCATATAGCGGATTTGCTGTGATATTGGCTAGATAAAATATCGCCTCAGATAATCGCTTGCCTTTTACTGCTAGCTTTGCATTATTTTGATAGCGTGAAATATCAATCTTATTTGATCAATTCCGAGCTCATTTCTATCTTTTTTAGGAACGCCTCTAAGCTCTTTTAGCGCTTGTTCTAGGTCTATTTTTGACAATATAGCGCCGCTTACTTTTGCTTTTTCTATTAAGATATTGGCTATTTTGAGTGCGGTTTCGGCTATTTTACGGCTATTTTCGAGTTTTTTATGCCATTTTTGCGACTCTTGATAATAGTCTATCGCAGCTAGAAATTCTTCCTCTTCTATAAAGGTATCGGCAAAATTTTCTAATTTTTTAGCTACGCTTGATTGCAATTTTTTATCTAGCTTGACAATATCCAATAAATACGACATCCTTAAGCAGTAGTATTGATCGGTCGGCTCTACTTTATTAAAATATTCTAAAATTTTATTCGATATTTTGGCGTATTGATTTTTTGTGATTTTGGATAGTCGAGATAGCCTGATAGCCCTTTCAAACGCATCTATCTTAAATTGATTTAGCGACTTTGGCTCTAGAGATATTTTCGAGTATTCATTTACGGCGATCTCTAAAAATTTTATATTTTTAGGAATTTTTAAAATCCATAAAATATCGGCGATCCTTGATTTTAATCTGCAATCGGTCATTTCATCCAAAATACTTTCGAAAAATTCCAAATCCCGCTCGGTAAAATCATCTAATATCGCCGATCTCCCATTGCTCCAGATGCATCCAGCTTCGTACGGTTCGTTTAGGCTTCCCGGTTTTAAAGCCATAGAGCAAGCAATTCTTAGTGAATAAAACATTTTGCTAGCTTTTAAAATTCCGTTTCTAAAATTTTCCTCGTACAAGTCCGCAAATTTAAAACTGTAATCGTCAAAATATTTTTGCGTCATTGAGTATTTCGTCCAAATTTATACCTAAAAAATTATCTTTAGTTATCGTTGTTTGCTGTATTTTTTCGATCAAATTTCATCCTTTTTAGACTAAATTTCTCACTCCGTCGTTGCAAATTTGACCAATCTCGGCCGCGCGATACGCTCGTAGTCTTTCGTGTTTAAAATGATAGAGCGATCTAGCAAGCCTGCGTTAAAAGCAAGCTCGGCATAGTGCGCAAGCAGGCTCGGATCGGCGATAAGCTCTAGCTCCTCATGAAAGCTAAACGGCGGAACGCAGCCAAAGACGCAATCGGTTAGCCGCATGACCTCGCCAGGGCTTGCTAGGCTAGCTCTAGTGCCGCCAAGTGCCTGTGCGATGAGCTGTAAATCAGCTTTGTAATCCGCCGGCAGCACAGCCAAAACATATCGTTTGGCACCCCCGCCCTTTACGACGCAAACGAGTGCCTTCGCTCCTTGCCCTAGCTCCGTGCCGCGCGCTGCGGCGACCTCGGCCGACGTTTTGGCGCTCGCGTGAGATACCACGTGAAAGTCCGCATTTTGCGCGCTTAGCAACTCTTTTAGCTTCTCGAAAATTTGCTCGGACATCGTTGTTCCTTTATTTAAAATTTAGTTTAAATTATACAGCAAATTTTTAAAACCGCCCTGCTCTTTTTGAAATTTAACAAGATAAATGCGTCTAAATTTGACCACATCTTGAGCCGCTTAAATTTAAATATTTTTGGCTATCATTTCGTAAATTTGCCTTAAAATAAACACAAAGAAAAAGAGCAAATTTACAAAGGAAAAATCATGCAGATCGATAAAATCCAAATCGAAGCAGGCTGGAAAGAGGCGCTAAAAGATGAATTTTTGAGCGAAAATTTCGCCCGCGTGAAGGAAAATTTCTTGCGCGCAAAGGCCGCCGGCGAGGTCTATCCGCCAAACGCACTGATATTTAACGCCTTTAACCTCACGCCGTTTAATACCGTCAAAGTCGTGATCCTGGGTCAAGACCCGTATCACGGTGCAGGGCAGGCGATGGGGCTAAGCTTTTCCGTGCCGCACGGCGTCAAAATTCCGCCGAGCCTCGCCAACATCTATAAAGAAATCCGCGACGATCTGGGCGTAACGGAGCCAAACTCGGGCGATCTGAGCTACTGGGCGAAGCAGGGCGTGCTACTGCTAAATGCGACGCTAAGCGTTAGTGCGGGGCAGGCTAACTCGCACTCAAATTTCGGCTGGCAGGAGTTTACGGACGCTGCGATCAGGAAGCTTAGCGAGCGCGCCCAGAACGTTGTTTTCATGCTCTGGGGCAACCCGGCTAAGGCCAAAATCCCTCTCATCGACGCTAACAAACACCTTGTACTAACGGCAGCGCACCCAAGTCCGTTAGCACGCGGCGCGTTTTTTGGTTGCAGGCACTTTTCAAAGGCGAATTTATATCTCGCCGAGCACGGCAAAGCGCCGATAGATTGGGATCTAAACAACGCGGTTTAGGATGGTTTGATTTTGCTACGATAAAGCGCACTTTTTTGATTTGAGCTAAATAGGCTACGTCAAATTTGCATTCAAAAGCTTGCCAGACTAGGTTTGGCGAGTTTCAAATTTGATTGTAGGGCTTTTGACTCTACTCGGCAAAAGCGGCTCAAATTTTCTATAAAACAGGCCTACTTTTGCGCCTTTTCTGCTCTCATTTCATCTAGCACGGATTTTATCTTGGCCGATTCGCGCTCGCAAAATTTCTCGTCGCCGCTTTGTATGATTAGCGCCGCTTGGCCCTCCTGAGCTTTTTGCAGCTCGCTAAATTTGAGCTCAAACAGCCTAAAGGCCTGAGGATCGTCTTTTAGCTGCTTGGATTTTGTTTCGTAAAGCTCGTTTAGGTAAATTTTGCTTTGCTTTACGTACTCCTCGCACGCATTTTGAGCGCCTAAAACTAGCGCGCCCAGAGCGCAAAATGTCAATATTTTTTTCATCGCCGTCCTTTAAATTTGTAAAATTATACACTTTTTTAGGGTTTAAATTTTATAATTTTCAAAAATTTAAAGGCGGAAAATGAGACGAAAAGATAGAGAACTAAGCGCGCAGGAGGGACTTGCGATCATCGATGCGTGCGAATACGGCACGATCTCTTGCATTGATGAGGCGGGCGAGATTTTTAGCGTGCCGATCTCGGTCGTGCGCGAGGGCGAGAGCGTATTTTTGCACGGCACGCCCGCAGGCTCTAAGGCAAAGCTACTAAAAGACGGCAAAAACGTGACGCTGGTTTGCGTGAGCTACGCGCGGGTGCCGGTTCTAACGGACGAGCAGCTAGACGCGATCAAGGATGACGGCAAGGCGCTTGGCGCCAAAGTTTTCACGACAGAATACAAATCCACCGTCGCCGTAACCAATGCCTACGTCGTGACGGACGAGTCGACTAGGCTGCACGCGCTACGGCTGCTTAGCGAAAAATATACGCCAAAGTATATGCGAACCTTTGACGTAGCGGCGGCTCACGGGCTAAAGGCGATGAATATCTACGAGCTAAAGATCGCGAGCATAACGGCAAAGGCGAAGATCATTCGGGATTAAATTTGCGTTTTATACGTTCTTGCGGTAGTAAATTTGGCGCTAAAATTTGATAAAACTACGTGAAATTTGATGGCGGCAAAAATTTGAAAAAGCGAATATTTACGAGTCAAATTTAAAGGTTGAAATCACAGCCAAATAGCTCAATCAAATTTGAGCAAATTTACTGCTGCTGTAAACGCCGAATTTAAAAAATGGCCACAATATTTTCGCCAAATTTACGCAATAAGCAAAATTTACCGCATTTTGACAAACTTGCATTTAAATATTATTGATATCTAATTTATTCTTAAGAAAAGAATCGTTAAAATCTGCTTATGATTTAGTATTAATTATCAATATTTATATCTTAACACAAAGGGTATGTCATGGGTAAATTTAGCATCATTGCAGCTGCGGTTTTGTTTGGAGCGTGCTCGGCTCTCGCGCAAACGGGAGATTCGGGCGCCAAGTTTAAGCGCGCCGATAGCAATGCTACGGGATCAGTAAAGCTAGATATGGTCTCCGTCACGGCAAACAGGAGTGAAACAGACGTCGCTAAATACGCCGGTCAGGTTAGTGTCCTAAATCAAAACGACCTAGTTAAATCACCGTCCGTCATCGACGCTATCGGCTCGGTGCCCGGCGTTATGCTTGGCAACGACCACGGCAGACAAGTTGGCCAGTACTACAACATCCGCGGCTTTGGTTATCAAAGCGAAGCGCGCGTTATCATCGAACAAGACGGCATAAAACGCTCGCCTTCGCTTTTTTCTAATCAAATTTCAACCTTTCGCGTGGATAACGACTTGCTAAAACGCGTCGAGGTCGTAAAGGGCGCTAGCTCCGTGCTACACGGTAGCGGTGCGGTCGGCGGTATCGTTAGTATGAGAACCAAAGACGTGAGCGACTTTATAAATCCGGGCAGCGACTACGGCGTCACGATCGGCCACCGCCAGGAGAGCAATCACATGAACTCAAATCGCGCCGCCATCGCAGCTAAACCTACGGAAAATTTCGGTATTTTACTCTACGGCAAGCACGCGGACTTTGGCAAGATAAAGATGGCTAGAGACGGCAAGCGATCGGGCGTAAAATACGCAGAAAACGACGAACAGGTAAACACCGTCTTTGCCAAAACCGAGTGGGCGATAACCGACGAGCATGCTCTGGAGGCTAGCGTATTTAACTACCACGAAAAATTCTCCTCCTCGCCTTGGCAGTCGCTTTTCTGGAGCGAGGATGCGGAGCTGCCTACCTCGGGACGGCTAAAGCAACGAGACTATAGTGTGATATACAAATACGCTCCGCTAAATAACAGATGGATAAATTTCTCCGCTCAGTACTACAACGCAAAAGCCCTAAATCACAGGATCAGAACAGGCTTTAGCAGAGGCAATCCCGTCTACATCGACTACAAAAACAAAGACGACAGATGGGGCGTTAGGCTCAAAAACGAAAGCCTCTTTGAAACCGGCATGCTAGAGCACAGGCTAGTTACCGGTATCGACTACGAACATAGAAAAGAGGACGCGATATTTTGGCACAACGGTGTGCTTAGCGACTTTGGCTCATTTCCGAATTTTTACAAAGATCTCGGTATCTACGCGCAGGATGTATTTAGCGTAGGTAGATTCGAGTTTACTTTAGGCGGCAGGTTTGATAAATTTAAACGCGGAGTCAAAAACGGCGATCGCAGCTCATACTCCGAGTCTAGGTTTTCTCCAAAACTAGGCCTTGCGTACGAGGTTTTTGACGGCGTAAATTTACTCGCGGGTTATGCGGAGACCTTTAGGGGACCTACTCCAAACGAGACGTCATCGGCCGGCCCGCTAAATCCGCACTACTGGTACATACCAAATCCTGACCTAAAACCTGAGATCGCAAAAGAGTACGAAGTAGGCTTTTCTATCGACAAACAAGGGCTTTTGGGCGATGATGAGCTGTATTTTAAGGCTACCTACTACGACGGCAACATCAAAGATATGATAAATTTAAAAGCAAGACCGGATAAAGGCAACCCGCCGTTTGACGCAGAAGCGCCGGGCAGACGTTACGGCATGTACGAAAACGTCGATAACGCAAAACGCCGCGGCATCGAGATCGAGTCCAAATACGCGATAAACAACCTTACGTTTTCGCTCGGATACGACCATACGAAAATCTACGACAAAGCGACCAAAAAGATACTCACCGTCTATGCCGACAAGCTAACTTTAGGCGCGATGTATAGATACGAGCCGTGGGGGCTTAGTTTGGGCGGCGATATGACGCACTGGTTTAGGCCTAACAACGACGAGAAATACTACGTCGTGCGCGGTCAAAAATACGAAAACGTAGACGAAACCTTTACTATCGTAAATTTTAAAGGTAGATGGGAACCGAAAAATTTCGACAGCTACCTGCTAAATAAGGGGCTAAAAATCAGCTTTGGCGTAAACAATATCTTTAACAAAGAGTACATTTTCGCAAACGGATTTAAAAATACGACCAGAGTGGGCAAAGGCAGGAACTTCTACGTAGATTTTGAAAAGACGTTTTAGCTTAACGCGGCGAGCGAACCAAATTTGGCTTAAATTTGGTTCGCTTTTGCTGTTAAATTTGCCGTTTTTGAGGGCTCGTTTTTGTTTAAATTCTGCATTTGCTAGGGCAGGGCGCTAACGTCAAATTTGCCTTTTCTTACCCGCCCAAATTTGACCCGTCCGCTCCCGCAAATCCGCTTCTTAATTTAAATTTGACTATAATGTCTTAAAATTTAAAAGGAGCAAATTTGCAAAATTTCGCCTTGAAATTTCGTCCGACGAGCTTAGACGAGATCTGCGGACAGCGCGAGCTGGTGGGCGTTTTTAAAAAATTTATCGAAAACAAAAAAATCCCGCACAGCATATTTTACGGGCCGGCAGGCTGCGGCAAGACTAGCTTTGCTCGCGTCGTCGCACGGTCGATGGAGTATGATTTTTACGAATTTGACGGCGGAAATCTCAAGATCGAGGAGTTTCGCAAAATTCTAAAAAACCACGAAAACGCGCTTTCTAAGCCGCTATTTTTCATCGACGAGATCCACCGCCTCAGCAAAACGCAGCAAGAAGCCCTATTAATCCCGATGGAAAATTACCGCGCCGCCATCATCGGAGCCAGCACGGAAAATCCATATTTCACGCTAAGCTCGGGTATCCGCAGCCGTTCGATGTTATTTGAGTTTAAACCGCTTGCGAGCGAGGACTTTGAAAAGCTGCTTGAGCGCGTGAGAGGCGAGGTCAAATTTGATATCTCAGACGATGCCAAGGCCTATCTCGTAAAAAGTAGCGGCGGAGACGCGCGCGGACTGTTAAATTTACTCGAGTTTGCCGTGAGCCTAGGCAAGGAAATAACGTTAGAAAATTTAAAAACGCTGAGAGCTAACGCCGTTAGCGAAGGCGTTAGCGAGGACGACGTGCATTACGGGCTAGCAAGCGCATTTATAAAAAGCCTGCGCGGTAGCGACGAAAACGCCGCTATGTACTATCTAGCGCGGCTTATAGATGCGGGCGAGAGCGCTGATTTTATCGCGCGAAGGATGGCGATATTTGCCAGCGAGGACATCGGTAACGCAAACCCTAACGCGCTAAATTTAGCCGCTAACGCGCTTGCCGCCGTTAGCAAGATCGGCTTTCCAGAAGCGCGTATAATCCTCGCTCAGTGCGCGATGTATCTGGCTCACTCGCCAAAGTCAAACTCCAGCTACAAGGCCATAAACGCCGCGTTAGCCTACGTTAAAAACGAGCCGCCGCTAGCCATCCCGCCATATCTCATCAACACCGCGCCCGAGGCCAAGGACTATCTGTATCCGCATAGCTTCGGCGGCTGGGTAGAGCAAAAATACCTCGAAAAGCCGCTTAAATTTTACGAAAGCAACGGCATAGGCTTTGAAAAAACGCTGGACGAGTGGCTGATTAAAATAAAATCTAAGGGTTAAATTTGGGAGACTTGCGTTAAATTTACACCGACTCAAATTTGCCCTGCCGGCTTATCAAATTTTACAAGAAGCATTGCGGTCAAATTTAGCGCATTTTTAACTTTTGCATTTTTACAGGATTGTTAAATTTTTCGGCAAAAGCTCGTAAAACCGCCGCCAAATTTGCAAAGCAGCATGAAGGCCCAGCTAAAACAAAACCCGCCTCCCAGATCAAGAAAATCCTTTAAAACCGCCCGCCTTGCCAAATTGAACTCAAAATTTAACTATATTTTTAAAATAGGCTAAAAAATTTTTATTATTTATTTTAGTTTTATATTTTTTTAAATATACTTGAAAAATTTTAAAAAATAAAGGCAAATCCATGCTCACCGACCTCGTAAGCTCTATAAATTCATTTCTTTGGGGGCCGTATTTCCTCATCGCGCTGCTTTGCGGTACGGGGCTTTACTTTACGATTAGGCTTCGTTTCGTGCAGATTTTTAAGTTTAAAATGGGCCTTAATAGGCTTTTTGGCAACTTCTCATTGCACGGCGAAGCGGCGGGAAAATCGGGCATGAGTTCGTTTCAGGCGGTCGCTACGGCCGTCGCGGCGCAGGTGGGCACTGGCAACCTCGTGGGTGCCACAACCGCGCTCATCATGGGCGGGCCGGGCGCGATATTTTGGATGTGGTGCGCGGCGTTTTTGGGCATGGCGACGAATTTTGCAGAGATCTGCCTCGCGCAAATTTACCGCACCAAAGACGACAGCGGCCATATGATCGGTGGGCCGGCGTTTTATATCAGTCGCGGGCTAAAGAGCCGCTATGCCAAGGTTTTGGCGGCGTTTTTTGCGCTAGCGATCATTTTAGCACTCGGATTTATGGGAAATATGGTTCAAGCTAACTCCATCTCAGATGGCTTTAAGGGGGCGTTTGGTATACCAAACTGGGCTAGCGGGCTGTTTTTAGCGGCGATTTGCGCCATGATTTTTATCGGCGGCGTCAAAGCCATCGCCAGAGTCGCCGAAAAGATCGTGCCCATAATGGCGATCCTCTACGTCGCGGTCGGACTTGTAATTATTTGCTTTAATCTTGATAAAATTCCCGGCGTCATAGCGCTTATATTCGAGGCCGCGTTTAATCCGTCCGCAGCTTGGGGCGGCGCGACCGGAGCCACGATCGCTACGGCGATGAGATACGGTATCGCGCGCGGACTGTTTTCAAACGAAGCGGGCATGGGCTCAACCCCTCACGCGCACGCCGCGGCGAACGTCAAACACCCGGTAGATCAGGCGGTGCTCGGTATCATGAGTGTGTTTGTCGATACATTTATCGTGCTAAATATCACCGTTTTCGTCGTGCTTAGCGCCGACGTGATACATTTTGAAAACGGCAAAGCCGTGCTAGCTGGCATCTCGCTCGTGCAAGAGGCCTTTTCGACGCATGTTTTGGGGCACGCTGGCGGCTACGGATTCGTGGCGATTTGCTTGTTTTTCTTTGCGTTTACGACGATTTTGGGTTGGTACTACTTCGCCGAGATCAACGTGCGCTACCTTTTTGGAGCCAAATTCGTGCGAATTTTGCAGATATTTGTCGTCGGATTCGTCTTTGCGGGCAGCTTGCTAAAGATAAATTTCGTCTGGGAGCTGGCCGATATGTTTAACGGCCTCATGGTGCTTCCAAACCTGATCGCCATCATCGTGCTTAGTCCTGTCGTGGTTAAGCTCCTGAAGGATCACGACGAAGGCAAAGAATACGATCCAAACGAGTATATAAGGAAGGCTTGAGCGCCGTTTAAATTTTACGGCAGTTGATTTTTGCCGTAAAATTTGCTTTTAACTAGCGGGATAGAAATTTCCCGCGCTTATTTATAATTCAAATTTAATCTACCGACCGACTTTGCGGCGTCAAATTTGAGCCGATTTAAACCCTTTCCGCCGCTTCTAAAACCACGCTTTTTAGTAAATTTACGCCGTTAGCGATATCGCTCCAGCTAGAAAATTCCGCCGGATTGTGGCTGATGCCGTCTTTAGACGGGATGAAAATCATCGCCGTCGGGCATAGCTTGCTCATGTGCATCGCGTCGTGCCCCGCGCCGCTTGGCATGATTTCAAAGCTAAGCCCGAGCTGCTCGGCTTTTTGGGCGATGAGCTCGATGAGGCGGCCGTCTAGCGCGCATGGCTCGTCGAAGGCTAGTTGTTTGATCTCACATTTGACGCCGCGCTGAGCCTCGATGTGTGAGATTTCAGCCAGGATCTGCTCGTATGCTGCCTCGCGCGTGCGCAGGTCGATGCCGCGCAGGTCGATTAGCAGCGTCGTTTCGCCCGGTACTACGTTCATGACGCCCGGTTTTACCGTGCAGTTGCCCGCGGTCGCTACCACGCCGTTTGCCGCATTTTCGCGCGCGACGCTCTCGACGGCTAGCACTATCTGCGCCGCTGCGCAAAGCGCGTCGCGGCGGTACTTCATCGCAGTCGTGCCGGAGTGCTGAGCCTGGCCCTGCACGCGTACGCTAAATCTATGCGGCGCGGCGATGGCGCTCACGACGCCGATTTGGATATTTTCATTATCCAGTAGCGGCCCCTGCTCGATATGCAGCTCAAAGAAACTCTCGTAGTTCGGTGTCAAATTTTTGGCCTTTTCGATGCTTGCTAGATTGATGCCAAACTCAGCAAAAATCTCGCCGATAGCGCGCCCCTGAAAGTCGCGCACGTCTTTTAGCTTTTCATAGCCTAGCTTGCCGCACATGACCTTGCTGCCAAGCGTCGCGATATTAAATCTGCTCGACTCCTCGCACTCAAAGACGACCAGCTCAAGCGGTCTGCGCGTTTGCACGCCCTCGTCGTTTAGCGATCTGATGAGCTCCAGTCCGCCCAGGACGCCGAGAATCCCGTCAAATTCGCTGCCGTTTATCACGGTGTCTAAATGCGAGCCAAACGCTACCGCCGGCAGCTCGGGCTCGGTGCCTTCGCGCCTAGCAAAGATATTTCCGATCGCGTCTATGCGTACTTTTAGCCCCGCTTCCTTACAGCGCGCGATAAATAGCTTCCTAGCGGCCTTGTCCTCGCGCGTGTAGGCTAGGCGGCTCATCCCGGCGCCGAAACTCTCGTCGTTGATCGCATTTATCTCGCTAGAAAGCGCCTTAAGTCTGTCTAAATTTATGCTCATCGTCTCTCCCTTAGGTTTAAAATTTACAAAATTTTAGCCAAGAAGCATTAAATTTATACTTTAATATTTTTACTTAATATTTAGGATTTAGAGTTATATTAAATTTGAGTGAAATTATTTTATGTTGGTTTGATTTGCAGGCTAACATTTAGCTTGCAAACACCAGCAAATACTAACGTTAGTTTTATTAAATTTGGCGCTATATTTGGGATTTAAAACGTATTTTGCAAATAAACAAAAATAAAAATCGACTAGCAAAAAGTCTAATCAAAAGAGTAAATAAATTTAGTGATAGTTTTTGTAGAATCATACGGCAAACAGAACAAATTTACTGCCCAAATAGATATTTGGCTCGCAATGTATTTTACGAGCCAAAGTTAAATTTGACCGTTTAAACTAGCTGCGCGCCTTGTCCTTTTACGATCTCGCCGATGACGTAGCCGTCGGTATTTGCTAGCACAAAGTCGGCGTTTTCTTTCGGCGCTACGACGATCATGCCAACGCCCATATTAAACGTCCTCATCATCTCGGCAGGCTCTACCTTTTGCGCGATGATTTTAAAGATCTCAGGCGTGCGGATCGCGGCGTGCTCGATCTTCGCACCTAGTCCCTCCGGAAATACTCGCGGCAGATTCTCCACGATGCCGCCGCCCGTGATGTGCGCGAGCGCGTGGATCTTGTCTTTTAAATTTAAAAAGTCGCCGACGTAGATCCTAGTCGGCTCCAAAAGCACGTCGATGAGCGCGTGATCGCCCACTTTGTCGTCAAATTTTAGCCCCAGCTCGGCGATTACTTTTCGCGCGAGAGAGAAGCCGTTTGAGTGCAGGCCGCTACTAGGAAGCGCGATGAGCACGTCGCCCTCGCGTACGAACTTGCTGCGGTCGATCTCGTCCTCCTCGGCGATACCCACGGCAAAGCCCGCGAGGTCAAAATCGCCCTTCTCATACATCGAGGGCATCTCTGCCGTCTCGCCGCCTATAAGCGCGCAGCGGGCGAGTTTGCAGCCCTCGGCGATGCTTTTTACGACCTCTTTGGCATCGCTGATCTCGAGCTTTGCAGTCGCGTAGTAGTCGAGGAAAAACAGCGGCTCGGCGAAGTTGCAGATGAGGTCGTTTACACACATCGCGACGAGATCTTGCCCCACGCCCTCAAATTTGCGCGCGTCGATTGCGAGTCGCAGCTTTGTACCCACGCCGTCGGTGGCGCCTAGGATCGCGGGCTTTTTGTAGCCGGCAGGTAGCCTTACTGCGCCGCTAAACGAGCCGATACCGCCCAAAACGTGCGGAGTTTGCGTCGCCTTGACGAACGGTTTTATCGCATTTACGAAGTCATTTCCCGCGTCTATATCGACGCCAGCGTCTTTGTAGCTTATCAAATTTTATCCTCCAAGATGGTATAATTTCGCAGATTTTAGCTAAAATCGAATAAAAACGCTATAAAGGCTTGCCTTGAAATTTAAACACGCCATCGTCATCACGGGCAGCATCGGCAGCGGTAAGAGCGCGGTTTGTGAGCTGCTTCGTGATCGCGGATTTGAGATCATCGATGCCGATAAGATTTCGCACT
>NZ_JBQNAN010000008.1:0-88448 GCF_052170435.1 Campylobacter sp.
ATTTTAGGTATTTTGATAAATGAAGTAGAAAAATTTAATTTCGTAAATTGGAATTTGGGGCAGATGGGTTTTGGTGATGATAGAGTTAAAATTTAGGCTAAAATAACAAAAAAGGAGGCAAAAATGCAAACTCAAAAAGATAAGATCGCCGTCGATATCAGTCAAATTCCGCAAGATGCCCTAAAGAGTTATGATAATTGGCGCTTTAGCAGGAATTTATTTGTCGGGCTTTCCGCAACCTTTATAGTGCTTCTTTTTTCTTTTTTGATAGATCCAGGTCACCCGTCTTCACCTTTTTTATTTGCGGTGGCGTTTGGCATGTCTGCTGCGTTAATACTCTTTTCGCTAAGCTCGCCTAGGCGCAAGCGATATAGCGTGTTTTTGTTTAGCGACGAAGGCAAAGCCTTTACCTTGATATGTACTGAAACTATCGCGCTCTTTTTCATTGCGGCGAGCTTATATGCGTTGTTTTTGGATGCGGCTTTTAGCACGCCAACGATCGTGCAGGCGATCTTTATCACGATAATTATGCTCCCCATCGCAATAATAGCCCACAATGCCAACGACGAATTTGCTGCCGATGAGACCGTGTATCTGCCGCAAAGAGTACTAAAATCGCAAGAGAAAATCAGCGAGCTAGTCGTGGACGAAACGACTAATGGGCAAAATTTAAGCCAAGCGGGCAACGAAACGCAAGCCGCCCAAAGCGAAGCGGCCGAATTCGAGCGCAAATTTGAGGGCGCGAGCCATGAAACCGAGCCAAGCCAAAGTGACGAGGAGGCTGAAGCGCTGGAATACGGTAAAGCCTTAGTACAAATCCCTAAAAATTTAAAGTACAGATATCAGCTTCATCGTTTGGTTAGATTTAATTTTCCGACTTTTACGGCATTGGCTTATTGCTTAACCCTGAACTATCTAGGTATGGATAATTTGTATCTAGTTGTATTATCTGCCATTGTTTGCACGTTATTGTTTTTAATTTTAAAACGCAAATACAGCAATCTTTTTATTAAAAATCCTGAAAAAAGCAACACGATTTTTGCGGTAGAGAATTTTGCTACTTTTGCATTGATTTTTTATCTTCCTGTTACTTTATCCGGCAAAAGCCAGCATAACGATGGAGCAATAGGAGCTTTTGGTGCATTTTTGTTGCTAACTCCGATACTAATTATAGTGATTGCGGCTTGTATATATCACAACCAGAGTGTTTACGAGGAGCTAAAAGAGTAAATTTTAGTAGTCAAATTCTGTACTCAAATTTACGCAAAGCTAGAGCAGCTAAATTTGTTTGTTTCATAAGGTGGATTTTGCGATTCTGTAACACCAAAACCATCTTGTAAGTCGCATTAATTTTACAAAAATAGAACAGGGCGGCTAAACTAACCGCCCGAATTTAATCAAATTTGAGCCCCAATCCGCGTCAAATTTGCCGTGTAAAGCAGATCAGATGGGTAGGACGCGGATATTTGGGCTGAGGTTTTCTTGCAGTACGTTTTCGATCGCGTATAGCGTGCCAGTCGCGCCGCTCGCGCAGCCGCTGCAAGCACCCATATAGCGGATATAGACGTCAAATTTGCCCTCGGCGTCCTTTTGTAGATCAAGGATCTCCATGTCGCCGCCGTCCATCATCAGCATCGGGCGGATCTCTCTGTCGATGACGCTCTCGATGGCCTTTAGTTGGCCCACGACGGTCATATTTTCAAAGCTCACGTCGTCAAATTTGCCCGCAACTTGCGCATCGATGACGGCTTGCTTTTTCTCCTGTTCCATCTCGGCTCTGGTGTCTGCTAGGATATCGACGAGATAATACTCGCGCTTTTCGTGTCCACCCGGGCGCACGCAGGATTTGCAAAAGGCGCCTGCTTTGGTGTATTGCGTGATCTCCTCGACCGTGTGTAGGTCGTTTAGGCGGATGACTTCTTTGATCGTGCCTAGGCTCACGCGCGCGCACTCGCACACGATGATCTCGTCCTCGAAATGCTCCGGATCTACGCCCTTATACTGCGCCGCCGCGGCCTTAATAACGTCGTATGCCATGACCGAACAGTGCATCTTTTGCGGCGGGACGGCTGGGACGTCTGGGCTGTCGCGCATGGCTTTTTCCACGTCGATGTTTGTGATTTTGACCGCTTCGTCCACGGTCTTGCCTACGCAAAGCTCGGCCATCGTATCTGAGCTAGCCACCGCCGTGCCGCAGCCAAAGCTTTTAAATTTAGCGTCCATGATGCGGTCGGTTTTCTCATCCACGAGCCAATACAGCCTCACCGCGTCGCCGCAGCTTTCGGCGCCAAAATCCGCCACGATGAGCTTGCCGCCTCTTGCTTTGGCTTCGTCCTGCGTTATCTCGCCCATAAATTTGGGATTGTTCATGCGGTCTTGGACGTTTTGGGAGTATTCGTCCCAGATGGAGCCGCCTATTAGATTATTTTTTGCCATTTTATTTCCTTTTTAGAGGCGTTGTCTCGCGAGCGTCTTTGAATGAGCTTGCAAAAATATCGCTGCGGCAACCTATCTGGTTAGCCTTGCTCATTTTTGCTTCACAACATTCAAATCCATCTCGCGATACTGCCGCCCGCTTCCTTTTAAATTTAACTCAAATTTGGACTTTTAAAGCTCAAATTTCAATCAAATTTAACCTCAAATTTGAACGTAAAACAATAGGGCGAAGTATTTTGAGATGATTTTGAATGTTGTGCGGAAATTTTCGTCCCAAGGCTAGACAGATAGTCTGCCGCAGGGCGAAAATTTCAAACTCATTCGAAAGCGCTCAAAAGACAAGCCGTTACTTGCTGTTAGGGTTATAGGCGTACGTACTTGAAATACCCCTTAGCCTCTCCACCGCCTTTTTGATATGCTCTATCGCATAGTCGATCTCTTCTTCGGTATTAAACCTCGATAGCGACAGCCTTAGCGCCGTATGCGCCAGATCGCTGCTAGCTCCGATGGCTTCCATTATCGGGTTGCTCTCTAGCGTTTCAGACGCGCACGCCGAGCCCGTAGACGCCGCGATACCTGCCTGATTTAGATCCCACAGCATCGCCTCGCCCTCGACGCCTTTTATGGCGGCTAGGATAGTGTTTGGCAGTCTGTGAGCGCGGTCTCCCACGACCGATATATCGGGGATTTGCAGTAGCGCATCCTCGAGCTTATCGCGCAGGCGTCTAACGTGCAGATTTTCAAACTCGATTAGCTTGTTACTGTTTTCCAGAGCTTGCGCCATGCCCACGATACCAGCGACGTCAAGCGTCCCGCTGCGTCTACCGCCCATGTGCTCGCCGCCGTGGAGCAAGCTCGTTAGCTTTTGCGAGTCCTTGATATACAGGCCGCCTACGCCTTTTGGTCCGTGAAATTTATGCGCAGAAAAGCTCATAAAGTCCATGCCCATCTCGCGCACGTTTATCTTGATCTTGCCGACGGTTTGCGTCGCGTCGGTGTGAAACAGCGCGCCGTGCTCGTGAGCGATCGCCGCGCACTCTTTGATCGGGAAAATGGTGCCCGTTTCGTTATTTGCCCACATGATGCTAACGAGCGCGGTTTTATCGTCGATGAGCTTTCTTAGGTCGTTTGGATCGAGCAGGCCGTTTTCGTTTACGGGCACGCGGCTCACTCGCACGCCGTACTTTTTGAGAAACTCGAAAGTCGCCGAGATCGCCGGATGCTCGACGGCGCTGATTATGACGTGATCCTTTTCTTTATTTAATATATGATCGAAAAACACGCCCTTAGCCACCCAGTTGTTGCTCTCGGTGGCGCAGCTTGTTACCACGATATCGTCGTTATCGCTCGCGTTTATGCCCGCATAGAGCTGATCCATCGCGCGGCGAAGCGCGGGGTGCGTCTCGGAGCCGAATTTATGCAGCGAGTTTGGATTGCCGTATTTTTCGCAAAAAAACGGCTTCATAAGCTCGAAAGCTTCGGGATCGACCATCGTCGTGGCATTGTTGTCTAGATATACTCTCACGCTTGACCTTTATCAATTAGGATATATTTTATCCCTTTTATTTTCGCGAGGATAATATAACAAATTTTATAAATTTTTGATTAAAATTTTAGCTTAGTTTTTTCAAATTTAGCCGGTTTTTGATAGAGTTTATATATTGAAATTCCTTATCAAATGAGCAAAACGTCGGTCTTTCAGTCAAATTTGATATAAAAAGATAAAATATATCCTAAACTTAGTTTAATTTCTTAAGGTTTTAGAAAATTTAAAAATTAAAATTTTCGCATTTTGAATGAAATTCGGCTAAATAAATCCGAATTTGACTCGGCGAAAAGGCAAATTTGAAGTTAAAATTTGCGGTTTTTTTAGGCGAGATGGTATAAAATTTAGATATGAAAACTTTTAAAAGAATTTTAAAAATTATTGCTTGGGTTATAGGCGGCGCTTGCGTGGTTTTTGTACTACTTGTATATTTAATCCTAACCTCGCTTTTTTCGGTCGATACGCCAGAGGGTTGCGATCCTGGTATGCCCACTAGCGCTTGCGACTATATCGATGAAAAATTTGAAAAAGAGCTACAAAATTTGCCTCCCGTCGCCGCTCTGCCTCCCCTAGAAAAAAGGCCCGTATTTTGGCCTGGAAAAGGCAGATTTGCAAAAGGCGTAAAATTTGACCATTTATATGTTAAAAACGAAACCGGAGTCTGGCTTAGATATAAAGACGAGAGGAAAGAAGACTTTTTTTGCAAAAAGATATGCCGGGGCGCTACTATGGATACGACGAGATCGACCGCTCGTCAGATGAGATGTGGGTAAGAAGAGAACTTAAATATTATGAATACGGCATCTACGATATTTCTCTTTTTGAAAATGAAGCCAAGATATTTTCTCAAACGGCGTATAAGGTCGTGAGAAAATTTATCGGTTTCTTTAATCTACACTCTATGAGAGGCACCTCTTTTGCAGCTCCGCAAGGCACCGAGGAAAATTTAAATGCCATAAGAGGGCTTCAAATCTCGCTTGAAAGCTTTCCTAAAAATCCTAATGAGCCTTGGCTTGTTTGGCCTGATAAGCTTGAGGCAAGAGGCTACGGCGGAGACAAAACAGCCAAAAAGCTCGCTCGCAATACCTTTGAGATTAAAGGCGAAGAACGGCGACAAACCGTGCGCGTAAATAGCCTCGCTAAAGATACGAAAGTCGTCTGCGGGGATGAAATTTGCCTCGCGCTTGCCTTTGACGAGAGCAAAGTCAATAGCTGCGATAACGGTGCTGCGTCCACGACGATTTACACGCTAAATTTAAAGCAAAAATTTAGAGATTTTTATATGCTTCCTAGTAAAAATTTCAAATACGCCAAAATAATCGACAAATTTACCCTAGACGACGTAGAATCCTTTGAAATAATATTATCGAAATTTAGAGATTTGGACAGGCCCGATAAAAGACACGAGTATATAGACTACGAGGTTATCTTGCGAAATAGCGAGGGCGAGCAGGTCAATAAAATTTGCAGAAATGAAATCGAGAAAGTCGGCAACCGCACGCAGTAAATCAAGGCTCGTGCCGCAGGCTTGAGACAAAAGGCGGTGAAATCTCGGCACGAAAAACTGCGTTTTTACTATACTATATAAATTTGACCACAACTCAGGATAAAACCATATTTAAATTTGATATGAGATAAAGACGAGAGCGAGCGTCAAATTTAAGGCTGTTGAAGGTTCCTAGCGTCGTAAAATTTGATCGTCCAGGGTGCGTCCGCGACGTCTGCGCCCAGCTTTGACGAAAAATACTCCCGTACCGCTGCGTAGTCTGATTTTGAGATGAAATAAATATTTATAACGCCAGTCTCGCTAAATACGGCAAGGTTGCAAAAGTAGCTTAAATTTACGTCCTTATCAAAGGCTCTGAGCACGCATTTTGCGATAAAAATCAGAGCATAAAAAACAAACGCGGCCAAGACGAACATAAACGGAGTTACGATCAAGGAAAGCGGATTTTTCGGTATCGCTCCTAAAATTTGATAGGGCGATTTTCGCATTTCGCGGATATCCGCCAAATTTATCGTTACTCCCTTTTTGGTTTGGAAAATTTTATCTTCGTAAAGGTAAACGAGCGAGGGATTTTTGAGTTTTTTGATTAGGTCGGTGGCGGCTAAAGCGTTCGCAAGAATCACGGACGCAAACATCCAAATAAACCCGCGGGTTCGCATTGCTTCCGCTGCGAAAACTTCCCAAAATGAGCCGCTTTGCCAGTCTGCCATACCGCTAAAAAATATCAAAAACGTCATAAAAAGGTTAAAGCCGAGCAAGAATACGCAACTAAGTGCGATAACGTAAAAATCGTCCTGTAAAACCAGCGGATTTTAATCGTAGTTTCTGCTCAAATTTGATCCTTTGCGCGCCGTGCGATAAAAATATTCGGCTTAAATTTAACCCGTTAAATTTAAGAATCGGCAGGATAAATCGTGCTCAAATTTGCCCGCAAAACCTCAAATTTGACTAATTTATCCCGCCTAGCAACTCCTGTGTCTGCTCGAAGCTAAAGCCCTCTTCGGCGTCTTGTTTTAGGAAGTTATCTATAAATTCTTTTTTCGAGATCGCGAGGTCTAGCTCCTTGTCGCTGCCCTTTTGATACGCGCCGATGCGTAGCAGGACCTCATTTTCTTTTAGAAGCGAGTAGAGGCGCTTTAGCTTGGCGGCATTTGCTCTTTGCTCTTTGGTCGCGATGTCGCTCATCACGCGCGAGGCGGAGTTTAATATGTTTATAGGCGGGTAGATGCCAAAGTCCGTCATCTCGCGGCTAAGCACGATGTGACCGTCTAGGATCGAGCGGCTCTGGTCGGCTATCGGGTCGCTCATGTCGTCGCCGTCTACAAGCACCGTGAAAAAGGCCGTTATGCTGCCCTTGCCCTCCTCTTTGCCCGCGCGCTCCATCAGCTGCGGTAGTAGGGTGAGCACGGAGGGCGGGTAGCCCTTGGACGTCGGCGGTTCGCCCAGCGCCAGCCCGATCTCTCGCTGCGCCATGGCAAATCGCGTCACGCTATCCATGATAAAAAGCACGTCTTTGCCTTGGTTTTTGAAGTATTCGGCCACGCTCATCGCGCAAAAGGCGCCGTATTTTCGCATCAGCGGGCTATCGTCGCTGGTGGCTACGATGACGACGGTACCGCTTAGATCGCCGCGTAAATTTTTCTCGATAAACTCGGGCACCTCGCGGCCGCGCTCGCCGATAAGGGCGACTACCTTGATCGGGGCTTGCGAGTTTTTCACTATCATGCCCATGAGCGTACTTTTACCTACGCCAGAACCCGCGAAAATGCCTAGTTTCTGGCCTTTGCCGCAGGTTAGCAGCCCGTCGATACTTTTAACTCCGACGCTAAAAATTTCATCTATCAGCCCGCGCTTCATCGCATCGATCGGAGCGCGCATTATCGGAGCGTACTCGGTGGCGGCGATCGCGCCTTTGCCGTCTTTTGGATTCATAAAAGGATCGACCACTCGCCCTAAAAGAGCGTCGCCCACGGGGATTTTCATGCCTTGGTCGCTCTGATAGACGAAGTCGCCGATTTTGTAGCCTTCTACAAAGCCAAAAGGCGAGATTAGCGCGGTATTTTGCCGCACTTCGGTCACCATCGCCAGTCCGCTTTTGCTCCTATCTTTAGCGCAAATTTGCACGATGTCGCCGATGCTGGGGCGCAGACCCGAGATCTCTATCGTCGTAGCAGAAATTCGCTCTATCACGCCAAAGACGCTAGAGAGAGATAAATTTGCGCCGAGTTTTGATTTTAAGCTATCTAAATTCACTAAAATCTCACTTCTTTGTGCGAATTTATGAGGGAGAAAAACTCGCGTCTAGTCTCGCTGCTCTTTAAAAAGCAGCCCCGCAGCGCCGACGTGGTCGTGGTTGAGTTGATCTTGCCGACGCCTCGCATTTCCACGCACATGTGGCGCGCCTCGATGACGACGCCAACGCCTTTTGGCTTGATGACGTCTTGCACGGCTTCGGCGATCTGCTCGGTGAGCTGCTCTTGGATCTGCAGGCGGCGGGCGAAGATATTTACCATACGCGGGATTTTGCTAAGGCCTACGACCTTGTGATTTGGGATGTAGGCTACGTGCACGCGCCCGAAAAACGGCAACAAATGATGCTCGCAAAGGCTGTAAAATTCGATATCGCGCACGAGCACCATTTCGTTATTTGAGCTATCAAATAGCGCGTCGTTTAGCACGACTTTGGGGTCTTGCGAGTAGCCGCTAGTTAAAAACTCATAAGCTTTAAAAACGCGCTCTGGAGTTTTAACTAACCCCTCTCTTTGTGGGTCTTCGCCGACTAAATTTAGCATCTGCTCGACGCAGCTTTCAAACTTTTCTTTTTTTAAATTCACATTTTTTAAATTTTCTTGCATTTGCGTTCCTGATTCATTTCACAATTTAAATTTTGATAAATGATTTTACTTAAATTCGCCTTTCGCGCGCTTAAATTTATACTATGAATAAGGAAAATTTTGCTACACTCTAGGAAATTTTTATTTTTTAAAGGAATTTAATGCAAATCAAAACCAAGGCGATCGACGCCGTAAACGCTTCGCTAAGTGCGAAAATACCGAGCGCGGACGTAAAATCCAAACTCGAAAATGCTGCTAAAAAAGCCGCGAAAAATATGAAAATAGACGGATTTAGAGCGGGCAAAGTGCCTGTGAACGTAGTGCTAAAACGTTACGAAAAAGAACTAACCGCCGATGCTGAGCAAGATGCGCTAAAAGACGTCATAGACGCGGGACTAAAAGAGCTAAATAGAAAATTTGAAGAGGTTATCGGTGAGCCGATCGTGACTAAATTTGATAGAGGCGAAAACGAGATAGACGCTGAGATCGAGCTTTCGTTTAAACCGGTTATAAACATCGACGGCTACGAGGAGCTGATAGAAAGCGTCAGCACTCCGCGCGTAACTAAAAAAGAGATCGACGAGAGAAAAAATGAAATTTTAAAAATGATGGCTCCGCTAGAAAAAGTGGAAAAAGCTGCACTTGAAAACGGCGATTTTGCTAAATTTGACTTCGAGGGTTTCGTAGACGGCGAGGCGTTTGAGGGCGGCAAAGCCGAAAACTATCTGCTAGAAATCGGCTCTGGTCAGTTTATACCTGGCTTTGAGGACGGTATGATCGGGCTAAAAGTCGGTGAAGAGCGCGACGTGAAGGTTAAATTCCCTGCCGAGTACGGCGCTGCGCACCTTGCGGGCAAAGACGCGACGTTTAAAGTAAAACTACACGAAATCCAAGGTAAAAAAGTGCCTGAAGAGATCGACGAAGAGACGCTAAAACGCATCATGCCGGGCGAGGAAAAGGTAAGCGTCGAGCTATTTGAAGAGAGACTAAAAGAGCAGATCAAAGCCGAGAAGCACGCTAAAAACGTAAACGAGGAGCTAAAGCCTAAATTTGCCGACGCGATCGTGGCTAAATTTAACTTCGACGTGCCGAAAAACATCGTAGAGCAAGAGATGGATATGCAGTTCCGCAGCGCTTGGAGCAACTTTACGCCTGAGCAGATGGCTAAATTTAGAGAGGACAAAGACGCTCTAACTAAACAGCGCGAGACATACCGCGACGACGCGGTAAAAAGCGTGAAGCTAACGTTTATAATAGACGAGCTAGCGCGCCGCAGAGATATCAAAGTAAGCGACCAAGAGCTGATCCAAGCGGTGTATTTTGAAGCGTATCGCTCGGGCGTAGATCCGAAACAGCACCTTGAAAACTATAAAAATCAAGGAATTTTGCCTGCGATCAAAATGTCGATGATCGAGGAGAAGCTATTTAACGAGATGTTTGCGCTAAAGAGCGATAAGAAAGAGAAAAAGGCGGAGTAATGAGTTACTACATCCCCTACGTCATCGAGCGCACGAGCAAGGGCGAGAGAAGCTACGACATCTACTCGCGCCTACTAAAAGACCGCATAATAATGCTTAGCGGCGAGATCGAGGACGGCATGGCGTCTGCGATCGTGGCTCAGATGCTGTTTTTAGAGGCCGAAGATCCGGACAAAGACATATATCTATACATAAATAGCCCCGGCGGCGTGATAACGAGCGGATTTAGCATTTACGATACGATGAACTACATCAAGCCCGACGTCTGCACGATTTGTATAGGTCAGGCGGCGTCTATGGGCGCGTTTTTGCTTAGCTGCGGCGCGCAGGGCAAGCGTTATGCGTTGCCGAATTCGCGCATCATGATCCATCAGCCTTTAGGCGGCGCGCGCGGACAGGCGACAGATATAGAGATCCAGGCGAAGGAAATCTTGCGTATGAAAGAAATTTTAAACGCGATCCTAGCTAAAAATACGGGTCAAAAACTAGCTAAAATCCAAAAAGACACCGACAGAGACTTTTTCATGAGCTCTGCCGAAGCCAAAGAGTACGGGCTTATAGATAAAGTTTTGGAGAAAAGCTTTAAGTAAAGAGTAAAATTTGATAAAGTTAGACAACAAAAAAAGCGAAAACGTAGTAGTAAAAAAAGAGGATGAAAAGGCTGTAGAAGCCGTAGAAAGCGAATTTAATATCTACGGTTTTTCCGAGGCGATTATTAAAGAATTAACCGAGGAAAACATCCCCTCGATACCGAAAAACTACACCGCTTTTTTTGAAAAGATGCTTGAAAAGCAGCCTGATGATTTTAAGAAAAAAGTCGGCGAGATCATAAAGATCGAAGAAGAGATCAGTAGACTCGAAGACGATAGACAAATAAATATCGAGCGCGAGGTAAAAAATAGCTTCATGCAGATAAAAAGCATGCTGCAAGCCGTAGGACTCATTTATAAAAATTTGACTATCTTAAGAACCATAATAAAAAAACGCTCAAGCATTCTAGAGCCAAACATCAGTCTGCTAAGCTTGCAAAATATGTTTAACGCCTTTAATGAAGACCTAAATAGGCTAAATTCACTGATGAACAAGCATATAGAAGTGATAAAAACGAGCTACGAAGAGGTCAGCAAGGTCTTTAAGGTCGTAGAGGAACAATCTATCTACGATCCTAAATTTGACATCTACAATAGAAAATTTTTCCTAAAAACGCTAGAAACCGAAGTCGGAAATATCGAAAAATACGGCTACGAATCATCCGTTATGCTCATAAAACCAAAAGAAGCAGCCTTAAAAGATATCGGCTCAAAAGGTAGACTAGCGCTGCTAAAAAATATTTCTAGAATGTTGCTAAGAACATCGAAGCGAAGCGATATCTTGGCGCACTACGGCGGCGGATGCTTTGCTATGCTGATGAGGCACACCGATATGGTCGGCGCGCAAAAGGCCTGCGAACGTATCACCGAGATGTTTTACGAGACCTCGTTTATACTAAAGGGCGAAAAATTCGAGTTTGACATGGAGGTCGTTGCCTGCAACCTAAGAACCGATAAAACAGTCACCGAGCTACTATCTGCGGCACTCGATACTCTCGTAAAAACAGGTAGAGACGGTAAGCGCTACGAGATCTTGGACGAGAAAGCGGCTAAATGATACTGGAAATCCTAACCTATCCGAACAAAAAACTCTTCGTCAAATCACTTGAAGTTAAAGTTTTTGACGATGAGTTGCATAAATTTTTAGACGACATGTATGAGACCATGATCGCTAAAAACGGTATCGGACTAGCTGCCATCCAAACAGGCGAGGCTAAGCGAATTTTGATCATAAATTTAGTTGACGAAGAGAGCAAAGAACAGCGCAAAGAGGATCTGCTAGAAATCATAAATCCCAAAATTTTACGCAAAGAGGGCGAGATAATCTACCAAGAAGGTTGCCTTAGCGTGCCGGGATACTACGAGGACGTAAAAAGGGCCGAGTTTATAACGCTAGAGTATCAAGACCGCTTCGGACAGCGCCAAGAGCTCGAGGCCGACGGACTTTTGTCGGTTGCGATCCAGCACGAGATGGATCACCTAGATGGACACCTTTTTATCGAGCGTATAGGCTACAATAAACGCAAAAAATTCGACAAAGAGTATAAAAAGCAAAAAAACGCATGAAAGCCCTAAAATGCGCCACTTATAACGACGAATTGCGGCTTGTGGACGTCGAGTCCAGTTTTAACCGCGGTTTGCCCGCACTTAATATCGTAGGTCTTGCGGGGGCTTCGATCAAAGAGAGCGCCGAGCGCGTAAAATCAGCGCTTTTGTCGTTAAATTTCTCTTTTCCCGCGCAAAAAATCATCATAAATTTATCCCCGTCCGATATGCCAAAATCGGGCAGCCACTTCGACCTACCTATCGCGCTTTTAATCGCCTTGCAAAAAGAGCGTGACTTCGAGCCTATTTTTGTATTCGGCGAGTTGGGGCTCGACGGCGGCGTCAAAAGCACAGCGAGCCTTTTTTCTATCCTCCTTTTTTTGAGCGCGAAAGCGCCGGGTTCTCGCGTGCTGATCCCGCAAGAGATAGCGCAAAAAGCGGGCGCGATACCGAATTTAGAAATTTACGCCGTTTCAAATTTGGCCGAAGCGATCAAATTTTTCCTAGAGCCCGAGTTTGCCGCCTCGTGCAGAGTGGGCAGCGTTCATCCGCTTTTTTCGAATTTGATCAAAATCGGCGAAAAAAGCTTCGTAAAAAATCAAAATTTCGAGCTAAATTTTAGCGACGTCAAAGGCCAAAGTAGGGCAAAAAGAGCCTGCTTGGTGGCCGCTTGCGGTATGCACAATATTATCTTTGAAGGCAGCCCCGGATGCGGTAAAAGTATGAGCGCCAAGCGCCTGCGCTACATTTTGCCGCCGCAAAGCTTGGAGGAGATTTTGCTCAGCTGCGCTTATAGTTCGCTAAATCAGCAGGAGAGCGAATTTTCCGCACTTCGCGCCTTTCGCTCGCCTCACCACACGAGCACGCGTAGCTCTATTTTTGGCGGTGGATCGAGCTTAGCTAGGATCGGCGAGGTCGGACTAGCTAACGGCGGGATACTCTTTTTCGACGAGCTTCCGCACTTTGCGCCCCAAATTTTAGAGAGCCTACGCGAGCCGCTGGAGGACTATAAAATCAACATCTCGCGCGTAAACTCAAAAATCACGTATGAGACTAAATTTATGTTCGTAGCCGCGATGAACCCTTGCCCTTGCGGCAATCTCCTTTCTAAAAATCTAGAGTGCAAATGCTCCGAGCTTGAGATCAAGCGCTATAAATCGCGCATCTCGGCGCCCGTACTAGACCGTATCGACCTTCATGTACAGATGGACGAGGTGAGCGCAGATGATAAAAGCGACGTCACGAGCGAATCTATGCAAGATACCGTGCTGCGTGTGTTTGAGACGCAAATCTCGCGCGCCCAAAGCGAGTTAAACGGTAGACTAAGCGACGAAGAGATCGCTAAATTTTGCGTTTGCGATGACGAGGCGAGCGGGGCGCTAGATCACGCGACGCAGAGATTTTCGCTCAGTCGCCGCGCCATAAACAAAACCCTAAAAGTCGCCCGCACTATCGCCGACATCGAGGGCTCGCGTATCATCAAAAAGCCGCACATTTTAGAGGCTTTGAGCTACCGAGTGAAGCAGGAGGGCGCATGAAAAAGCTATTTTGGGATACGGCGGAGCTTGACGCTAGAGCCGTGAGCGAGTTTGGGCTGAGTACCGAAGCGCTGATGCAAAACGCCGCAAATGCGTTAGCTCGCGCAGTACGAGCTAGGCTCAAAAAATCATCGACCAAACGCCGTAAAATTTTAGGCGTAGTCGGCAGCGGAAATAACGGCGCAGACGTGCTCGCAGCGCTTAGGCTTTTGGGCGGTAAATTTGATTGTTTCGCGTTTTTGGCGAGCGACAAACAAAACGAAACCTCAAAAACAGAGCTAACTAGAGCGCTAAAATGCGGAGTAAATTTGATCTCAAATTTAACGGAAATCGGCGAATTTGACTGCATCATCGACGGGATTTTCGGAACCGGACTTAGCCGCGAGCTAGACGAGCGGACGATAAATTTGATAAATCTGCTAAACGCAAAACCCGCCTATAAGCTCACCTGCGATATCCCGAGCGGTCTTGATAAAAACGGCGTGCCGCAAGGCGCGGTCTTTAAGGCCGATATGACCGTGACGATGGGTGCGTTAAAGCTAGCGCTTTATAGCGACTTCGCAAAGGATTTCGTAGGGCGCGTAAAGGTCGCAAATTTGGGTCTTTCGCGCGAGCTTTACGAGAAGGGGACGAGCTTTTATAAGCTTGGAAAAAGCGATTTAAATTTGCCGTTTCGCGCAAAGCAAAACGCTAACAAAGGCGACTTTGGACACGTGTTTGTCGTGAGCGGCCAAAAGGGCGGAGCGGCGCGCATAGCGGGACTTGCCGCGCTAACTATCGGCGCGGGGCTCGTTAGCGTCGTGGGCGAAAATTTAAGCATCGAGCCCGTTTTAATGCAAAGCGCGCGCATAATGCCAAAAATGCGAGTCGGAGCCGTCGGCATGGGGCTTGGCGAGCTTGACGAGGCGCAAAAAGACGAGCTTTTTAGCGAGCTAAAAACAAAAGACGCGCTCGTTATCGACGCCGATCTTTGCTACGAGCCGCGCACGCTTGAGCTTTTAAATAGCAAAAACGTCGTGATAACGCCGCACCCAAAGGAGTTTGCTAGCCTGCTAGAGCTTGCGAAGCTAGGCAAATTCGACGTCTGCGAAGTGCAAAAAAATCGCTTCAAACTCGCTCAAATTTTTAGCCGAAATTTTAAATGTGTGCTTGTGTTAAAGGGTGCAAATACGCTAATCGCGCAAGGCGGCGAGGTCTACGTCATGACGCACGGTAGCGCCGCGCTAGCAAAAGGCGGCAGCGGAGACGCGCTAAGCGGTATCGTCGCAGGACTGCTCGCACAGGGCTACGATCCGCTAAACGCTGCGATCTCTGGGACGCTGGCTCACGCTCTAGCCGCTCGCGAAATCAAAATCAACGACTACGCGCTCACGGCCGCGGACGTCATCAAAGGACTCAAATGCTTACGAAAAAAATAGCGGTTTTATTTAGCGGCGGCGGCTCGAATTTGGAGGCGATTTTGCAGAGGCTACACGGCAAAGTTTTTGGCGAGACCAAGATCGAGGTCGCGCTAACGCTAACAAATAAAGCTAACGCAGGCGGCATAGCAAAGGCCGCAAAATACGGCCTAAAAAGCGTCGTTACCGAGCACGTTAATTTTGCATCGCGCGAGGAATTCGACGCCGAAGTCGTAGCGCAGATAAAGCGCGCTAACGTCGATCTAACGGTGCTTGCGGGCTTTATGCGCATTCTCACGCCCGTTTTTACGAGGCAGATTCGCGCGATAAATTTGCACCCGTCGCTGCTGCCGCTTTTTAAGGGCGCGCACGCGATAAAAGAGAGCTTTGATAGCGATATGAAGGTAGGCGGCGTGAGCGTGCACTGGGTCAGCGAGGAGCTAGACGGCGGCAAGATCATCGCTCAGCGCGCGTTTGAAAAGAGCGCGGGAATGAGCTTTGAAGCTTACGAGGCCAAAATCCACGAGATAGAGCATGAAATTTTGCCCGAAACTATCGTGCAAATTTTAACGAGCGAGGTATAAATTTTTAGCTAAGCTCTACCGAGCCTAGCTAACTTAAGTTATTTTCGAGCGGTAAATCCGCCGCCGAAAGCTTTGTAGATATTAACGACCGAGTCGATTAAATTTAGTTTTGCATTGATTTGCGAAAGCTTGGTCGATAGTAGATTTCTTTGAGCGTCTAAAAGTTCTAAATGACTACTGTATCCTTCATCGAATCTATTTTTGGATAGCTCGTATATTTTTTCTTGCGATATTAAAAGTTTATCGGCTAGTTTTAGCGCATCTTGGGCGAATCGGCGCGAATTTAGCGCGTCTCTAACTTCGCCTAGGGCTTTTTTTATCGTAGCTTCGTAGGTTACGGCAGCTATTTGTTCGTTGGTTTTGGCTATTTTTACGTTATTTTTAGTCTTGCCGAAGTCGAATATTTTCTGCGCTAAACTACCGCTTAAGCTCCATAGATTAGCGTTATTTACGAAAAGCCGATTAAAATCTTCGCTCGCATACCCTAAAATTCCCGTTAGCGAAATCGTCGGGAAATAATCGGCCCTAGCAACGCCGACTAGCGCATTAGTGGCGTTTAAATCGGCGTAGGCTCTCGCCACGTCGCTCCTGCGAAGTAAGATATCCGAACTTATGCCCGCGTATACCGTCGGTTCGCTCGGCAAGCTATCTTTAACGGCTACTATGCCTTTTAAAATTTCGTCATTGCTTTTGCCGGTTAAAATCGCTAGCGACGTAAGAGCCGACGAAAGCGAGCTTTGAGCTTCTAATAAACTTACTTCGGCGCTTTGCGCGGCGGCTTTACTTTGCATATAGGTCGTTTCGTCGATACTGCCTAATTCAAATTGCGTTTTCCTAAAATCTAGCGTTTCGTCGTAGCTTTTGAGCGTATCTTTTAGTACGGCTTCGCGCATTTTTAGGGCGACTAACGCAAAATAGCCTTTAGCGACGCTCGAACTAACGCTGAGTCTTGCGGTTTGATAGTCGAATTTCGTGGCGTTTAGAGAAGCCTTCGCGGCGGCTACGCTATTTCTAACGCGTCCCCATAAATCAAGTTCGTAGTTTAGGCCTAAATTTATTTCGTAGTTTTTAGTAACGGTTTGAGGCTGATGCGAAGTCGTCTCCGCGCTATTTCTAGATCTGGTCGCCGAACCGTTTAGATTTAGGCTAGGTAGTAGGTCGGCTTCTGCTACGCCTAGGCTTGCGGCGGCTTTTTGTAAATTTAAATAAGCCGTGCGAAGGTCGGTATTTTTTTCTAGCGCGCTAGCTACGAGGGCGTTTAGATTTTCGTCGCCGAATTCCTTCCACCACTCGTCTTTGATGTCGCTAGTTTCAAATTTATACGTAGATTCAAATTTCGTATCGACCTCGGGGATCTCGGGTTGAAACGAGCAGCCGGCTAAAAATAGCGCTGCGGCTAAAGTTAAAATTTTATACATTTTTGACCTCCTGTGCCCCGCTTGGTTTTTTGTCCCAGACTTTATTGTTTAGCTTTTCTAGCAGATAGTAAAACATCGGTATGAAAAATATCGCTATAGTGGTGGCTGCTATCATGCCGCCGATCACGCCCGTGCCTAGCGAGTGGCGAGACGCCGCGCCCGCGCCCGTGCTGATAACCATCGGGAAAACGCCCAAGGTAAACGCTAGCGAGGTCATGACGATCGGGCGGAAGCGAAGCCTTGCCGCATTAACGGCCGCGTCAAATACGCTTTTGCCCGCTAGCCTTTCTTGCATCGCAAATTCTACGATAAGGATCGCGTTTTTAGCCGATAGGCCGATGAGAAGCAGTAGTCCGATCTGGAAATAAATATCGTTTGTTAGCCCTCTAGCCCAAACGGCGAGTAGCGAACCGAAAACCGCAAACGGAACGGCCGTGATAACGGCTAGCGGGATGAGCCAGCGCTCATACTGCGCCGCTAGGATCAAAAATACGAAAATCATACCGAATATAAACGCCGTAGAGCCCGTACCTTGCGAGCTAACCTCCTGATATGCCGTACCCGCCCAGCTGATGGAGTACTCTTCCATATTTAGAGTTTGTTCGACCACCTCTTGTATCGCTTTTATCGCGTCTCCCGATGTGTAGCCGGGTTTTGGGTCGCCTTGGATCTTAGCTGCCGGGAAAAGGTTAAATCTATCTACGATATCTGGACCCAAAATCCTAGTTAGAGTTGCGACGGAGTTTAGCGGTATCATCTCGCCGCCTTTTGAGCGGACGTAAATTTTACGCAAGTCTTCGGGGTTGTTTCTAAAGCGGTCCTCGCCTCTGGCATAGACGCGGTAGGATTTACCGAAAAGGCTAAAGTCGTTGATATAGTAAGAGCCGAAAGTCGAACCTATCGCGCTAAAAATTTCGCTCTCGCTCACGCCGAACATCTGGGCTTTTTGCCTATCGACGTCGATTTTAAACTGACGGTAATTAGTCTCTAGCGTCGAGCGCACGCCGGTTAGATCCGGGCGCGCATTCGCCGCGGCGACTACTTTTTTCACGTCCGCTTCGATCTGGGCGTAGCTCTTGCCGCTTTTGTTTTGCAGATACATCTCAAAGCCGCCCGTCATCGAAAGACCCATGATAGGTGGGACGTTTACGACAAAGCTCATCGACTCCTTCGAGCCCCAAAGCATACCGTTAAAAGGCCCGGTTAGCGCGCCTGCTTGGCTATCTGGCGTTTTTCTCTCGCTCCAGTCTTTTAGCTTGACAAAGCTTATAGCCGAGTTTTCTCTAAGCGCGCCCGCAAGCATATCGTATCCCGCAAAACTCATCATAAACTCGACATTTGGGTTGCTAAGGATGGCTTGGTTGATATTTTGAACTTCTTTTTTAGTTTTTAGCATATTTGACGACGGCGGCAGCGAAGTGATAACCATGAGCGCGCCCTTATCTTCGGACGGTACGAGGCCGCTAGGGACTTTTTTAAATAGTTCGTATGTCGCAAATCCCATAACGCCTATCAAAATAAGGCTGATGATAACGTGGCGAAGCACCGTTGCGACGCCGGCGGTGAAAATTTTCGTACTCCAGTCGAAAAAGTCGTTAAATTTCTGCACGAACCAAAACGGCTTGCTCTCTTGTTTTTTTAGCATAACGCCGCAAAGCGCAGGAGTAAGCGTAAGCGCTACAAAGCCCGAGATACAAACCGAAGTAACCAGAGTGAGCGCGAACTGGCGCTGTATCACGCCGACAAAACCCTCCATAAAAGAAACGGGGATGAAAACAGCCGATAGAACGAGAACGATCGAGATGACGGGCGTTTGCACCTCCTCCATTGCTTTATAGGTCGCTTCTTTGACGGTTATGTTTTTATCCTCGTGTAAAATTCTCTCCACGTTTTCGATAACGATGATGGCGTCGTCCACGACGATACCGATGGCAAGGATGAGCGCAAAAAGCGTGATCAAATTTATACTAAATCCCATCGCGTATAGCCCGCCAAACGTACCGATGATAGACACGGGAACCGCTAGCATCGGGATGATAGTAGCGCGGAAGCTCTTTAAAAACATATACATAACGATGATAACTAGGATCATAGCCTCGATGAAAGTTTTTATAACCTCTTGGATAGAAACTTCGATAAATTCGGTCGGGTTATATGCAATCGTGTGTTTAAAGCCCGCCGGGAAATTTTTACTTAGCTCGTCAAGCTTTGCGTTTACCGCTTGCGCCGTGGCTAGGGCGTTGGCGTCGTTTTGCATAAAGATTAAAAGCGGGATGGAGTCTTGGCCGTTTAGCATCGAATCTGATGCGTAGCTGGCCGCTCCTAGCTCCACTGTCGCTACGTCTTTTAGCTTTAGCACTGCTCCGTCGGCGCTTTTGATAACTATATCGCCAAACTGCGCGGCATTTTTGAGACGGCCGTCCGAACGAACGGAATAAACGTAAGGATTGTCGCCGTCTGAGGGCTGCTCGCCTATTTTACCGGCGGCGTATTGGCTGTTTTGGATTTTTACCTGAGAGATGACGTCGCTAGCAGTTAGCTTGTAGTAGGCTAGTTTGTCCGGTTTTAGCCAAATTCTCATCGAGTACTCTTTACTACCGATTAGCGCCGTATCGCCCACGCCGTTAACCCTTTTAACCTCGTCCGCGATGTTTAAATTTACGTAGTTGTATAACTCGACTAAGTCCATGTTTGAGCTCGTAAAGCCGACTACTTCTAGGATCGAGCCGCTGCGTTCGCGCACGGTCACGCCCATGTTTTGCACCTCTTGAGGCAGTCTTGAGAGCGCGGCTTGGACGCGGTTGTTTACGTCGATCGTGGCTTGTTTGGCTGAGGTGCCGATTTTAAAATAAACGTTGATATTTAGCGAGCCGCTCGAGCTTGAGGTGCTTTGCATATAGAGCATGTTTTCTACGCCGTTTATCTGATCCTCGATCGCGCTGGCTACCGAGTCGGAGATGGTTTGAGCGTCGGCGCCTGTGTAGACGGCGCTAACGGAAATTTGAGGCGGAGTTAGCTTTGGATACTCCTCGATAGGAAGCCCCTTTATCGCCATCGCGCCCGCGATGACTATGATGATAGATACGACGGTAGCAAATATCGGGCGATTTATGAAAAATTTAGAAAACATCACTTGACCTTTTCTTGCTCGGTCTTAGGCTCTAAATTTACGCCCTTGCCAAAGCTTGCGGTTAGATCCTTATCTATCTCTACGGGCGCTCCTACGCCGATTTTTAGGAAGTTGTTTAAGATGATTTTATCATTTTCGTTTAGTCCCTCGCTAACGACTGCGGCGTCTTTGGTTTGGTAGGTGATTTTTACGTCTTTGGAGGCTACTTTACCGTCCTCTACGACTAGCACGTAGGTCTTGACGTCGGTTTGCTGGAGCGCTACTTGAGGGATTTTAAAGCCGTCTTTTTGATAAAATCCTCCTATCGTCACGTGGCCGAACATGCCGGGTAGCAGCTTGCCCTCGTCGTTGTTAAATTCGGCCTTGGCTAAAACGCTGCCCATGTTCGTATTTACGACGTTATCGATAAAATTTACCTTACCGTCAAATTCGCTAGGGCCTACTTTTAGCACGGCGTCCGAGTTTGTCTGTACCCAGAGGCTGCTTTCTTGCATTTTGACGCGGTTTAAGTTATCTACGTCGGAGATGTGGAAGTGCGCTTCGATCGGATTGATTTTGGTTAGGCGTACTAGCTGGGTCGTGTTTGCTACGACTAGCGAGCCCACGTCTACTAGATTATCGCCCAAAACGCCGTCAAAAGGCGCGGTTATGCTTGTGTAGCCCAGGTCGATCTTGGCATTTTTGGCGTTTGCTCTAGCGCTTAGTAAATTTGCGTTTGCGATTTCAAGCGCCGAAACTGCCGCGTCGTACTCTTTTTGCGAAACGGCGTTTTTCTTATACAAATTTGAAATTCTGTTAAATTCGGTTTGAGCGTTTTTCAAATTTGCGTTTGCTACGCCGATAGAAGCCTCAAGCGCGTCGTAGCTGGCTTGGTATTTTTCAGAATCTATCAAAAACAGCTTGTCGCCTGCTTTTACGTTGTCGCCGGGTTTGAAAAATTGCTTGATTATCGTGCCGCTTACTTTTGGAAATACGATTACGTCTTGCTGGCTCGTTAGGGTCGCGGTATAGTCAAAGCTGATCGGTACGTCTGATTTTTTAGCTACGAATACATCGACTTTTGACGGCGGCATTTGCCGTTGTTGTCCGGCTGCGGCCGCGCTTTTTTTATCATTACCATCAAAGCATGCCGTAAAAAGCAGCGACGCCAATAACAAAACAGAGATATTTTTAAAATTTCTCATAAATTTGCCTTTAATTTTTTGGGATATTATACAAAAATTTTGTCTGTAATATTTGTTACAAATAAAATCGGCTATTTTACTCTTATTTAAATGAAAAGTCAAATTTTTGAGGGGCGAATTTAGCGTTTTTTTACGCCGTGCAAAAACATATCTATGCGCGTTTTTACGTGCTCTTCGCGCTCTTTTTCGCTTAGTATTATGTCTTCGTTTAGCAAAATAGCATTATAATGATAAGGCTCTCTAACGACTGCGGCAAACGCCTTGGCTGCGACGTAAGGAGAGATACATGGATTTAGTTGGACTCTTATGTCTTCGCGCTCGAAAAAATCAATTAAAATTTTATCGATTTTGCTTAAAATTTGATCCAAAAACTCTTTGCCCAAAAGTCCGTCGTTTTTTGCGCCTTCGCTCATCATTACTCTTGAGATTAGCGTGGTTTTCTTTTCACAGATGATGTCGAAAAATATCATCGCAAATTTGGTTAAAAAATCATCCAGCTTATGCGGTAAATTTAGATCGATCTTCTCGTCTATACGCGTTCTAAAGTCGTCAAATCCGCGCTCCACGATGGCGCGAAAGAGCCCTTCTTTATTTTCAAAAAATTTGTAGATGCTCGCTAGCGATCCGCCGCTTTTTTTGATGATATCCGTTAAACTCGTGTTTTCGTAGCCGTTTTCGAGGAAAATTTCAAGTCCGGCTTGGATGAATTTCTCTTTTCTCTCGGCGCTTCGTTTCGTCGGTTTCGTATCCATTTTTCTAGCCCTCAAATTTCAAAAAAATCTTAAAGTATGATTATACTATAAAAAAATAATTTTTTACTCACTTGGATGGGCGAAAATCGTCCGTCTTTTAACATTTATTTTTTCTTTGTTATCCGCGGCGTAGGCGGAGATTTCTATCTTCGTCGTTTGCTCGTTTGTGCCGGCAAATGCCGTTTTAGGCGCGCTTAGCACGACTACGACCTTCCTTTTTTCGCCAGCTTTTAGCAAAATTTGAGCCTTCGGGCGCTCGATTTTTATCGGCGCTTTAGCTTCCTCTGCGCTAACGTCAAAGTAAAATTCATGCGCCGCCGCGTCGGTATTTTCAAACAAAAACACGTAGGCGTTTTCGATCTCGCCGCTTTTATTTACCTTATATAGCTCGCTCGTGCGGTTGATATTTAGTAGCATGCTCTCTTTTTTGGCGCTCATTAGCGTTAGCGCGGTCGCGGCGATAGCGATGGCGGCGCAGTAGCCAATAGTTTTAAAGCGCAAATACCGCACTTTTTGTTTGGTTTTTAGCGAATTTGAGCTAGTCCAGCTAATTAGACTAGGTAAATTTAGCCCAGACATCGTTTTCGTGCACGCATCGACGCACTCCAGGCAGTTTATGCACTCTAGCTGCATGCCTTTTCTGATGTCGATATGCGTCGGGCAAATTTTCACGCAGGCTTCGCAGCCGGTGCACTCGTTTTGCGGCTCCGGCGGTTTTTTCCAGAGTTTGGTTTGCCCCTCAAAAATTTTACCGCCGCGCGTCTCGTCGTAGATAACCTGCACGCTGTCGGCATCGATCATCACGGACTGCACTCTAGCGTACGGACAGACGTAAATGCAAAAATTTTCGCCCAAAAACGCGACGTCAAATATCAAAAACGCCGCGATAACGATCCAAGCCCCGAGTAAAATTTTATGCTCGGCGGGGTCTAAAATTTGAGCCAAAAATTCCTGCGGCGGGACGAAAAACCAGAGAAAATTCGCCGCCGCGATAAAAGCCAAAACGCTCCAGATCGCGACAGCTAGCGCATTTTTGATGCCGCCCTCGGCCTGCGTTTGTTTGTTTGAGACGCTCCTACGGATTTTTAAAATTTTAGTTTGTATAAGGTCGCGATAAATCGCGCGAAATATCGTCTGTGGGCAGCTCCAGCCGCACCAGACGCGGCCGCCTAAATTTGTCATAAAAAATATAAAAATAAAAAAAATAATTAGCACGAAAGGCATCAAAAACAGCTCTTGGACATTAAATTTGGCAAAAAACAGATGCAGTTCGCTGCGCTCAAAGCTCAGTAAAAAAAAATGATTTCCGCCGATAGTTATAAAAGGCAAAATAAGCGCGGTACAGGTTATCAGGATGTAGGCGATATAGCGTTTGCCGGCAAATTTGAAATAATTTTTATACTCTTCTTTGGTCATAATTCGTCCTAATTACAAAGTAGTGATAATTTTGGATAAATTATAGAGTTAATGCAATTAATTTTTTATAAATTCTCAAATTTACTAAATTTCTGCTATAATCGCCGTCTATTTTAATTGAAAGGTGGTGAGGACGTTGCCTGGTATTAAGGTACATCCTAACGAGTCTTTTGACGAAGCTTACAGAAAGTTCAAAAAGCAAACCGACAGGAACCTTGTCGTGACTGAAGTTCGCGCAAGACGCTTTTTCGAGCCTATGACCGAGATCCGCAAAAAACAAAAAATCGCAGCTCGTAAGAAAATGCTTAAACGTCTATATATGCTTAGACGCTACGAGTCAAAGCTCTAACCAAAAGGGTCGCTTCGGCGGCCTTTTCTTTTTTAAACCCCCGTTTAACTCGCATCAAAGCCAAAATTTGCCATAATCTACGCCAAATTTAACGATCAAAGGAAAAATATGTCCAAAGTGCCCGTGAGCGAGGCTGCGGAAATCTTAGGCGTAACCAAAGAAGCCGTTTACAACCGCATTCGTCGCGGCACGCTAAAGACCTTTGAAAAAGACGGCGTAAAATACGTGGTTTTGGACGGCTACGAGCCTCAAACCGCGCCAAAATCGGCGCCCAAAACTTCAAAATCAGCCAAAAGTTCGGAGCCAAAAAAAGCCGCTAAGGCCGGCAAATTTGACGTGAATGAATTTCTACTCTCGCAAATCAGCGAACTAAAAGAACAAAATCAAAATTTGCAAGCCGACAAAGAGAGGCTTTTTCGCGAAAAAGAGCAAATTTTGCTAAATAATAAATCCGAAATAGCTCAAATTTACCGCGAAAGAGACGAGAAGCTAAGGGGATTTTTAAGTATGCTCGAGCGACCGCTGCTAGCCCGTCAAAACGGCGAATACGTAGCCCCCATCGACGTCGAATTCGTCGAGAGCAAGCCTGAAAACGAAGGCAAATGGACGAGCTTGGCCGAGTTTTTAAAATCGCAAAATTTAAGCGGTAAGAGTCTTAAAAAAACGCAAAATAAAATCATAAAAAACATCGGAAAATCAAAATTTATCAAATTTAAAAAAGGCGTGATAATGGTAAAAAGCAAGAAAATTTCAAAGGAGCTAGATAAAAAATGAGAGTTTTTAAACATATCAAAAAAGTAGCCAGCTACGCTGCTGTGGGCGGCTTTGGCGCGGTGATAGCGGCCGGGCTGGCAGGATGCGGCAGCGATAACGGAGGAGCAAACGGTAATGACGGTAGCGCGCTAAAAGAAGCGGCGCAAAAGACGGGAGCCTTCGTCATCATCGAAGAAACCGCGCCCGGCAAATATAAAGTCCTAGAAGAGTATCCAAGCAGCGAAACTCGCGTCGTGCTAAAGGACATCAACGGTACCGAGCGCGTGCTAAGCAAAGAGGAGATGGATAAGCTAATCGCCGAGGAAAACGCCAAAATCGACGCCGGAACGTCGAATTTAACCGGCTCAAACGCTCAAAACGCGCAGCTAAGCAGCGGCGGTATGAGCCTTGGCGAGACGCTTCTAGCTTCGGCTGCGGGCGCGATCATAGGTAGCTGGATCGGCAACAAGCTTTTTAACAACCCGGGCTATCAGGCGCAGCGCCAAAGCGCGTATAAAAACCCAAGCGCGTATTCAAGGAGCGTAGATAGCTTTAACAAAGCCAAAGCCACGAGCTCGGCAAGTAAACCAAGCGGCGGAAAGAGCGGATTTTTCGGCGGATCAAGTTCAAGCTCAAGCTCAAGTTTCGGAGGATAAAATGATAAATTTAAAAAAAATCGAACCGCTAAATAGCGAATTTTTAGGCGAGATCGGCTTTACGTGGCACACCGATCCAGACGGCAGCGACTACGTAGCAGACGAGCTAGTCGAGGTTAGCGAGGCGCAGGCCGAGGCCTACTACAACGCCGCAAACGAGCTATACGATATGTTCGTCGCAGCCGCCCAGCACGTCATCGACAACAACCTCTACCACGAAGTCGGCATCCCGTTTAACCTCGTAGATCTAGTGCGCGAAAGCTGGGAAAACGACGTGCATTGGCATCTCTACGGTAGGTTTGACCTAGCCGGCGGTCTAGACGGCAAGCCGATAAAACTCATCGAATTTAACGCCGACACCCCGACGGCCGTGTTTGAGACGGCGATCATCCAGTGGGCGGCGCTTAAGTTTAACCGCATGGACGAGAGCGCGCAGTTTAACGACCTTTATGACGCCCTAAAGCAAAATTTTAGGCGCCTGGTGACGCTAGATGAGGAGACCGAGAGCTTTAACGAGCACTACGAGGGCTGGAAAATTTTATTCAGCTCGATTGCGGGCAGTAGCGAGGACGAGCAGACCGTGAAGCTATTGCAATACATCGCCGAGGAGGCGGGCTTTCACACGGCGTTTGCTTACGTCGATGAGGTCGTATTTAACGACGAGGAGGGCGTGTTTTTTGACGGAGAAAACTACGAGTACTGGTTTAAGCTCGTGCCGTGGGAGGACATCGCCGTAGAGGAAGGCGAGCTAGCCATCATCCTAAAAAACATCGTCCAAAATCAAAAAGCCATCATCCTAAATCCCGCATACACGCTGCTTTTCCAAAGCAAAGGGATACTAAAAATTTTATGGGATTTATACCCGAATCACCCGCTTTTACTGCAAGCTAGCGACAAGCCGATCGCGGGCAAAAAATGCGTGAAAAAGCCGGTTTTTGGGCGAGAGGGCGCAAATGTGAGCGTGATAGAGGCTGACGGCAGCATTAGCTCGCAAAACGGCGGCGACTACGGTCAAAACCGCGCGATCTATCAAGAATTTTACGAATTTAACAAAGACGCCGCCAACAACAGCTACCAAGCGGGCGTATTTTTTGCCTACGAGGCGTGCGCGCTAGGATACCGCAGAGGCGGCGAAATTTTAGATAACTACTCCAAATTCGTGGGGCACTTTATTAAGTAAATTTGGGCTAGAGGTCTAGCCCAAATACTATTTATTTGCTCTTGTTTGTATCTAGACCTATGTTTTGATTGCTTGTGAACGCACAATCAAACTTGTAAGTGATAGCATAATTTTTATTGTACTTATTGCGTCGTTTTTCTTGCTGCTTTCGCACACTTTTTCTATACTCTGCTACTAACTTCGTTTGCTTTTTTGAAGAATAAATATTGACCAAAGCGGAACAAGCTCGCCAGTCTTTGGCGCTGCGGACTTTCTTGATATTTTCTGAGTTGTTCCATCTTGCATATAAAAATTATACAAAACGACACACGTATGACCTAATCTGTCATGTTATATTTCTTTTTTGATTATCTTTTATTACAATGTTGTCACAAAGGACACAAAAGGTCCAGAAGCGTAGCAACTTTGCAAATCTTCATCATTGTATAAATCTCACAAAATGTGCGGCCAAATTTTCACATTGTGAAATTTTATTCTCCTAGAAAATTTATATAATGAAATGCAACGCCGGCCATGATGGCACATACTATCTCAAAAGTCATTTTTTTAAACCCGGTATCACTTTTATTTAAAATAAAAACAACGATTGCAGCAATTGTCAAAGCGGTAATTGCACCGACGTTGTTAAATTTGCTTGTAAAAAGCACACTCCCATAGGCGCCGATGACGCCCAGGCAAAAGCAGATTATCCAAGGTTTAGCTTTTGCTATCATAATTTTCTCCTTAATAATAAATTTTTGCTTATTTTACACTCGCTCTTTAAAAAAATAATAAATTTGTTGTTTAAAATTATTTATTATTTTTTTGGTATTAGTTTTAGTGTTAAATTTATAATTTAGTCAAAATTATCTATAATCATGTATATCAAAAAAGAAGCGAAAATGACAAATTTAAAAATCGTATGTTTGGATGCCGCGACGCTTGGAAGCGACGTAAATTTGGACGTTTTTGGGCAGTTTGGCGAGTTTGTTAGCTTTGAGACGACCGCCTCGGCCGAGCGCATAGAGCGGCTAAAGGGCGCTGACGTCGTCATCACGAACAAAGTCGTGATCGACAAAGAGACGATGGACGCGTCAAATTTAAAGCTAATCTGCATAAGCGCGACGGGTATGAATAACGTAGATCTCGCATACGCCGCGGCAAAAGGCATCGCGGTAAAAAACGTCGCTGGCTACTCGACGGCCAGCGTCGTACAGCATACGTTTGCTTGCCTTTTTGCGCTGACGAATCGCATCAAATTTTACGATAACTACGCGCAAAGCGGCGAGTGGGCAAAGAGCGAAATTTTTACGAATCTAGACCGCAGTATCGGCGAGATAGCGGGCAAGAGCTTTGGCGTCATCGGCCTTGGCGAGATCGGCAGAGGCGTGGCGCGCATCTCGGCGGCATTTGGTGCGAACGTAAGCTACTACTCAACTAGCGGCGCAAACGCAAACGCCGAGTTTAAAAGGCAAAATTTGGACGAGCTTTTAAGAGGCTGCGACATCGTGAGCATCCATGCTCCGCTAAATGAAAAAACGCGAAATTTGATCGGCGAGCGGGAGTTAAATTTAATGAAAGAGGGCGCGATTTTGATGAACTTCGGACGCGGCGGCATCGTGGATGAAAATGCCGTAGCCCGCGCGATAGATGGGCGAAATTTGCGATTTGCCTCGGATGTGCTAGAGACCGAGCCTATGCGCGCGGATCATCCGCTGCTAAATATCAAAAACAAGGAAAATTTGATACTCACTCCGCACGTAGCTTGGGCGAGTTTTGAGGCTAGAGAGCGGCTCGTAGCGATGATCGTAGAAAATATAAAAGAATTTTTGAAAGGATAAAAATGGCAACTGAGCATAGTTTTGATATAAGCGCGGCGGTCGATATGATGGAGGTCAAAAACGCGCTGGAGACGGCGAAAAAAGAGATCGCGGCGAGATATGATTTTAAGGGGCTTGCGGCCGAGGTGGAGCTAAACGAAAAGGAAAAAATCATCACGCTTCTTAGCTCTAGCGACAACAAAATCGACGCGCTAAAAGACATCGTGATCTCAAAGCTCATCAAGCGAAACATCCCGCCGGTAGCCGTCACCGAGAGCAAACGCGAGAGTGCGAGCGGCGGAAATTTAAAGGCGACGCTAAAGCTAAACGATACCCTAGACAGCGAAAACGCGAAAAAAATCACCAAAGCGATCAAGGACGCAAAGCTAAAAGTAACTGCGGCGATCCGCGGCGAAGAGGTGCGCGTAAGCGGCAAAAGCATCGATGATCTGCAGGAGTGCATTAGACTCGTGAAGGGGTTAAATTTGGAGTTACCGATTAGTTTTAAAAACTTAAAATAGCGGTCATTTTCGCGAGCGCCTTTAAATGAGCTAGAAAAATTTTGCTCCGCAGGCTACATGCCTAGCGCACGCTCAATTTTTCGTCGCAACATTTAAATTCGTCTCGCAAAATCGTCGCTTGATTTTTGTATTCAAAATTTGACGGCTCGTCAAATTTAACCGCAAATTTAACGTATCGAAATTTTAACTCTCAATCTAAAATAAATAAGGATAAAAAAATGGGCTTTTTTAAGAAAATTTTCGGCAAACAAGTCGATCTGGGCGAGCAAATGCCGATTTATTTTGCAAGTAACGAAGAGGACTATATGCAGCGCGCATTCGAGCAGGCGCGCGAGAGCTTTAGGTATTTTTGGCGCGAGCTTTACTGGGAGCGCCACAGGGTCGTGCCAGGGCTTGATTTTGCGATGGTTAAAATTTGTTTTTTAGACGCCCTTAATGGCGAAGAAGTCGGCGAGCATATGTGGATAAACGACATTGATTTTGACGGCGAGACTATCTCGGGCACGCTCGTAAACGAGCCTGACGCCGTGCAAAACGTAAAAAACGGCGACCGCGTGAATGCAAAAATAGACGAGATGAGCGACTGGATGTTTGCAGTGGGCGGACGCGCATACGGCGGATTTAGCGTGCAGGCGATGCGCTCGCGCATGCAAAAGGGCGAGCTAAAAGAGCACGATAAAGCGTGGGGGCTTGATTTTGGCGATTTTAACGATATTTTGGTGGTTTACGAGCAAAAAGAACACCCTGAAAATTTGACCGAGCACCCGATGTGTAAAAACATGCGCGAGCAGTTCGAGCAATACGTAAAAGAAAACCCAAGTATCGTCACGGACGCCGATGAAGAAGGATTTACGCAGCTGCACCGCGAGGCGCTCGCGGGCAATCTGGCGCTCGTAAACGTACTGCTGGCAAACGGCGCGGACAAAAACGTACGCACGAAAAGCGGCAAAACCGCGGCTGATTTTGCCAAGCGTTTGGGCTGGGAGCATATCGCAAAGGTGCTTAGATAACTAAATTTATAAATTTAAATAAGATAGGTAAAATTTGAGCTACCAAGATATTTTAAACCAAAAAGAAGAGAGCGTAAAAAACGTTAAGAAATTTGTAAATTTCTTAAAGGCAAATTTTTCATGTTGCGAGATAAGAAATAGTAAACAAGCGCGTTTGATCGATCTTTTAAATGAAGAGAGCGATCTTTTTGATAGGCTAAATAGAACAAATTTTGCTGAAATTTCAAAAAGGCTCGCCGAGATAAAAGAGCAGATCGTTCTTGTTGTCTTAGATATAAAAGACGAGATCAAAAAAGACTTTAGCGAGCAAAATTATGAATTTTACAAAAGAGCGCTATCAAAGGAACCAGATGAGCTTGAAAAGGTCAAAAACGAGCTACTTTTAAACTCATTTTTTGAGAGTCGTTTGAGTGAGCACTCGGCAAATTTAAAGGCAAATTTCATAAAAGAGTGCGTTGCTTTTTTCTTTAGGCATTCAAATTTCATCGTGCCGATTATCAGCGTGCTTTGCTACTTTTTGTATTTTGGCTCCGAGATCGGATATTTCCCGAGTCTAGATAGCTCGGAGATGATATTTACGGGCATTTTGCTCTTTTGCGCTACTGCATTTGTCACCTTTTTTGAGATATTAGTCCTGGTTTTTATCTCATTTTTATACCAAAAAGACGATAAAAAGTACAAATTTAAAAAGCCAAAATTTCTATTTTTTTATAACTCAAATTTCATCTACGTTTTAACGCTCGTCTCGTTTGCTGTTTTAGCCCTTGCAGCCTTCAATCTAAACTACGGTTGGGGCGCTATTTTATCGCTATTGTTACTCTCCTACGCCGGAGTAAATTTGGCAGTTTTCTTTAAAGATAGACCAAATTTTATCATCTATCTTTTGTCGTTTCTCATGATTTTACTCTTTATCATTTCGGTTGTTATCTCAAAAAATGGCGAATTTATGGCGCTTTGGATGCTATTTTGCTCATTCATGCTCTCGTTTATGCTAGGCGTTTCAAGCATCAAAGAAACCAAGGACTTTTCGTTTGTATTTTACACTGCGCTCATTCTTATGATAGTTTCAAACTCGCTTTTGTTTATCAAATACTCAGCCAAAATATTTAATATAGGCGATGTGGATTATAAATTTCTACTAGTTGATAAAAGTGCGCTAAATGCCCTACCAAAGTCTCTTTGCAAGGCGAAAGGCAAAGAGCAAATAGTTTGTGAGATAGATGAAAAGACGGTTAAAATTTACGGCATTAAGTCGCTTTGCAATATCGGCAAATTTTACTATCTGCAGACAAAAGGCGGAGTGAAATTTGAGCCTGACTCGAGTAAGATCATCTCAAGGGCTAAGGAGTAAAATCCTTAAGCTTTGGGATAAAATTAACGCAGCCTATATAAAAAGATATATAAGCGCAACCGTAAATTTATCCGGTAAAATTTACGTTAAATTTATTTAAATAGGTTAGACTAGAGCCTTAAAATTTTATTTTAAGTAAAACCTAAGTAAAATACGCGATAAAAATTAAGAAAAGGAATTAGTTGTGGGATTTAAGAATATTATAGAAAAATTTGCGGTAAATTACGCTCATAATTCTATACAAAAATCGCTATACAACGAATTTAACATAGATATTTTGACCACAACTTACACAAAAACTCCAAAAAAAGACAAAAAGTATATGCTCTACGCTCACGTGCCGTTTTGCCACACTTTTTGCCCGTATTGCTCGTTTCACAAGTATCACTACGAACAGGAGCTTGCGAAAATTTATTTTGAAAATTTACGCGAGGAGATGAGGCAGATAAAAGAGGCCGGCTTTGATTTTAGCTCGCTTTATGTCGGCGGCGGCACGACGCTCATCAACGAACCTGAGCTAGAAAAGACGCTAAAACTTGCAAAAGAGCTCTTTAGTATCGAAGATATCTCGGCCGAGAGCGATCCAAACCACATCTCGCCAGAAAGCCTCAGCCGTTTTGACGGTCTTATCGACCGCTTAAGCGTAGGCGTACAAAGCTTTGACAACGAGACATTAAAAAGAGTTGGCAGATATGATAAATTTGGCTCGGCAGAAGAGACGAAAAGAAGGCTCGAGAAGGCTCTGGGCAAGATCCCGGTCATCAGTCTCGATCTCATCTTTAACCTGCCAAATCAAACAAAAGAGCAGCTCATAAACGACATAAACGTCGCAAAATCGATCTCTCCGCAGCAGATCACCTTCTATCCGCTCATGAAATCGGAGCTAACGAGAGAGAACATCGCTCGCTCGCTCGGCGTCTCAAACGTCGACAACGAGCGCGAATTTTACGAGATCATCGTGAGCGAATTTGCCAAAGGCGGATATAAGCAAAGTAACGCTTGGGCATTTTCAAACGAAAAAAGCGCAGACCTTCGCGACGAATACGTGGGCTCAAATTTAGAGTACGTGGGCGTGGGTAGCGGCGCATTTAGCTTCCTTGACGGCGAGCTTGTGATAAACGCATTTAACCTGCTTGATTACGGCAAAAAGATCAAGGGTAGGCAAAGTCCGGTCATCGCAAAATGCGCATTTAGCAAAAAAGAGAGACTAAAATACACGTTTTTAACAAGGCTTTTTGACGGCGCCGTGGATATCAAAGCCTACAACGAGCAAAACGACGCAAACATCAACAAAGACCTGTTTGTCGAGCTTAGCTTGCTAAAGCTAGTAAACGCGATCTACGAAGAAAACGGCGTTATCAAGCCGACGTTTTTCGGCAAATACATCTGCGTAGTGCTCATGCGCGACTTTTACGCGGGTATGGACAAGGTGCGCGCGATATTTAAAAACGACGCGAAGATCAAACGCAGCAAAGTGCTTCGCATCATGAGCGAAGACACCGAGCAAAAATTTGATCAAAACATCATTCAGCCGCGAGCCGCTATGTAAATTTGGGTAAATTTGACGCGATTTTGCCGTCAAATTTATCTCTCCCGCGAACCGCTTTAAATTTATCGCGAAAATACCCCGCCGCCCAAGCTTGTTTAAATTTAATTTATGCTAAATTTTGCCCCGAAAAGCGACCTTGCGGGCGCAAATTTTACCAAAGGCGAAGCGGTGGATACGGATAAATTTTTAAGCGAAATTTGGGGCGCTCTTAAGCTATTTTTAGACCCCAAAACGCAAATTCTCGCAGACGAGCGAAGCCTCGCCGTTTTACTCGCGGCAGATGCGGAGAATTTTGATAGATTTATGGCGCTAAAGGAGTTTAGGGATATCCTGCATGCGCTTGGGCTAAAGGCCGACATATACAGCCTCCAGTGCGCTCAGCTAGGCACGATAAACGCTCTAAAATCCGCTAAAATCTCAAAATCAAAGCTTCTGGCCGCCCTAGAAATCCTGCAAACCGAAAACATAATCTCCGCCGCGCATTTTAAGAGGCTCTCGGAGTTTTTGCAGGCCCTCGGCGCGGATTTGACCGCAGGGAACGAGCAAGAGGGTTCAAATTTTAAAAAATCAGACGTCTTTCACCAAAAAATAGACGCGCTAAACGATATCTGCGAGCGAATTTTATCGCTAAAACCTGGCGCGGACGTCGCAAGCGCGGCGACAAAAGCGCGTCAAAAAGCGCGTGAGCTAGAGTTTAACGTCGCGGTTACGGGCGTCATAAACGCCGGCAAATCAACCCTGCTAAACGCGCTGCTGGGCAAAAAAATCCTAGGCGCTTCAAACGTGCCCGAGACGGTAAATTTAACCGTGCTAAAGTATGCGCCCGAGCCTTTTGCAAGGGTAAATTTTTGGAGCGAGGCTGAGCTAAAAGAGCTTGGAATAGTCCAAGATCAAGATAACGAAATGGCCCAAATTTACGGCGATTTGAGCGTCAAATTTGAGAGCGAGATGGCGCAAAATTTAAGCGACAAATTCGGCGCGGACGACGAGTCGGCGGGTAAATTTGAAAACCCTAACGCGAGCGAGATTTGCTCTGAACCGCCGACTAGCAAGACCGTCAAAACGGACGAGATCAAGAGCTACACCTCTGCGGACTCAAAATACGCTAAATTCGTAAAAAGCGTCGAACTTTACGAAAATTTGGAGCTTTTAAAGGATAACGTGCGCATCATCGACACGCCCGGCATCGACGACGCGGTGGCTGCGCGCGAGGAGCTGGTGCGGCGATTTATGCGGGAGTGCGACCTGATGGTGCACCTGATGAACGTCTCGCAAAGCGCCACGCAAAAGGATTTGGACTTCATCGTCTCAAGCCTGCAAAACTCCCATGCCGTGAGGCTCGCCGTGCTACTCACGCACGCGGACGTACTAAAGGAGGGCGAGCTAAACGAGGTCGCCGCCTACGCTAAAAAGAGCGTCGAAGAGCGCACGCGGGGGCTCGGCGTCGGGGCTGAGTTTTTTGCCGTGAGCGCTAAAAGCTACTTTGAGGGAGGGCAAAACAGCGGCATCGAGGAGTTTAAGCAGTATCTTTACGAGACGCTTTTTGGGCAAAATAGCCAAAAATCTCGCCTTGGCATCGAGGCGTATAAAAAGGAGCTGGGCCGCGTCTGCGCGCAGTTTGCTGCGGATACGCAAAGCGAGATTTTAAAACTAACGGGTTCAAATTTGAGCTTATCGCAAAAGCTCGCCGAACTAAACGAGCAAAAAGCCGCGCTGGCTAGCCGTCTAGAGGACGTGAGAGGCGCGGTAAAAGAGGAGCTGGAGCGCCTAGATACGGCCAAAACCGCGGCTAGCTACGAGCTTGGGCTAAAATCCCTTGCACAAACACTAAAGCAGCGCGTCGCGGATGACGTAAACTACACGGCCTCTAAAAAACAAAAGATCGATCCGCAGCGCCTCTCGCGCATCGCGCAAACGACGATCAAAGACGGCGTCATCGTCCTAATGCGTCAAAATCGCAACGAAATCGTGCGGCAAATCGCCGCGTGCGCGCAAAATATCGCGCTAAAATTCGGTGAATTTGAGGGTGAAACGGCGGCGACCGAGGTCTTTAGCATAAACGACTATCTAAACTCAAAAGGGATAAATTTAGAGTGCGCCCAGGTCGCGGATGCCGTAGCTGGCGCGGCAAATGCGGGCGCTCAAGGCATACCCGAAGTCGCCAAAGTAGCCGCGGTGGAGTTTTTGGGCGCCCAGCGGATCAAAAATTTCGTTTTCGAGCTTAGCGAATTTGAAAAAAGCGAGTTTAAAAAGCGTATCGAAGCCGCGCTAAAAGATAAAGAAAAGGCGCTTGCGATCAGCGAAGAGGCGCTAAAAAACGAGCTTGCCCAGCTAGCAAAAACTAGCGGGCGAGACTCGCGCGAGCTAGAGCGACTAAACTCGCAAAGCGAGGCGATCAATGCTATAGGTTTGGAGCTGCAAAGTGTTTGAGGAGTTTATAAACGCGTATAAAACACGGTATTTTAAGATATTTTCGGACGATTTTCACGGGCGATTTAGACGGCTGCAAAACGAGCTAACCGAGCCCAAATTTCACCCGAGCGCCGAACTAAAACAGGAGCTAAATAAACTCGATCTATTTTTATCCAGCCCGCTTACGGTCGCTATAGTCGGGCAGTTTTCTAGCGGCAAATCGACGTTTTTAAACGCGCTTTTGGGTAGCGAGATTTTACCGTCGGGTCTAACTCCCGTGACCTCAAAGCCGACCTTTATCAGGTACGGCGCCGCGCCCGCTCTTAGCGTACTTTACGAAAACGGCAGAGAGCTGTATCTAGGCGTCGAGGAGATCTCGCGCTTCGTCGATCAGCGCGTGTTTGGCGACGAGGTTAGCAGGCTTTGCGTCTACGCGCCCTCTGAAATTTTAAAGTCGGTAAATTTCGTCGATACGCCGGGGCTAAACTCGCTCTCAAAGGCCGATACCGCCGTCACGCACGAAGTGCTAAAAGACGTCGCGGGCGTCATTTGGCTAAGCCTCGCCGACAACGCCGCGCGCGCTAGCGAAGCCGCGCAGATCGAGGAGTTTTTAGCTGGCGGGGGCAAAACGGCGATCTGTTTACTAAATCAAAAAGATAAACTAAGCAAGGACGAGCTTGAGCGCCTCAAAACTCACGCGCAAACGACTTACGGGCGATTTTTCGAGCGTATCATCGCGGTTTCTGCCAAGCAAGCCGTAAAAGCCCAAGCTGCGCGCGATGCAGCGCTTTTAGCAGAGTCAAATTTTAGCGCTGTGATAGGCGCGGTCCGCGAGCTTTTTGGCGACGAAGAGATAAAAGAAAAGTTCGTGCGCGAAAAGTGCGCTAGGTTGGTTGCCGTAAATGCCGAACAGCACGAAAAAATCGCTAAAATTTACGAAAAAGCCGGCGAGATAATCGCTAAATTTGACGCCGAACTGGAGTCAAATTTAAAAGCGGTGCAAGAAAATTTTAAACCGAAAATCGAGCTAGCCTTTAACGAGCTAAAACACGTCGCAAAGCTCGTTGCAGACGAGATCCTAGCCAGCCTAAAAAGCGTGAAAAAGTATAAATACTCGCCGCGAAAAACGCTGCTAAAGGGCGAGTATTTTGAAGCCAGCTCGTATGAGGCGGTGGATTTTGACAGCGACGAGGTATTTTCAAAACTCATCTATAACGACGTGAAATTCGCCAAATTTTTTAGAACGTACAAGCGGGGCTTAAGCGCGCTACAGGAGGAGATCGGCGCGGCGCTGGATGAAATTTACGCTCGGCTGGAGCGCGAATTTATGATTTATAAATCTGAATTCGAAAACGCGCAAAAAGAGGACGAAACGCATTCCGATACCCTGTTTGCCGACGTTAGAACGTATGCGGGGCAGGTGTATAGGACGTTTTTGCGAGATTATGAGACGGCGAAATTTAAAGGGCTGCAAAAGACGGCGCTATTTTTTGAAAAGCTAAATCTCAAAGTCGCCGCAAACTACGAAAATGCCGTCAAAATCGCCGTGTATTTTCTAAAAGAAAAGATCGCGGGCTCGATGCGCGCGCACGAGCAAAACGGCTTTGCTCTGTTTATCCCGAGCTTTGACGAGGTGCAAGACCGCGTTTTGCTGTCGCTAAATTTATACGAATTTGAAAATGAGATGCTAGGAAATGCGTCATTTTTAAATAAAATTTTATCGGCGTTAAAGAGCGAATTTACACAGATAAAGGACGAAAAACTAGCCAAGATCGCGACCCTATCGGCAGGACATGAGAGGCTAAGGGATGAAATCTTAAAAGCGGGCGAAGGGTTTGGCGGGTAAATTTCTTGCCGCCATTTTCCTTATTTATTGTTGTTTGTTTAGCGTGTTTGTTAATATGAAAAATAGTTCCTCGGCCGTAAATCTTTTGCCGCTAGAAAAATCCATTAGATCACCTTTATAAACGCTTATCTTTTCTATGTCGCTAAAAATTTCTGATATAATTTCATTTTTTATTTCTAAAATTTTGCCATTGCTAAAAATAAATTGCATCTGATCATTTTCAGTATTCATTTCTAAGATGCTTAATTTATTGGAAATAAAGTATTTTTTATCGCTTAAAGTTTCATTTATTTTTCTTATTTCATAGTTAAGATCGTTAAGGCATTTTTTTATCTCTTGTAGGGTAGTGGTTTCAAAATAGTGAAAGTGTTGCCATTTTAGGTTAAATAAGTCCTTAAAATCAGTGCCGTCTTTTGACTTGTATTTAACACTTATGGGAATACAATTAAAACCTGCCTCTTTAATACCCATAAAACCTGCTGCTAGGATAGAAAACTCTTGTTGGGGCGCAAAGTATTCTATGGGATTTTTGAAACTGTAGCCTTTAAAAAATTGTAGATATTGCTCTTCTATTTGAAAAGATATATCATATGCGGGCGCCTTTCCTATATTTTTTATAATTATTCTAGAGAAATTAGTTGAGTCAAAAGAGATATCAAAAATAATTGAAATAAAAGGCGATGTTTCAACTTTTCTAAGCCTAATGGTTTCTTGTGTGAGTTTGTAGGAAAAGTAAACGTAAATAATTGTTACGATAACTAAAAATACCGTAGCTCCTGCTGTAACCCAATCTGCACCATTATCCATAAAGTATCCTTGTGGTTATAATTTGATTATCTATAAAAATATTGGCCAGATAAACTCAGGCAAATTTACCCGTCAAACCCGACTTTCTTATCCTCGCCGAAATTTGAGCTCATCTCGCGTTTGATCTCGCTTTCAAAGTCGCCCATCGTAAATATCCCGTCCTCGCGTACGGCTACTTTTAGCGCGGTATTTTTGAGCGCGAGCATGATTTGCGCGCCGCTTAACTCAAATTTAGCCAGTTGTTTGACGTCGAAATTTTCCTCAAAGCTCGCATTTTCGGGCAGCACTTTGCGCCAGATCGCAAGGCGAGCGGCGAGGTCGGGCTTTTTAAACTCGATTTTGTAATCAAACCTGCGAGAAAACGCGATATCTAGGCTTTGTAAGAAGTTCGTCGTGGCGATGAGCACGCCCTCAAAGCGCTCGATTTGCTCCAAAAATATATTTTGCATTTGATTGTGCATCTTGTCCGCGCCGCTGCCGCCCTCGACGCGCGTGCTTAGAAACTGATCGGCTTCGTTTAGCAGCAGCACGGGCTCGCTCTTGCTTTTGGCGCAGATTTCTTTGTACGTATCGAAAATTTTACGCACGTTTTGTTCGCTCTCGCCGACGTATTTGCTCAAAATTTTAGAGCAGTCAAAGCTAAGAACCTGCTTTTTTAGGCTTTTAGCTAGGCTTAGCGCGCTCATAGTTTTGCCCGTACCCGGCGGTCCGTAAAAGATGATTTTGGCGTCCACGTTTTTACGCGACTTGATGCCCCAGCTAGATAGGCGCGCCAGCACGCGGCGATCTACTTGTTTTAGGATCGCGTCCAGCAGCTCTTTTACCTTGACGTCCAGCACGACGTCGTTTATGTCGGTCGAGGGCTCAATGAGCTCAAAGATTTCCTGCTCTTTTACGAGAGTTTCTAGAGCTAGTTTTTTGCTTTTGCTCTCGGTTTTTGGATGCATTACGCTTTGTAAAATTTCATCGGTTATATAAAACGTCCTGCTAAAGCCGCCGTAGGTATTTAGCGACTCGTCGTAGTCGATAAGGCCATTTTCGATTAGCTTTGAGCCTTCATCCAGTAGTGCACGATTTTTTATGCGTTCAAATTCGTCCGCGCTTAAAATCCCTACAAGCGCGTTTAGATCGCGGTTTGCGTCCGTTTCGCCGACGTATTCTTCCTTTAAAAGCGCGAGGAAAATAAGCTGTTCTTTGTCGTTTAGCGCGTTATCTTTGAAAATTTGCTCGACGGGAACCAAAATTTTGCTTAAATTTAGCCGTTTTTCGATGATGGCTTCTAGCTCTTTTACGTCTTTTTCGAGGCGGCTTTTGGCGTCGCTTGATACGTTTTTGCTAAAAAACGAGAGCTTGCCGTAAAGCTCCACGCGCAAGAACTGATCTTTTAGGTAGTCGAGGTGATCGGCGTAGGGCGCGACTGTGGGCAGCGTAAGCCCAAACTCGCCCTCTTCTAAAATTTTTAGAAAAAGCGGCGATAGCGAGATCTCGCTGTGAAGCAGGCCGAGTAAATTTGAGCCGGAGCCGTCTGCGCCCTGGTTTTTAAAGATAGAAAATCCCTGCACGATCCAGCCGCTTTCCAGTAGATTTTTTACGTCCGCAAGTCCTGCTAGAAATTTATACTCCTCGCTGCCAAAAACAGCGCAAAGCACGTCGTAAACGCTACTTTGCGGAGTGCCTTCGACGTAGCCTTTGCTTAGATGGCGTAAAATTTTCGCCTCGTTTTGGCTGCATTTTATGAGCGAGGAAATTTTAGAATTTTGCTCTGCGCCGATAAACTCTATCAAAAACTGCACTAAATTTCACCCTTTATCTGCTCTTTTAAAACGCGCTTTAGCACCTTGCCCGTCGCGTTTTTAGGTAGATTGTCTTTAAAATAAATCGTCTTTGGAATTTTAAAATTCGCCAAGTGTTTTTTAAGGTGCGCGCGGATCTCTTTTCCGTCCAGGCTCATATCCTCTTTAAACTGGATAAACGCCGTGACTTCCTCGTCCGCGTGCTCGTCCTTGATGCCGATAACGGCGGCTGCCTCGACCTCGGGCAATTTAAACAGCACCTCCTCGATCTCGCGCGGGTAGATGTTGATGCCCTTTGAGATGATGAGGTCTTTTTTGCGGTCGACGATAAAGATATAGCCCTCCTCGTCGATCTTGACGAGATCGCCCGTGCGCAGCCAGCCGTTTACGATCGTTTCGTCGGTGGCGTCGGGCATATTTAGGTAGCCCTGCATCACGCAGTCGCCTTTTACGATTAGCTCGCCGACCTCGCCTGCGGGCAGCTCCATCATCTCGTCGTTTATGCATTTTACTTTGTAACCCGGTAGCGGCAAGCCGACGCTTGAGATTTTTTGTTTTTGCAGCGTGTTTGCCGAGACGATAGGCGAGCATTCGCTAAGGCCGTAGCCCTCTATCAGTACCGCGCGCGGAAATTTAACGCGAAAATCCGTGATAGTCTGCTCCGCCAAAGGCGCTCCGCCGCTGATAAAAATCCTAATGCAGTTAAACCAGCGAAAATACCACGGAATTTTAGCCTTGCCGATAGCCGTATAGATCGCGGGTACGCCTAAAAATACGGTCGCGCGCTTGAGCAGGACTTGTTTTAGGACGTTTGAAAACGGGAAAATGGACTTTACTAAAATAAGCGAACATGCCGAAAATATCGGCAGTAGCACCATCGCCGTGAGGGTAAAGCTGTGAAACATCGGCAAAAACACGGCAAATCTATCCTTCGTGCGCACGTGAAAGACCTCGTGCGCGCCCTGGACGTTTGAGATGAGGTTGCGGTAGCTGATCATCGCGCCCTTTGGCTTGCCTGTGGTACCCGAGGTGTAGATGATATGGGCTAGATCGTCAAGCTTCGGTCGGTCGGTCAAATTTAGCTCTATACGGCAGTTTAGCGCGTGCGCGTAGGCGATATTGTTTTCGTCAAATTCGGATCTATCGCCGATCCAGACGATCTTTTTGATCGCGGTTTTGCTCTCTAGCCCGCGTATCTCTTTGGCTAGCTCGGCCGAGGCAAAGAGAAATTTCGCCCCGCAGTCGTTTATGATGTACTCGAATTCTTCGTATTTTAAGAAGGTATTTATCGGCACGGCCACGGCGCCAAGTAGCGTGATGGCAAAGTAGCTAGCGATAAACTCCGGCGAGTTGTTTACGATCATCGCGACGCGGTCGCCTTTTTTTATGCCCATACCTTGCAAAAACGCAGCCAACGTAAAGGCGTTTGTGCGTAGCTGATCGTAGCTCATCTTGCCCGTTTCGGTGTAGATCGCGATACCGCCGCCGTTTTTATCTACCGCGACGTTTAGCATATCCTCGAAATTTTCGTAAGGGTAGTTCATGGCCGCGCCTTAAAATTTATATTTCACGTTCAAATTTATCGCCTGAGCGTTGCCGCGCTCAAATTTGCCGTTTGGATAGAGTCCCGACGCGTTTGAGTAGTAGCTCACGTCGCGCTCTTTTCTATCTTGGTAGAAGTAGCTGGCTCCTAGCTCCAAAGCGTCTGTAAATTTGTAGTTAAAGCCCGCTGCGTAGATGACGGCTTTAGTATCTGGTAGGTCAAAGCCCGTAGTGTCGGCTCTGGATGCGGCCTCGTCAAACGTAACCGCGCCCATCAGGCGGAGCTTATCCGTCGCGTCGTGCGCTACGCCGATGCGGTAGGCGTTCGTATCTTTCCAGTCGCGCTTTTTTGGCGCGTCAAATGCCGCGAAAAACGGGTTGCGGTAGTGAGCGGCCGAGGCGCCCGGGTAGTTGAAGTCAAGCTCTTTCCACGCCGACCAGTAGGTTCGCTCAAAGTCAAATAGCAGCGTGGTGTTTGCGATTTTGTACGATAGGGCTAAATTTAAGCTCGCAGGTAGCGGTACGGATAGCTTTGCGCTGCCGCTATATGAGCCGCTCGGAAATGCTCCTCTCGGGTGCGCCGGCGCGCTGATGTCGGTGTCGCCTTTTAGATTCATATTTACTTTCGAGCGGTAGGTGGCCGCTAGGCTCAAATTTGAGGTCGGTTTATAGGTGATTGCGGCGTTATAGCCGAAATTTACGCGGTCGCCTTTGATGTCTTGCGAGGCGGGTAGGGCGCCAGGGACCTCCTGCACGGCTTCTCCTCTAGCGTAAACGGCGCGAAGACCAAAGCCTAATGCGATGTTATCGGTTAGCGCGTAGGCGACGCTAGGATTTACCTCGATCACTTTTAGATCGAATTTTTTAGATGTGGCTTTAGGTAGATTTTCGTCCCATCTCATCGACATTCCCGCAGGCACGACGACTGATAGGCCAAAGCGCCAGTCGCCAAAATGCGGCGTCACGAAGTGAAACGTAGGCACGAGCGCGGTCGCTCTTTTGGATGTGAGTTTGTCGCCGTTAAAGTGCCTATACTTCGTCTTTGACATGCGCAGGTAGGTTAGCGAGCTCTCGAGGTAGTGTCCGCCGTCCAAAAATATCATATTTGCCGGGTTATTATAGGCTGCGTCGGGTCCGAAGCTCGTCGCGACGTTTGAGTTTAAAAGCGCGATGCTATCGCCGCTTTGCTCCGGGATTTTAAAACCGGCCGCATTTAGACAGCAGCAAGCCGCTAGGCAAACGCCGATATATTTTCTCATTTACTCTCCTTTAAAGTTTCTTAAAATTTTTATCTCGTCCGCCCAGATGCTCTCGTCGATCGTCTCTAAAACTAGCGGGATATCGTCCGTGCGGGGGTCGTTTATGATGTTTTCAAATGTTTTTAAGCCTAAAAAGCCTTTGCCCAGGCTCTCGTGGCGATCCTTTTTGCTGGCTAGGTCAAATTTCGTATCGTTTAGATGCATACCCCGCAGCATATCGCGTCCGACTATCTCGTCAAACTCGCTCATCACGCGCTCGTAGTCATCTCTGATATCGTATCCCGCGGCAAATGTATGACAGGTATCTAGACACACGCCGATCCTGTTTTTGTCAATACAGTGCTTGATGATATAGGCTAGGTGTTCAAATTTAAAGCCCAAATTTGAGCCTTGGCCGGCGGTATTTTCTATGACTAGCTTTACGTTTTGGCTATTTTCAAGTAGGAAATTTACGGAATTTGCGATATTTTGGAGGCAAATTTCGGGCGAAATTTCGTTTAGATACGAACCTGGATGAAAATTTATCATCACTAGGCCTAGCGCCTCTACGCGGTAAATTTCGTCCAAAAAGGCGTTAATGGACTTTTGACGCTGCTCCGGGTTTGGGTGGCCTAAATTTATAAGGTAGCCGTTGTGCGGCAAAACGTGCCTGGGCTCGATATGGGCGGCTTTTAAATTTTGTTTAAATTTGGAGATATTTTCCTGGGAAAGCGGCTTGGCCTCCCATTGGCGCTGATTTTTGACGAACATCGCAAAGGCGTTCGCGCCGATATTTGCCGCATTTAGCGGAGCGTTTTCTACGCCGCCCGCGATGCTCACATGCGCGCCGATAAATTTCATTGAAGCTCTTTTATGATGATTTTTATGCGGTTTTTAGCGTCGAAAAAGCTGATATTTTTACCGCAAACTTCGTATTTTATTGAATATTTACTTATATCTTGTATAAAACCGCACGAATTTGTCATTACATTTATGCCGTCATATAGCGGTTTGCGCTCCAAAATTTCCGCGAAAAAGTCGTCGTATCTCTCCTCCAAAAAGAACTTTTTGTTAAATTCTTTTTTCTCAAAACACGCGCCGTTCATGCAAATTTTGTCGTTTATTTTGAGATTTACCGTATTTATGCCCGAGCTGTAAATTTGCAAATTTAGCTGATTTGCGTTTTTATGCAGGAAGCCGACGTCGTTGATTTTTAGCGGCGGAGTGAGGATGGTGACGGTAAATTTGTCCGATGATTTTTGGCTTTGTAGCGCGGCACAGCCACCAAGCGCGAGGCAAGCGAGCGCAGCTAAAGCGAAGTTTGTAGATTTTTTCATGATTTTTTATCCTTGGTTTAAGCTATTTTTTATTATCTTTAATGTAAAATCCCATTTCCGCTAATTTGTGGCCCCTTCGTCTAGCGGTTAGGACATCGCCCTTTCACGGCGGTAACACGAGTTCGAGTCTCGTAGGGGTCACCACTTCATTTTAAATTTCACAAAAGATTTTAATTTTATCCGCTTATCGCTTAAACGCCCTTTATCTAAAAATAATTTTTCTTAAATTCGTTTTTTCTAAAAATTTATTCGCAGAGCCGTTTGTTGCGTATTTTGCGAAATCAAATTTCATCGCGGCAAATTTAACCGCTGCCAAATAAACAAAAACCAGCCAAATTTAATCGCCTCAAAGCGTAAAATTTGATCCCCAAACGCCCATATTTGACCGCTCAATCAAATTTAAACCCGTTTTGGCTATAATCGCGCCCTAATTTATAAAAAAGGAAAAAAATGTTCGATTGGATTTTTTCGCCCGAGGCGTGGCTGTCGCTCGTGACGCTAACGGGGCTTGAGATCGTGCTTGGTATCGACAACATCATATTTATCGCGATCCTAGTCGGCAAGCTCCCGCCCGAGCAGCGCGACAAAGGCCGCATTTTAGGGCTTTCGCTCGCGATGCTAACGAGGATTGCGCTTTTGCTTTCGCTATTTTGGATTATGAAGCTTACCAAGCCGCTATTTAGCGTGTTTGACTTCACGATCACGGGGCGCGATTTGGTGCTGATTTTAGGCGGACTTTTCCTCATCGGCAAGTCCACGCTAGAGATCCACTCAAGCGTCAGCGGCGAGCACGAAGAGCACTCGGCGAGCAAAGGGCATGCGAGCTTTTGGGTCGTTATCGCAGAGATCGCCGTGCTTGACATCGTCTTTTCGCTCGATAGCGTCATCACCGCAGTGGGCATGGCAAACCACATCGAGATCATGATTTTAGCCGTGATGCTTGCGGTGGGCGTGATGATGTTTGCGTCTAAGAGCATCTCAAATTTCGTCGACAACAACCCGACGATCAAAATTCTCGCGCTTGCGTTCTTGATCCTGATCGGCTTTACGTTAGTTGGCGAGGGGCTCGGTATGCACGTGCCTAAGGGCTACGTTTACTTTGCGATGGCGTTTTCTCTGGGCGTGGAGCTCATCAACATCTACGCTCGCAAAAAGTCGGCAAAACGCGCGCAAGAGGCTCAAAAGTAAATTTGAGCCTTTAAATTTGCTTTTAGGCGCGCAGGGCGGCAAATTTAACGCTTCGGCTTTGTTTTTTGAGGCGTCAAATTTAAACGGGGCGAATTTGAGCGGTAAATTTAAAAAGCAAAGGAGCTAGCGTGGACGTAAAAGGCGAATTTTTAGAGATTTTAGAGGGGCTTAAGAGTGAAAAGCTGGCGGTATTTTCACAAAAGCTCATCAAAAGCCCTGAAATTTTAGGCGTAAAAACTCCCGAACTAAGACGCTTGGCAAAGCAAAATTTCGCTCGGTTAAATTTAGAACAGATCGCAGCTTATGAGCCGTTTTTTCATGAGGAGTTTATGCTAAAGGGCTTTTTGATAATGCTCGTTAAAGACGACGAAGCCAAATTTAAGCTAGCTAGCGAGTTTATCAAAACGATGCCAAACTGGGCCGTGACGGACGGCTTTGAGCCTAAATTTACCGAGGCGCGCTACGTAGATGCGCTGCTAAAGCAGGCTCTAGGCTCAAATTTAGAATACGAAAAGCGCTTTTTCTACGTTTATTTTATGCGTAATTTTGGGGCGCTTTCGCTCGAGCGGTTTTTTGAAATTTGTGCCGAGGAAAAGGACGACCGCTACTATGTGCAAATGGCGGCGGCTTTGTCTTTAGCCGAGGTTTTTATCAAATTTAACGGCGCGGGGCGAGAGCTACTGGAGAGCGGGCGGCTGAGCAAATTTACTCACAACAAAACGATCTCAAAGATCCGCGACAGCTACCGCGTGCCAAAAGAGGTAAAAGACGCGCTTTTGGAGCTCAAAATCAAGTGAATCTAACAAAAGAGCCCATAAATAAGCTCGTACTGCGCCTAGCCGCGCCCGCGGGCGTCGCGATGAGTTTTAACACGCTTTATAACGTGACGGGCGTGTTTTTTGCCGCGCGCATATCGACGCAGGCGCTGGCGGGCTTTTCGATGAGTTTTTTGCTCTATATCAGCGTCGTGGGCGTGGGGCTTGGCTTTGGCTCGGCGCTAACGGCGCTTGTGGGTAATGCGCTTGGCGGCGGCAAAGAAAAACTCGCTAAAATTTATGCTGCAAAGGGCGTGTTTTTCGTGTTTCTTTGCGCGTTTTTTATGGGGCTTTCGGGATTTATTTTTACGCCGCATTTGCTTAAAATTTTAGGCGCGAACGAGGAATTTTTGCGCGAAGCCATGGCGTATAACCGCGTGATATTTCTTGCCTCGCCCTTTTTCTTGCTCATAAAATCCTTAAACGGCGTGCTGGTGGCTACGGGCGACACGAAGAGCCTGCGAAACTGGCTTTTTGCGGGACTTTTTATAAATTTGGGCTTTTGCTTTTTTTATGTGGATTTTTACGGACTGGGTATCGGCGGGATAGCGCTAGCGACGGCTTCGGTGCAGCTTTTAGGCTCGTTATTTTTAGGCGTCAAAGTCGCAAAAACGGGCATGATAAATTTTTTAAATTTACGCTCATTTGCGCCTGAGCTCGCCATCTACCGTAAAATTTTAGCCCAAGCCTTGCCCGCATGCCTAAACTATCTCTCGATGTCGCTTGGCGGGCTCGTTCTCATGCATTTTATCAGCCGTTACGGCACGCATGCGGTCGCAGGCTATGGACTAGCGCTACGCATCGAACAGATCGTTATGTTGCCGACGACGGGCATCGCATCGGCGGTTCTTGGTATCGTGTCGCAAAACTTCGGCGCTCGCAAATACGCCAGAGTGCAAGGCTGCTATGCCTATGCGGTCAAATTTTTAACGGTTTACTGCATTTTTGCGGCGGCTTTTTGCCTGGGGCTCGGCGGGATTTTGGTCGGGTTTTTTGACGAGACGCCTGAGGTCGTAAACGCGGCAAAAAGCTATTTTGCTGTAAATTCGCTAGCGTTTATAGGCTACGCGCTCATAAATCTCTCCGGCTCGACGCTTCAAGGCGTAAAAAGGCCCTCGGCAGTTTTTGTTTTAAATTTTACCCGTCAGATAGTGCTGCAAATGGCGCTTTACTCGCTTGTAGCCGATATTTTTGGCGGCGAGTTGCAAGATATTTTTAAAGCGATGTTTTTTAATGTTTGGCTGATCGGGCTAACTTTTTTCTTTTATACAAAATTTGTTCTTGCCCGAGTTTGCGCGGCTTGAAGCAAAAATTTTCGCAAATTTTCAAATTTAAGCTTATTTTTCTTGACATAGCGCATTTTTTTGGCTACAATGCGCCTTTTCAATAAGTAGGCTAAACTCGCAATGCCTCGGGGTGTAGCGCAGGCTGGTTAGCGCATCTGGTTTGGGACCAGAGGGCCGAAGGTTCGAATCCTTTCACCCCGACCATTTGTTAGATGGTGAGTGTAGCTCAGTCGGTTAGAGCATCAGATTGTGGTCCTGAGGGTCGTGGGTTCGATTCCCATCACTCACCCCACTTGGGCGCTCGTAGCTCAATTGGATAGAGCGACAGACTTCGGATCTGTAGGTTATGGGTTCGACTCCTATCGGGCGCGCCACTTTGTTTTTATGCGCTCATAGCTCAGCTGGATAGAGCAACGGCCTTCTAAGCCGTAGGCCTCAGGTTCGAATCCTGATGGGCGTACCACTTTATTATTGTTGTGCGGATGTGGTGAAATTGGCAGACACGCCAGACTTAGGATCTGGTGCCCCACGGCGTGAAGGTTCAAGTCCTTTCATCCGCACCATCCAAATACTATTTTTAAAATCCAAACTTTTTTCTAAAAAAAGACAATTATTTTTGTAATCTCTTTATAGCTTTATATGACAAGATATATTTTTCAAAGCATTCAGGAGCTTTGCTCAGAGTTCAAATTGTATTTAGTTTTTTAGCATTAAAATTTGACTAAATTTACGCCGCAGCGTGCCGTATATTTCAGATATGATATGGATTAATAAAATTTCAAATAGTTTGCTGTAAAATTTCCGTAAATTTGCCACCTATATCAGCAAAGGAGCCTATCATGGGTCAAATTTTAAGCGATACCCTAAGTCAAATTTATGAAAATTTAGGCGACGAAATAGAAAACTTAAGCGTGCAGCGCGTAGTGGTCGGGCTATTTTTCACTGGCGTAAAGCTAAGTAACGGAGTTTGCGGCGTGAGCTACACTCCGTTAAAGTCCTTTCCGCAGGCCGTTTGTTGCCCGTCACAAGCTATGGTAATGCCAAATTCCGGCAATATTTGCGGCAAAAATGTAAAAACTCTTTTAAAAGATCTATCTAGCGAGAGTCCTATTAAAAAAACCATCGCCGTAGCCGCCCTAAACACACTTTCGCAGACGTGCTACGAACGCTCGGCTAGTCCGTATGCGACTAAATTTAGGGCCGATCCTTTTGAAGAGCTAGCTATCAAGCGTGACTCGTTTAGCGTGATCGTGGGCGCGCTGGTGCCTTACATCAAATTTATGATGAAAAACGGCCTTGATTTTCGTATCTTGGAGCTTGATAAGAGTGCGCTAAAAGACGATGAGCTTAAGTATTTTATTCCGCAAGAAGAGGCTGCAGATGCGATCAGGGCGGCCGATAATCTCATCATAACCGGCGTCACGCTGCTAAACGACACACTGGAGGATATCCTGAGCCTAAAAAAGAGCGGTGCCGACGCCATCGTCGTCGGTCCGACTGTCTCGATGTCGCCCAAGGCGCTTTTTGATAGAGGCGTGAGCTGCGCTGGCGGTATTTATACTACGCGCGCGGATGAGCTTTTAGACGTGATCGCGCAGGCCGGCTCGGGGTATCATTTTTTCGGCAAATTTGCGGAGAAATTCGTGATGAAACGCGAGAGTCAGCACTCTAAAATTTAGAAATTTAGCGACATGAATACACAAGGCTAAATTTGGCCAAATTTGACGATTATTTTTGGCCTAGAGGGGCGATTTTATTTCGGTGCAAAATAGGCGACTTGGCATTAAATTTGTGCTTTGCACGGATAAAATCGGTTCTAAATTTATGCAAATTTACGAGAGTTTCGTCAAATTCAAAAAGTCAAAAAATATGTAAAAGGCCGAGCAAAGCGCCCGACCTAAAGTTGCATTAAGCGAAATTTTAATAAAACGAACTAACCTTGCCCGTCAAATTTACCATGATATTTTTCATCTGAGTGTAGTGCTCAAGGATGATTTTGTGCGTTTCGCGGCCGATGCCCGAGCTCTTGTAGCCGCCAAAAGGGCTGCCCGCCGGGATCTGGTTGTAGCAGTTTATCCACACGCGGCCCGTCTCCATCGCGCGAGCGGTGCGGATAGCGCGAGTGATGTCCTGCGTGAAGACGCCGCCGCCTAGGCCGTATTCGCTATCGTTTACCATCTTGATGAGCTCGTCCTCGTTTTTAAATTTGATCACGACGCCTACCGGGCCGAAAATCTCCTCTCTGGCCACGCGCATATCGTTGCTCACGTCCACTAGCAGCGTCGGCTCGACGAAGCTATCTCCCGCAGCCGCGAGTTTACCTCCGACGGCGATTTTGGCGCCCTCTTTGACGCCGATGTTGATGTACTCGACGATCTTGGCGGCTTGTTTAGCGTTGATCTGAGAGCCCATCTGCGTCTTTGGATCAAGCGGATCGCCGACTTTTAGGTTTTTAAATTTCTCCACAGCCGCGGCGATAAATTTGTCGTAAATTTTCTCCTCGACAAATATCCTGCTGCCCGCGCAGCAAACTTGTCCTTGGTTAAACAAAATACCCATCTGAACGCCGTCTAGAGCCAAGTCAAAGTCTGCGTCGGCGTAGATGATGTTGGCCGATTTGCCGCCTAGCTCGAGCGTTGCCGGGATGATTTTTTCAGCCGCCGAGATAGCGATCTCGCGTCCGATCTCGGTCGAGCCGGTAAATGCGATCTTGTCGATGCCGCTGTGCTTTTGTAAAAACGCTCCTGCGCCGCTACCTTTGCCCGTTATCACGTTTACGACGCCTTTTGGTAGCACGTCTTTGATGAGGCGCATTAGCTCGAGCACGCTCAGGCTGGTTTCAGACGACGGCTTTAACACGCTCGTATCGCCGGCTGCGATGACGGGAGCTAGCTTCCACGCCGCCATCAAAAACGGGAAATTCCACGGCACGATCTGCGCTACGACGCCGATAGGCTCGCGTAAGATTAGCGAGAGGTGCTTTTCTTCGAGCACGTTTGCGCTGCCCTCTTCGCCCTGGATCACGCCCGCAAAATACCTAAAATGCTCCGCCGCGTACGGCACGTCCACGTTTAGCGTCTCGCGGATAGGCTTGCCGTTGTCCATCGTCTCGACCGCGGCTAAAAAGTCTTTGTTTGCGTCGATTATATCGGCGATTTTGAGCAAAATTCTGCTTCGCTCGCTCACCGTGCTATGGCGAAACGTCTTAAACGCTTCGCGCGCGGCCTTGACCGCGGCGTCCACGTCCTCTTTACTCGCGTCCGCGATCGCGGCTAGCTTTTTGCCGGTGGCGGGGTCAAAGGTATCTAGCGTCTTGCCGCTGCTTGCAGGGACGAATTCGCCGTTTATAAAAAGGCCGTATTTTTCTTGCAACTTAACCATTTTTTCTCCTTGAAAGATTATTTAATAACTGAAATATTACTCCTCCATTATAAATATTTTGATAATTAGAAAATAATCGTTATCAAAAATTTGAGCGGAAATTTGACGGGATTTTAGGTTAAATTTGCTGGGAATATTTTAAATTTGACGCACCGAGACCCATATCGCTTAAACTCGCGACGCTTTGCGTTAGCAAAGCTATGTCGCCACCTTAAAAGCGTCGTAGAGGGAGGGGGATTAAAGGGGGTGGGGGAGCTCTTTTGCTTCAGCTACGCTTCGCAACTGCAAGCAGAGCGCAATTTAAGCCCCCACCCCCTTTACAATAAAGCAAAAACAACCCTTGAGCGGTTGTTTTTGCTCAAAGAAACTCAAAAACTTAACTAAGCTAAATTTAGCTTTTTGCAGTGTGGGTCTCGGTGCGTAAAATTTGAAACCGAAATTTGCAAATTTGACTTCAAATTTGAGTACAAAAAATCAAGGCAAAGTATCGCGAGATGATTTTTGGTGTTTTGAAGTTAAAATTTAATGAAAATAAGGCATATAGCCTATTGAGTCAAATTTTAACGAAATCTGCAAAAAGCACTCGCGAGACAAGCCGCAATCACTTCACGAGATCAGCTAGCACCTTCGCCGCATGCTCTTTCGCCTTCACGCTCTTATACACCTTCGCGATCTTGCCGTCTTTGCCGATCACAAAGGTTGAGCGAGCGATGCCCAGATACTCTTTGCCGTAGTTTTTCTTCACCTGCCAGACGCCGTAGAGTTTGGCGACTTCGTGCGCGGGGTCGCTTAGTAGGATGTGCTTTAGGCTCTGTTTTTGCGCAAAGCCGGCGTGGGATTTGACGCTATCGGGACTAATGCCCACGATCACGGTGTCTTTGGCTATAAAATCGTCGTAAAGCGCGCTAAATTCGCATGCTTCAGTCGTGCAGCCCGGAGTGTTGTCCTTTGGGTAAAAGTACAGCACGACGTTTTTGCCGACGAAGTCTTTTAGGCTGACGCTCACGCCGTCGCTGTTTTCTAGGCTAAACTCCGGCGCCGTGTCGCCCGCTGTTAGCGTGATCTTGCGCTCTAGATCCTCTTTTGAAAATTCGCTCATTTTTGCTCCTTTCTAATCTCCTCAAGCGTCTTGCCGCCCGAGCCTATCGAGCTTGCGTCGTATGTTTCGATATAAATTTGCACGCGCTCGCGATTTTTGCCCAGCACGCGTACCATAGTGTCGGTCATCTCCTCGACTAGCTTTTGCTTTTGCTCTTTTGTCGGCTCCGGGCCTGCCATTTTTACGTTTATGAAAGGCATTTTTTCTCCTTAAATTTGATAAATAGAGGCTAATTATATCAAAATTTAATCAGTTGCCCAGCTCGTTTGCGTGCTAAAATTTAAGCCTTCATATTAAAATTTAGCTTTAAATTTGACATTTAAGTAAAATTTAAAGATAGTATGATTATTGCATGATTCGGTAGTGGTAAAATTAGATAAATTTACCCAAAAGGAGCGAATATGCGTAAGAATTTTTTCGGTTCTATCGTTTTGGCTGCGGCCTTGGCGGGCGGCGCGTTTATAGCGGTGCCGCAGACTGCGAGTGCGGGCGTTTTGGCGCATCAGGTAAAAACCCAAGGCGAGCTTGGCTCGGTGTTTATCAACCCTTACGACGTGGCGCCTCTAACGGCTGTTATTGATCGCGCGGGCAAGGACATCAAGGATATCCACGTGCGGGTTCTGGGAAAGCCGAACGGCGGCATTGACATCGCCTATAACGTCTCCGAGCATGCGCTGCTAAACCACGACGGCGTGCCGATCTGGGGACTGTATCCGGACTATCTAAACGAGGTCGAAGTAAGCTACGTTTTTAACGGCGAAAAGAAGGTCGAAAAGTATAAAATTTACGCTCAGCCGATCGTGACGTATAGCCGCGATTATAGATTTAGCCACATGCAAAAGATGAAGGTTAAAAAGGTCGATTCTGCGTTTAAAAACAGGCTCTATCTCATCAACAATACGATCACGAGCGTTTATAAGCCGCTTGATTGGAAAAACGGCGGTGCCGCTAGCTGGAACGACTTCACCGAAAATTTCGTCGTCGATACGCAGGGCGAGGTCAGGTGGTATCTAGACTATCAGAAATTTTACGACCGCAGCGAGCGCAGAGTGATGGACGGCGGCATGATGATGGGCTTTCATCAGCTGCCAAACGGCGATCTTAGCTGGGGCATGGCGCAGCGATATATGCGCTACGATATGATGGGCAAGGAGGTGTATAATCGCGAGCTACCGCGCGGCTACATCGACCTTAGCCACGAGGTGATGCCGCTAAAAGGCGATCATCTGCTGCTTCGCGTCGGTAAGTACAACTACCACCACGCAGACGGCAGAATTTCGCACACGATTAGAGATCACATCATCGAGCTAGACGGCAGCGGCAAGGTCGTGGACGAGTGGGATCTGAATGAAATTTTCGGCAAAAACGTCTACCGCAGTAGCCTAATCAAGGCTCTTGACGCTCGTGCCGTGTGCCTAAATATCGACATGGACGCCAAAGAGATCAAAATCAGCGACGATCTGCCTTTCGGCGACGTGACCTCGACCGGCACGGGACGCAACTGGGCGCACGTAAACTCCATCTCGCACGATCCTAGCGACGACGGCATCATCCTCTCGCTTCGCCACCAAGGCATCGTCAAGATCGGCCGCGACAAAAAGGTAAAATGGATCCTCGCATCGCCTGAGGGCTGGAGCGCGGACTTTAAAGAAAAAGTGCTAGTGCCCGTGGATAAAAACGGCAACAAAATCAAATGCGAAAACTCAAAATGCGAGGGCGACTTCGACTGGTCGTGGACGCAGCACACCGCGTGGCTCACTCCGCGCTACGATAACAAGGGCTCCGTAAAGCACATCAGCGTATTTGACAACGGCGACGGCCGCGGCATGGAGCAGCCTGCGCTAAAAGAGCAAAAATACTCTCGCGCGGTCGAGTACAAGATAGACGAGCAAAAGGGTACCGTCGAGCAGACGTGGGAGTTTGGCAAGGAGCGCGGATTTGACTTCTATAGCGCGGTTACCAGCATCGTGGAGTGGCAAAAGGATAAAAGCACGTACTTCATCTCAAGCTCGAACGTCTATCTGCTAAAGCCTGATAAGACGATCAAAATGGTGCTCGTGGAAATCGATCCGAAAACAAACGATGTCAAATTTGAAATGGACGTGGAGTCTGCGTCTAGAGACGACGTAGCCTACCGCGCGATGGTGATAGATCCGAATATCTTTGAGTATTAAATTTTGACCTTTCTGGTTTAGTTTTTCCGGCCGCCGCCAAAAACGGGCGCGCGGCTGGATTTAGAATTTCGTGGCGAGTAAAATTTTAAAGAAAATTCGGCTCGCCGCTTTGTTTAAATTTAAACCGCTCGTCGAAATTTTATCCGCAACGCCGTCAAATTTAACCCGTCAAATTTGCCGAGTTTAGCCCGCTTAATCTCAAATTTACCCTTTATTTTATACAATCTTTAAAAATTACCGTAAAGGAAATTCGATGAAAACGATCTCCAAGATTATACGAGCTCTAGCCGCCGTTTGCTTGCTCGGCATCGGTGCAAACGCGCTGGAGGAAGGCACGGACTATCAGACGCTAGAAAAGCCTCTAAGCGTGCCTAAAGATAGCGTAGTAAAGGTCTTTAGCTACGAGTGCGTCCACTGCTACAAATTTGACCGAACCGTCACGCCGAAGCTATTTAGCGAGCTGGACGGAGTCAAATTTATCCCGTACCACCTAAAAACCAAAGGCAAGCTGGGCGAAACGGCGAGTAAAATTTTTGCTGCGATGATCGTTTTGGACGAGGCTAGCGACGTTAGTTTGCTAAGCGACAAGTCTAAATTTAAAAAGGCCAAATTTGCGATCTACAAGGCTACTCACGACAAGGACGACGATTTTAACGGCGGCAAAGATAAGGCTAGGTTTATCAAAGAGGCCCTTAGCGCGGCGGGCGTGAGCGATGCGGACTACGACAAGGCTCTAGCCAGCGAGCGCGCGCAGGAGATCCTAAAAACATGGGACGATAGTTATGACGTGGCGAAGATCCAGGGCGTGCCCGCATACGTGGTCGGCGGTAAGTACCTGATCAACGTGAAAGCGATCGGCTCGGTAGACGCGATGGCAGCGGCAGTCAAGGAGCTGCTAGCAAAATAATGGACTACAATATCGAAAACAAGGGCTTTGTCTGCTTTGTTTATAACTTGCAGAGAAGGCGGGTATTTTGGGCGGGGTTGCTCGCGGTTTTGGCGGTCAAATTTATACTGTGCGAGCTGTTTTTAGGCGGCGCGGTAGCTGACGCGCTCGTAGTAAAGCTACGCTTTGCGACGCTGTTTGCTGCGTTTGGCGTGTGCGTGGCGATGTGCGCGCCTAAGGTATTTGGCGTCAAGCTCGCGGGATTTTTCCTGATTTTTTTGGGCGTGATATTTGGGCTTGATTACTCTACGAGCGATTTTAGCGGCGTTAGCGAGATTAGCTTTCCTTTTGCGCTACCGTTAAACGAAATTTGTCCGAGCCTGTTTGCGCCTGATTTTAGCGCGGCAAACGAGGCGGGATTTATCAAAATTTACGCGTGGACGAATTTTGCGTTTTTTGCGGCGTTTGGGGCGTTTTGTTTGGTTATGATTTTGAGCTGGTTTGTGTACAACGCGCGTAGCAGCGAAATCAATCAAATTTAAAAATCTGAGATTCCCCGCGCTTGACGGATTTTTAATAATTTTTGGCTAGGGTGCTCAATCACGTATTTCATATACGCTCATATCGCACCCGCCAAAAATTAATAAAACTACGCCTACCGACGTCTTGAATATTTATCTCATATCCTGCTAAATTTACAAATTTAAAAACTCAAATTTGACATTTTCAAGGGGCGGGTCTCGACGAGTAAAATTTGAGCTAAAATTTACAAATTTGACTTCAAATTTGAACGTAAAAAGTCAAGGCGAAGTATTTTTGTCATAGACGAGGCGGAAATGAGCCGAGCGAGGGCACATACAAGTAGTATGTAACCGAGCTTCGGCGATATTTTCAACGAAGCATAAAGGAAAAAGACAAGCCGCCAAATTTAGGCTATTCGCCGCTTAGCATTATGTATCCACTCTCGCTAATGTTTTTAAATTTAACCCCCAGCTCCCGCTTCAGCCTCAGCACGACGTTTTGTATCGCGCCTTTGCTCGTTTGCTCGCCCTCGTAGACGAACTCCTCGATCATCTCGTAGCTCACGAGCTTGTTTAGATTATAGGCAAAGAGCCAAAAGAGCTTGTTTTGCAAAAAGGATAGATAAATCTCCTCGCCGTTTTTGTAGATCTTTTCTTTGGCGAGATTTATGCTCGTTTGCGGGCCCAGGCGCACGAGCTTTTCGCTCTTTTCGTAGGTTAGAGCCACGAGCAAGCGGCAGAGCGCGGCGATATCGACGGGCTTTTTTAGAAACGACGCCGCGCCGTGCTCGATGCTTTTGATGAGGTTGTCGTCGGTGTCGTAGGAGGTAAAGACGATAAATTTTTGCGCCGGCTTTATGCGTATCATCTCCTTCATCATCTCAAAGCCGTTCATCGCAGGCATGTGGATGTCGGTGATGACGACGGCGGGAGCTAGTTTTTTAAAGCGCTCCAGCCCCTCCAGCCCGTCGCCCGCGCCCCAGACGCTTAGGCAGTAGGGCTTTAGCCCGCCTATTAGCAGCTCCCTTGCGATCTCGTCGTCCTCGACGATGAGGACGGTCAGGTCTTTAAGCAGCTTTAAATGCTCTTGCATCTCACTCCTTTAAATTTATCTCAAAGCCGAGCTCAAACGTCGTCGGATCGCCCGCGCTTAGCAGCCTAATGTCGCCTGAAAGCTTTTCGTTTGCCAGCTTTTTGCCAAAATACAGCCCGATGCCGCTTCCTTGCTTTTTGGTAGTTTTTGGCTGGGTTAAAATTTTATCCCGAAGCTCCTTGCTCACACCGCTGCCGTAGTCCGTGACGGCTATCTTGCACGTGCCGTTTTCAAATTTGACGTCCAAAAAAACTTGCCGCTTGGCGATCTGCTCTTTGTATCGCTCCACGACCGCGTCCTTTGCGTTGTGGATTAAGATGAGCAAAATTTGCTGCACGATGCCCATGCGCTGCGTGGCCTCTTCGTCTTTAAACTCGCGCAAGCTTACCGCGACGTTTGCCTTGCTAAGCTCGGTGTGCATGAGCTTTAGCAGGTCTTTTATGCAGCGCTGCACGCTAAATTTTTGCGGAGCGTCGCTACTTTTATAAAAATTTCTAAAAATCTCGATCGTATCGCTTAAAAGCACGGTCGCAGCCTGCCCTTTTTGCAGCATATTTTCCAGCGTCGCGGCGTCTAGTTTGCCGTCTTTTTGTAGCATGAGTAGGCTTGATATCATCAAATTTAGCGAATTTACGGGCTGGATAAACTGATGATTTATGCCGCTGATTAGCTCGCCCGCCTCGCTCATACGCGCTTTGTGCTTGAGCAGGGCCTCGTAGTCGTCTTGTAGGTTTTTGATTTTTGAGTACATAAAGTTATGGAGGAAATTTGCCACTAGCACCAGCGCCGCAAACGCAAAAAGCAAGATGAGGGCGTTTTTTAGCGCGGAGTTAAGCAGCGCGGCGAGCTCCTTTTCGTTATCCGTGCCTGCGCCGATGAACCAGTTTAGCGTGGGGATCTCGGCGACGGAGATGAAATTTGATCCGATATTTAGGCTCGTGATATCTTCGCCCCGCAGGAAAAGCTCTTTAAATTTATCCTCGATCTGCTTTTTTAGCGCCGCGTCCTTCATTGGCGTTAAAATTTCGCCGCCGTGCGTGACGATGAAGGCGTACGAATCTGGCGCTAGCTTAAATTTTTCCATATTTTTTAGTATGTTTTGCAGTTTCACCACGCCGCAAAACACCCCCGCAAACGAGCCGCCGTCCATGACGGGCACGCATAAATTTAGCGTCGGCTCGCCTAAGGTTTTATGACGCTGCATAAAATTTACCGTGGGCGCGAGCGTGTTTTTGGTCTCTTCAAACCACACAAGCCCCGTGCGCAGGCTCTTTGGCATCGCCTCGTCGTCGCCTAGCTCCTTGCCGTCTACGAAAATTTCTCCGTCCTCGCGCAAAAACTGTAAGGCGTCGAATTCTGCGGAGTTTTCTTTAAAAAGCCGTATGAGGCCGCCGAGCTTTTCGTCGTCTCGTATCGCGCCTGCGTTTTGCATAAATTTAGCCGCGCGCACCAGGGAGTGCAGTCGCTCATCCAGCCAAAACGAGAAGCTCCCGACGATGTTTTCGCTCGCGGCGATCTTGTTTTTATCCGCGAGCGCCGTGATCTGCGCCTTGGCGTCCTCGTAGTTTTTCACGCCCAAAAGCACCACGGAAAGGCTTGCGAAAATGATGATGAAGTAAATTTTAAAATTATGCTCGCGTAAGGCTTTCATACGACCAGTATAGCAAAATCGGTCTAAATTTAGACCGATTTAAGCTTTTTTGAGGGTTAAAATTTTGCAAATAAACATCGCGGCGAGCACGACGAAACAGACGCCAAAACCGATGAGAGTGCAGTCCGCCATCGACATAAATTTGCTTGATGGGATCAGATACCAGCCATCCCCATAAAGGTCCACCAGATACTTCTGAAAGCCGCTTAGCGTGACGCCCTCGGGCACTAGCGGATTATCGTAACCGCAGTCGCCAGTAGGCAAGAACCAATCGGGCGCCCACCGCTCAAGCGGCAGGCCGAACGGATAGTGCGGCTCGGTCGAGCAGCCCTGTACGCCGAACGGATCGTCTCCGTGTACGGCGTCGTGGATCTTGGCGAGCTTTACGCTATACATTATGCCCTGGATCGCGCCCCAAAAGGCTAGCAGGTAGCCAAGCGCGGCGAGGAGCAAATTTTTGGGATTTACGATCGCGACTAGCCCTCCTAGCGCCATGCACAAAAATGCAAAGCGGATATAGACGCACTGCTCGCAAGGCGGCATATATACGTAGTTTTGAAACAGCGAGTGCGCGAGGATAACAAGCCCCACGCTCACTGCTACGAGGATCGCCCACGGCAGGCGGCTGTCTGCGAATTTCGCTATTTTTTCCGCAAATTTCATGCTCGCGCCCTATTATTTTTTGAGCAGCTCTTCTACTAGCTGCGCCATGCCGTCGATTGAGCTGATGGACTTCGTCATGATGAGGTATTTGCCGTTTACGACAAAGGCCGGCACGCCTTGGATCTTGGCTACGTCGTAGCTCTCGGCCCATTTTTTAAGCAGTTCGGCGACCTTTGGATCCTCTAGCTTTTTTTGATAGTCCGCTTCGCTGATACCCGCCGCGTCAAGCCCCGTCTTTAAAAACGCAGCCTCGTCCTTACCGTCGCTCCAGCGTTGCTTTTGATCGTGATAGGCTTTGTAGTAGGCAAATTTTGCTTTTTTAAACAGCGAGTTTTCATCTAGTAGGCTTACGCCCTTTTCCTCGTCCATCACGGCTAAAACGGCAAAAATTTTACTCGCCGCCTCGCCGTATTCGCCCTTGGTTTTTAGATGAAACGGCACGTATTTTAGCCCCGCGACCTTTTCTACGACCTTTGGCGTGACGGTTTTGTCGTATTTGTAGCAAAACGGGCAAGCGTAGCTAAAGACCTTAACTAGCGTGTTTTGCTCGACTGATAGCGGTTTTTCGAGCTTTACGTAGTCCTCGCCCTCGGTAAACGCGGCTGCGCTAAGGGCGCCAAACATCGCGACTGCTAAAAAGCCTTTGCTAAATTTAGAAAGTAGGTTCATGGAGTGCTCCTTAAAATGATTTCGTTTGGGTTAATTTTATATCCTCTCGCCGCCGCAAAACTCACGCTAAGATAAATTTTAGATTAAATTCGTAAAATTTGGGCTAAATTTTAGCGAAAAATATAAAAATTTGAATTATTTTTTGGATTTAAGCTATTTATAATAATAGCGTGATTTTTACGTTAGAAATATTCAATAAAATTACGGCAATGAAACGATTTATCATTATAAAGGAGAAAAGATGAAAAGAACTCTCTCGTCAGTCGCCCTAGCTGCGGCGTTACTCGGCGGTCTAAGCACGGCCGCGCTAGCTATCGGCGGACCTAGCGGCTCGCACATCGACTACGGCATCCCGGGCAAGATCGGCGAAGTGGTCGTAAACCCGTACGACACCGCGCCTCTAACGGCGGTGATCAAAAACGGCGGCTACACGCTAGCAAACGCAAAAGTCACTATCGTGCCAAAACCGGGCGGTCAAGTTATCAGCTATAAGGTCGCCGATAAGCACCTTCGCACGCACGGCGGAATCCCTGTTTTTGGGCTCTACCCCGACTATCAAAATACCGTCGAGGTCGAGTACGATAAAATTTATAAAGGTCAAACCGAGCACGTAAAAGAAAGCTATAAAATTTATGCGCCTGCGATCTATTTGGAGAGCTCGGGCATGCCGTCTCAAAAGGGCGCGCTGTTTGACAAAATCGAAGTCGTAAAGGCTCCGAGCGCGAAATTTGCTAACCGCCTTTACTACGTAAATAACTTCGTAAATAAAACCGGCAAGGGCACAAAAGTCGTGTGGAACAACCCGGCTGGCGGCGCGATCGAGTGGAACTATAGCCCGAACAACTTCGTGCTGGACACCAAAGGCGAAGTGCGCTGGTATCTGGAACCGAGTAAAATTTACGATCTCAAACAGCCTTTTAGCGCGGGCGTCATGATGGGCTTTAAACAAAACGACGACGGCGCGATGACGTGGGGATACGGCCAAAGATACGCCAAATACGACATAATGGGACGCGAAATCTTTAACCGCGAGCTACCTGCGGGCTACAACGACTTCTCGCACTCGCTAGATGTGGCGCAAAACGGGCATTATTTCCTGCGCGCGGCAAACGCCAACTATAAACGCGCCGACGGCAAAAACGTCCGCACCGTGCGCGACGTCATTGTCGAGGTCGATAGAGACGGCAACGTCGTAGATGATTTTAGATTATATGAAATCCTAGATCCGTACCGCGACATCGTGCTAAAAACGCTCGATCAGGGCGCGGTGTGCCTAAATATCGACGCTAGCAAGGCTGGTCACACCGCGAGCACGGACGAGCTAGCCGCGATGGATACGAACGAAAAATGGGGCGACATCGTGGGTTCGGGCCCTGGACGCAACTGGGCGCACGTAAATAGCGTGGATTATGATCCAAGCGACGATAGCATCATCATCTCCAGCCGCCACCAAGACGCCGTCATCAAGATCGGCCGCGACAAAAAAGTCAAATGGATAATGGGCGCGCACAAAGGCTGGAAGGATCAGTTTAAAGGCTACTTGCTCCAGCCCGTAGATAAAGACGGCAAAAAGATCGTCTGCGAGGACGAGTACTCAAAATGCCCTGGCTACGAGAGCGAGAAGGGCGGATTTGACTGGCAGTGGACGCAGCATACGGCTTTCCGAATCGACAGCAAGTCTAAAAAAGGGCTCGTCTATCTAACCGTATTTGATAACGGCGACACACGCGGCATGGAGCAGCCTGCGATGGCGGGTATGAAATACTCCCGCGCGGTCGTCTATAAAATCGACGAAAAAGCTAAAACCGTCGAGCAGGTCTGGGAGTACGGCAAACAGCGCGGCAGCGAGTGGTACAGCTCGGTTACTTCGCTAGCGCAGTATCAAGACGATCTTGATAGCGTGATGGTCTACTCGGCGGTCGCGGGCATGCAGTTTGACATCGCCAAGGGTCGTCCGGTCGGCGTGCCTAGCCCTCACATCAACGAGTTTGAATGGGGCGCTAAAGAGCCTAGCATCGAAATCAAAATGACCAATGCGATGGGCTATCAGGCGTTTCCGTTTAGCCTAGAAAAGGCGTTTGAGAAGTAAAATTTAGCGGCTCCCGGCCGGTGCGCTTCGGGGCCGCTTTTTGGTAAGTTTGGATTTTGCGCTTGCGGCCGGGTTAAATTTGCCCGCTCAAATTTGACGGGTCGCAGGCTTTAAATTTAGATCAAATTCGATCTTGCAAGAGGTAAAATTTAGGCTCGCGTTTCCATCCTTTGCGCTAGTCTAAATCTTACCTTTTCCTGCCAAGCGTTTAGGAAAATAGGACTCCGAAAGACAATAGCAACGCCTGAACGCTTGGATTTTAGTAAAATGTCGCCTAGATTTTGCCACTGCTTAAATTTACCCGTTTGCTTCATAAATTTCGCTTTGAATTTTCAAATTTACATCCTTGTTGCCGTAAAACCGATATAATCAACAAAAACGACGGAGGCGAAAAATGCAAAAATTTGTCGAGCAAAAATTTATCGGCGAGCGCGCGATGTTTGGCGCAAAGGACGCGGAGTTTGAGCGGTGCGGGTTCGCAGCAGGCGAGTCGCCGCTAAAGCACGGGCAAAATTTGCGCCTAAAAAACTGCACTTTCGAGTGGAAATATCCGCTGTGGTATACCAAAAACGTCGCCGTGGAGGGCGGATTTTTGATGCAGATGGCGCGCGCGGGCATCTGGTATGCGCGGGACGTGAGCTTTAAAGATACGCTAATCCAGGCGCCAAAATCCTTTCGCAGATGCCAAAACGTGAGGCTAGAAAACGTAAATTTGACCCAAGCCGAGGAGACGCTGTGGAGCTGCGCGGACGTGGAGATAAAAAACGTCTGCGCGCGCGGGGATTATTTTGCGATGAACTGCGAAAACGTGCGCGTTTACGGACTAAATTTGGACGGGAACTACGGCTTTGACGGCTGTAAAAACGTGCTCGTCGAGGATAGCAAACTGCTTAGCAAAGACGCCTTTTGGAACTGCGAGAACGTGACCGTGCGAAATAGCTTCATCAGCGGCGAATACCTCGCGTGGAACAGCAAAAACGTGACCTTTGAAAACTGCGTGATAGAAAGCTTACAAGGGCTTTGCTACGTGCAAAATCTCGTGCTGCGCGGCTGCCGGACGCTAGATACCACGCTAGCCTTTGAGTATTCAAGCGTGGACGTAGAAATTTTAGGCGGCATAGCTAGCGTGAAAAACCCGCTTTCAGGCGTGATAAGGGCAAGGGAGATAGGCGAAATAATAATGCAAAAAGAGTGCGTAGATCCTGCCGCGACTAGGATTATTTTAGAAAAATAGCAGTTTTTGCCATATATTTCGCCCTATAGTTTTATATTCAAATTTGACCCTAAACGACTCAAAAAGCTTCAGAAAAAGTGCGTAAATTTGACCGTAAGTAGGGCTAAATTTGGCGATGAGTATTAAATTTTAAAGATATTTTTGCTACACTCAGCAAATTTTATAAAAAAGGATGCCAAATGAACCCTTCCGAATTTATCTGGATGGATGGAAAATTAGTCAAATGGGAGGACGCTAAAGTCCATGTCCTAACCCACTCGCTTCACTATGCAAACGCCGTATTTGAGGGCACGAGAGCCTATATGACGGATAAGGGCTTAGCGATATTTCGCCTTAGCGATCACACCGCGCGCCTACTAAAATCAGCCAAAATGACGATCCTAAACGTCAAATACACGCAAAAAGAGCTTGAAGACGCGCAGGTCGAGCTACTTCGCGCAAATAAATTTAAATCAAACGTCTATCTACGCCCGATCGTTTATCTAGGCTACGGCGTGATGGGTCTAGCTCACACTAAAGCTCCCGTAAATACCGCAATCGCCGCATGGGAGTGGGGTGCGTATCTAGGCGAAGAGGGCCTAAAAAAAGGCATCCGCGTGAAAATTTCAAGCTTTGCCAAACTAAACGTCGGCGGCCAAATGAGCCGCGCGAAATCAAGCTCGAACTACCTCTGCTCGCAAATGGCAAACTACGAGGCCAAAGAGGCGGGTTACGACGAGGCGCTGCTGCTTGATAGCGAGGGCTACATCTCAGAGGGGCCGGGCGAGTGCTTTTTCATCGTGGAAAACGGCGTACTCATCACTCCTCCAAACGATAGCAGCCTAGCTAGCATTACGCAAGACACCGTCATCAAAATCGCTCGCGACCTAGGTATCGAAGTGCGCAGAGAGCGCATCACTCGCGACCGCGCATACACTGCGGACGAGGCGTTTTTCACGGGTACGGCGGCCGAGGTCACTCCGATAAGCGACATCGACAACCGCGTTATCGGCGCGGGCGAGCGCGGAGCGGTAACTAAACGCCTACAAGACGCGTATTTTGACGTAGTTTACGGACGCAATCCAAAATACGCCTCGATGCTAACTTACATTTAAGGAACGAAATGCCAGCAGATTTGAACGATTATTTTAATAAAAAACGAGGCTCCGGCGGCGGAGACGATAACGGCGGCGAGAGCAAGGGGCCAAAAGTAAATTTTAAAACGCCTGATTTTAAAGGGTTCGGCAAAATTTCGGCCTTTGCCTACGTCATCATCGCGCTCGTGGCTGTGATCGCGCTCACGCAACCTTTCGTCACGATAAACTCGGGCGAAGTGGGCATCAAGTCAAATTTGGGTAAATACGACCCGTCTCCGATGCAGCCGGGACTACACTTCTTTATCCCGTTTTTGCAAAAGGTCATCGTAGTCGATACGCGCGTTCGCCTCATCAACTACACGTCTGGCGAAGATATGGGAGAAGCGGCGCAAAAGTACGGAGCGCAGGCTCAAGCCGGCATCATCCGCAAAAACTCGATCTCCGTTTTGGACGCGAGAAACTTGCCCGTCAGCATCGACATCACCGTGCAGTACCGCTTAAATCCAGAAAACGCGCCTCAAACGATCGCGTCTTGGGGTCTTAGCTGGGAAAACAAGATCGTTGATCCCGTCGTGCGCGACGTCGTGCGCAGTATCGCGGGTAAATACACCGCCGAGGAGCTTCCGACGAAGCGAAACGACCTAGCCACGGCTATCGACGAGGGTATCCGCAAGGACATCGACGCTCAGCCGAATAAACCTGTCGAGCTGCTAACCGTGCAGCTGCGCGAGATCATCCTACCTGAAAAGGTAAAAGAGCAGATCGAACGCGTACAAATCGCTAAACAAGAGGCCGAGCGAACCAAATACGAAGTAGAGCGCGCAAATCAAGAGGCACTCAAAAAAGCGGCCCTCGCAGAAGGTACGGCAAAGGCCGCCATCATCGAAGCTCAGGGCCGTGCGGATGCCGCTAAGATCGAAGCCGACGCGCAAGCCTACGCAAACAAAGAGGTCGCAAAAAGCCTCGATCAAAATTTGCTAAATTTAAAACAGATCGAGACGCAGGCTAAATTTAACGAGGCGCTACGCGAAAACAACGACGCGAAGATATTTTTAACGCCTGGTGGGGCGGTGCCGAATATCTGGGTGGATACGAAGGATAAGGCGAAGCAAAGCGCGATAACGCAATAACTTTTGCTTGGAGCGGCTCGCCTCGCGAGCGTCTTTAACGGAGCTAGTAAAAATTTAGCTCGGCGGACTACCTTGTCCAGCCCACGCTAAATTTTTACGTCGCTTCTGCTTGCGGTTGCGACCGCAAGGGAAGCAAAGCCCTTTCTCGCTTTAGCGTTACGAGCATAGCGAAGTAAAAATCCATCTCGCGATACTTTGCCTTGACTCTTTACGCTCAAATTTGAAGTCAAATTTGGCTAAATTTATAAATTTAACTTCAAATTTTACCCACCGAGACCCGTATCTTGAAAACGTCAAATTTGCCCCCTTGTAAAATTTAAAACCGTGCGGCGCATTAGTGCCGGATAAACCTGCGCATAGCGCAGCAACTTCTCACGTGCAGTGGGGTTAGAGAGGGCTTCTGCGTCGCTACGCTAGCAGCTGCAAGCAGACCGTAAGTAGTTCTGCTTGCAGTTACGAACCACAGGCGAAGTAAAGCCCCTTCCTCTCCCAAAGGAAAGAAAAAGAAAACTGTAGAGTAAAATCGGAATATAATTTAAACCCTTCCGCTTAACAAAGAAATAAAATAGTTTTTAATGATGCGACAAATTTGAAAAACAAATTTAGCACCATAAAGTTGTGGGTCTCGGCGAGCAAAATTAAAAAATTCGCTAAATTTAAGACGATTGGCGGTAAAATCCCTCGTATAGCTAAAATTTGCTTGCGCGCGAAGCCAAATCCGCGGCCGAAAAGGAAATAAAATGAAAATAGATTGGGAAAAAGTGGGCGGCCTTTTGCCCGCCGTCGTGCAAGAAAGCTCGAGCGGCGAGGTTTTGATGCTTGCTTATATGAACGAAGAGGCGCTAAATTTGAGCCTAAAAACGGGCTTTGCGCACTATTTTTCGCGCACGAAAAACCGTATCTGGAAAAAGGGCGAGGAGAGCGGAAATACGCAGGCGATAGATGAGATTTTCCTCGACTGCGACAACGATACGATCTTACTCAAAGTCGTTCAAAACGGCGGCGTAGCGTGTCACACCGGCGCAAAATCGTGCTTTTTTAGAAAGATTTCTGGAGACGGCGGCGAGTCAAATTTAACCAGCGCCGACGAGCAAAATTTGATGCAAGAGCAAAATTTAAACCAAGCCAAAAAGCCGATCTACGGCATAATCGACGATGTTTATCACGCGATATTAGACCGCAAGCTAAACGCCGATCCGCAGACTTCATACGTCGCTAGCCTGTTTAAAAAGGGCGAAAACGCGATCCTAAAAAAGGTCGGCGAGGAGGCTACGGAGCTAGTGATGGCGTGCAAGGACGCCTCGGCGCGCAAAAACGAAACTGCGCAGTTTAACTCTGCTGCAAACGGCGGTCAAATTTCATCAAATTTGACCCAAAACCAAAACGAAAATTTCGCTAAAATTTCAAACGAAAACGCCGCAAATCAAAACAGCCAAACCGAGACGTCTCAAAACCAAAAGCCAAAAACGCCGACCGAGGAGATCATCTACGAGGCGGCCGATCTATGCTTTCACTCGTTAGTGGCGCTGGCGCTGCACGGCATTCACCCTGACCGCATCAAAGCCGAGCTCGCGCGCCGTTTCGGACTAAGCGGTATCGAGGAAAAAAACTCGCGAAAAGGCTAGGTCGGTCAAATTTGGCACGCTTTATGCAGGCGGACTACAAATTTGGCTCGCCGCAAGGCAAACGAAGCAAAGAGGCAAGATGATAAATGAACTAAAACAAGGCCTGAATTTCTATCTGACGCACCTTAGCTGGGTGGATTTTGCCGCCTATATCTGGATGTTTTTGACCTTTTTAGCGCTCGTTTCGCTTTGCGTTTATATCGCGTCAAAGTCCTATTTTGCGGGCTTTGCGCTGATGATCGTCACTATAGCGGGACTTGGATGCGGGGCGTATTTTATGCCTAAGCTTTTAGACGAAAATCTGCGAACCCGCTCGCTCGAGCTAGTCTCAACCAAGCAGCTTGAGTACTCAAACACGCTGCTTGTGGATCTGCGCCTAACAAACCTCTCGAAAAAGCCGTTTAACTACTGCAAGATCGGCCTTAGCTTTTATAAAAACTCGGGCAATACGCTACGCCGATACGCAAACGAGCTAAAGCCGTTTTTGAGAGAAAATATCGTGCTAAAAGACGCGCTAGACGTAAATACAACGCGCGAGATCACGCACGCGGTAAATAATTTTCGCGCACAGGACTACAACGTCACGACAAGCTCGGAGTGTTTTTGATGGAAGGGTATTTTAACGTATTTCACTTCATCGCGATTGCGGTTTTGGCGCTACTATCGATGCTTTTTGCGCTGATATCACGCGGCGAAAAAAACCCGAAATTTTTTAAAATTTACGTCGCGATAAACGTCGTATCTACGCTGATGCTTGGATATTTTTTCATGATGATCGTGGATAAATACACCAAAAAGGCCGTGCTCATGGAGTTTTCCGGCCACCGCGTGCTAAGAAACGAAACCATCGTGTTTAAGGGCTCGCTGCGAAATACGGGCGAGTTTAGCATCGCAAACTGCGATCTGACCGTGAAACTCATCAACAACCCCGTGAGTAAGGAGACGATCGCCGGCTCTATCTTTAAGCCTAGCGGATTATCGCTCTTTTCGCGCGGCGACGAACGCTCAAACGTCGCGGAGATCACCGCTAGCGTCGCTAAAAATATCGCGCCTAAACAAATACGAAATTTTAGCGTTTCGATGCCGTATCCGTCGTACTTCGCAAATACCCAAACGATAACGAAGCTGGAGTGCAGGTAGGCGCGGGCAAATTTGCCCGAATGCTCTACTTTTTATCAAAAAATATAAAAATTTTTATGCCCGCCTTGTCGATATTTTTACCAAGTTTTCTAAGGAAATGCGCTTTTGACTCATTTATTTGCGAGTCTATTTTGGGCAGTATGTTTATGAAATTTTGAGCAAATTTGCCGTAAAATACGAAACAAAAACGCATAAAAAGATAAATCCCAGTGCCAGGGCAAACCTCGCCATCCCTTCCACTAAGCAGCCTAAAATCAAATAAACAAAGATCAGTGCCGCGCAAACTAGCGGAGTGCGCTGGAAATACTCGTATCTAGTGTCGGCGGTTCGTTTTATGTCTGAGATTTTGCTGATTTTTTGCTGCGTTTGAATTTACGAGATACTCGATTTTGCCGTTCTTAAAGCAAACGAGCCTATAATACTCAAATACGATAGGCGAAATCAAAAGTGGGGTGCAAAAAAGAGCCTTTATGATTTTCTCTTCGCTAGTCGGGAAATAAATTAACATCAAAATTATCAACGGCACAGATGCTATGGAAGTTATGAAAGCAAATTAGGGATTATAATCTTTGATAATTAGTGGCTTCTTATCGTAATCTCTCGCAAATTTTGTATTAAAATTTGGATAGTTTGAACTATCGGTATTTTTTATTTGCCCGCTTATCTTCAAATTTGTCCCTTTGAAATTCTAATTTATCATTGTCTGTTTTTGGAATTTTACTATTTTTTGTTGATTATGCAAATTTACAAATACTTTCCTAATTTATTTAGGAGTTAGGCGAAACAAATCAGAAAATTATTTTTACCCTCTTCGTGCTTGTATTTTAAGGTATGGCCGTGTTTTTTAAAAATTTGATTTGCTATATAAAGCCCAAGGCCAAGTCCTGAATTTGACGTCTCTACTTTTCTGTTAAAAGCTCTTTCAAAATCAAGTCTTTCCGGTTCAAGCTCGTCTCCCGTGCTGCTTATGCAGACGGCGTTTTTATCTATATTTACAAGGACTTTGCCGCTAGAGTATTTTAAGGCATTATCGATCAAATTTTTAACTCCGGTCGCATAAAGCTCAAAATCAACCTCAACCGCGCTTATTTCCCCATCTGCTCGCACTTCTATGCGGCTCGTGTCTTTTAGTAAAAGCATATCTACCGAGTGATCGACGATGTCTATGACTCGGTGTTTATTTTTCTTAAGCTCCCATTCGTTGGATACTAGTTTTTCTACTTTGACGACTTCGCCCAGTATCATTTCAAGCCTTATAAAAATTTGTTTTAATCTACTTTTAAATTTATCGTCTTGTAAGATTTCGGCTATCATATCCGCCATGATCCGCCCTTTCATTATCGGGTTGCGAAATTCGTGCAAGATATTGCGTAAAAATAGCGCTCTGGCCTGTTTTATCGCATCTATTTTTTGCATCGTCGTGTTAAATTCGCTAGCGATTTGGCCTATTTCATCATTTGCTTCTACTTTTAGCAGTTTAAATTTATCTTCTTCTCCCGCTCTTCTTATCATATTTTTTAAATTTCTGAGTCTCAGCAATTTTTTTAAGACGACTATGAAAAAGGCCGCCATTACGATATTTACTATAAGCCAAAGTATCCAAATGTTATGCGAAGAAATTTCTTCTAAATTTTCTAAAGGCACATCGTTTTTTGCAATGTCATCTTCGCTTGATATATTAAGCCCTGCCGCATCCATAATGCGCGAAAACATTTTAGGATCTATAGAAGAAAATCTAGGTACAAAATAAAACTTTTTGTTATACCTTATCATATCGGTATACGAGTCGCTAAAAATTTTTTCGCCGCCTTGCCTGATCTTAGTAGGATCAAGTTCGCTATTTTTAAGGCCGATTTGCGCTAGCTGCTTAGCTGCGTTACCTTCTACTTGTCCTCGTATACGCATACCCAACATAAAGCGCTCATAAGTAAGGTACTCCGCATCTCTTACCTGCCTTTTTGATTCGATGAAAAATGCTAAATTTACGACAACTAATGCAGCAAAAAAGAAAAAAGATATTAGCTTGATTATGGATATATTACGCATTGATAAATTTATACCCTATACCGCGCACGGGGTGAATGAATCGCGGATTTTTAGGATCGTCTCCTATTTTTTGACGCAACCGTCCTATGGCCACATCGATACTTTTTAGCCCGCTTTGAAATTTCGCCTGACCCAAATTTAACAAAATATCCTCTCTTGGTATAACCATCCCCTCTTTTTCATAAAGGTAGATAAAGATGTCAAATTCCGCTTTCGTTAGCGCTATCTCCTCTTTGTTTTTTATGACGATACGCCTTTGTTTATCGACGCAAAAGGTTTTGGAGTCGTTGCTAGTTTGTATTCCTCGGCGAAGTATCGCCCTTAGCCTAAATGCAAGCTCTATAGGCTCGTACGGCTTTGCCATATAGTCATCCGCCCCAAGCTCAAAGCCCTTTATCTTATCTAGCGTTTCGCTGCGAGCCGATGAGATGATGATAGGTAGCGACGGGTAGCTATGCCTTACGTGCTTGCATACTTCAAGGCCGTCCATGTCGGGCAAACCAAGATCAAGTACCAATGCATCAAAAGTATTTTTTTCGTTTAAAATTTCAAGCCCTTTAAGCGGATTTGTAGCTATAGTTACGCCAATCTCGCTTTTTGCCAATGCAAATTTTAAAAGCTCGGCTAGTTCAAAGTCGTCTTCTATAAGTAAAACTTCTATCATGGCAGTGATTATATCAAATTTAAAATTTAAAACTAAAAAATATTTTTTAGTTAATGTTACCAAAATCTTACCGTTTTTGATAGGCCTACGTGTTATGATTTCGCTCATAAATCCAAAGATGATGGTGCAAAAATTTAAAGGAGGTTAAGGTGAAAACATGTTTTTTGACGATGGACAAGAGTAAATTTGCTCTTAGCTTGGCTGCGCTTATGGCTATGACGACCTGTGCAAGTGCAAATGAAAGTTTGGTGGAGGCTTTGCAGGCAAGCACGATGGGCGCGACAGTATTTTCATACTACGATATGGACTCGACCGAGTACTTCCCGCCGGCTAGCAGAACAAATAGAATTCGCGAGCATATCGGCGGCCTCGGTGCCGAGCTTAGATTTTTAACCGGCTCATACTACGGCTTTAGGCTGGGTCTTACGGCTCAGGGTTTGGTAAATTTCGGTCCATCAAAGGCTGCAAAAGATTATTTTGCATACGACTGGAATAGCGAAGGCATAGCTCTTTCAGAAGCCTACTTGGGATATGAAAATGAATATATCGACCTTAAAATCGGCCGTCAGTACTACAACTCAAAATACACAGGCCTAGTGCCGCCGCTTGTGGCTACAAACACGGACGTGGGCTACAAAGAGGCATTTGAGGGCGTGAGCGCTAGGATAAAGCTTGATAGCATCGATACCGTTATCGGCCTAGCCGACTTTTGGAAATTTGCCGGCAGATCAAGCGCCGTAACGGGCGGCGATCACGGCGCACCAAGATTTAAAGATAGAGTTATCATCGGCGGCTTTGGGCCTTACGCTTATAAATTTGACAACATCTTTAACTCGTTTGTAACATATAGCGGCCTTCCCGGCGTCTCGCTCGCGGCTGGTTATGCAAACGTATCTAGTCTTGAATACGACGACGCGGCTAATTCAAAGGGCGATATAAATTTCTACTTCGCAGCAGCTGGCTACAAAACGCCTACGCTTTTTGAAAACGCGGTAGTCGGCATAGATTTTATGTATAAAGGCTCAAGAACAAACGGTACTTTAAAAGAGAATTTCGACTTTAACGGCAACTACTATGCAGGCATGATAGGGCTTTATAATGCTTACGGCGTCGATCTTAGATACGCATACTCAACCGTTAGCAAAAATCAAATGGCGCTTCAAGGCATAGGAAACGACGTTGGGTCATTTACGGCTACTCCGATCTATGGTCCATTTTTATTTATGAATTTTGCTGGTATGAATTTACATAAATTTAGCGCAGGCTACGACTTTAGCAACGTAGGCGTCGAGGGTCTTAGAGTAGACGCTGACTACTGGTATGGCAAACAGCGCAACGGCAGCAACGTCAGATCAGGCGGCTTACACGGTCAAGCGCCGGGAACTAGGATAGACGTAGAGGGCTGGGACGTGCAAGTAACCTACAAAGTCCCTGCAGTTAAGGGTCTAAAACTATCAGCTATCTATGAAACTATGGATAGAAAGCTAAAGTATACCAACGGCGGCTCTAACGGCAAGACAAGAGACGAAGAGCTTTGGCTAAGAGCCTCTTACGACTTTGATATATTAAAATAAAATTTGAAGCAAGGAGTATAAAATGGTAGAAAATAACGAACTATCACGCCGCTCGTTTTTAAAACGTAGCGGAGCGCTCACGCTTGGCTCGGTTGTGGCTGGATCTGCGCTACTAACAGGCTGTGATAACCCGAACAATCATCTCATCCATCCAAAAAAGGAAGTCGCAAAAGCCCCTGAAGTGCCAAAATGGCTGGGCGTCGAGCCGCAAATTTCAGACAAAGATATAAAAGAGACGCTTGAAACCGATGTTCTTATCATCGGCGCCGGCGTTTCAGGACTTCACGCTGCACGCGCTGCTACTGAAAAAGGTGCTAGAGTCATCGTTCTGGAAAAAGCCGGTCGATTTCAAGTTAGAAGCGGTCAGTACGGCACTCTAGGCAATAAATTTCAAAGAGAGCTTGGTATCAAATATGACAAGCACGCAGCTATTAATGAACACTTAAAACAAATGGGATACCGTGCCGATCAGCGTGTGTGGAACTACTGGGCAGATCACAGCGGCGAGGACTTCGACTGGATGATAGAGCTTGCTCCTGCGATAAATTTTATGAGAGAGACCGACACACAGCTTGATAGAAGCAAGATAAATTTGATACTTATGCACTATCCGCTCCCAGCTGGATACGACCCAAGCAAAGAAAACAGCCCAAGCTACCCAACTGTTATGACCTTTTTGCCTAGCCAAGAGCCAATGATGGAGCTAGTTTATGAAAAGTCTATAAAACAAGGCGCAAAATATATCTTTAAAACTCGCGCAAAAAAACTACTCCGTGATAAAACAACTGGCAAGATGCAAGGAGCGATCGCTCAAGATATGGCTGATGGCTCATATATCAAGATAAATGCTAAGTCAGTGATACTAGCCACAGGGGACTATATGAACGATCACGAAATGGTAAAGACATTTGTGCCATGGGTGGCAAATTTCTTCTGTCCATTTCCAAATAAGGACTATAAAAACAACCCTACAAATACAGGTGACGGACACAAGCTTGGCTCATGGATAGGCGCAAAGCTAGAAGATGGACCTCATGCACCAGTCGCTCACACACTTGGCGGACCGCTTGGCGTTGATGCATTTTTACTAACAAATGCAAATGGAGAGCGCTTTACAAACGAAGATCTAAGTGGTCAGCAAGTCACCCAACCGCTCTCTCGCCAACCGGGAGGCTTTGGCTGGCAGGTATTTGACTCTAAATTTCCAGAGCAAGTAGGCCTAATGGGTGTATCACACGGCAGCGTCAATCACTGCGTAGCACCAGAAGACAATCCAAAGCTTCCACCTGACTGCCAGTGGGCGATAGGCAAAACATCATATATATCAGTAAAAGATCTTGAAGCAATGCCTGATGTCTTTAAAGCAAACAGCATAGAAGAGCTTGCCGGTATGCTATATCCTGATAACCAAAAGGCGCAAACGCAGTTTTTAGCCACCATAAAACGTTACAACGAGCTATGCGACAAAGGTTACGATGATGACTTTGGCAAGATAGCTAAAAGGATGTTTCCAGTCCGCCATGCACCATTTTACGCTGGTAAGATGGGCGTAGGTGCTAGCTTAGTCGTTATGGGAGGTTTTACCGTAGAGCCAAGTACCGCAAATGTGCTAGATACCGACTATAACAAAATCTCGGGACTTTATGCCTGCGGTAATGTTATGGGCGGACGCTTTTTGGGTGATTATCCAGTAGTTTTAGCTGGCACTAGCCACGGAACATGTCTATGCTATGGACGTTTAGCTGGTTATCAAGCTGCGGCAAACGCAAAAGGAGTACAAGCATGAGCAAGAGAAAAAAATATACGACAATAGGGCTAATAGTAGCTGCTATCGTTGGCTTTATAGCTTTTCATCAGATAGAAGCGGCCAGCCACAAGGCTGAATTTTGCATCATATGTCACAACATGCAGCCAGAGTACGACTCTTATACAAAGGGAAATTTGCTAGCTAAAAAGCATAACGACGCAAATGTAACATGCCACGACTGCCACACTCCAACTATAGGTGAGCAGCTAAATGAGGTTAGAATGTATGCAACTGGCGACTTTGAGACACCAACAAAACAAAGGGGCTTTACTAACGAGCAATGCACCAGCTGTCACAAGATAGCTGATATCAGGAAAAAGACCGCACACTACGGCCCATCTAACCCACATGAAGGCACTCACAATAAAGACAACGAAATGCTTCAGTGTCAGTCATGCCACGCCGTGCATCATCCGCAAAAGCTAAATACTTGTATGTCTTGCCACCCGATAGACTGGAAGGTAGATAGTAGCTGGAAGATGTATCCGCCTAGCGAAAAATAATCTTTAATCCGCCTCGTTTGTGGCGGATTTATCTCCTCTGTAAATATAAATGGCTCAAGATAAGTTAAACTGTATAAATCTAAGCTGCTATATAGCCAGGTTGTATACTTTTGGTATTTTTATATGGTACCGTGATTTTAAGATTGTATATTAGATTAAGGTAAATTTGGGTTTATGGGAAAATTTGCTTTTAGATATTAAAAAAGAATAGCCTCTAAAATCTTTTAACCAATGTCTTTAAATTATTTGCTTACATGCTTTACGATATCTTTTAGTACTAGCGGTATTACGTCGCCGTGTCCTTGCCCTTCATAGATTTTAAATTCGTATTTGACGCCCGACTTTTTTAGAATTTCAGCTAGATCTGCCGCCTTTAGTATATTTTCTTTGTCTGTTTTGCCCGCCCTTTTTTCTAATTCTCCTACGCTAAGTCTTATAAAGCTCGCCTTTAATCTAATTTTTAGTTTGCCGTCGTTATCTAAGGCCTCCTTTATAATTTTTGAATCTCCCCACCAAAGAGACGGAGAAGCTATAAAAAACTCATCGAATATACCGTCGTTTTGTAAAAGCGAATAAACTAAAAATAGTCCGCCAAAAGAGTGGCCGTAAAATATTTTTTCGCTATTTTTTATATCGTATTCCTTATCTACAAACGGTATTAGTCTCTCTTTTATAAATTTATAAAATTTGTCCGCACTGCCGCCTTGCTCGTATTCGCCACCTTGGGCTAACGGCGTTAAGTCCTTTGTTCGCCTTGCGGTATCGTAAGCTAGCGGCGTATCGTATCCGACGCCTATGATAAGCGGCACGCTACCGCTAGAAGTAAAATTTTTAAATAAATTAAGCAACACGGAAAATTGCGCATTCGCATCGAGCATAAAAATCGCTTTTGGATAAACGTTGCGGTTTTTCGGAACGGCTTGAAAAATTTTATATATTTCTCCGTCCGCGCTTTCTAGCATGGAGTATTTTACATCAAAAAGCCGATAAACGCTTTCATCTATCGGCTCTATGTACTGAGTAGGCTTTGCGCTGGCTGCAGCAATCATAATCAAAGCTCCCAAAAATAATTTAACAATCCTTACCACTTCGCGCTTACCTTAAACCAAAATCTCCTGCCCTCTTCAGGATACCAGTAGTAGTTGCCGTCATCGGCCATCCCCTCGTCGTAGCGGATATTATCAAAGATATTGTAGGCGGTCAAATTTAAGCTTAAATTTTTATTTACCTCCCAGCTAGCACCCAAATCGACAGTAAAAAGCTTTTTGTCGTTTTCGCTTACTTTATTGCCGGGACCGAATTTGACGCTGGTTAGCTCGCTCTCGTAGTTTGCCCCGGCAAAGGTGCTAACGCTTGCGATAGGCTTATAGGTAAGCGTCAAATTTGCCGCGTGCTCGGGCGTTGCGGTCAGAGATTTGCCATCTAGTCGGCTAAGATTGGTCTGGCTAAATTTGACCGGGCCGTTTGGGGTATTGATCGTCGGGTCGCCGGTTTTGATTTTGGAGTTGTTGTATGTGTAGTTGCCGCGCAAATTTAGATTTTTTAGTATGTCGTAGTCTGCGCTAAGCTCGATGCCCCAGACGTCGGCACCGTCGATGTTAAAGTAAGTTCCCCAGCCCGGGCAGTTTACGTGCGGAGCCGTAGCGCATGAGCCAAATGCCGGAATACGGTTTATGCTGCTGCCGTCGGTATCTAGGATTTTATCTTTAAACTCGTTTCTAAATAGAGTAACCGAACCTCTAAAATCGTCGCCGCTATCGTAGTAAGCGCCGATTTCATAAGTTAGGCTCTTTTCGGGTTTTAGGTCTGCGTTACCGAAGTCTACTATCCTCCAGCCGCCTTGTATGGTGCCGACTTCCGGCGAGATTTGATTGACGTCTGGCGTCTTATATCCTGTCGCTACGCCGCCTTTTAGCGTCCAGTTGTCGCTTAGATTGTAAACTAGATACGCACGCGGCGAGAGATGATCGTCGAAAAATTCGTTATGCGTGAAGCGGCCGCCCAGCGTCAAATAAAGCTTGTCGTCTAAAATTTCCCACTCGTCTTCTAAAAATGCCGCATGCTCTTTCATGGAGTAGGCTTTCGGGTTTCGCAGCACGCTTCTGCTTGAATTTGATACGATAAATGTGGTTTTAACCGTCTGCTTACTGAAATCATAGCCGAAAGTTAGCGTATGCGAATCTAGGAAGGTGCTAAATTTGGAGTTAAAGTTGTGGTTTTTGACATCGGCCGGCGTTAAGCTATCAAAGAGGCTCGTTCGCTTCGTTTGGTCATAAATGTAGCTCACGTCGGCATTTAAATTTTCAAAATTTCCCAGGTATCCTACTCCGTAGCTATCTTTTTTATAGTCGTAGCTATTTAGCAGCCTGTTTGTCCTTACGGTTGCCGTCTTGCCGACGGTCCTAGAGTATTCGTGGCGTTCTTGGGAGGTTAGGATATAAAATTTATTGTATTCGTCGGGCGTGATCCATAGTTTGGCGCTAAAGTTTTTCTTATCGCTTTCTTGATAGCCGCCCGGATAGCTATCCTCATCGCGTAATTTTTTGTAGCCCCAGAGCTGAAGGCCGAGGTATTTGTTAAGAAGCGGAAAGTTAAGATAAAAGTCCGCTTGGCGCTGCGAGCCGATGCCGCTATGAGCCTGCGCGATACCGGATATACTCACGGAGCCGCTAAATTTATCGAAATTTTTCTTCGTGATGATATTTATGACTCCGCCCACGGCATCGCTACCGTAAAGCGAGCTCATCGGTCCTCTGATGATCTCGATGCGCTCTATCGCCTCAACCGGCGGGATAAAATTTGAGTTCATATCGCCGGCGCCACCTTTTGGATTGGCCGCGCTTGAATTTACTCTTTTGCCGTCTATGAGAACTAGCGTTTGCGAACCTTCCATGCCGCGGATCGAGATACCGCTGGCGGGTCCGTCCTCGCCCCCTATAACACTAACTCCCGGAGCTTTTGAGGCGATAGAGTGAAGCGATGTGAAGCTATCTTTTGCCAGGTCGTCATTTTTTACTATTGATATGCTGGCGGGTGCGTTTTTAATGCTTTGCGAAAAACCGCTAGCAGTGACTACGACCTCTTCTAAATTTATATTATCTACGGCTTGTAAATTTATTGCGCATACTAGCGAAACGATAGACGCAAAAGCTTTATTTTTTGAAACAATCATATAAAATCCTTTGGAATACTTAATATTGATTTAAGTTATCAATTTTTCTTCGCGAATAATAACTAATATGGAATAAATTTAATATTAATTATCGTATACAGATAGAATTTGCCGCTAAAGGCTCGGCGGTCAATTTAAAGAGATGTGTTTGGGGCATTTTTTAAAGCTTATAAAAGGATGCTAAATTTGAAATTTTATCCATCCCGCAGTCAAAGCCAAGTTGTTGACACTAAGTTTTTAGCTTTTGAGGCGCGATGGATGAAGCAGTTTTAAAATCAGTAAAAAACGATAGGATAACCTATCGTTTTTTGCGTTTTAATTAAAAATTATAGTGAAAATTCACCATAAACGATCTCTCGTCGCCTAGCCTCGAGCTTGAGCGCCAGTATTTTTTATCAAAGAGGTTGTTTATTGCTAGCGTCATTTGCGCATGCTCGGTGAAGCTATATCCCGCACTCACGTCCACTCTGGCAAAGCCCGGCAAGTGTTGTTCTTGGATTCTACCGCCGCTAGTAGAGTAGGAGTAACGTTTGGAGTAGCCGGTAACGCCGCTTTCTACGTACCATTTGTCGGCATTTACGTAGCGTAAAAAGACGTTACCTTGCCAGCGCGTGGTTTCATTTAGATTAAGCCCTTCGTTTAGCGAGTTTGAGTTGTCTTTGGTAACCTTAGCGTTCGTGTAGCCAAGCGAGCTGCGCAGGTATAAATTCTCGTAAATTTGCCCTAGCACGTTTAGCTCGATACCGCGGCTGCGCTCTTTGCCGCGTACCGCCCAAGTATATGGATCGTTTGTAGGGTCTGGCTGATAGCGGATATTTTTGTGTTCGATCTGAAAGACCGCGACGTTTGAGCTAAATTTATTATCCGCCCAAGTGCTTTTTAGTCCGACTTCGTACTGGACGTTGTTTTGCGGTTTTAGATCAAGCTTTGACGTATCTTCGGTGCTGATGCCGATGTTGCCTCTACCGCCGTAGGGCGCAAAGCTCTGCGAATACGAGACGTAAGCGGTGTGATCGGTCGCAAAGTCCCATAAAAAGCCGACTCTAGGGCTAAACGAGTCGCCGGTGTAGCTGTTTGTTTGGCCTCTTATGTTTCTGGTTTTAAATTTGTAAAAATCAAACCTACCGCCTAGCATCAACCTGTACGTGTCGTCAAGACTGATTAGATCCTCGAAAAACACGCCGTGATTGATCGCGCGGTGTTTGTTATCGGTCGTGAGCGGGACGTTTCTGTTTGACGCCCAGCTACCCCTAGATGCGTACGGGTCGATATCTTGCGTATGGGTTCTGCTATACCAGAGCCTTGGATGGCGAGTTTCGATGCTGTTATCGTAGCCGACTGCTATGTTGTGCTTAAATCTCTCGAAATTTAGCTCCTTAGTAAGCGTAAAGGCGTTTGAGATAGTTTCGTTATCCGTTTCTTGCTTTGCGTAGTTTTGTCTTAATTTATTGCCGCTAATGATTGATCCGCCGTAATAGTGGTCGAAATTTTGGCTAGCTTTTCTGTATCCAAAAACCCATTTTAAATTTAACTCTTTTGCTAACTCGGCATTTAACTCCGTGCGGAAAAAGTGCAGTCTATCCTCCACGAAGTCGCCCTCGTGAGAAAAGCCCTTTTTGTAGTCGATGCCTAGCTTATCGTAGACGGCCTTGGTCGGAGTTCTATCGGGTACTCTCCAGGCGTTGTCGTACGTATACTGCGCCTCAAAGCTTACGTCGCCGCTTTGATTGGTTACGATGACGCTAGGGCTTATCATAAAATTTTTATATTTTATGCCTTCGCGCCACGATTTGCCGCGCTCGCCGTCGGTAGTTAGGCGTACGGCTAGTTGATTATTTACTGCGTGGTTTACATCTGCGCCAAGCCCCCATCTACTCCAGCTGCCGTATCTACCCGAGACCTTATAAACTGGGGTAAAATTTGCCTTTTTGCTGACTAAATTTACGACCGCGCCGCCGCCGCTCCTGCCGTATAGGATAGAAGCTGGTCCTTTTAAAATCTCGACGCGCTCGACGTTTGCAGTGCTGCGCCTGATCTGACCCGAGTCTCTCACGCCGTCTCTATATATATCTCCGCCGTCTACGCTAAAGCCTCTTATTTTTATACTCTCGCCGCGCATGTCGTAGCCTGCATCTATGCCGGCGTTTCCTTCTAGGATACTAGAAAGATCGTTCGTGCCGTAGTTGCGATTTTTTTGGATATCGATGGTTTCTATGGTTTGAGGCGTTTGCTTGTTGCTAAGTCCGTTTCTGTTTACTTCCGCGCTATCGTAGGTTATATAGCCTTTAAGGTTATCTTGCTCGGAAATGCCTTCGACTTCGACGCTTGGAAGCATCACCGAGTAGCCGTCCGTCTTTGTGTCTGCAACGGCAAAAGTAGCTAAAATAGCGACTGAAGCAAAAATACTAGGTCTCATTATTCTCCCTTGATTTTAAAATAAAAACAAGAGTATATATCAATAGTGCTTAAATAATTATTTATAAATCATTTTATCATATACTAGCCATTGCGTATAGCGTGTTTTTATCGTTTGAGCAGAGGTTAATTTTTAAAATCTGAAAAGTAATGCATTTTAAATTTGTGATCTTAAAACCTAACGAAACTATTTTTATTTTTTAACGCTCGTGATATTTTTGGGGAACAATAATTTTTATAAAATTATATTGGAATTACAAACAGTTTAAATTTTTGCTACATAAATTATTGACTAAAACCTTATTTTTAATCATTGAAAATCATTATATATTTCTGTATAATTGCCCGTTAATAATTTTTAAAGGAGTTTAAATGCAGAGAAAAATCGTGCTTAGCCTCGCTTTGGTCGGCGTTTTGGCCGCCGCGCAAAACGAAGTAGAGCTAAAATCGCTAGAAGGCGTAACCGTCACGGCGCAAAGATCGTCTCAAAGCGTAGACGAGATAAGCAAAAGCGTCTCGGTAGTAGATAAAGAGACCATAGAAAGAAAGCTTGGCAAAAGCGTACCCGACCTAATCAGCGAGGCGCCGGGAGCCTCTATCGTAAACGAAGGCATGGACTCAGGTACCGTAAACGTGCGAGGTTTTAGCTCGTCTGATTACCGCGTGCCGATGTTTGTAGACGGGCTTAGATTTAGAGGTAGGCCGGCGTTTGAGTATTCGATATTTACGCCCGATCAAATCGAAAGGATAGAGATAATAAGAGGTCCCGCTAGCACGCTTTACGGCACGGACGCGTTTGGCGGCATAGTAAATTTAGTCACCAAAAGAGCTAGCGGAGACGTGCACGGCGACTGGGCGTTATCGGACACTTATCTTAGCACCCAGTACCAAAGCGCGAACAAAGGCGTACAAAACCGCTTACAACTCGGCGTAGTCGGACACGGGTTTGACGCATTGCTGGGCTTAAACTACAAACACGGCAAGGACTACGACACTCCGGCGGGCAAAATCCCAAACACAAGGTATAACTACCGAAGCCTTGATTTTAAAGGCGGATACAGCTTTGCCGATTTTCACAGACTTGAGCTCGTAACTAGATACACCGAGTCCGAGCGCGGCGTAGTCGGTACGGCGGTCGGCGCTCCCGGAACGGCGAATAAAAAAGGCTTTCAAAAATACATAAAAGAAGCGCCTCTTAGAGAAAAATACGTAGCGCTAAACTACGAAGGCAACATAAACGATAAATTTATATTAGATTCTAGCTTGTATTACAGAGAGCTTTATACACACCTAAATATAAGGCCGTATATCGGAGCTATGTCGCCTAGACAAGTCGATAACTACGTAAACGGCCCGAAGGTCTACGGCGGCAAATTTATCGGCAAATTTATAGGCGACAGCCTAACCCAAACCTACGGCGTAGATTTTTATTACGAGGACTGGGATAGCGTGTATCAAAGCGTAAACAAAGGCCCTAGCGTACGCAACAGGCTAAGAACCAAACAGCTTGACGTCGCTGGGTTTGGATTGCTTGAATACGCATTTAGCAACGACGCGATTTTGAGCGCAAATTTACGCTACGACCGCATAAAAACGTCCTTTGATATGGATAGCTCGATGAGCCCCGCCGTAAAAGCCTTATACGAAAATGCCAACGATAGAAAAGACGGCAGAGCCAGCTACGGCCTGGGGCTTATTTATCCCGTCGTCGGAGGGCTTGAGTTCGTAGGAAATTTCTCGACTTCGTTTAGGGCTCCTATGAGCGGCGAAGTCGCCCCGATACTTACGTTTTCAGGTAGCGAGGCGTATCTGCCAAACCCTGATCTAAATATCGAAAAAGGCGTTACCTACGAGGCCGGACTTCGCTATACGGATAAAGCGCTTAGATCAAATTTGATATTTTACACGGGAGATTATAAAGACCTGATCGTCGAGCGAAACTGGCAAAGCGGCGGCGTGACCTACTATCAGTCGCAAAACGTAAATAGGGCCAAGATAAGCGGAGCGGAGTTTGACCTCGCTTATAAAATTTTATCAAATTTGGAGTTTAAAACAAATCTTGCCTACACGCGCGGCAAAAATAAGCAAACCGGCAAGCCGCTTCCGGAGATCGCTCCGCTTAGCGGACACGTAGCCGTTTCTTATTCGCCGGAGTTTTTGGCAAATTCTTACATAGAGTATAGCGGCGACTGGGCGGCGAGAAAGACGCGTATAGATGATAGCGTAGAGCGCGAGCGAGCGGGATATTTCGTGCATAACCTATACTTTGGCAAGAGCCTTGGCAAACTAGGCTTCTTAAAAGATTTTAGCCTGAATTTCGGCGTCGAAAATATCTTTGACAAAGAGTACGCCCCAAGCCTAAGCTACGAGCTAATCAGCCAGCCTAGAAGCGCTAGCAACCCGCTCATAAATCCGGGCAGAAATTTCAAACTAGGCTTTAAGGCTAGCTTTTAAAATTTAAATTTGCCGAGCGGGTTTTAACAAGCCCGCTCAAAAACCCTAAAATTTACAAATTTAAGGACCAAATTTGAGAAAAATCGTATCTGCTTTATTGCTACTGGCAGCGACGCTGGGCGCGCTTGAATTTACCGATCAAAACGGCAATAAGCTTCGCTTCGACCGCTCCGTTAAAAGCGTAGCGCTGTTTCCGGTGCCGCTAGCTTCGTTTTCTCTTAGCGTCGAAAACAACGTATCTCGCCTAGCATCCGTTCATCCGATGGCTAAGAAAAATATTGGGCGCGGAATGCTCGGAAAAATGATAAAAGGCGCGTCTAGTATCCCCGCAGGCGGTATAGGAGAGGATTTTACTCCAAATATCGAGGAGCTGCTAAAACTATCTCCCGATCTTGTCGTGCAGTGGGGCATGAGAGGCGAAAAGATCATCGAGCCGCTGCGAAAAGTAGGGCTAAACGTAGCTTTGGTAAATTTAAGCGGCACGGAAGAAGACCCTCTTTTTTGGTTTGGAATGCTAGGTAAAATTTACGAAAAAGGGCAAAGAGCGGAGCAAATTTTACAAAACAGAGCCGAACTTAGAGCTAAGATCGAAAATTTCGTAAAAGGGCTTAGCAAAAAACCGAAGGTTCTTTTTATATTCGGCCGAGATAAAAGCTACGAGGCCGCAGGAGGCGGGACGTATTTTGACTACGAGATAAAGCTAAGCGGCGGAGTAAATGCGGCGAATTTCGGGGGATTTAGAATTTTAAATAAAGAAGAAATTCTCGCGCAAAATCCGGACGTTATCTTGCTTAGCAACTTCGACGAGCTTGTGCCGCGGGACTTTTTTAACGACAAAATTTTAAAAAACGTAAAAGCAGTCAAGCAAAAAGCCGTCTACAAAATGCCTCTGGGAGGCGATATGTGGGAACCGCCTACGGGCGAATCGCACCTGGGCTGGGCGTGGTTTAGCGTGCTGTTTTCTGGGCAGGCGCATATAAATTTAAAAGACGAGATGAAAAAGAGCTACAAGCTACTCTACGGCTACGATCTAAACGACGATGAGATAGCTAAAATTTTACGCTTCGATCTAAACGGAGAGAGCAAATTTTACGAGCTTTTTAGATAATGAAAAAATATCTGTTTTTATCGCTTTTTCTAGCCTTTGCGGCCGTTTTTTCGCTGCTTGCGGGTAGGATTTCGCTTGAGGGGCTAATTGATTATTATCAAAACGACAAAGAGACGCTTTACGCTTTGATATTTGACCTACGCTTGCCTAGGCTGATAGCGGCGTTTTTGATAGGCGCTAGCCTTAGCGCGGCGGGCGTGATATTTCAGGCGATGTTTGCAAATCCTTTGGTAAGCCCGAATATCCTGGGCGTTGGTAGCGGGGCGGGATTTGGCGCGGTGGTTTGTATTTTAACCTTCGGTAGTCCCGTAGCCACGCAAATAGGCGCTTTTATTTTCGGCTTTCTAGCCGTCATGATAGCTTACGCCCTAGGCGTTTTGGCAAACAAAAACTCAAAGCTCATGCTGGTGCTTGCGGGCATCATCACGGGAGCGATATTTGAGGCGCTGATCTCCGTCGTCAAATACGTCGCCGATACGCAAGAAAAGCTACCTAGTATCGTATATTGGCTGATGGGAAGCCTAAGTGCCATCTCTTGGAGCGACGTAGCGGCGCTTGCTCCCGTTTGCGTTAGCGGGCTTGTGCTTTTGAGCCTAATGGGCTGGAAGCTAAACATTTTATCCTTAGGCGGCGAACATGCAAGCATTTTGGGTGAGAGTAAATTTTTAGGCTTTATCTTTATCGTGCTTGCTACGCTGATAACGGCCGCAAGCGTAGCGATAGCGGGTATCATCGGCTGGGTCGGGCTTTTGATGCCGCATGTTACGAGGCTGATTTACGGCTCCGATAACTCGCAGCTAGTTCCGATTTCTGCGATTTTAGGCGGGATATTTTTGATGCTAACCGACGTCGCGGCTAGAAGCGTGAGCTCGGCTGAAATCCCGCTAAGTATCCTAACCGCGCTTATAGGCGCTCCGATGATCGGCGTAATCATCGTTAAAAAGGGCAAAAGATGGTCTTGAGCGTAGAAAATTTAAGCTTTTCTTACGAGCGCAGGCAAATTTTGCAAAATTTGAGCCTTAGCCTAAAAAGCGGCGAAACGCTTGCGATTTTGGGCCCAAACGGCATAGGCAAATCTACGTTTTTAAAGATTATTTTAGGGCTCTTAAAAGCACAAGGCGGTCAAATCTTGATCGATGGTCGCGATCATGCCTCTCTTAGCGGTAAAGAGCGCGCTAAGCTCATAGGATACGTGCCTCAAAGCGAAAATATCGCTTTTAGCTTTAAGGTAAAAGATCTGATTTTAATGGGCGTAAACGCAAACGTCGGTATGTTTTCAAGGCCGAGCGCAGAGGATAGAGCGATGGCCGAGGAAGCCGCACGGATAGCAGGCGTTAGCGAGTATTTAAATTTAAACGTAGACGAGCTAAGCGGCGGCATGATGCAGCTGGTGCTTATAGCTCGCTCGCTAGTACTACGGCCCAAAATTCTAATCATGGACGAGCCTACGTCATACCTCGACGTCTTTCATCAAAACGCCGTTTTAAGCCTAATCAAAAAGCTAAATAGCGAGCATAAAACCTGCGTGATCTTTACCTCGCATCACCCCGATCACGCGCTTGCGGCAGCAGATAAAACCTTGCTTTTAAACGGCTCCTTAGGATATGAATTCGGCGCAACCGATCAAATTTTAAAGGGCGAAAATTTAACCAAACTTTTCAGTATCGATTTTATAAATTTAAACGTCGAAGACAAAAGGAGATTGCTTGTTAGGTGGAGAGTGTAGCTAAAATTTTAACTTGTTTAGCTCTTTTATATATTCTAGATAAACCTATAAAATAGCTGGAGCTATAAAAAGCAAGAAGTTAGAGCTTGGATGAGGCTAAGACGGACGAGAGTCCTGACTGCATTAAAAGGCCGCTGGTGTCAACGGCTATCGTCAAGCCTAAATTTAGTAGATTAGGGTGTGGCAATAGTAGGGACGAGGATCAAATTTGAGGATATATGCTACGCTAAAGTCATTTTATAGGATTATTTTTGTAAAATGCTTGCATTGTGCCACTTTTTGCTAAAAGTGTTCCATAGTTTAAGAAAAAAATCAAAGAAAGGGAAACTGCAAAAGAGGCGGTTTAAATACCGACAAATAGGGCATTTATGGTGTCACGGGGGAGACTTGAACTAGGGGCGTCCGGCTTATGAGGAATTATTTTAAATTCTTGCAAAGCACTGATACTACGCTATTCTAAGTCTTTTTGACTTTAAGGCATCGGCAAGGTGTTCCACTTTTGTTACACCGCCTTATGACGCATATTAAAAATCGCAATGGAACATACTACTATAGAAGCGTTCTGCCTCTTAGCACGAGGAAAATCTTCGGCGTTCAAAGAGAAATTTGCTTTACGCTAAGCACAAACTCCATACTAAAAGCTAAAAAATCTGCTAGAATTTATGATAGATACATTTATCTAATAACCAAGGCGGTGGACATGAAGTTGGACGGCAAGATAATCGACTCTCTCGTGGATAGCTTTATGCAGGCAAAGGTCGATAAAAGTATAAAAGAACACTCTTTATACGATAAAAAGATAGACGTCGACTTTGCCGATGCTCTAAATAGGCATTTTAAAGAAGCCTTGCAAGATAATCAAATGCCCAAACTTCTAGAGTCTAGCGTAGAAATTTTAGAAAAAGATATCGGCCCGATCGGTGATGAGGATAGGGCTACGGTAGCTCACGCTTTGCTTGAGAAAAATATCCTTTCGCTAAACTACCTCATAGCAAAACTTGAGAAAAACGCAAACCTTACGGCCAAAAGATTAAAATTTTTAAGCGAGCAAGATGGTAGCCGTAAATTCGAAAGTAAAGAAATACGAAGCTTTCAAGACGATATCGGCGTTCTTGACGAAATCGGCGGATTGCCTCTTAATAGGCAAGGGGTTAAAGATCTTATAGATACTTTCGCTCACGCTATGGCCGTAGCTGCCCAAAAAGAACACGGACTAAATACGGAGCTAGGGCTAGTAAAAACTAAAGCCGATGAAAGAGAGACGAAAGATATTATGCTCGGTAAAAAGCAAAATATCGTTCAATCTATACACGCGCAGGCAAAGAAACTTTCGGCGCGGGAACTCTAGGTAATAATATAGTAGAACGATACGAGATAGTCCCGCTTGCTAGCCAAATACCGGCCGGGTCGCAAAACAATATAATATTGCGCGTTGCATTCGATACCTTCATACAAAACACGAGTAAAAACGAAAAATGGTCTAAAAGCACGTTAGAGCTAGTAAATAGCGTTAAAAATTTGCTCTTTAAATTCTTCGGCGAGGAAAGGAGCGTGTCTCTTATATCAAGAGATGATTTATTAAAATTTCGCGATATTTTATTTAAAGTGCCAACTAAGCTAAATCAAAAAAACAAGTATAAGGGTAAAAATTTAGAGCAGATACTGCATCTGGGTAAAAACGATAGCAAGCTGTCGGAAGTAACCGTACAAAAATATATGATAAGGGTAGCTCAATTTTTTAATTACAGTTACGATAGCGGCTATATAGGTAAAAGCATTACGAATAATATTAACGTAAAAATAGAAATAGACCCCACGGATCGCAAGGTATTGCCTTACAGCAAAGAGGAAGCGCAAACTATCTTTAAGATAGTTCAAGATTTTAAAAATACCAATAGATCTCCAAGTAAGCGAATAAACGCTAACGATCTTTATTATATTACGATGATAGCAGCATATAGCGGGATGAGGATAAACGAAATAACTCAGCTAAGATACAAAGATATAGTAAAGCGTAACGGAATACTTTGCTTTAATATAAACAGAGAAGAGGGTAAAACCACTAAAAATACTAATTCTATAAGGGTGGTGCCTATTCATTCCAAGCTGCTTGAGCTTGGCTTAATGGAATTTATAGATACTAGAAAAAACGGCAAGACGATATTTGGCGTAAATAATAAAATCTTTTCTGAAATTTTTAGAAACCAAATTCAAAGAAAACTAATAACCGAAGATCCTAAAAAGACGTTTTATTCGTTCAGGCACTACTTTATAAATTACTTGGTGCAACGAGAAGTCCAGCTAAGCGTCATAGCTCAAATAGTAGGTCATGAAAAGCAGTACAAAATTTTACTTAACATTTACGCTAAGCCGATCAACCCAGATATATTAAAAGCTAAGATTGAAATGGTTGAGTATGACAAGGACTAGCGAGTGTAAAAATAAGATATATAAAGGCTCAAAGCCGAAAAATTTTTAAGAGACTGTATGCGAGGCTAGCTCCTCTCTTTGATTGCTCTCAAGCTTCGCAAATTCAGCTATCTACACCCCATTCTTAAAACCTAAAAACTACGTAAAATTTTACCGGATCCGTTTCTTAACTTACTAAAACCCTTGTTTTACGTTTTTGAATTTTATAAAATTATCAATAAAGAAAAAAGTATGCGCTTTTTGATCGCAAAAGTAAAGTTTTATATGAGATGGAAAGTAGATATGAAAAACAAAAAACGCGAAATCACTAAGAACATAATCAAAAAAACTTAGACTTACATCCGACGAATGGTCGGCTATCGAAAAGAAGCTAAAAGAAACAGGGATGACCTTTTCAAAATTTGCCCTAAGTTCAATGCTGTCCAGGCGAATTAGACTTCCTATCGAAAGGGAGCTTTTGGTCGAATTATCCAGACACGGAAACAACTTAAACCAAGTAGCCGCCAAGCTAAACAGCGACAAAAGCTTAGATCGAGTCGCTCTTAGAGTTCTCGCTGACAGCAATGCTATCTTGCGTCGAATTTACGAGATGTTGGGAAAGTAATGGAAGTCATTATAAAGCTTGCCTTTTTTCGATTATATTTTTATCGCAAAAAGATAGACGACGGGGTTGTTTATGCTAGTTAAATTTCTTCCTACATATACTGGCGGCGGCCTTGGAAGTATAAACTACCTTTTAAACGAAAGAATGGCGGCCGGAACGGCTAGGGTCATAAAGGGCGACGAGAATTTAACTAGAGCTATTATTAAAGGAATCGACTTTACGCAAAAAACGTGTTTCGGAGTTCTGTCATTTGAGGAGAAGCACGATTTTTTGGATGGAGAGCAAAAGCTAAAAATAATAAAAGATTTTGAGCGCGCACTGCTTGGGGATTATATGTTAGATAGAGTAAATGTGCTCTGGGTCGAACATTCGGACAAGAACGGTCGGCTTGAGTTAAATTTCTTGATCCCTAAAATCGATTTGGCGAGCGGCAAATCGTTTAACCCATACTTTGACAAGTATGATCAAAGCAGAATCGATATTTTTAAGAGGATTATCAACGGTGAATACGACCTTTCAAGCCCTGACGATCCCGCAAGAGAGCAAACTATATCGGGTAACAAGAAAAACATAGGACACTACCAAAATTTAGAAGAACTAGATAAAAAGCTGCACGACCTAGCCAAATAGGGCTACATCAAAAATAGAGACCACATGATAGAGCTTCTTAACCAAAGCGGCATTGAAGTAACTAGATCGACAAAGAAAAGCATAACCGTAATGTTGC
>NZ_JBQNAN010000009.1:0-79288 GCF_052170435.1 Campylobacter sp.
GTTCTGTATTCTTTGGTTTGTTTATCTTGTAATTTGTTGTATTTTTTTTGTAAATTGATGGGGTGCTCTCCTTTATTAAACTTTATCCAAGTATTTTTTAGGGAAAACACTAAATTAAAATTAGGCTCAAGATAAGTTAAAAACTTTCAAAGGAGTTTTTCTCAAAGAGTGTGCAAGCACAAGAACTATGATCCTGCCGATGAAAAACAAGTATATAATCCATTCCCGAATTTCAGAAAAGAAATTTAGAGAAATTCTCAAGTATTTTGCAGAGGATATAGAGGCTACTAAAATAGCAAATTTAACCGGGATTTCTAGAATTTCCATCAACAAAATTCTAAAAAATATCAGAATTCTTATGTCTCAAGAGTGTGAAAATATAAGCAAATTTAGCGGTGAAATTTCCAGCTCGCAAGCTCGCCTAGAAGCTTCGCTTTGAGATTGACGAAATTACTTCGGAGCCAAAAGAGTAAGAGGTAAAAGAGGTAGAGGAGCAGCAAATAAAACTCCGGTATTCGGTATGCTTAAAAGAGACGGTATGGTATATACCCAGATAGTTAAAAACTGCTCTGCTAGTGAGTTGATACCGATATTATCGGAATTTAGCGAATTAGACGAGAGTGTTATTCATTCTGATTGCTGGAAAGCTTATGATGGATTAGTAGATTACGGAGCCAAAGCTCATTATAGAGTAAAACATTCAAAGAATGAATTTGCAAATGGTAAAAACCATATAAATGGCATTGAGAATTTCTGAGGATATGCCAAACATAGATTATCTAAATTTAAAGGCATTAAGAAAGAAAATTTCTTACTTCATCTTAAAGAATGTGAATTTAGATATAATAACAGCAAAGATACGAAGGAGCTCTATCATATTTTATTAAAGATGATAAGAGAGAATCCGCTTAGCTTATCTTGAGCCTAAAATTATTTGGAGCATCATGAGTATTTACGAGCTAAAACCCAAATTTCAAAACCTGCTTCGTCCCCTAGTAAAACTTCTTTACAGTGCTGGTGTCACGGCAAATCAAGTCACATTAGTAGCCTGCGTTTTGTCTATTTTGCTAGGTGCATTACTAGTCAAATTTGCCGACGTCTACACTCTATTTTTTCTTCTACCGATTTGGATGTTTTTACGCATGGCATTAAATGCTATCGACGGCATGCTGGCCCGCGAATTTAATCAAAAAACGCCGCTAGGAGGCTATCTAAACGAAGCTACCGACGTCATCTCTGATGCCGCTCTTTATATTCCGTTTGCTTTTGTGGCGCCTTTTGGCTGGGGTGTTATCTCGCTCGTTATTTTTCTGGCCTTTATGAGCGAGTTTTTAGGTGTTCTGGGGCAGGTGCACGGTAGCGGTAGGCGTTACGATGGACCTATGGGTAAGAGCGATCGCGCATTCGTATTCGGGCTTATAGGCACTATATATGCGGTATTTGGTCAGCTGCCCTCATGGTTTAGTTGGACGCTTTACGCGGTGGCGCTTTTACTTGTGCTTACCTGCATAAATCGCGTAAGAAGGGGTTTAAAAAGCTAGTTTAATAAAATACGTGGCATAAATTTAAGGAATGAAGCAAAAATAGGATGACGTATTTTTGCAAATTTATGCCTAGACTCCCATAAATCAAACGATATAAATCCCAAAACAATATCCAACTGCAATGCTATAACATTTGGCGTAGTTTACGGTACGGCCAAATTTGGTTTAAAAGTTTTATAAAGTACTAGCGTGGGGTTAGTGAGCAAGCAGTAAATTTCAATCTATGCGCAGATAAAATCTTTAAAAAATAGCCGAAAAATATAGCATGGTCGTGGGGAAACTTTATCAAAAAGATAGCCAAATTTACGGATGACGCAAGCTAGTCAAATTTAAAAAACAAGGATTACGATAACCGTACAAAAAACTAAATTTGGCGAGCATATCAAATTTATAAATTCAGTTTTTACTAAAGTTATCTCATTGCCAAGGCGAGTGGGTATTTTCGTTTGAGTGTATGTTTGGTGGTTAAGATCGCTTTTATTAAGCAAAGACTATGTAATACTCGTGTTGTAAAACGAAATTTGTCGCCCACCGAAATTTTAAAATTTAGCGAGCGGGAGCGGATTACGGGTGCGAGAGAAATCGCGAGAAATTCTGCGCGCTGTTTTATGCGGCGTTCACGTGCCCGCAAAGATTGCCCAAGCGACGGTTATTCGCCCAGGAAGTATTTCAGATCCGCCTGTGCGTCGCCGCTGATTAGGCGAAGGCCGAAATTTTGCACCAAAAAGCCTAAAATTTCGTCGTTGAAAAACTCAGGCACCGTAGGGCCCACGTTGATATTCTTAACGCCTAGGCTAAATAGTGCAAGCAGGATGATGACCGCCTTTTGCTCCATCCACATCAGCACGATCGAGACCGGCAGATCGTTTACGGCGATGCCCGTAGCCTCGCTAAGCGCTAGGGTGATCTTGACCGCGCCGTTGCTGTCGTTGCACTGGCCAAGGTCGATATAGCGCGGAAGCTCGGTGCCAGGTACGTTTCCGAAATCCACGTCGTTGAAGCGGAATTTGCCGCAGCTGGAGGTCAAAATCACGCAGTCCTTCGGCAGGCTAAGCGCTAGCTCGCGGTAATACTCGCGTCCCTTGCCCGGCGCGTCGCAGCCGGCGATGACGAAAAAGCGGCGGATTTTGCCAGATTTGATCGCGTCTAAAATTTGCGGCGCAAGGCTCAAAATCGTCTTGTAGTGTCCGCCCGTCACCAAGCTCTCGTCGCTATCCATGCTCACGTCGCCGCATGCGAGCGCGCACTCGATGAGCGGCGTAAAATCGTCGTTTTGGATATGCTTGACGCCGTCGGTGCCCGCGATAGAGTAGCCAAACAGCCTGTCTGCGTAGCTACAGGATGAGCGAAGCGGCACGATGCAGTTGGTGGTCATCAAAATCGCGCCTTTAAATTCGTTAAAAAGCTTGGTCTGATCAAACCACGCCTTGCCGACGTTGCCCTTTAGATGCGGATACTTGCGAAGTTGCGGATAGCCGTGCGCAGGGAGCATCTCGGAGTGGGTGTAGATATTGATGCCCTTGCCCTCGGTCGCTTTTAGCAGCGCCTCAAGAGCGTGCAGGTTGTGGCCGCTAACCAAAATCGCCTTGCCCTCGACCTTGTTTTGGCTAACTTTAACCGGGGTCGGTACGCCGAATTTTGCGGTATGCGCCTCGCTTAAGATATCCATCATCTGCACGCCCGCGCTTCCGACGGCCATCAGCTGCGCGATATGCTCGTCAAAGTTAAAATTTGAGTTCGTCAGCGTGAAATACAGCGTGTCTGCCATAACGGTATCGACCGCGCTAGTATCGGCGCCGAGCTCGTGCGCGTGGTGGCGGTAGGCGCTAAGGCCCTTAAGCCCGAAAACCATAGTGTCTTGAAGTAACGCCAGCGTGGAGGTTTTGCCGCAGGTGCCGCGGTCTTGGCCCTTGGCGCCGCAGCCTTCGGGCGCGCTCATTTGACACTGATGACAGAACATCTCTTGATTGTAACTCATAGAAAATCCTTTATAAAAAAATTAGTTGAAGATTTTAAGATTTTATTTATAATAACGACTTGATCGCCGTCAAGAAACGGCGAAAATTTATCAAAATTATTTATAAAATGAGAATTTAAATTTTACAAGTCAAATTTGAGTTCTTGCGGGGCCGGGGCGTTGTGCAATTTTGAGTCAAATTTTAAAATTCCAACTACAAAATCGCGATCGGCGCACTATGCTCGGGTAGTAAAATCGCTCAGCAAACGAGCCAACGCTATGGCGCGACTACAATCTTGACGGCTCTACTAAATCTGGGTGGTTGCGGCAGATCGGCGGGCTGTGGAGGCAACTAGTTGCCGCGCAAAACGATCAATAAACATAGGTTGGCAAATTTAAAGGTATTTCCCCAGGCGTAGCAACCAGCAGGCGTAAGGATGGGATTGCTTGCTTCGCTTAAAGAATGCGAATTTTGGGTATAATACCGCAAAAATACAAAACAATCGAAGTGATATTTCTATAAAAGAAATTTATCATATTTTTAAAATCAATAAGGGTTTTGTAGACGGCAAGTTGGAGTCGCAGCTAAAATCTGCCTAAGTTTCTTTAAACTTATATTTGGAGCATCATGAGCATTTGCGAGTTAAAATCCAGAGCTTCAAACCCGCTTTGTTCGCAGGCAGGCGTCGCCGCAAATCTGCGCTACTCGTCAAATTTGACGCGCAAACAAGGCAAATTTAACACAAAGGACGAAAGATGAAAGAGTTTTTAGCGGCCGCGCTTGATTTTATCCTTTGCCGCATCACGATATTTATCACGGGCGTACGGCCGCCGCAGGAGCTTTTAAATATCGGCGAGGGCTCTAAAATTTACTACGCAAACCACGCTAGCCACGGCGATTTTTTGCTGATTTTCGTCTCGCTGCCCTACCGCGCGAGAAAGCGCGTGCGCCCCGTCGCGGCGGCGGAGTACTGGGAGAGCGGGCCGGTGCGTAGGTTTCTTGCTAAAAACGTGTTTAATATGGTGCTAATCAGCCGTCATAAAGATCCGTTAGAGGCGCTAACGCAAATGAGCGAGGCGCTGCAGACGCACTCTCTCATCATCTTTCCCGAAGGCACGCGCAAGACGGACGACGATCTCGCGCTACAGCCGTTTAAAAGCGGGATATTTCGCCTGGCGCAGCAGTGTCCTGACGTCCCGCTAGTACCCGTATGGATCAAAAATGCGCGCAACGTCCTACCTAAAGGCTTTATGATACCCATTCCGCTGCTTTGCGAGCTGATAGTGGGCGAGGAGATAACCTACGGCGGCGAGGGCAAGGGCGAGTTTTTACAAAAGGCGCAGGACGCGCTGCTAGCGATGAGCGATACGCAAAATGATAGAACGAAAGCATAGCGCGGCGGCTTTGGCGAGGGCGGTAAATTTGAGTCCTATAAATTCGCCACGCAAGACGGGGAGATTTGCGACCGATTTTTACGGCAAATTTGACGGCGAGCCTTCTAAAGCGGCAGCTAAAAGCGTCAAATTTAAAAACAAAGCCCAGGCCAAAACGCTCGCCTCGCCGCAAATCAAATTTGACCTAATCGCAAGTCCAAAACGCGAGCTTTTTTCGCTAACAAATTTAATCAAGCAAGCGATCCGAAGGGCAAACCAAATGCGCGTAAATTTGACTCGCTCGGGCGCTTCAAAACAGACGTCAAATTTAGCTTCAAATTTAACCAAAAGGCACTAAAATGAACCCGCAAAATCATATCTTAAATCTATTTTTAGGACTCATCGCGGTGCTGGTCGTATCTAGCGCCATTGCATTTATGCTAAAGGCAAAATTTGGCGCCGAGAACAAAACCATTGCAAATTTAACCTCGCGCATAAACGCCTGGTGGGCGATGATTTTGGTGATTTTTTCGTTTACGTATATGGGCAAAAACGCCGTGATATTTTTGTTTTTGCTAGTATCTTTTGCCGCATTGCGCGAGTTTTTGTCGCTCATCTACATCCGCAGGGGCGATCACATCGCGCTCGTGGCGTGTTTTTACGTGATTTTGCCGGTACAGTATATATTTATCTATGCTGATTGGTACGCGATGGCGATGATATTTATCCCGGTTTACGGATTTTTGTTTTTGCCGATTTTGGCGGCTATTTGCGGCGATGCGGCATATTTTTTAGAGCGCTCGACGAAGATCCAGTGGGCGCTGATGATCTGCGTGTTTTGTATCTCGCATATCCCCGCGCTTCTTTTGCTGGATCTTGAGCGCGGTAATAGCATGGAGCTGATGCTGTTTTTGATTCTGGTCGTGCAGGCTAGCGACGTGCTGCAGTATATCTGGGGCAAGCTTTTTGGCAAGCGCAAGATCGCTCCTAGCATCAGTCCGTCTAAAACTGTGGTCGGTTTTGCGGGCGGGGTTCTTAGCGCTAGCGTGCTGGCTGCGTGCCTGCATCATCTCACGCCTTTTGGTGCGGTAGGGGCGTTTTTCATCGGGCTTGCCGTTTGTATGATGGGCTTTTTAGGAGGGCTCGTTATGTCTGCGATCAAGCGCGATCTGGGCGTCAAGGACTGGGGCTATATGATCAGCGGGCACGGCGGGATGCTTGACCGTATGGACTCGCTGTGCTTTGCGGCGCCGATATTTTTTCACATAGTTAGATATTTTTACGCGTGAGGTTTTGATGAAAGTTTGGAGCAAAATTTTACTTTTAGCACTCGCGGCAAATTTTGCCTTTGCATTTTCGGCCGAAAAGCTCGTGCAAGACGCTAGAGCTCAGGTCGGGCAGACGCTGTTTTACGATCCTTCGTACGAGAGGCTAGCCTATCCGATGGGCGACGTGGATATGATAAAAGGCGTTTGCACCGACGTCGTCGTTAGAGCGCTGCGCGGACAGGATATCGATCTGCAGCGACTCATCCACGAGGACATGGGCGCAAATTTTAGCGCCTATCCAAAAAACTGGGGCGCGAAAAAGACCGACAAAAACATCGATCATCGCCGCGTGCCAAACATCGCGACCTATCTAAAACGCAAGGGCTACGAGGCGAAAGGCGAGTTTAAAGCCGGCGATATCGTGACGTGGCGGCTGGATAACGGCAGGCCGCACATCGGTATAGTTTCGGATAAATTTGCCGCTAGCAAAACCCCGCTCGTGATCCACAACATCGGGCTTGGCGCGCAGGAGGAGGACGTGCTAAAGGGTTACGAGATAACGGGGCACTTTAGGATAAAATAAGTAGAAAAATCGATAAATTTAAGCGAGAAAGGCGAAAAATGGAGTTTAAAGAGAGCTATTTTATAACCAGCGACGGGGCGAGGATATTTTACAGATACCGCCTTGCTGACGACGTAGCGTGCGAAAACCCGAGCGATCGCGAAGTAAATTTGGGTTCGGATAGTAAATTTGACGGGTCAAATTTGAGCGCCGAGGCCGCAAACAAAACGTCAAATTTGGCTAGCGAGCAAGCGCGCCGCGCGGATGAAAATGCGGAGCTAAATTTAAGCGGCGAAGGTAAATCTGGCGAGCAAAATTTACCAAACGGCGGCGAAAATTCGGACTCAAATTTAAGCGAAGCTAGCAAATGCGGCGCGTCAAATTTGAGCAAGACGCCTGGCGAAAACGCCGAGCAAAATCTCAAATTTAAAGCCGCGCCAAATGCCAAAGCCGTAGCGATATTTCACCGCGGACACGAGCACTCGGGCAGGACGACGCACGTAGCCGACGGGCTAGCGGATGATAGTTTTAGCTATTTTGCCTGGGATCAGCGCGGACACGGCAAAAGCGATGGCGAGCGGGGCGACGCGCCTAGTATCGGTCGTCTCATCGCCGACGTGGACGAGTTTGTGGCACACATCGAGCAGAGATTTGGCTTTGATACGCAAAATCTAGCCGTGATAGCTCAAAGCGTGGGCGCCGTGCTGGTCTCTGCGTGGCTGCACGACTACGCTCCGCGCGTTCGCTGCGCGGTGCTAGCTAGTCCCGCGTTTAGCGTGAAGCTTTACGTACCGTTTGCTAGAGCCGGGCTAAAGGCTCTCTACTCCTCGCGCGGAAATTTTTTCGTAAACAGCTACGTCAAGGCGCACTATCTCACGCACGACAAACAGCGCCAGGCTAGCTACGACGCCGACTCGCTCATCACTCGCGCGATCTCGGTGCGCATATTGCTTGGGCTTTACGAAGCGGCGCAGCGCGTGGTTTCTGACGCTGCCGCGATCACGACGCCTACGCTGCTACTGATCTCGGGCGATGATTGGGTCGTGGAGCACGCCCCGCAGCACGAGTTTTACAACGCTCTTGGCGCACGCGTAAAAAGGCGCGAGGTTTTAGAGGGATTTTACCACGATACGCTGGGCGAGAGCGAGCAAGAGAGGGCGTTTAGGATAGTGCGCGAGTTTGTCGGCGAGCGCTTTAGCGCGCCTTTTAGCGAGGTGGACTGCACGCATGCGGACGAATACGGCTTTAGCCGCGAGGAGGCCGATAGGCTGGCTACGCCGCTGCCGAGATTTAGCCTGAAAAATTTGCGGTTTAAATTTCAGCGGATATTTATGCAGGCGGTTTCGCCGTGGGTCGGCGGACTAAAGATCGGCGAAAATACCGGCTACGATAGCGGCAGTACGCTTGACTACGTTTACCGAAACGAGCCGCAAGGGGCGAATAAATTTTTTAAATTCATCGACAAATTTTACCTAAACGCTATCGGCTGGCGCGGTATCAGAGAGCGCAAACGAAATATCAAGCTAGCTATCGATCAAGCAGTAGCAAAGCTACAGGAGCGAGGCGAGCCGCTACGACTGCTCGACATCGCCTCGGGTCACGGCAGATACATACTAGACGCCGCGCAGGGGCATAAATTTGAGCGCATAACGCTGCGCGACTACAGCGACATAAACGTAAAAGCCGGTAGCGAAATGATAAAGGAGCGCGGGCTAGAGGACATCGCGAGCTTTACGCAGGCAAACGCCTTTGACGCCGCTAGCTACGATGGCTTGCAGGGCGCATATACGCTTGGCGTCGTGTCGGGGCTATTTGAGCTCTTTCCGGATAACTCGGTCGTGCGCACCGCGCTGCAAGGCTTTTCAAGCAGCGTAAGAAGTGGCGGCTACCTCATCTACACCAATCAGCCGTGGCACCCGCAGCTTGAGATGATCGCGCGCGCTCTATCCAGCCACAGGCAGGGCGCCGCGTGGATCATGCGCCGCCGCAGCCAGGCCGAGATGGATCAGCTCGTGGCAAATGCGGGATTTAAGAAAGTAAAAGAGTGGATAGATGGGGATGGGATATTTAGCGTGAGTTTGGCTGTTAAAATTTAGCCTTTAGCGGCTTGTCTTTTGAGCGTCTTTGAATGAGCTAGAAATTTTCTCCCTCGATGAACCAAATGTTCTATCTTCGGTCGAAAATTGCTTTGCAACATTCAAATCCATCTCAAAATACTTCGCCTTAACTTTTTATGTTCAAATTTGAAGTCAAATTTTGCTCGCCGAGACCCGCACCGCAAAAATGCTAAGTTTAAATTTGCGACGCTTTGCTCGTAGAGCAAAGCCATGTCGCCACCTCTAACGTGCAGTGGGGTTGGTGGGGGTTTGGGGGCGGAAGGGGCGACGCTTCGTAAGTAGAAACCCCTTCCGCCTCCCAAGAAAAAGAAAAACTAAAAATTTTAGAGAATTTTAAATTTGACAAAACCAAATTTGGTATTTTCAAGATGCAGGTCTCGGCGAGTAAAATTTACAAATTTACGTCAAGCGAGCGATCTCGGGCGATTAAGCCGTAAAAGTGCAAACCCGCTAAAATTTGATAGAATTAGCAAAAAAGGCAAAAATGAAAATAAAATCGTTTTTATCGCAGCTGGTCGCGCTAGTCGTCGTTGCGGCGATATTTTACGCTAGCTACGGCGCCACGAACGCCCTCGCGAGCGCTCGCGCAAACGTGCCCGAGATCTATTTCGCGTGGGAGCGCGCAGTGCCGTTTTGGGCGTGGAGCATCGTGCCGTACTGGTCGCTAAATTTGCTCTACGCGCTTGGATTTTTCCTCTGCCGTGACGCCGGGGAGCTCGCGCGCTACGTTACGCAGCTGCTAGTCGCTCAGATGATCGCGACGCTGTTTTTTATCGCTTTTCCTCTGCAAATGTCGTGGGAGAAGCCCGTGGTTTCGGGCTTTAGCGGCTTTTTGTTCTCAAGCCTCGCCGCTTTTGACCTCCCGTTTAATCAAGCTCCGTCGCTGCACATCATACTTTGCGTCGTGGTGGGCGCATTTTACCTTCGCAAGGCGCGCGCGGTTTGGCTCAAGGCGGCGCTTGTCGCGTGGTTTGCGCTCATCGGCCTTAGCGTGCTGACCACGTATCAGCACCATTTTATCGACATTCCTACGGGGCTAGCCGCGGGCTGCTTGGTGTTACTGATTTGCCCGCTCGATGGCGCGCCGCTTAGATTTGCCATGGCTAGGGAGTTCTCGCGCTACAAATGGGCGGCGCTATATCTGGGGCTTGCGTTTTTGACGCTTTTTGCGGCGATTTTGGGAGCTAAAATTTGGGGCGCGTGGATGCTGTGGTTATCTTGGGTGAGCCTTAGTTTTGCGCTGGTTGCTTGCGGTTACGCGTTTTTAGGCGCTGGAGTTTTTGCTAAAAACGGTCAAGGCCGTCACGCCGCCGCGGCTAAAGCTTTACTTTTCCCGTATCTTTGCGTCGCGCGGTTAAATGCACTTTTTTGGCTGCGCGGACGCCGGCTTTTAGACGAAATTTTGCCCGGACTTTATCTAGGCTCGGTTAAGGAGGCGGGCAAATTTGACGCGGTGCTAGATCTCGCGGCTGAGTTTGAGCGGCCTGGCGGCGCTCAAATTTATGCGAGCCTAGCTATGCTAGATATGATAACGCCGAGCACGGACGAGCTAAAACGCGGCGCGGATGAGCTTGAGCGGCTCGTAAAAAGGGCTCTTTGCGGCGGCGAAAATTTACCGCAAAGGACGGCGGAGCTAGGATCAAATTTTAGTGCCGAAGCAAACGATAAAAAGGTGCTGGTGTGCTGCGCGCTGGGCTACGGTAGGAGCGCGTCGGTGCTGCTTGCTTGGCTGGTGATTTACGCGGGACTAGGATTTGACGAGGCGCTAAATTTGCTAAAATCTCGCCGCGAAAAGATCGCGGTCGCTAGCTCGCTGCGCGATCAGATAGCGCGGCTAGCCGCAGAAGCCCGCGAAATTTGAAAGCGAAGTAAAGAAGCGGCAAATTTAAGCGCGAAATAGGCGCAGGCTAAATTTCATCAAGTCCGGTTTGGGGGATCAAATTTAAAAAATCTGCTGGCTAAATACAAGCGGCATTTCAAAATTCTCGGTGAAAACAAACGGGAATTTAGCCAAAGGCAAATGTCCAAAATGAGGAGAGAAAATGACGAATGCGGAGCAAAACGAAAAATCGGCGCAAGGCGAGGAGCAGGAATGCCGCCAAAGTATGGACGATAGAGGCTTGGCGCTGGTTACGGCTAGGTTTTTGGCGACGCATAGGCTATTTTTCTTGTTAAATTTACTTCAGCTTGCCGTCTGTCTTACGATTTTTACGCATTTTGCCGTCATTGCGGGCTTTTTGGCGGCTTTTGCGGTTTTGTTTTATCTGCACGTTAGGCTGCATTTTGATGCGCTGATTTTTAGAGATTTTGCGGAGGGGAGGCTTGATTGCGGCAAATTTGACGCGGCGCTTACGGAGCTAAATTTAGCTAGCAAGCCGCCCAAAATCCGCGATATGAAAAGTCGCTGCGCGGGAGCTTTGCGGCTATATAAATTAACGGCCGCGCTTACTCTCATCGCCATCGTCGCGGCTTTAGCGAGCTACTATTTGGGCTAGGTTTAGTAGCCGAATTTGAGCGTAAAATTTAACTTCCGCAATCCGTAGATTTATGGGGTTTAAAAGATAAATTTAGGCGCAAACGGTTAAATTTGCGCCCGAGGTTTATTTGATATTTTCTAGAGTGCTGCAGCACTGATCCGAGCCTAGATCGCAGCCTTTTTTGAAGTAAATTTTGGCCTTTTCAAGATCTTTTGCGACTCCGCTTGCAGCCGGCGGCATGTAGTAGGTGTAGCCCGCAAACAGGCAAGGCCCTTGTCAAAATACTCCGTAGCTTTGGCAAACTGCTTTTCTTGATAGTGCGCAGATCCTGCGTATTCGCATCCGAGAGCGATCTTTGCTTCGCAAGCTTTTGCGGCGTTGTCTTTATCTTTTACGTATTTTCCGGAGGCTTCATGCTCTTTTTTCGTGAAGGCCAGGAGATAGTACTCGTACGCTTTTGCTTCGTCTTTTTTGCCGTAGGTATCGTCTTGGTAGATTTCGCCCAGCTTCGCGCACCCGTCAAACCTTTCGCCTTGGCAAATTTCGCTTAGGATTTCGATAGCTTTGTCTATATTTTTCTCTACGCCTTTGCCGTCTCTATAACCCATCGCTACAAATTTACAACCGTCGTCGTAGCCGCTATCGCAAAGTTTTGAAAATATCTCAAAGCCCTTTTTAGGATCGTGCTCGGCTCCGTTTTTGCCCTCGGTGTACGAATACCCCGTCCATAGGCATCCTAAATTTGAACCCAGATCGCAAGCTTTTTGGTAGTATTTGACGTCTTGTTTTTCGTAAGCGTAATCTATACAAGTCGCCGCGTTGTTATTTTCGCAACCTTTTTCAGCGCTTACTGTCGTTTTGTCTTTTACTTTGTCGCAGCAGTTGCTTCTCTTGCCGAACGATATCTCGCAGCACTTTTCATAGGCCTGCTTTGCGAGGCCGGAGTCTTTTTTGACGTCGGAACCCTTGCCAAACTCATAAAGCTGCCCAAGCTCCTTGCAAGAAGAATCAACCTTTTCTTTATAGCAGCCTAGCTTAAAGTAGTTCTCCGCGTCCTTCCACTGGCCTTTTGATTTTGCGGCCAGGCCGTCGTTGTGATTCGGTCCGGCCTGTGCTACCGACAGGTAACAAAATGCTAAAACAAGGTTAAAGCTAACTTTTTCATAAGGCCCTCCTTGCGAGTAATCTTAAGCATTTAGCCTGTTTGCTATGTTTTTAACCTAAATCACGACCACTTCGGTTTTTAGCTCTATGCCGAATTTCTCCAAAACGCGCTCGCGGGCTAAATTTATGAGTCCCGTCACATCTGCAAAGCTCGCGGCGTTAAAATTTACGATGAAATTTGCGTGCTGCTCGCTAAATTTAGCCCCGCCTATCGCGTAGCCCTTTAGCCCCACCGCTTCGATTAGTCTGCCCGCGTAGTCGCCCGGTGGATTTACGAAACAGCTGCCAAAGCTAGCGCCCTTTGGTTGATTTGCGCGCTTGGCGGCAAAATCGGCGGCGAGCGCTACGTCAAATTCGCGCGAAATTTTAAACTCGGCGCCCAAAATCGGCTCATCTATCCCGCTTTTGCGGTAGCTAAAGCTTATCCTCTCGCGCTCTACCCAGCCGCGTCCCAGCCGCACCGCGAGCAGGTCGTCGCTGATACTAACGCCGCAAAGTCCCGCGTTCATTTTTATTAGTCCGCCAAGCGTGCCAGGGATATTTTGCAAAAACTCAAATCCGCCGATATTATGCTTTTTGGCGAAGTTGTAAATTTTGCCCGACTTCGTCGCAGCACCGATACTAAGCACGTCGCCGCTTAAATTTGTATAATCAAACGCGCCGCCTAGCATCATCATCGAGGGCGGGTTTGGCGAGACTAGTAGGTTATTTGCGCCGCCTATCATCACGCGGCCGGCAAATCCAGGCTTTAGAGCGTCCTCAATGCTTTCTAGCACCGCCACCTCGTGCACGCCGCCCACTCGCACCGAGCTAAATTTGGAAAAGTCTATAAGCTGCGTCATTGCACGAAATTCGGGATAAACTCTATCATACGCGTAGTAAAATCGACCATCATCGAGACCATCCACGGCATCAAAAATATAATCACGACGACGACGAGGATGATCTTTGGCACGAAGCTTAGCGTCATCTCGTTTATCTGCGTCGTAGCCTGAAATATACTGATGATAAGGCCCGCCGATAGGCCCGCCAGCAGCATCGGGAAGCTTAGATAAAGCGCGATCTTAAATGTTTCGATGCCGAGTTCTATGAGCGTTGATTGCATTAGCTAAACCTTATATCGTTGTACTCGGTCGGCACTAGGTAGTTTTTCGCATCGATAGGCAGCGGATAAAATCCGCGCTCGTAGCCAAGCGAAAAGAGCCTATTTACCGCCTTTAGCTGCGTTTCGTTCATCGAGACGGAGCTATCGTTTGCGTAGAGATTTAGGTAGGTTTTTAGCTTTTCTTTATCGACGCGGATCAAATTTCGCTCCATGAGCATATGCGACAAAAAGGGCTTATGCGCAGTGGCGATACGCACGCCCTCCGTTAGCACGCGCTCGCACTCGATGGCGTCCGTTATCGGCAGGCTGCGGCGAACCGCCATGCCTCCCAGCGGCAGCGGCAGATTTTCGCCCGCTAGCTCGCTCCAGATATCCCAGATCTCGCGCTCCACGCAAAGCTCGTCCGAAAAGTCCAAAATGCTCTCGTGTATCAGCACGCCCGCGTCCACTTCGCCGCTTAAGACCGCGCCCTCAATCTGCAGAAAGTTTTTATAAACTATGCGCGCCTGCGGGTATGCCATGCGAAAAAGCAGGGCATTTGTCGTGTGTTTGCCGCTGAGCGCGACTTTGAAATTTCGCTTTAAAACCGCGCCCTTTTTCTTAACGAGCTTTGGGCCGTAGCCCTCGCCGAAGCTCACCGCCGTGCGCAAAAGCGCGTATTCCTCGCAGATAAGCGGATATAGCGCGAAGCTAATCGCCGTGGCCTCATATGTGCCCTTTAGCGCCTCGTCGTTTAGCGTCTGGATATCAAGCGCGGTTGCGCTAAATTTTAGATTTTTGGAGCTCACCCAGCCGAAATCAATCGCCTTATACATAAAAATATCGTCGGCGTCGGGCGAGTGAGCGACGTTTATATGCTTAAAAATCTTCAAATTTTATCCTTTTTGCTCCGCTTTAAATTTCGCGCGCGGCTAAATTGCGAAATTATAGTAAATTTTTGCTACAATCGCCATAAAAATGCGGAATTTATAAAGAAAAATATGGAAAATCAGACGTATTTAAAAGAGCAAATTTTAACTTATCTCGGCAACAAACGCTCGCTTTTAGGTTTCATCGAACAGGGCGTAAATATCGCAAAAGAGGCGCTGGGTAAGGAAAAACTAAGCTGCTGCGACCTTTTTAGCGGCAGCGGAATCGTGTCGCGGTTTTTAAAATCCCACGCAAGCTTCATCATCGCAAACGACCTGGAGCTTTATAGTCGCGTCACAAACGAGTGCTACCTAGCTAACGCGGACGCGGAGTTTAAAAAAGAGCTTGATTTTTGGCATGAAAAACTAACGCGCGAAATCGGCGCAAATTTGCGTGAGGGCTTTATCTGCGAGCTTTATGCGCCAAAAGACGAGGCAAATATTTCGCCTGCTGACCGCGTCTTTTACACTAGAAAAAACGCCGCCTACATTGACACTGCGCGCCAGATTATCGAGGCGCTAGTGCCGCAGGAGCTACGCGTTTTTTTCGTCGCTCCGCTGCTGTATTCGGCTAGCGTGCACGCCAACACCAGCGGCATTTTCAAGGGTTTTCATAAAAACAAGGACGGCCTTGGGCAGTTTGGTGGACGCGGCAAGCACGCGCTATCTCGCATCACGGCAGACATCAGCCTGCTTAAGCCAGTTTTTTCAAATTTTAACGTCGAATTTGACGTGCAAAGACGAGGCGCCGAGGAGCTTGCCGCCGAGCTTCCGCCGCTTGATCTAGTCTATCTTGATCCGCCTTATAACCAGCACCCCTACGGCTCGAACTACTTTATGCTAAATTTGATCGCTAGCTACGAGCGTCCGAGCGAAATATCGCGGGTTTCGGGCATCGCTCGGGGCTGGAACCGCTCGGTGTTTAATCAAAAATCAGCCGCCGCGCCGGCATTTTTCGAGCTAATCTCAAAGCTAAAAGCTAAATTCGTGCTCATCTCGTTTAACTCCGAGGGCTTCATCGCGCGCGAGGAATTTAGCCAAAATTTAGCCGGGCTTGGCGAAGTGCAAATTTTGGAGCAAAAATACAACGCCTTTCGCGGTAGTAGAAACCTAGCCAGCCGCCCGACGCACGTGAGCGAGCTGCTTTACGTTTTAAAAAAGGCGTAAATTTAGAGCAAATTTGACCGCGCCCAGACCCGCCTCAAATTTACGCGAATAATCAAAAATTCATCTCAAATTTGATAAAATCAGCACGATTATTTTAAATTTAAGGAAGCCGATGGCAAAAGAAAAAGAAGAGAAAAAGATAGTCCCGCCGACAAACGATTCGGACAAGAAAAAGGCCTTAGACGCGGCTTTAAAGCAGATAGATAAAGCATTTGGCAAGGGTACGCTGATCCGCCTTGGCGACAAGCAAGTCGAGGCGATAGACAGCATCTCGACCGGTTCGCTAGGACTTGACCTAGCCCTTGGCATAGGCGGTATCCCAAAGGGCCGTATCATCGAGGTTTACGGACCTGAGAGCTCGGGTAAAACGACTCTGACGCTACACATCATCGCCGAAGCGCAAAAAGCGGGAGCCACGTGCGCCTTTATCGACGCCGAGCACGCTCTAGACGTGAAATACGCGGCAAATTTGGGCGTAGATACCGAAAACCTCTACGTCAGCCAGCCTGATTTTGGCGAACAGGCGCTAGAAATCGTAGAAAACCTCGCTAGAAGCGGCGCGGTCGAGCTTATCGTGGTCGATAGCGTCGCGGCGCTAACTCCAAAAAGCGAGATCGAGGGCGATATGGGCGATCAGCACGTAGGCTTGCAAGCGCGGCTTATGAGCCAAGCGCTGCGCAAGCTCGCGGGCGTCGTGCACAAGATGAACACGACCGTGATCTTTATCAACCAAATTCGTATGAAAATCGGCGCGATGGGTTACGGCACGCCTGAGACCACTACGGGCGGTAACGCGCTTAAATTTTACGCATCCGTGCGCCTAGACGTGCGAAAAATCGCCACTCTAAAACAAAACGAAGAGCCTATCGGCAACCGCACGAAGGTAAAAGTCGTAAAAAACAAGGTCGCGCCTCCGTTTAAAACGGCGGAATTCGACATAATGTTCGGCGAGGGTATCAGCCGCGACGGCGAGATCATCGACTACGGCGTGAAGCTCGATATCATCGACAAAAGCGGCGCGTGGTTTAGCTACAAAGCCGCCAAAATCGGCCAAGGCCGCGAAAACGCAAAAGCCTATCTTAAAGAGCACCCCGAGATATCAGACGAAATCGTAGCGACAATAAAAAGCTCGATCGGCCTAGATAAGCTAATAAGCGGCGCGGGCGGCAAAGATAGCGATGACGAAAGCGAAAGCATAGAAGAAAATACGGAGGAATAAAATAATGGTATTTATAGAAGACGTAACCGCGATAGAAGTACTTGATAGCCGCGGCAACCCGACCGTGAAGGCGACCGTGGCTCTAAGCGACGGCACCGTAGCAAGCGCGATAGTCCCAAGCGGCGCAAGCACGGGCAAACGCGAGGCGCTGGAGCTTCGCGACAAAGACGAAAGATACTGCGGCAAGGGCGTGCTAAAGGCGGTAGAAAACGTAAATTCGCAGATCGCCGAAGCCGTGATCGGGCTGGATGCGTTTGATCAAAAGGCGCTTGATGATGAGATGCGCGAGCTTGACGGCACCGATAACTACTCAAATTTGGGCGCAAATGCGGTGCTTGGCGTATCTATGGCGGTAGCGCGCGCGGCGGCTAAAAGCCTTGACGTGCCTTTGTATCGCTACCTTGGCGGCGCGAACGCTAGCGTGCTACCCGTGCCGATGTTTAATATCATTAACGGCGGCGCGCACGCGAACAACAGCGTGGATTTTCAAGAATTTATGATTATGCCGTTTGGATTTGATAAATTTAGCGACGCGCTGCGAGCGGCGACTGAGATTTACCACACGCTAAAAGGCCTTCTAAACGCGGCCGGTCACAGCACGGCAGTGGGCGACGAGGGCGGATTTGCGCCAAATTTAAACGATAACGAAGAGCCGATCAAACTAATCATGCAGGCTATCGAAAAAGCGGGTTACAAAGCAGGCGAGCAGATCAAGCTAGCCCTTGACGTCGCAGCTAGCGAGCTGTACGAAAACGGCAAATATAAGCTAGAAGGCAAGGAATTTAGCAGCGAAGAGCTGATAGAGCGATACGCGCAGCTTTGCGAGAAGTATCCGATATTTTCGATCGAAGACGGCCTAAGCGAGGACGACTGGGCGGGCTGGGCGAAGCTAACGAGCAAGCTTGGCTCTAAAGTGCAGCTCGTGGGCGACGATCTTTTTGTAACGAACGAGAAAATTTTGCGCGAAGGCATCGCCAAAGGCGTAGCTAACGCGATTTTGATCAAACCAAATCAAATCGGCACCGTAAGCCAAACTATGCAGACGATCCGCCTAGCTCAGCGCAAAGGCTACCGCTGCGTGATGAGCCACAGAAGCGGCGAGAGCGAGGATAGCTTTATCGCGGACTTCGCCGTCGCGATGAATACGGGCCAAATCAAGACGGGCGCGACCTCAAGAAGCGAACGCAACGCCAAATACAACCGCCTGCTTGAGATCGAGCGCGAGACGGACGAGTTTTTGGGAAATCAAATTTGAGCGAAGTCCTAGACGAATACGTCGAGAAAAAGCCTTTTGATTTCAGGCTTTTTCTCAGATTCACGCTTATAGCGTTTTGCGTGATATGTTTTGGTATCTACGTGGGCAATATAATCTTTGGCAAGCGCTCGCTAGACGTGATGCTAAGCCTGCAAGAGCAAAAAACGCAGCTAGAACGCGACGTCGAAACGCTAAAAAAACAAAACGCCCAGTTGCAAAAGGCGTATTTCGAGCTAAAAGAGCTTGAGCCTAGCAGCGGCGGGTAAATTTAGCTTTATAAATTTAAAAACGGGGGAGTTATGAAAATCGGTAAAATTTGGCTTTTGGCGCTGGCTTGTGGGTTAGCTTTGGGCAGAGAAAATCCTTTCGCGCCCTCGGGCGACGTAAACGCGAGCATGGCTAGCAGCAACGTCGTGGAAAATTTGCCGCCTTTTGAGAAGCAGAGTTTCAAATTTCCCGCCGACGCTAGAAACTTCATCTCCGTCACGCTAAAATACAAAAGCCTGGACGGCAGTATCAAGGAAAAAACCGTCGACATAAACAAAAGCATCTCGTGGCAGGATGAGTTTTTGCTAAGCAAGATCGCAGTACCGGTCGTAGTCGAAAAGCCCGACGTCTCGGTCACTAAAGAGGAGTCTAAAGCCGCCGCGATAGATGTCGCGCCAAAGCCTACCGAGCGCAACATGACCGCGCAAGAGCCGCTAAAAGACATCGTCATAAAGCCTCTTGAAAAGCCGCAACCGCAAAAGCAAATCGTCTATAAGCAGACGAAATTCGAGATCTATCCGATGCAGATAAAAATCCTCACGACCGACGAGAAGCTCAAAGATTACTCGATCAGTAAAGGCACCAAGGTCGTGATCGATTTCGCCTCGCAAACGGACGTAAACACGAGAAAAGACGAGCTTGACTGCGGCGCGTTTAAAACGGCACTTTTTGGCTCGCACGGTAAATTTTACCGCGTAGTTTTTGATCTGGACGGCAGCTATAAACACGAGATCGAAAAGACGCAGGACGGGTATCTGCTAAAGCTTTCTAGATAAATTTGATTTTTGCGCTCCGAGTTTTCGGCGTATAAATTTATAGTGATAAATTTCTCGCGGCGAGGGTTAAATTTGAGCCTTCGCCGCTCTTTTTTAAATTCGGCTTTTAAATTTAGCCGATTTTCCCTTGATATAAATTTCCCCGCATTTTTCAAATCCCCGCCTCCGAATTCACCAAATTTAACCGCCCCTTGGCTAAGATTTCGTAAATTTAACGAAGCAAAAAGGATCAAATTTGCATGCCTTGCTAAAAATATTTAAAACAGTTTTATACGCCGCGTTATTTTTAGGACTTTATCTTTTGGCGGATAAGTACGGCTTGTTTGCTAAATTTATCGACTAAATTTATCGGCTCGACTTTGCCAAATAAATTTTGAGTCGAGAGTTGGATGTTAAATTTAATCGTCTGTTTGTGGCGTTTCTTGAGTCTTTTGTGGCGAGCGTAATATTTTGCTCTTCTACTCTCGTTTTACTCTCCTTTAAAGTAATTTTTAAATCTCGCATCAAAATTTAGCAACACGTATCCTATATTTAAATCCATTTTTGGAAAAGTGTTCATAACTAAAGGAATTCTTTTATCATCGCATATATACTTTCCGCTATACCCGCCAGCGCTATAATCGGTTAACCTCTTAAACATAAAATATCTCTGTTGAAAAGCAATGGTTTCATTTGTTTTATTATCTATGATTCTCATTGTGTCGGAGTGAAAAAATTTCGAAGTGATCTGGTTTAAACTCACCTTATCGTAAAATACGGTATAGTTCATCTTAGGCATCTTGTCTTTCGTGGTTATGATTTTATTCGAGTCGATTATTTTTATGATTCTAGCCCTGATATCATCATAATGCGACGTCTTTTCTCCTAGCTCTTGCTTGACTTCTTGCACTATCTTGTCGTATTCGTCTTGATTTTTCTCGTAATGATATATGGCAACGTTTCCATTGGGTAAATTTAAGGCTAACGTCTTTAGATGGATGCCGTCAAGGTAGTTATTCATCATATTTTCTATATCTTGCTCGTTAAAGCCGTTAAAAACATTATCCTCAAAATAAATACTCTCCGGATACTCTACCGTTTCTTTTATAAAGGCCTTTGGAGCGGTAGCGCAGTAATACGCCCCAAGAATGTTCGTGATAATGATGTCGTAAGTGGGGATTAGAAATAGCGCGGCCGCTACGATGCCTCTGATCCAAATTTTATTAGTCTGTTTTAGGGTAATAGCCATCACTATGGCGCTAATTGCCAAGTAAGGAATAACGTAAAAAAGTAAGATTATCATACCCATAGCGTATCCTTTTTAGTTGTCGCCAAAACAGAGACGGTACGTTTTGCCTCGTGCCTAAAATATATAGGTCAATAAAGCCCGCAATCGCTTTAAATTTGACTGCTTCGCATCTTTTGCAAATCATTGATAAAATGATAGTGCCGTAAGGCTTAAGGCGGAGTTAAATTTGAACTTCGGCAAGCGCTAGTAGTCAAATTTGACGCTTGTTTCACGATTTTGAATATCGTAAATTTAACCTCGCAAGTTATTTTTTGTGATAAATTTGCTCCAAATTCGAACCTAAATTCAAAACAAAATTTAACCGCGCCAAAGCTGCCCGCGCATTTACCGCAAAATAATCGGCCGTCAAATTCACTCGTTTTATAAAATGAAACTAAAATTTCAAATCTAATTTAGATATTTTAAAAACAAATTTCGGTAATATTGCGTTAGTCAAAAATTTTATCCGAAAGGAGCTGTTATGAGCGGTATTGCTCTCATCGTCTGCTTCGTCATCGCGGTCGTCGTTATGATCGTGCTGATTTCTAAGTTCGGGGTTCACCCCTTTATAGCGATCATGCTCGTCTCGCTCGCCCTAGCCGTCGTCGCGGGTATCGACCTGGTCAAGGTTCCCGCGATCATCGGAGAGGGATTTAGCGGGATATTTAAAAGCATAGGCATCGTCATCATCCTGGGCGCGCTCATCGGTATGGCGCTGGAAAAGACGGGCGCGGCGCTAAAGCTGGCCGACATGGTCGTGCGCTGCGTAGGCGACAAGCGCCCCGAGCTAGCTATGCTCATCATGGGCTGGATCGTGGGTATCCCGGTCTTTTGCGATAGCGGCTTTGTGGTACTAGATCCGATCCGCCGCGCGATAAAGGAAAAAATCGGCGCCAACCCCGTAGCTATGGCCGTCGCGCTCTCGTGCGGCCTATACACCTCGCACGTGTTTATACCGCCGACACCTGGCCCGATAGCGGCCGCCGGACTCGTGGGCGTGGGACACAACCTACTGCTAGTCATCGCCGTGGGCGCGGTAGTTTCGATACCGGTTCTCGTCGCTGGCTATATTTTTGCTAAGACTATCGGCGCAAAAGTGAGCCTAAAGGAAGATCTCGCAGATGTCGGTAAGAGCTACGACGAGATTATCAAAGAGCACGGCAAGCTGCCTTGCGCGTTTTTGAGCTTGGCGCCGATTTTTATGCCGATTTTGCTGATGGCGCTGGGTTCGGTCGTCTCGATACTAAAGCTAAAAGGCTCGTTTGCGAATTTCGTTTTATTTTTGGGTAATCCGATCATCGCGCTTGGCGTTGGCGTGCTATTTGCCGTTATCTTGCTGGCCAAAACGGGTAAGCTGGGCGAATTTAACTTCATGACCAACGAAACGCTAAAGATCGTCGGACCGATCCTTTTCATCACGGCTGCGGGCGGCGTGCTAGGTAACGTCATCGCTAAAGCGGGCTTTGTCGAGTTTATGAAGGCAAACGCCCATCTCATCGGCACCGTTGGCATATTTTTCCCGTTTGTTATCTCTGCTATCATCAAGACCGCTCAGGGCAGCTCGACCGTGGCGCTTACGACGACGGCCTCTATCATGGGGCTTTTCACCGATAGCGGCTCGATGATGAGCGCGCTAGGGCTAACTAGCGAGATGGGCGCGGTGCTAACGGTGATGGCGATCGCTGCGGGCGCGATGACGGTTTCGCATGCTAACGATAGCTACTTCTGGGTCGTTACGAACTTTAGCAAGATGTCGCCGGAGCAGGGCTACAAGACCCAGACGATGCTTACCTTTATAATGGGTATCGTGGGTATGGCGACGGTTTGGGTAGCGTCGCTCGTGTTACTGTAAATTTGACGACTAAATTTGAGTGCGGTTTTGGCGTGACGAGACTGCACTTTTTACGGTATGAACGGTAAATTTTCAAATTTGTCCGCCCAGACCCGCATCTTGAAAATGTTAAATTTGGTTTGGTTAAATTTATCATTGCGCATTAAATTTAATCTTTCTTGTTAAGGGGGAAGGGGCTTGAATTACGCTCTACTTGCAGCTCTCAAAGAGAGTGCGTCCTAACAGTAGCAAACGAAGTGCAGCTAAGCACAATGCGAGGCAAAGCCGAAGCAAAAGAGCTCCCCCGCTCCATTTAATTCCCTCCCCCTACGACGTGAGAGGTTGCCGCACTGCGTGCAGGTTTATGTGGCGCTATCGCGCCGCGCGTTTTTAAATTGGCAATGAAGCTAAATTCGGCTCGCGATTTAAAACTAAATTTGATAAAATCTGACCGTAAAATTTAAGGCGAAGTATTTTGAGATGATTTTTTGGGGTTGCGCAGATACAATTTAGCTCAGGCTGGACTTCTGCTTGCAGTTGCGAGTGCAACGAAGCAAAAACAGTCCGCCGAGCTAAATTTTAGCCAGCTCCGCAAAAAGCGCTCAAAAGACAAGCCTTGCCAAAAAGGAAAACAGATGAAAATACTAATAGCAATCGACTCATTTAAAGGCTCACTCAGCTCCCTCGAGGCCGGCAACGCCGTAAAAGAGGGCATCGAAGCTTTAGCCGGCGAGATAGACGAGGCGGTGGTTAAGCCCATAGCAGACGGCGGCGAGGGTAGCGTGGTGGCGCTAGCGGACGCGCTAGATGGCGAGTTTATCGACGTCATCGTGCAAAATCCTCTCGGCGAAAAAATCCCCGCTAGATACGCGCTAGCAGGCGAACTTGGCATCCTCGAGATGGCGTCTTCTAGCGGGCTCATGCTGGTGGAAAAAGAGTGCCGAAATCCGATGAAAACGAGTACTTACGGCTTTGGGCAGATGATTTTGCATGCTATTGGCAAGGGCGCGCGTAAATTTATCGTCGGTATCGGCGGCAGCGCGACGAACGACGCGGGCACGGGCATGCTAAGCGCGCTGGGATACGAGTTTTTTGACGAAAACGGCGAGCTGCTCGAGGGCAAAGGCGAAAACCTCATAAAAATCACGAAAATCTCAAACAAAAACGTAGTACCCGAGCTGCAAGAGTGCGAATTCCTCGTGGCTTGCGACGTGGATAACCCGCTCTTTGGCAAAAACGGCGCGGCCTACGTCTACGGCCCGCAAAAGGGCGCGGACGAGCAGATGGTAAAGGATCTAGACGCTGGGCTTATAAGCTTTGCGAGCGCGACGAGCGAGCACTTTTCGAGCGAATTTTGGAACTTCAAGGGCGCGGGCGCGGCAGGCGGGCTAGGGTACGGGTTTGTGAGCTACCTAAACGCCAAACTAAAGCCCGGCATCGACATCATCATGGAGGAAATCCGCCTCGAAGAAGACGTGAAAAACGCCGATCTAGTCATCACCGGCGAGGGGCGACTGGACTTTCAAAGCTCGATGGGCAAGACCCCGACCGGAGTGGCGAAGATCGCCAAAAAATACGGCAAACCGATCATCGCGCTAGCAGGCAGCGTGGCGCCGTGCGCCGGCGGCTGTAACGAAAACGGCATCGACGCGTTTTTTAGCGTATTAAACGAGCCCGTGAGCCTGGAAGAAGCGATGGATAAGCAAACCGCGATGCGCAATCTCAAAATGACCGCAGAGCAGGCATTGAGACTATATTTGTTAGGGCGCAAGGGGTAAATTTACGTTTTGATAAGGCGACGGGGCCGGCGAATTTATCGGTTTGCCGGCTTGAGCTTTGTTTGCTCGGTATGATTAGCGAGCTTGGGTGGGTGCTTTGCATTTTGTCGCATTTTTGCCTTTCGGCGCGGCAGTTTTGCGGATTTTTAAATTTACAAAAATCTAGGCTAAAAACTCAAAATTTAACAAGCTAAAGCCCAAAAAATAGGCTTTAGGCTTATGTTAGGGATTATTTTTCTTTCGCTTCGACTTCGATCTCTAGCTCGACTTTGTCAGATAGCGTGATTTCTGAGGTATCCAGCCCGATCTCAAAGAGCTTGCGTTTCGTCTCGCCCTCTAGACTAAAGCCGATTTTTTCCTTGCCGTTTTTATCCGCGGTAAAGCCGCCAAGCTCGAATTTTAGCACCACGGGCTTAGTGACGCCGTGCATCGTGAGCGTGCCAACGACCTTGCCTTCGATGTCGCTTTCTTTCTCAAATTTGACCATTTTGTAGGTGATTTTGTCGAATTTTGCCGCGTTAAAAAAATCCGCGCTTCGCAAGTGCTCGTCGCGTTTCTCGTTTTGCGTATTTACCGAGGCGGTCTCGATGGTGGCCTCGAGTGCTTTTAGCTCCTTGGCGTCCTTGTCGTAGTCGATCACGGCGTCAAATTTGCCGAAATTTCCGCTGACTTTTGAGATGCTTAGGTGCTTGATCTTAAAGCCGACGTTGCTGTGTGCCGGGTCGATCTCGTATACCGCGGCGTTTGCGAAGCTCGCTGCGAGCGCTGCAACTAGCGAAAATTTGATTAGTTTTTTCATTTTTTCTCCTTGTGATTTGGGTTTGAAAGTGTATTTTAAAAAAGTAAATATATAACTTTTTCACAACATTTTGAGAAAAATTTGAATTACTTTTTGTCGCCAGCAATAGCACGGAACAATAATCAGGCTAAATTTACCCCAAAATTTCCCCGGTAAAAAACAGCGCCGACATCGCAAACGTGCAGAGCGCGACGACCTTTAACTGTCCGTCAAAGTCGCGACATTCCCGCACTTTTGAGACGAAAAATAGGTGCCGAATAAGCGGCACGAAGCTAGTTATGTAGAGTAGTTTTACGCCTGAATCGCCGCGTAAAAACGAGTAGCAGAGCATCAATCCTGCTCCGCCCGCGATCAGCGCGTAGTGATAGCACTTGGCTGCGAGCAGTCCGATACGCACGGGGATCGTGCGCTTGCCCTTGAGCGCGTCGTTTTGGATATCGCGCATGTTGTTTAGATTTAGCACGGCCGTACTTAGCATCCCGCACGCGCACGCAGGCAGCAGCAGCACCGCATCGAGCGAACGCGCGTGTAAAAAGTATGAGCCCAGCACGCTAAGTAAACCAAAAAACAAAAACACGAAAACGTCGCCAAGCCCCAGGTATCCGTATGCGCCGGCTCCCACGGTGTATCGGATCGCGGCATATATCGACGCGCCGCCTAGCGCCAAAAATAGAATCACGAGATAAAACCGCTCGCCAAATGCCAAAACGCTTAGCGCGAGGCTCGAAAGCGCCGAAAGCAGTGCCGTAGCGACGATGACGCGCTTCATCTGCTTTGCGCTCATCTGCCCTGTTTGGATCGCGCGGCGCGGCCCCAGCCTGCCATCGTCGTCGGTGCCTTTTACCGCGTCGCCGTAGTCGTTAGCGTAGTCGCTTAGTACCTGAAACAGCAGCGTCGTAAGTAGCGCCAGTGCGAAAATATCCGCTCTAAACGCGCCCGCGTCGTATGCCGCGCCGCTACCGAGTAGTACGCCTGAAACGCTAAGTGGTAGCGATCTAAGCCTTGCCGATGCGTAAAGAGCCTTTGCGGTTATCATTTTTTGCCTTTTTTGATTTTTGAGTGCCGAATTTACGGTAAAATTGAGTTCAAATTTAGCACTCGAATGCAAAAAATAATATAAATTTGAGCGAGTTTGGTAGTTAAATTTTAAAATTTGATGGCGGATATTGTTGCACTTGGGGCCTTTGAAATCAGTCAAATTTGCCGCTAAAGCCGCCTGTGCTTAAATTTATCAAATTCCAGCCATTTCTCGCCAAAACTCAAGCGCCTTATCATCGCTTGCTTGGACGAATTTAGCGATTTCTTCCGCGCTTGGCACGGCCTTTTTGCTTAGTCTCGCGATATCGATGCTTCCAAGCGCTATAAAAAATCTCTCAAAATCGCTCGCGACACGCCTGCCACAAAGCTCTTCGTCTCCGAGTAGCCACGCATAAATCGCGCCGTCCGCGCAATCAATCAGAAATATCCACGGATCGCCCACGGCAAAAACTATCAAATTTGCAGGACGCGTATAGCTGTGCCACCATTTGCCGCCGTATTCGTCGGTGCTGTTTAGCTGCACTAGCTCGCTAGCGTAGTCGCCGCCGGTGCCAAAGCGTACGTTGCAAACCTCAAATTCGCCAAAGTTAAATTCGCAAACTAGCCGCGAAAGCGCAAGCGGGAATTTGACGCCTAGAGCCTCTTGCGCATTTTCTAGCGCCCGCGTGGACGCGTCGGCATCGCTTTGTGCTAGCAGTCTCATGCCCGTTATCCCCTTTTGCTCCAGAGGCAGGTAGATCTCGTCTAGCTCGCGAGCGATCTCATCTAGTTTTAAAAACATATTTTTCTCCGCTCTTGGTTTATCTGAGATTTTTTGTTTCGGTTTTTATGATTTCGCCGTTTTCGCCGTAAAATTTCGTAGTCGCCGTGCCCGCTTTTGCGTCGGTTACGACCTCTTTTACGAGCTCGCCTTTTTCGTTAAATTCCTTTTGTATTTTGACCGCCTCGCTAAGCGGCTTGCCGATCGTTTGGCGCTGGTCTATCACGCTTTTTAGTTTGCCGCTCGGGTATAAAAACTCAAAATACGCAGACTCGCCGCCTATCTGGTATGCGCGGCTGTGCAGGAGCCCGTTCTCGTCGTACTTTTCAAAAGTCGTTTCTTTTTTGCCCGTTCGGACGCTGGTAAATTCCTTATACGACGGTTTGCCGTCTCTGCGGTATTCGGCTATGTTATTTTCGGTAAAAAAGCCTAAATTTGCGTCGAAGCGTTTGGTTTTTCGGTACAGTTTTAGCACTTCGCCTGTGTCAAAAAGTTCCAGTAGCTCCTTTTCTAGCCCATTCCATAGGCATCTTTGGGTGATGAATGCAGGCGCGTCTCGGTGCTCTTTTGAATAGACTTCGAGTAGCACCCAGCGCTCGTTTTTGCGGACGGCGAGCGAGATTTTTAGCTTTGTGGAGGGGTTGTCCGGGATCTTGCGCTTGTACTTTTCATCCGCTTCGTCGATGACGTAGCGATCCAGCTGCGCGCCGCTCGCGTCTAGCCAGGTGACGTAGAGTCTGTTGCGTATTTTGCCGTTCTTGTCCTTTTCACCGTTGCGTAGGTTGTATTTAAAAAATATATCATAGGTTGCGATTTGTTCGTCGTTTTGCTGCCTGGGGACGTAGTTGCCGCCTGCTTGTAGCGAGGTCGCGCAGGTCAAAATGATAAAAAACCTTAATAAATTTTTCATCTATCTCCTTGGGTTTTGCGCTTATGTTGCGGCGGCGACCTTGCGTAAATTTAAAGCCCGTGCCGCGTTTGTAATTTTTAAAATTTACTCTCGCGCTTTGCTATGCGCATTGCCCGCTCGTCAAATTTGCCGCGCTTATCTGTGTGGGGAAATTTGACTTATCGCTCTTCGCTGTTTTGCCGCGATTTTTACCTTACCTGCGCCGCTTGAGCGCGCTAGCCTTTTATTTCAAAATCGCAAAGCCGATACCGACTTTATCGGTGTGGCGGTTGTAGTCGATGAGGCTTTCGCCGTATCCCGTAAAGTACTTCACGTAGCCGTAAACGCCGCTCTTGCCAAACGGAAACAGCCAGCCAAGTTCGCCCGCGCCGCGGTTTGTTTTATCAAAATGCAGGTTGTTTCGCACCATCGCCGTAAAGATGTGTCCGCGGTAAGGCAGGGCGAAATTTATATCCATGTTGCCGAGGTATTTTTCGATGTCTGGGTTATCGTCGCTACCCTTGCTCTCAGGGATGCGCGCCCACGCTCGTGGAATTACGACGAGGCTACCGGCGTAAAGCTTGGCCTCGAGATAGACGCGGTTCCACGAGCGAGACTTCTCGCCGCCCTGGCCGTTACTCTCGTGCAAAAGCCCCGCGCGCAGGTAGTCAAGGCTCGGTAGCGCCTCAAATCTCATCGGGACGGTCACGAAAATCTCGGGGCGATAGTTGGTCTCGCGAAACGGCGTCGAGCCCTTGGCCGTCTGCCACCACGAGCTTTGCGAGTAGCCAGCCGAGATCGTTTCGTTCATATCAAACACGTCGTAAAAAAGCGGCTTTTGCAAGCTAATCTGAAAAGCGGTCTCAAATCGGCGCCTATCATCAACGTCGTTAAACGCGTAGGTTGCCGGCAGGAGGTAGTTTAAGTGGTGCATTTTTAGGCCCAAAATTTCATCCACGTCGTATGCCTCGCCGCTTTCAAATTTCGCTGCGGGGCGCTCTTTGGAGGCGATCTTTTGCTCCTCTACGGGCGCGTCAGCTACGCTATCTGAGGGCGCTATCACGGAGCGCTCCATAGCAGCCGTTTCGCCGTCCTCGTCCGTAAATATCGCCTTTTTAGCCGCCAGCTTATAAAGCTGAAGGGCTCTTGTTTTGTCGCCTTCATGCTCAAGCTTTGCGGCAGCCTCGTATAGGTGCTTGGCTTCGTCTTTAGCGGTCGGCTCGGTTAAATTTTCAGCTAGATTTTCTGACTGCGAGGTTAAATTTTGCTTCGCCGTTTCCGCCTGGGCGGCTAGGGCTAAATTTAGCAAAATAGCCAGCAAAACGATAATTTTTTTCATATTTTTCCTTCTTTTAAGGCTTGTTCGTAATCTGCCTGGTAGTTGATGTTAAAAAACTCGTCTTCGCGCACGAATTTTACGATCTTGCAGCGGCAGCGGCTACGCAAAAGTCCGATTTTGTGCTCGCCCGCGGCAAAAAGCTCGCCCGCGGCGTTCGCTAAGTCCCCGCTAAAAAACCCGCAAAGCGAGTGCGTATGCGACTCGTCCGCAGCGATGACCATGTCGTATTCGCCGGCAAATTTATATAGCTCGCGCACGCACTCTTCGCTAACAAAGGGCATGTCGGCCGGGACGATAAAGACGCTTTCGTTTGGGAAATTTTTAAGGATACTATAAAGCGCTAGCATCGGAGAAAAGGCTAGCTCGCTCAAATTTGACGTATCTTGCGCCAAAATTTGAGCGGAGTTTGTCGTGGTGTCGTTTTTATCGCTTACCGCGTTCAAATTTGACTGAGAGATCTCGTCTGCGTCGGCGTCTTTGATGAGCGGCAGGGGTGGGTTAAATTTTTCAAATTTAGAGCTAACGAATACGCGCTCGAAAATCCGCCCGAATTTATACGCTCCGTAGTGCGTGAGCGTCGCAAATCCGCCAAAAGGTAGCAACGTTTTGTCGCGGCCCATTCGCGAGCTTTTGCCTCCGGCTAAGATGACGCATGTTTTCATTTTTTTCCTTAAGCAAAATTATAAGGCTAACTTTAGCTAAAAACGGCTTTGATTTACCAAAATGCGCCCGCCGCACCCCAAAAAATAGTATAATACGAATTTTAAAGGAGAAAAAATGAGCGAGAAAAATTTACAAATTTTAGGCTGGATAGGCACGTGCCTGTCGGTCATTATGTATATTTCCTACATCCCGCAGATAATGGGCAACCTCGAGGGCAACAAAACGCCTTTTATCCAGCCTCTAGCCGCAGCGATAAACTGCACGATCTGGACTAGCTACGGCTTGCTAAAAGCTAAAAGAGACTACCCGCTAGCGGCTGCGAATTTACCCGGCATCATCTTTGGACTTTTGGCGACGATAACGGCGTTTTAATACTCTATTTGGATGTTGTGGTGAAATTTAATTTAAAGCAGTCAACGCAATAAAACATTATCTATATCTCTACAACAATCAATTCTTAATTAATTTTATAGTTTTTTTACTATTTCAGTCAATTTTTCTTTAATTTTATTGCCTTTGGAATTCAATAAAAAAATTATTTTTGTTAGTTTCTCTATTATTTCTTTCATGTTTTTATCATCATTGTCTGAAGTTTTAAGCCTTTTTGCGGTAAGTGGGATAAATTCCTGATATGTGATCATAAAATCTTTGTAGTCTTCTTGTAGCTCTGGTGCATAGAAACTAATTAGTAGGTGTAATTTGCTAGTATCTATTTTCGGACTTTCTATGCTTAAATTTGGGTCTACCAATAAAGATGCCTTGTAATGTAATCCTCCTAAAATATCACCAATTATAATAAACGCTTCCTCTAGCTTTTGTCGCCTGAGTTTATTTTTATCTTTTTTATTGGTTATGTAGGTATGCACTATTTGGCCACAAACTGCTAAAAGTGCACCAAGGCTAATCTTTATTACATCTGTCCATAAATTGTCCACAGGGATGCCCTATATAAATGTTTATAAATCGCGCGGATCGGCGATCTTGCCTGCGACGGCGCTAGCTGCGGCGACAGCCGAGTTTGCTAGATACACTTCGCTCGTGCGATCGCCCATACGGCCGACAAAGTTTCTGTTCGTCGTGCTTACGCAGCGTTCCCCAACGCCCAAAATACCCATATATCCGCCCAGGCACGCGCCGCAGGTTGGATTTGAGACGACCGCGCCCGCTTCTGCGAAAATATCCATCAGCCCCTCTTTTTGCGCTTGCAGGGCGATTTTTTGCGTTGCAGGCGTGATGATGAGGCGGGTTTTGCGCGCTACTTTGCGGCCTTTTAGGATCTCGGCCGCGATGCGTAGATCCGAGAGTCTGCCGTTCGTGCAGCTACCGATAAAGGCCTGATCGATAGCGATATCGTCTTTTACCGCTTCGCGCACGCTCTTGCCGTTGCTAGGCAAAAACGGATAGGCGATCACGGGATCGAGCTTGCTAACGTCGATCTCTAAAATTTGCTCGTAGTTCGCGCCCTCGTCGGAGTAGTGCAGCTTCGGCTCGGCGCGTAAATTTTTACCTTTTAAAAACTCTTTCGTAGTTTCATCGACCGCGATGATGCCGCTTTTGCCGCCGGCCTCGATCGCCATGTTGCACATACTAAATCGCCCGTCCATATCGAGGCTCTCTATCGTCTCGCCCGTAAACTCCAGCGCCTTATACAGCGCGCCGTCCACGCCGATGCGGCGGATGATCTCTAGGATGAGGTCCTTGCCGTAGACGTGGCGGTCGAGTTTGCCGCGAAAAATCACTTTGATAGTCGGCGGCACTTTAAACCAGTTTTTGCCCGTTATCATCGCGTAGGCTAGATCGGTGCTGCCCATACCCGTGGCAAAGGCTCCCAGCGCGCCGTGCGTACAGGTGTGGCTATCGGCGCCGATGATGACGTCGCCCGGCACTACGAGGCCTTTTTCTGGCAAAAGCGCGTGCTCGATGCCCATATCCTTTTCGTCGAAATAATTTTTCAAATCGTGCTTATACGCAAAATCGCGGCTGATTTTGGCTTGGTTGGCGCTTAGGATGTCTTTGGCGGGGATGTAGTGGTCCATCACGACGCTAAAGCCGTCCGGATTAGCTAGCCTTGTCGCGCCGCTTCGCTCAAACTGCTTGATGGAGATAGGAGTCGTGATGTCGTTGCCGATGACCATGTCGATGTCGCTTTCGATGATTTCGCCCGCGAAAACCTCGCGCCCTACGTGCTCGCTGAAAATCTTTTCGGTGATGGTTTGCTTTGAGTTTTGCATAAATTTTCCTTTTTTGCGGATGCCGCGCGTTTTTAAAATTTAGCGATTTTAGCGAAAAATGGATAAAAAGAGATTGAGATTAAAATTTGAGCGTTGCAAATGTGAACTCGGTTCGGCTAAATAGCGCAGTGCGCCGCGGATTTAAAACCGAATTCGGCGTTTTTAGGATGCGGGTTTGGACGAGCTAAATTTGAAGCGGAAAATTGCAAATTTGATTTAAAGTCTGAGCGTAAGAAGCGAGGGCGAGGTGCTTTTTAATAAACTTTAAATTTGAACAAAAAGAGCCGAGCGGAAATATCGCACGGCTAGGCTAGGCGGTTTTAAAATTTAAGCGTGCGCTAGGCATATAGCCTACGGAGCGCCAAATTTTAAAACCCTCTGCTCGCAGTTGCGACCAGAGGAAAGCAAAGCGACGTATAGTCGGGCGAGATAACGCGTTAAATTTTAAAATTTAACGCTAGCAGTCAGCATAAACTGCCTCGCATACCCCGGCTGTATCGGTATGATATTAGCCTGCGTGCCGGTAGATGAGGACGTATAATAAAGCTTGTCGGTCAAGTTTTTGACGTTAAACGAGAAATTCGTCTCGTAGCCCGCGATCTTGGTATCGTAGCTGATAAAGGCGTCGTAAACGACCGCGTCGTCCATCTTAAAGCCCGTTCCCGCAGGTACGGCCGGTAGATTCGTCCTCATGTAGTAGGTGTACCATGAGCCAAAGTACCTCGCTCCGCCGCCGATCCTTAGGCCCTTTGCGCCTAGGTGGCTAAAGTCGTAGTTGGCAAAGAGGCTGGCTTGGTGCTTAGGCGTGGCTTCTAGCGGTTTGCCCACTAGCACGGCAAACGCGCCGCTATCCTTGTGCACTTCGGTTTTAGTGTATGCGTAGTTAGCGCCCACGCTTAGTCCTTGCGTCACGCGGCCGTTAAAGTCAAACTCAAATCCTCTAGAGCGCGCCTCGCCCACTGGCGTACTCACGCTATTTACGGTGCGCATGATGTTTTTCTTATTGATATTAAAAACCGCCGCGCTAGCCGTTATGCTATCGTTTTGAAATTTAGTTCCCAGCTCGACGCTTTTGCCTTCTTCGGGTTTTATGTCGCCTATGTCGCCGTTCATAGCCATCTGCGGGCTAAAGCTTTGCGCGTAGTTGGCGTAAACGGACCACTCGGGCGTTAGCAGGTATAAAAGTCCCGTCTGCCAGGTAAATTTGCCGTCTTTTTGGTCGGTGGAGTTTGGTCCGCTAACCGTTCCGCGCGCGATTTGTCTGTAAAATTCATACCTCGCGCCCAAAGAATAGATCAAATTTTCGGTCAAATTTATGCTATCTTGCGCGTAAAATCCGATCGTTTTTAGCGTTTGATACTGGATGCCTGACTCCCTTACCGTCGGCAACCCGACTCTGCCGTAGATTGGATTATAGATATTGATATTTAGGTGGGCGCCCGTGTCTCTTAGGCCGCCCGGTCGGTAGCGGTAGTAGCTTTTAGCATCGATGCCAAAGAGCAAATTGTGCTCGACCTCGCCCGTTTGCGCGTAGCCGTTTAGCGTGAGCGAGCCTGCGTGCGTGCGATGGATGAAGCCGTCGTAGTATTCGTTTCGTCTAGTCGCCGTTCCGGTGTTTAAATTTACGTTCATTAGTCTGATGTGGCCGTACTCGTGCTTGGAGCGCGAAAATGCGTAAGCGCCCTTTAATAGCCAGTCCTCGCCGATATTTTTTTCAAAATTTACGTCCACGGTGTCAAGCGTCGTTTTTAGCTTGTTAAACGGCTCGTCAAGGCGTCTTTTCTTGTCTATCGGCAGCAGTTTGCCCGTGTTTGGGATGAGGTACATACCGCGGTCGATCGGATCGATTGATTTAGAGTGGGCGTAGGCGAAATTTATGCGGTAATCATCTCCTTTATACGAAAGAGATGGCGCAAAGAGGATGTTTTTATATTCGCCAAACTCCCTCCAGTAGTCTTTTTGCATCATATCAAATATAAATCTATACGCAAAGCCGCTCTCCGCGATCGGTCCCGTGGTGTCAAAGCCCGCGTTCCAGTAGTTGCGGTTGCCGATACCCGCCCAAATTTCGTTTGAAAAGTCGTATTTTGGCTTTTTAGTAACCATATTTATGATGCCACCAGGTTCTTGCGCGCCGTAGAGCAAGCTAGCCGGGCCTTTTAATACCTCGACGCTTTCTACGGTTTTGTTAAAGCTATGCATGACGCTAGCAGGCACCCCGTTTCGCATGATCGAGCCGTCGCGTCCGCCGCCAAATCCCCTTTTTATGATCGCGTCAAAGATGCCGCCCGTGGTGTTTCCGTAGCTAACGCCGCTTACGTTTTGAAGGCTTTCGGCTAGAGTTTCGGGTTTTTTATCCTTTAGTTGCTGCTGGGTTACGACGTTTACCGTCTGCGGAATCTCTAAAATGGCGTATTCGTTTTGCCTACTTCGCTGGTTTTGGCGCGGTATCCGTCATCCGCGCTCTCGCTAATCTCGACGCCTTGCAGCGCTACGTCGGCGGCGAAAATTTGAGTTAAAAGCAGCGACGAGGCCGCTAAACTTAGGCTAAATTTGTTCATTTATTTTTTCTCCGTTTTAAAATGCATTATCATTATATTATTCTTATGCTTAAATTTCGGTCGCATTTTAGGCTATAATTTCGGCTATGAAATACGCAAATTTAAAACAAGTACAATCTTTTCTAGGCAAATTTAAAAAAATAACCGCAATCAGACGCGCGGGCGATATGGCGATATTTATCGAATTTGACGGCGAGCTCGGGCTGTTTTTTGACCTTAGCAAAGCCGACTCCGCGATCTACGCAAATCCTGATTTTCTAAACGTAAAAGAGTACAAAGCGCCCTTTGACGTCGCGCTTAAAAAGAGGTTCTGGGGGGCTAAAATTTTAAATTTAAGCGTGCCCGAGGGAAATAGAATTTTAAAGCTGGAGTGCGAATTCCAAGGCTCGTATAAAAGCCTGGCTTCGAGCCTATTTTTGGAGTTTACGGGGCGCTTTACCAACGCGATCATCACGGACGAAAAGGGCGTCATAATCGAGGCTTTGCGCCATATAGACAATAATTTTCGCGTGATAAAACCGGGGCGAAAGCTGCTTGAGCTGCCGCCGGCTACGATAAAAGAGCGAGAGATACCGCTGATAACGGACTTTGAGCGGTATTTTAGCGAGGAATTTAAGCGCGTAAATAACGCAAAGCTAGAAAATCTGCGCGCCGTAAAATCGGCCGCGATAGAGCGAAAAATGCAAAATTTAAGCGAGATTTTATCAGGCCTTGAAAACGAAGCGGATCTAAATGCGCAAAGCGAAATTTTAAGCAAAAACGCTGGGCTGATCCTGTCGAATTTACACGCGTTAAGGGACTACGAGCGCGAGGTAACGCTAAATGATTTCGAGCGAGGCGAGGTGAGGCTCGTGCTAGACGCCAGCCCCAAAATCGCCGCAAACGCGATGTTTGCCAAAGCAAAAAGGCTAAAGCAAAAGGCGGCGGGTCTAACGATAGAGCGGCAAAATTTGACCGAAAAGCTAGAGTTTTTATCAAATTTACAAACGCTCGTAAATGAAGCTAAAAGCGCCGAAGAGCTAGAAATCCTAGCGCCTAAAAAAGCCCGCGCCGTAAAGCAAAAAGAGCAAAATCAAAACGTCGAGGATTTTTATATCGAGGGCTATAAAATCAGCATCGGACGCAACGAAAAAGGCAACGTCTGGCTGCTAAAAAACTCGAAAAAAGACGACGTCTGGATGCATCTAAAAGACCTGCCGTCCGCGCACGTCATCATCAAAACCGCAAAAAGCGCTCCCAGCGAGGAAATTTTGAGATTTGCGGCGAAAATTTGCGTAAATTTTAGCGTCAAAGGCGGCGGGACGTACGAGGTTGATTTTACTAAACGTAACAACGTCAAAATTACGAGCGGCGCAAATGTAAATTATATTAATTTTAAGACGATATTAGTAACGAAGCACGACTAAAAGGAGGCGAAAATGGCTGTAACACCCCTTGGCAATACGATTTTTATCAATCAAAACGTAAATATGGTCTCAAACAAGGTCGCCGACGTCCAAAATAGATTTGACCTGCAAAATCTCGCCGCCGCATCGCTAGCAAGCGACGAAAAACAAGAGGTCTCCGAGGTGCGACCGACCGAGGAAACCTACAAAATCGACCCCGAAAACGAGCACGAAAAGCAAAAAGGCAGGCAGGAGCAGGGCGAGCTCGCCTCGGAGCAAAATGGCGAAAACTCTGATGACGACGAAAGCGCCGAGGAGCGCGTCGCGGCTAACGACTTTCCGCAGGCATCGCCCGTATTTCATCATCTTGATCTTAAAATTTAAGCTTGCGCGCTTAAATTTGCCGCTCGCGGCTAGGCTGGTAAATTCGGCTTGTTTTGGAGTAAATTTGAACCTTCGTCCGCCAAATTTAAGCAGCCGTTTTTAGCAAAAACAAAATCTAGCGCAGCTGGTTAAATCTGCGCCGAATTTGCCGCCTCGCTCGGTAAAATTTAACCCAAATCCGCCAAATTTACCGCCCCGTTTTAATCAGAACTAAAACTTAACGCAAAACCGTTAAATTTAACCGTCCCTTAAAGCCCGCAAGCGTAAATTCGCCTCAAATTTCGGCGCTTTTAAGCGAAAATTTTATACAATCGTTACTCAAAAAGGAAAAATCATGAAAACGCGTATAATCACCGGCATCGCGCTATTTGCGGCGGTTTTGGTCATCTTTTTCGTCGATAGTTATCTGTTAAATTTCGCCATATTAGGCTTCGTGCTTTACACGGCCTTTGGCGAAGCCGTGAGGCTCTACGGCCTACAAGGAAGCTCCCTTGCGCTCGTGGCGGTTATTTTTTACCTACTCACGCCTTTTTCAAACCCTGTATTTATCGCTATTTTAGCGGTCTTGCTCGTTGTTAGTTTTCTCGCGCACTTTAAGAGCGAAAATCTAACGCCCGTGCTACCGTTTTTGTATCCGATGACGCCGATTTTTCTCATCTGGATGCTTTATTCGCAGTACGGCGTGGGCTACTTGGCGTGGCTGATTTTAACGGTCGTGGCGTGCGATAGCGGGGCATTTTTCGTCGGTAAATTTTGCGGCAAGCACGCCTTTAGCCAGACTTCGCCGAACAAAACCTGGGAAGGCGTCGCGGGCGGTATCGCCGTAGCTACGGTCTTTGGCGCGGGCTTTGGCTGGGTGCTGACCGACAGCTTTTGGCATAGCCTCATCACGGCGTTTTTGGTTGCGACTTTCGGCGTTTGGGGCGATCTTTTCGAGAGCTACTTAAAGCGCCGCGCGGGCGTCAAAGATAGCGGCACGCTACTGCCCGGTCACGGCGGTATGCTTGACCGCGTCGACGGCTATCTTTTCGGCGTTGCGGCGATGCTCTGGACGCTATCGTGGTAGTGCTGGGCTCGACGGGCTCGATCGGGACGAATACCCTAAATTTGGCCCGCAAATTCGGCCTTAGTATCGAGGCGCTTAGCTGCGCGTCAAACTACGAGCTTTTAAACGAGCAGATCGCCGAATTTAAGCCCAAATTCGTCTGTATCGCCGAGCCTAAATTTGCTAAATTCGTAAAGCACAAACGCGTTTTTGCGGGTGCACAGGGCATCTGCGATATGCTAAAAGAGTGCGAGAGCGAGCGCGTCGTAAATTCTCTGGTCGGCTTTGCGGGCCTTGCTCCGAGCCTGGCCGCGCAAAAGCTGGGCAAAAAACTAGCGCTTGCCAACAAAGAAAGCCTCGTCGCGGGCGGCAAATTTTTAGATAGGGGCGCGATAAATCCGGTAGATAGCGAGCATTTCGGGCTTAAATTTCTGCTCGCGAACAAAACCCCGGTCGCTAGGCTCGTCATCACGGCCTCGGGCGGCGCCTTTTACAAAACCCCGCTAAAATCCCTAAAAGACGCCCGCGCAGCAGACGCGCTAAAACACCCGAACTGGAGCATGGGCGCAAAAATCACGATCGACAGCGCGACGATGGCGAACAAGCTTTTTGAGGTGCTGGAGGCCTTTTGGCTCTACGGCGTGCGGGATATCGAGGCGCTCATCGAGCGCACGTCCACGGTGCACGCTCTGGTGGAGTTTGCCGACGGCTCGACTACGGCGCATCTATCTAAAACCGATATGATTTTGGCCATCGCGCATGCGATTTTGGGCGAGGACGGAGCACTAAATTTGAGCGCGGCCGATACGAAAAACGGGCAAATCGTGCCGAATTTAGACCTAAAAACATTGGAAAATATAAAATTCGGCGAGATAAATTTGAAAAAATATCCTATCTTTTCGCTAAAAGACCAAGCTTTGCAAAACCCGGATCTCGGCGTTGCGATAAATGCCGCAAACGAAGTCGCCGTGTATAAGTTTTTGCGCGGCGAATGCGGATTTTTAGATATCTCTCGAACGGTTTTAGCCGCGGCAAAGAGGTTTGAAAATGAGAAGATAGAGGGCGAAAGCAAGATCTTTGAAGTAGATTCAGAAGTGAGAAAGTGGGCGGAAAAGTCGCTTAAATAGCGGCTTGTCTCGCGAGCGCTTTTCCGAGATTTCGCAAAATTTTCGCTCCGCAGGCTATATGCCTAGCGCACGCTCAATTTTGCTTCAAAACTCGAAAAATCATCTCGCGATACTTCGCCTTGTCGTTTTACGTTCAAATTTGAAGTCAAATTTGCAAATTTTACCCACCGAGACCCGCACCCTGAAAATATCAACTTTAAACTCAGAACCCCGCGACGCTTTGCGTCAGCAAAGCAATGTCGCCACCTCTAACGTGTAGTGGGGTTGGAGAGGGCATGGGAGAGGAAGGGGCGACGCTTCGTAAGTAGAATCCCCTTCCTCTCCCAAAGAAAAGAAAAAAGGGAGCTCTTTTGTTTCGGCTTTGCCTCGCCTTGTGCTTAGCCGCACTTCGTTTGCTACTGTTAGGACACACTCTCTTTGAGAGCTGCAAGCAGAGCGTAATTCAAGCCCCTTCCCCCTTAACAAGAAAGATTAAATTGCGCAAAAACTCTAATTTATAACGCTAAATTTAACCAAACCAAATTTGGCATTTTTGCGGTGCGGGTCTGGGCGAGTAAATTTAAAATTTGCTCGAAAAATTTGCTTAAAACGACACTTTTTCGTCGCCGTAATCGTTGCTAATATGTTATAATTTTGCGAATTTTAAAATCGCTTTGTGTTTAAATTTGGCTGCAAAACAAGACAAATGCCGCAAATTTCAAGAATCAAAAAATAAGCCGCAAAATAAAAAGAGGAAAAAATGGAAAAATACGAAGGCTACAATCTCAGGCTACGCGACGCTCTCGTCGGCGTGCAGTTTTTATTCGTCGCATTCGGCGCGCTAGTACTCGTGCCGATTTTGACGGGGCTTGATACGTCCGTAGCACTGTTTACGGCGGGTATCGGCACGCTACTGTTTCAGCTAATCACGCGCAAAAATGTCCCGCCGATCTTTCTCGCGTCTAGTTTCGCGTTTATCGCGCCGCTAAGCTTCGGCGTGAAAGAGTGGGGCATCGCTGCGACGATGAGCGGGGTGATCGCGGCGGGGCTGTTTTACGTGGCTTTGAGCTTGCTTATTAGGCTCAAAGGCGAGGGGTTTTTGCATAAAATTTTACCGCCCGTAGTCGTGGGCCCCGTCATCATGACAATCGGCCTCATCCTCTCGCCCGCGGCCGTAAATATGGTCATGGGCAAGGGTAAAGAGGTGCTTTACACGCAGGGGCAGTCGCTTATTATCGCGCTCATCTCGCTCTCGGCGGTTATCGTCGTTATGATGTTTGGTCGCGGCATGCTGCGCCTAGTGCCGATACTTTGCGGCATCGCGGCTGGATACTGCGCGTCGCTGTTTGTCGGGATCGTGGATTTTACGCCGATTCTAAATGCGCCGTGGTTTGCGCTGCCAAATTTTACCGCGCCGGTTTTTAAGCTCGAAGCGGTGATCTACATGGTGCCTATCGCGATCGCGCCAGCGATCGAGCACATCGGCGATATGCTTGCCATCAGCAACGTCACGAAGGAAAATTTCCTAAAAAACCCGGGGCTCAAAAGCACGCTGCTGGGCGATGGGCTCGCGACATCGCTAGCAGGCTGCTTTGGCGGACCGCCGAACACCACTTATTCGGAGGTCACGGGCGCGGTTAGTATCACGAAAGCCTACAATCCCGCCATCATGACCTTTGCCGCGCTTACGGCGATACTGCTAGCTTTCGTGGGCAAGCTCGGCGCCGCGCTCTCCACGATCCCCGCTCCCGTCATCGGCGGCATCATGCTGCTGCTTTTTGGTATCATCGCTAGCGTGGGCATGGAGACGCTCATCAAAAACGGCGTGGACCTGGCCGAGCCGCGCAATATGATCATCGTCGCGCTTATCTTCGTCTGCGCGATTGGCGGCATGGTGCTGGACTTCGGCACGATGAGCTTTAGCGGAGTGGGACTTGGCGCGATTATTGGTATCACGCTAAATTTGGTGCTACCGAAGACCAAGCATTTTGACGGATACTAAGTTAAATTTGCGCGAAGCTTGAGTAGTTTAGCGCGGTTGCGGGTAAATTTGAGCTTTGCCGTCAAATTTACCCGCAGTTTTCGCCGCTAAATTTACCGCGCCTAAATTTTAAAATTTTCCCGCAAACGCTTTCAAATTTCTAACGTTTTAAACTAGCAAGATATATAATTGCCTTATGAAAAAGGCAGATAGTTTAAGCAAATTTGATAAAAAGGCGCTAAAGCTCCTCTTTGCGGTACTTTTCGTGCCACTCTTCGTCTCGCTCGTTTACCGCTCGCGCGAGCTGCCCGCGGGCGCGCAAAAGATCGGGGGTTACTACAACATCGGCGGCAAAATTTATCTACGCTCTTGGAATCTCGCTCCCTACGAGCTAGAGGGCGACGCGGACGCGGCGAGTTTTCGCGCGCTTGATACCGACAGATACTCCTACACAAACGTCGGTATGGACGCTATTAGCGTATTTTGCGGCGCTCGAAAGATGTCGGGGCTGAATCCCGCGCGCACGCAAAAGATAGGCTCTCGCTACTACAGCGACGGGCGCGTGAGCTATTTCTGCTCGGACGTGACCCAGCGCACGGGCGGCGCGATAAGTTACATTTACAAGGTGTTTTTCACGCCTTTGGGCTCTCCAAATGGCCGCAGGAGTACAACTACCCCTACGCTAGACTTGATACTAGCGCGCCTATCTCGTCTTTGACCGAGAGCCCTTACGTCGCTACCGACGGCGAGCGGGTATTTTACGAGGGTAAAATTTTAGAGGGTGCGGATGCAAAAAATCTAAAACAGATAAGGCGAAAAATCATATACGAAGATGGCCCCGAGCTGCCCGCGCACTTTCGCCTGGTCGATCGGTGGCTGAGCGACGGACGCAGCGTCTATAAGGGCGGCGAGAGGCTAAATTTCACGCCTAGCGAGCAGATGTATCTGATGGAACCAAACTCGGGCATAGAGTTTCTTTATGATCCCGCTACGGGCGCGGTGCTTATGGACGGCGAGAGATTTGATGCCGTAAACGAGCCCTATACGCCGCTAAATTTTCAGAGCGGGCATCAGAAATACATGCTGTTTGCGAGCAAAAACGGCATATTTTATCTAAGCAAGGATAAAATTTTAAATCGCCCGCGCGGCAGCGGCATTGAGGGTCGGCTCAAGGACGCATTTTGGTACGTGTATTATAAATTCGGCGCAGACGGCAATCCGCTAAGCGCGCTAAAAAGGGCGGGCGACAATCCGTTTAAAGGTGCCGTGCGGCAGATCTCGGAAAAGCTTTTTAAGGACGACGCGGGATTTTACTATCTAAATTTCTACTCGCATAGCGTTTACGTCACGGGTCGCAGCGGCAGGTATCTGGATAAGCGGACAATTTCATTGATCTGCGAAAGATCACGCTTGGCGTGCATGATGATGAGGTGATGACGCAGATCGCGGATGAGGCGGCGCGAAACCACGAGATGTCGCAGCCCATTTTTAGCGCGCAGGACGTGGAGTATGAAAACGGCGCGGCCTTTTATATGTATTGCCTCGCGGCGGTTTTGTTGCTCGGAGCTTGGGTTTATAGCTATTTTAGAAAGCGTAGCTTGCAGCGCGGTTAAATTTACCGTTTGATGTCGCCGTCAAATTTGCTCTAAATTTACAACCTTTCTTACCGATTTATTACGATTTCTAGCTAAAATCACAGTGAAAAAAATCAAAAGGAAATCCAATGGAAAACAAAATCATGGATAGCGTCAAGGGCGGATTTTGGACGAAGCCCGTCATTATTTTCGTCCTGCTTTTGCTGCTGCTTATCCCGCTAGGTTTCATCAGCTCAATGATCTCTGACCGCGCCTACGTCAAGCAAAGCGCCGAGGAGTCCATCATGCAGCCGGTTGGCGGCCCGCTTAGGATCGAGGGCGTTTTGATCTCGGTACCGTATAAAAAACAAGCGGCCGTCTATAACGAAAACGGCGTAGCAGCGGTATCGCAGACAACCGAGCAGATCATGATAGCGCCGCAGTCTTACGAGCTATCGACCCAGCTAAATCCGCAATATCTAAAGCGCGGTATCTTTAGCGTGCCCGTCTTTAACGGCGACGTCGCGCTAAAAGCAAAATTTGCGCCGCTAAATTTCGAGCAGCTAAATATCGCGGAAAGCGACGTTTTACTAAGCGAGGCGACGCTGATTTTGGGCGTAGGCAGCAAAAAGACCTTTACCGCATTTCCCGCACTAAAAGCAAACGGCCAAGATCTCGCGCAGTCTTTTGCGCCGCCTAAATACTCGCCCTTTACCCAAAGCGTCCACTACAAACTACCTGCAAATTTAGCAAGCGGCGGCTTTGAGCTAGCGGGCACGCTATCTATGCAGGGCGGGCAGAGCGCGAGCTTCGTTCCCGTAGGGCAGGATAATAAATTTGACGTAAAATCCTCGTGGAGCTCGCCGTCTTTTAGCGGCGGGTGGCTGCCGAAATCTCGCGAAGTTACGAGCAGCGGCTTTAACGCGCAGTGGGAGATCTCGGGCCTTAGCACCGGCGTTCCGCAGGCGTGGATCATGGACGGCAGGCGCGAGATGCTGGAGAGCGTCGAGGCTAGCTTCATCAGTCCCGTAAACAACTACTCGCTCATCGCGCGCTGCGTGACCTATGCGATCTTGTTTCTAGCGGTGCCGTTTTTGGCGATCTTTTTGTGCGAAATTTACAGCCGCGCCCGCATTCACCCGATCCAGTACCTACTCATCGGAGCCGCCGACGTGCTATTTTACCTGCTCGTGCTCTCGTTTTCCGAGCACATTAGCTTCCTAGCTAGCTATCTCATCGCGGCCGCAGCCGTGTGCGCGACGATACTTTTCTACGGCTCGGCGATCTTTCGGGCTCGCAAATGGGGCGTATTTATCGCGCTCGTGCATGCGGTTAGCTACTGCTTGCTCTACGGTATCTTGCAGTCCGAAGACTACGCGCTTTTGATGGGTAGCGTTATGATATTTGCGGTGATTGCGCTGGTGATGTATTTGACCAGGAAGATAGACTGGTACGAAAACGGGCTGAAAATTTAGCTTTTTTGGCTTGTCTTTTGAGCGCTTTTTGTGGATTTTGTTAAAATTTGACTTGATAGGCTATATGCCTTATCTTCGTCAAATTTTAACTTCAAAACCACAAAAATCATCTCAAAATACTTCGCCTTATCGCTTTACGCTCAAATTTGTAAATTTGACGCACCGAGACCCGCGCCCTGAAAACATAAATTTAAATTTGCGACGCTTTGCGCAAGCAAAGCTATGTCGCCACCTTAAGAGCGTCGTAGGGGGAGGGGGATTAAAGGGGGTGGGGAGCGACTTCGCCATTCAAGCCCCCACCCCCTTTACAACAAAGTAAAAAACAACCTTAAACGGTTGTTTTTTACTCAAAGAATTTAATTTGCAATGCCAAATTTAACCAAACCAAATTTGCATTTTCAAGATACGGGTCTCGGCAAGTAAAATTTAAAAATTTATCCAAATTTAACGCTATAATCACGCTCGTTTTAAAAACGCACAAATTTAAAGGATAAAAATGAAAAATTTTCTCGCGCTATTTTTGGCGCTTAGTTTTGCCGCTTTGTCGCAGGCATTTGGCGGCGAAAAGCAGAGCCCAGCGAAGCAAAACGCTCAAATTTTACCCCCGAGCGAGCTAAAATTTACCCCGCGACCAAAGCTAAAAGGAAAGCAAACGGGCGAGCTGGAGATGAGGTTTAGCTACGACGTAGAAAGGACGGGCGAGTACGATCCGGAAAGCCGCCTCGAGCTAAACAACGTCTATGAGCGTATCTATACTCCGGACGGCGAGACGCTATTTTACGGTAGGTTATACGGCTACATCAAGCCGCCCTTGTATCACCCGCAAAAGCAGATCGTAAAATTCATCAAAAGCGGCCAAGAGCGCTGGATCGAGATAGATTTTTATCATGCGGACGGTATGCATAGCGGCACGCTGCAGCTGTGCTTGTGGGACGACATAAACGTCGAAGTCAAGGAGGCTTTTGACGAAGGCAACGTCGCCGGGCTATACAAATCAAGCAATAAATTCGACGTGATGCTGGGTATCTTTTCGGACAACAACAACTTCTCCTACTCTAGTAGCAGCAAACCGCGCCAAAAGCACTTTATCACGGTGCGCTCGGGCCCTAAGGAGGATTACTACGAAAACTACGACGAAAACGGCGCGATCGATAACACGAGCTACCAAAAAGACACGGTATTTATCTGGATAAAGACGTTTTATCCAAACGGCCGACTAAAGTCGCTTAACGACTATGAAAATAGGACCGAGCGGGAGTATGATGAGAGGGGGAAGATAATAAGAGAGGAGAAATTTTGAGGTTTGCGGCTTGTCTTTTGAGCGTCTTTGAATGAGTTTGAAATTTTAAGTCTGCGGCAGACTACTTGTCTAGCCTTGACTTAAAATTTCTGCACAACATTCAAATCCGTCTCAAAATACTTTGCCTTATCGTTTTGCACTCAAATTTGAAGTCAAATTTGCAAATTTGACTCGTCGAGACCCGCATCGCAAAAATGTTAAACTAAAAAATGTGCGGCGCGACAGCGCGGTCGCACCCCCTTGAACGTGCAGTGGGGTTGGAGAGGGCTTGGGAGAGGAAGGGGCGACGCTTCGTAAGTAGAAACCCCTTCCTCTCCCGAAGAAAATAGAAAGGTGGATACAAAAGGGAGCTCTTTTGCTTCGGCGTTGCCTCGCAACTGCAAAGCAGAGCGCAATTTAAGCCCCCATCCCCTTTACAACAAAGTAAAAAACAACCTCAAACGGTTGTTTTTTACGCAAAGAAGCTCGGCTTGCAAGACTAAATTTGATCAAACCAAATTTGGCACCTTAAAGGTGCTGGTCTCGGTGCGTCAAATTTGGATTAATCGCAAATTTACGGCAAGCGATTTGCGCGCGTATTTGGCAGCCTTTGCAAAGAAGCGGGCCGAATTTATAACCGCAAAAGCAAAAAGCGGTAAAATGCGCTAAAAAAGGAAAAACTACAAAATGAGCGAAAATTTACGACATAGCAGTGCGGGCGGGCTGATTTTAGGTATAGAAAGCAGCTGCGACGATAGCTCGGTGGCGCTGCTCGACATAGAGACGCTGGAGCTAAAATTTCACAAAAAAATCTCGCAAGATGCCGAGCATTGCGCATTTGGCGGAGTGGTACCGGAGCTAGCCGCGCGCTTGCATACGGCTGCGTTGCCTAAAATTTTGGAGCAGATCAAATCAGGACTACCCCGCGCAAAAGCCGTCGCCGTCACGAGCGAGCCGGGGCTATCCGTGAGCCTAGTGGGCGGCGTCGCGATGGCAAAGGCGCTCGCCTCGTCGCTGCGCGTGCCGCTAATCGCCGTAAATCACCTCGCCGGGCACGTGTATTCGCTATTTTTGTCGCAGGAGGCGCGGCTGCCCGTGGGCGTGCTGCTAGTTAGCGGCGGGCATACGATGGTGCTAGATATCGGCGCGGACGGGGCTGTCGGCGTACTAGCCGCGACGATGGACGATAGCTTCGGCGAGAGCTTTGACAAGGTCGCAAAGATGCTGGGGCTTGGGTATCCTGGCGGCGTAGCGGTCGAAAAGGCGGCAAAAAGCGGGCGCGAGAGGTTTAAATTTACCGTGCCGCTGCTTGGCGACGCGCGCACGGCGTATAGCTTCTCGGGGCTAAAAAATCAGGTTCGCGTCGAAACCGAAAAGCTCGCCGCAAGCGGGAATCTGGGCGCGCAGGAGATCGCCGATATCTGCTTTGCCTTTGAAAATACCGCTTGTAAGCATATCTTAAACAAGCTAGAAAAGATATTTGCCCAGCGTAAATTTGAGCGTTTCGGCGTCGTGGGCGGAGCAAGCGCGAATCTAAATCTGCGCTCCCGTCTGCAAGCTCTGTGCGAGAAGCACGGCTGCGAGCTCATCTGCGCGCCGCTGGAGTTTTGCTCCGATAATGCTGCGATGATCGCGCGCGCGGGACGAGAAAAATACCTGCGCGGCGAGTTTGCGGGGCTTGATCTGCAGGCAAGTCCTAGAAGTGAGCTAACGAGGATTTAGATTTCGGCTTAAGGCCAAAATTTGCTTTTTAGCTCAAATTCGGCGATTATTACCCCAAATTTAGCTTTTTGTGGCGCTGTTGCGAGCGGGCGAGTATAAAGCACGGCAAATCTAAATTTGGCGCGGTGAACTAAAAGCGCCAAATTTATAGAATCTAAAATCGTTTCGTTAAAAAAATACTGCGACAATCGCCGCAAACGCCAAAACCGAATAGATTAAGATTTTGTATGTGTTTGTCTTTGCACCCGCTTTTCGCTCGTAAAATACGCTTAGTTTGTATTCCGAGCTCTTAAGCGTGCGCCACGCCGCAACAACCGCCATAACTAAAAGTAGCGAGCAAAATTCTCGCGACGGCAAGCCTCTAAAATCCTCCAAAAATAAAATGGTCGCAAGAAGCGTCGCCAAGCAAAACAGCATAAAAAATATCCAGCTCAAAGCGATGAAAAATACGGCGCCCATCCTGCAATCTATGCCGTGATTTTTATATGCTGCGACCCTAAAGCCGATATAAACGGCAAGCAATGCGCAAGATAGTATCGTGAGCGGGTTAAATAGCGCAGAAAACGTCATTTGGCCAGTCTCCGCGCCCAAGATAGACGCCATGGGCGCAAAAGTAACGAAGGCGCAAAAGTAAAAAAGGATAAATAAAATTCTAGCCTGGAAAATGACGCTAAGAACTGATTTTATGATTTTTAACAAATGTTTCCTTTAAACGTTTGGCGACTTAGGGCTTGAAATTTGACTACGATTTTAGCTAAATTTTAAATGAAATTTATCGACTCTCGTCTAGCGGGTCTTAAATTCGGCGTTGCTATATAATGGTATTTGCTTGAGCCGTTTAAATTTGTAATGTGGCGAGTCGTCTTTTGGTTTATAAATTTAGCTCTTTTATCGCTCGTAAAATTTCATCCTCGCGGGCTAAAAAATCCTTTGCGATGACTATAAATTCGTTATTTTTTAGCGAGGCTGCGTCGTAGATCGGGGCTTTGAGCGTCGCTAGATCGATCATCTTTGCGCCCGCGCCCGCATCGATAATCTCGCCCGCGGCGTTGTCCCAGATAGAGCTTGGCGAGTAGCGCATGTAAGCGCCCGCGAGATTTTCGGCGATGCGGCAGTATTTGATCGCCGAGCTTAGCCGAGCGATGCCCAAATTTAGGGCGGCTGCGAGCTTGCCGGCCGTTACGTTTTTGCCGCGTTTGCCGCTGATTATCGTTTGCGGCGCTCTCTCGTTTACGGCTAGAGTTTGCGGTATAAACGCGCCGTTTTTATAAAGCTCTTTTTGCGTTCGTCCGCCTTTTGCCGCGCTATAAATTTCGCCGGTAACGGGCACGTAGATGACGCCAAGAACGGGGCGGCCGTCCTCTATGAGCGCGATGCAGACGCAAAACTCGCCGCTGCCCTCGATAAAATCCTTCGTGCCGTCTAGCGGATCGATGAGCCAAAACGTCCGCGCGGACTCGCCCAAAATCTTTTCCTCCGAGCAAATTTGGATTTGCGAGCTTTTTAGCGTTTCAAATATCGCAGCGTTTGCCGCAAGATCGGCCGAAGTCACGGGCGAATGATCGGTTTTTAAATTTACCTCGAAATCCCGGCAGTTTTGGCTAAATGCGCTTTCGGGTAAGGTCGAACGAGCCGCTAAAATCTCGTCGTCAAAGCCCTTGTGGGCGTAAAATTTAAGTATCTCGTCGCCTGCTTTTATGGCCGCAAGCTTGGCTAGGTTTAGTAAATTTTGCATTTTTGTTTCTTTTTGCTGCATTTTTAATATTTTGATTTTTATTGTTAAGGGGGAAGGGGCTTGAATTACGAAGTCGCTCCCTTCCCCCTTAACAATCCCCCAACCCCTACGACGTGAGATGTGGCGACACTGCTTTGCTGACGCAAAGCGTCGCGAGCTTCGTAAATTTTGATGGAGTTAAATTTATAAATTTGACTTCAAATTTGAACGCAAATCGATAAGCGGCTGTATTTTGCGATGAATTTAAATGTTGCGACGGAAATTTTGAGCAAGACTAGACAAATAGTCTGTCGCAGCTCAAAATTTTCTAGCTCATTTAAAGGCGCGCAAAAGACGACGCGTCACTTCGGCGTCCTGTTCGTTTCCCCGACGTATAGCTGCCTCGGCCTTACGATCTTGATGCTCTCCTGCTCTTTTAGCTCTATCCACTGACTGATCCAGCCCGGGATCCTGCCGATGACGAAGATAACCGCAAACATATCGTTTGGTATGCTAAGAGCCTTTAAAATCAGTCCAGAGTAAAAATCGACGTTCGGATAGAGGTTGCGCGAGATGAAATACTCGTCGTTTAGCGCGATCTCCTCGATCTTTTTGGCGATTTTTAGAAGCTCGGTGTTTATGCCGATCTCGTCAAATAGCTTATCGCACATAGATTTTAGCACCTTGGCGCGCGGATCGAAGTTTTTATACACGCGGTGACCAAAGCCCATCAGCCTAAACGGATCGTTTTTGTCTTTGGCGCGGGCGATGTATTTATCGACGTTTTCTACCGAGCCGATCTGCTCTAGCTGACGGATGACGCCTTCGTTTGCGCCTCCGTGAGCCCAGCCCCATAGCGCTCCGATACCAGCGGCGATACACGCATACGGGTGCGCGTGCGTCGAGCCTACGGTGCGAACGGTCGTCGTGGAGGCGTTTTGCTCGTGGTCGGCGTGTAGCATAAAGACCGTATCAAGCGCCTTGACCTCGATCGGGCGCAAATTTACGTGCTCGTACGGGTAGCTCCTCATCATGTAGAGGAAATTTTCCGTAAAGCCGCGGTCTAAATTTGGATAAATGATCGGCAATCCGCGCGAAAATCTATAAGAAAACGCCGCGATGGTCGGGATTTTAGCGATTATTCGCATCGCCATCTCGTGGTATTCCTCGGGCTTATCCATGTTTAGGTGATCGAAGTAAAACGCCGAAAGCGCCGAGACCGCCGCCTGCAAGATCGCCATCGGATGCGCCTTGTCCGGGAAAGCATCGAAAATTTTCATCATGCCCTCGTGGATGAAGCTGCGTTTTTTAAGCTCGAGTTTAAATTCGTCGTATTGCTTTTTATCCGGCAGCTCTTTATTTAGTAGCAGATACGCCACGTCGATGAAGGTTTTGTTCTCCGCTAGATACGCGATGTCGTAGCCGCGGTACATCAGCTCGCCTTTTAGCCCGTCGATATAAGTGATGCTAGAGCGGCACATCGCCGTCGAGGTATATCCGCGGTCAAACGTAAACATCCCCGTATCGCTAAAAAAGGTCGAGATGTCGATGACGTCGGGCCCCATGGTGCCATGAAGTATCGGAAAGTCGTAGCTTTTGCCGTTTCTGTTGTCGGTTAACGTAACCGTATCGCTCATCTTAGCTCCTTTGTAAATTTGATTTTACGCTCATTAAAATTTTAATACATATCGTGACTATTATAGCCTGAGTTAGGCTTGCTAGTATGAAAGAGAAGTAAAAATTTTCATTTATACCGCCTGTTTTGTAGGCTATGGTAGCAACGGCGATGAGAAGCGTCAGCGGCATCGAGTGCGAGAGTGCGAAAAGGACGGTATTTTTTAGCCCTAGGATGTTTAAAAACACCGTGCTAGCCGCTAGTCTAAAGCCTATCATGACGCCAGTTATCAGCATCGCGTCGCGCACGACTCCGTCTATCATAAAGGCGTTAAGCTTAAACGTCGAGCCGATATGGACGAAAAAGGTCGGCACTAAAAAGCCGAAACCAAAGCTAGCAAGCTTGTGCGGGAGGTCTTTTTTGTGATCGAAAAACGTCGCGATAAAAGTCCCCGCCACAAACGCGCCGAAAGCTATTTCTAAATTTAGATAAAGCATAAGCGCGATGATGCCGAAAAACAGTGCCATGCACAGGCGGATGTCTTTTTCGGAGTTGTCGTAGTGGGGCATCAGGATGACGCGCAGCTGCGGATACCACCAAAACAGCACGTTTAGCGTCTTGTACCCGATCACCGCCGCGGCTAAAAATCCGCTAAGATATATGATCGAAAACGCCAGCTCGCTACCGGCGCCAAATTTCATATACGCGCCGACGAAGGTTAGTAGCGTGATGCTCACGACTTCTCCGATCGAGGCGATGAGCATGCCGATGTTTAGCCACTCTTCGTTTTTGCCGTACTCCTTAAATAGCGTAAATATCATACCCACGGCCATCAGCGGCACGATTAGGATAAAAAGGCGGTTTAGATCAAACGAAAAGGTTAGAAGCGCCGAGAGCAGGTAAAGTATCGCCAGATAGATGACGCCCGTTTTTAGGATCTTTTTATCTATCGTGAAAAATAGCTTGAGATCGACCTCCGTGCCAGCTAAAAACATGAGGTAGAAAAAGCCTACTTCGCTCACGATTTTAAACATTTCGTTATGCCCGATAAAGCCGAAATACCCCGCCAGCGAGCCCAAAATAATCTCCACAGGCGCGATAGGGATGCGTAAAATTTTAGAAAAATACGGCGACGTAAAGATGATAAAAGCTAGTGCGATGAGGATATTTAGCCCGTTTGCCTGCAAGAAAGTCCTTTGTAAATGGGGGATTATAACCTAAGGTTTTTTATTCTTTGATAAATTTGACTTGCTGGGGCTTGTCTTTTGAGCGTCTTTGAATGAGTTTGAAATTTTAAGTCTGCGGCAGACTACTTGTCTAGCCTTGACTTAAAATTTCTGCACAACATTCAAATCCATCTCAAAACAAGCGTAGCGTTTTTGCGAAGCAAAATGTTTCTATAAAATACTTCGCCTTATCGTTTTACGTTCAAATTTGAAGTCAAATTTGTAAATTTGAGTCGCCGAGACCCGCACCTTGAAAACGTAAATTTAAAACTTGCGACGCTTTGCGTCAGCAAAGCAGTGTCGCCACATCTCACGTGCAGTGGGGTTAGAGAGGGCTTGGGAGAGGAAGGGGTCACGCTCTACTTCGCTTCGCTCGTAGCTGCAAGCAGACCGTAAGTAGAATCCCCTTCCTCTCCCAAAGAAAAGAAAAAAGGGACTCTTTTGCTTCAGCTACGCTTCGCAACTGCTAGCAGAGCGTAGTTCAAGCCCTTCCCCCTAACAAGAAAGATTAAATTTAATGCGCAATGCTAAATTTAACCAATCTAAATTTAGCGTTTTAAAGATTCGGGTCTCGGCGGGTAAAATTTAGAATTTCAGCGAATCGCGGTGTCTAAATTGTAAAAATCCAAAACGCCAAAATACGTTAAAAATCGGGCTAAATTTGGCGTTTGCTCGCCAAATTTGCATCAGTGGCAAAGCGTAGCGAAGCTAAATCCGCGCGCCTTAAACTCGGCGATATCGCGGCTAGCGACCTCGCCCTTGGTCGTGAGGTAGTCGCCGATGACGACGGCGGAGACACCGTGATCGAAGATCTCGTATTGGCGTTCGCCTAAAATTTTCTCGCGACCGCCTGCTATCATCACGCGAGCGTTAGGTAACGCGCGGACGGTGTCGTCGATGATTTTTAGCGCCTCGTCCGCTGTCATAGGCGGCCGTTTGACGCGTAGCGCATCGTTTGGTATAAAGAAATTTATCGGGCTAGAAAAGGGATCTAGCTTGGCAAGGCTAGCTTGCAGGCTCGCGCGGTCGGCCTCGCTCTCTCCAAGGCCGTAAATGCCGCCCGTGCAGAGCATTAGCCCCGCTTCTTTGGCGTCGATGTTGGTCTGCCAGCGCTCGTCCCAGCTATGCGTCGAGCAAATTTGCGGGAAAAACTCGCGCGAGGTTTCTAGGTTGTGATTGTAGCTAAACACGCCCGCGCTTTTTAGCTCTTTTAGCTGCGGTAGCGTCGCCATGCCGTTGCAAGCGATCAGCATGAGGTTTGGGACTTCTTTATTTACGGCGCGCGCGAGGCGGGCGATCTCCTCGGTCTTTTTGTCCGTGAGTCTTGCGCCGCTGGTGACTAGGCAAAAGCCCAGCGCGTGATTGGCCGCCGCGATCTTGGCCTCGGCGACGACTTGCTCGACGCTTTTCATTTTGTATTTTTCGATGCCGGCATTTATACCTGCGCTTTGAGTGCAGTAGCCGCAGTCCTCGGAGCAGTTGCCGGAGCTCACCGAACAGATAGCACACAACATAATAGTTTTCATTAGATTATTCCTTTTTTAGCGGCTCGTCTTTTTGCTCTATACTTCGTTGGATTTAAATTTTACTCGCGGTCACTACCGACGAGGTAGCTCCCGTCGTAAAATTTAAATCCGCCTCGTCTAGAACAAAAATACTTCGCCTTATCGTTTTACATTCAAATTTCGCAAATTTAATTCTCAAGAATTTTTAAAATTTACGACCGAAAAGCTTTCGCCTCCAAATTTCGTGCTAAGCGATAGCGAAGCCGAAATTTGGTAGGCAACTGCTTTGAGCGAGTAAAATTTTAAAAATTTAGCTTTTGGATTTTAAAAAATCGTATTTAAAACGAGTGAAATCTTAAAAATTATTCAAACAAACAAAATTTACGAATTTTCTATTTGTACTTTCTTCTTACACTTCACGCACTCGTGAAACGTCCCTTTTTTGAGCTCTTTTTTGATCATATCGCCGCCGCATTCGTCGCATTTTTCGGCGACCGGCTCGTAGTTTGAGACGAAGTCGCATTTGGGGTAGTTTGCGCAGCCGTAAAATTTACCCCTGCGGCTGATGCGCTCGACGATGTCGCCGCCGCATTTTGGACACGGTACGTCGATCTTTTTGAGCTCTTTTTTCGGCTTTGCCGCAGCTTCGCCTTCCTGCGCGCCTTGATCAGCTTTTGCGATATTGCGCGAGTATTTGCACTTAGGGAAATTTCCGCACGCGATAAACTCGCCGTAGCGTCCTTTTCGCAGTAGCAGTTCGCCGCCGCATTCGGGGCACTTTTCGCCGATCGGAGTGGCGACTTTTTGGCTTTTTATGCCTGTTTTGCCGGCTGAAATTTTATCCATAAACGGATGATAAAAATCGCTCAAAAGCTTTTGCCAGTCGGCTTTGTCTTCTGCGACGTGGTCGAGTTTTTCTTCCATATTTGACGTAAATTCGCTATCTACGATATCGCTAAAATGCTCCTCCAAAACGCCCATCATCGTAAAGGCGATCTCGTTTGGCACGAGCTGCTTTTTCTCGACTTTGACGTAGTCGCGAGAGGTTAGCAGCGAGATAGTCGGCGCGTAGGTGCTAGGGCGCCCGATGCCTAGGCTTTCTAGCTTTTTAACGAGTCCTGCCTCCGAGTAGCGAGACGGCGGTTCGGTGAAGTGCTGCGAGCTTTTGATGCTTTGCAGGCTCATCTCGTCGCCGATTTTTAGATCGGGCAAAATTTTATCCTTATCCATATCGCCGTAAACGCGGTAAAAGCCGTCAAACAGCACCTTGCGGCCGCTTATTTTAAACTCGCCTTTTGCGCCCGCGACGAAAACGTTTTGCGTCTGGCTAATGCTAGCGCTCATCTGGCAGGCCAAAAAGCGGTTGTAGATGAGCGTGTAGAGGCGTAGCGCGTCTTTTTCGAGATATTGCGCGGCGATAGCTGGCGTGAAGCTAAGGTTTGTCGGGCGGATCGCTTCGTGGGCTTCTTGCGCGCCTTTGCTTTTGGTAGCGTAAATTTTAGCCTTAGAGGGCAGGTAGCGCTCGCCATACTCTTTCTCGATCGTCTCGCGCGCGGCAGCGACGGCTTCTTTGGCGAGATTTAGGCTGTCCGTTCTCATATACGTTATCGCGCCCATAAAGCCCTGATGCGTCTGCACGCCCTCGTATAAATTTTGCGCGATCATCATCGTTTTTTTCGGGCTAAAGCCTAGGCGGTTGCTCGCGCTTTGTTGTAGCGTCGAGGTCATAAAAGGCGGCGCGGGCTCGGTTTTGCGCTCTTTGGCTTCGATCTCGCGGACGCTAAATTTATCGCTTTTTAAATTTTCTACGATAAATTTGGCTCGGTCGCCGTTTGTTATCGTTAGTTTTTCTATCTTTTGCGCTTCAAATTTAACTAGCTCGGCGTCAAGGTCTTTTTTGAAAACCGCGTCGATGCTGTGGTATTCGATCGGTTTAAAGTCGCGAATCTCGCGCTCGCGGTCTACGATGATTTTTAGAGCGGCACTTTGTACGCGTCCCGCGCTTAGTCCTTTTTGGATTTTTAAATTTAATAGCGGCGAGAGCTTGTAGCCAACGATTCGGTCTAGTAGGCGGCGTGCTTGCTGTGCGTTTACGCTATCCATATTTATAGTGCGCGGGTTTTTTAAAGCGGCCTCGATGGCGCTTTTGGTGATCTCGTGAAACACGATGCGAGGCAAGCTCTCGGGCTTTTTGCCGATGGCTGCGGCGATGTGGTAGGCGATGGCCTCTCCTTCGCGGTCCTCATCGGTCGCGAGGTAGATTTGGTCGGCGCTTTTAGCTAGTTCTTTGATCTCTTTTACTATTGCGGAGTGATCGGCGCTTATTTTGTACTCGGGCGTAAATTTTTCGCCCTCGATCTTGATGCCGAATGCCGTCTTTGGCAGATCCCTGATATGGCCTTTTGATGCGATGACGTCGTAGTCTTTACCTAGAAAGTTTTTTATCGTTTTGGCTTTCGCGGGAGATTCCACGATGATTAAGCTTTTCATTAATATAGCCTTTTTATTTTTTGCGGTAATTGTAGCAAAAATTTTGGCCGAAAAAGAAATTTGAAAATTTTTTCATTTACCCCTAAAGTTTTTTTGATTTCATCCGATATAGTTTTCGTGCGACAAGAAGTCGTAACTAAACTTTAAAAGGATTTACAATGAGTTTTCGTATTAACACTAACGTAAACGCACTTAACACACACGCTAACGCAGTTAGCAACAACCGCAACCTTTCTCTTTCTTTGGGTAAACTTAGCTCAGGTTTGAGAATCCAAACAGCAGCAGACGACGCTTCCGGTCTATCGATCGCAGACAGCCTTCGCTCTCAAGCTTCTGCTCTTGGTCAAGCTATCGCTAACGGTAACGATGCTATCGGCATAATCCAAGTAGCCGACAAAGCTATGGACGAGCAACTAAAAATTCTTGATACTATCAAGACAAAAGCTACTCAATCAGCTCAAGACGGCCAGACAAGAGACTCTCGTCAAGCGCTTCAAGCAGACATCGTTCGCCTAATGGAAGAGCTAGACAATATCGGTAATACGACGTCTTTCAACGGTCAGCAGCTACTAAACGGAACATTCTCCAACAAAGAGTTCCAAATCGGCGCTTACTCAAACCAAACAGTTAAAGCCTCTATCGGCGCTACTACGTCAGATAAGATCGGTCTAACTAGATTTGAAAGCTCTAAGCTTTTAACGGCTGCCGGTAAAGTTACGCTTACTTTCTTAAACGTGGACGGCGTAAATAACGTAAAAGTAGCTGGAACTACAATAGGAACCGGTCTTGGTCAAGGCGTAGGTGCGCTAGCTGAAAATATCAATAAGCTAACCGATAAAACAGGCGTAAGGGCTACATTTGACACTACTATGATAGCTGCTAACGATATAGCAGAGGGCACCCAGCTTGTATCTTTTACTATTAACGGCGTAAAAATCGGTGATCTAAAGCTAAAAGAGAGAGACGGCAATAACGCCCTAGTCAATGCTATCAATAAGGTAAAAGATCAGACCGGAGTCGAGGCTTCTACAAACGAAGCTGGTAAATTAGTATTAACTAGCCGTGACGGACGTGCTATAAGCTTTGGCGACGGTCAAAATGCTAACGGATTTGATAAACTTGGCTTTGATAAAAAACTTTCAGCCTCTAAGGCGGGCTTTGTCGGACGCCTAAACCTTGTTAGACTAGACGGAAGGGATATTAATATCTCAGACGGCGGCGGCGGTGCTGGTGGTGGCTTCTCTGTCGGTGTTTTCTCTGCAAAGGGTGGCGCATCCAGATCTGTAGCCATGAGAGAGATCAAAGGTCAAATAGACAAAGAGCTCGCTACTGCCATGGGCTTCCAAAGAATGAGCGTAGCAACGCTAACTTCTAACCAATCAGCCGGCGTTATGACTCTACGCGGTGCGATGGCTGTTATGGATATCGCTGAGTCTGCTCAAAAAACACTTGACCAGATCCGCTCAGACCTAGGTTCTGTTCAAAATCAGCTTGTTGCAACCGTAAACAACATCACGGTTACTCAAGTAAACGTAAAATCAGCCGAATCTCAAATCAGAGACGTTGATTTCGCTGCCGAGTCAGCAAACTTCTCTAAGTTTAACATCCTTGCTCAATCAGGAAGTTATGCTATGAGCCAAGCTAACTCCGTTCAGCAAAATGTCTTGAGACTACTCCAGTAGTCGAAAGCATTTCTACGCGAAGCGGGGTTTATCCCGCGTAGCTGGAAAAACGTTTTAAGACTACTTCAGTAGTTAACACTTTAAGGCCGCTTCGGCGATCTGTTTAGCGCGTTTATGTGTACGAAACTAAACCCCGAATCTGCTTTTGGCTGATTTGGGGTTTTTAAATTTAACGCAATTTAAAAAGATAGATTAAAATCTTCTTTTGGTTTGCCTATCTCGTTTTTGGTTATCAGTCCTCTTTTTTTAAGCTCACGAACTAAATTTTTAGAAGCCTTTTTGGTAACCTCTATATCTGCGTTTAATCCGCCTGCAGCCGAGAAAAGCCAATACTTATGGATTTCGATCCACTCAAGTAGTTTGTTTACTTTTTGAATCTTTGTGTCGCTTGGTGCGACTGAAATTTTAGCTAATTCTAGTTCTTGATGATATATTGCCATTTGTATGACGTTTTCTATAAATAGCGTAAATTTTTTGGCACTTAGAAATGTTTTTAACCTATCTATTTTGTTTACAATTTTTACTAGCTTGTTAAATAGGTTTTCGCTTATTTTATTCTCATCTCTGAGCTTAATCATCTCGTCAATTTTTGGTACAAGTTCTAAAAATACGGCTTCTATTCTATCTTTTGCTAAATTTTGAATAGTTATTTTTTTGATTAAGAAATTATAGGCTTTTAGCAGATCTTTGTCTGTGGCTTTTTCCTTATTTTTTGGTATATTCGGTAGTTTTTTTGGTTCTTTGCCTTTGGTTAAATTTTGCATAGTTTCTAAAAAAGGCTCTTCTATAGTGCCGTTAATTTTGGCGCCGCCCTCGGTGCAATTATATGTTTTTATATCCTCTAAACTTGCTTGCTCGATATCTTTTTCGTATTGGTTTTTAAAGAGCTTCCAAACGTAAGTCGTGCGGACTTCTCCTTTGCCGCCGTAGGCCGGGACGTAAAGATATTCGTCGCTTTGTGCAAATGCATGTCCGCTAGCGTGGCTTTTGCCGTCCGGCGCAAAAGCCAAATCCTGACCTATAAGCACGATATTTTTATGCCCTAGCGCGTAAGCCAGCTGATAGGCTTGGTTTGCCGTGGAGTGTCCGATGCCTAGATATCCGTATTTTTTCATATTAAACGCTATCTCGCTTTGTTGAGGACGCATAGTAAGTACAAGGCGGCGCGGCAAGATATTTTTTATCGTTTTTTGATGCGTTAGAGAAGCGACTATAAAGTAGATATTTTCATCAAATTCTTTATTTTTGTTATTAAAGAAGCTTGATGTCGCCTCTACGCGCTCGATTGAGGTTACGTAGTCCGGCTTGATACCGTGCCTCATCAGGATCGGATATGAGGCGTCAAGGCTGATAATCGTAACGTAAGGGGCAAATTTTTTAAGCGTAACGAGTTGTTTATCCAGGCTTGGTCCGGTAGCTACGATAATAGCTGTATCCATAAGTCCGTAGCGTTTTTTTACCATATCGGTGTAAACATAGTTTGTTATCATTTCCGGTAAATTTTCTATGTGATGGCGGATGCCTATTAGCATATCGTCAATGCTGTTGCCATGAGCTAGAACCATTTGCGAAATGGCTTTTATGAAGTCTTGATTTATCCTTTGGTAGTCATCGGCAAACTGGTCATAAAAATGCGTATGAATGTGCAAATCGTAAAGTTTGGCGTATGATACGAAATCGCTTTGAGAGACAATGAAATAAAACTGCGTATATGTGGCAAATTCTGAATAAAACAGCACCAATCTCTCGCTAGCAAGCTCTTCTGAGAGGTCGATTAAATTTAAAACTATATAAATGATCTCTAGTCTCGGCTCGATTACGACTATTTTTTTATGCGTTCGGTTTTTAAGCAAAGCCTTGTGAAATATACCGTTGCCAAGCCCGTAAAAATACATAATCGGATAGCGTTTGTATTCTTTTTCGGTTTGTTCTAACATATCCGTAATTTCTTTTACTGGATTTTCATAGACATATTTTAGGGTTTTGTTGTTTATGATATTGATGTCGATCGGGTCTTTTCCGACAAATACCTCGTATTCGCCTTGATCGGTAAAAGCAAAAAGCCGTGTAGCTAGAATTTCATCTTGCTGAAAGAGGGCGTTAAGGTTACGTTTAAAGATCGGATTTTGCAAGCCATCTATGTTTGCAGCCTCCTGTTTTGCCTCTCCATGCTTTGTTTTTTTAACGCTTAGATGTTTTAGGTCAAATTCTTTATCTATCTCTTTTGCCATTTTATCTCCTTTTTATAGATCTTCTTTTTTGATTCTCTCGCTAAATTTTATCTCTCTTTTTGCTTTTTTACCTAGTAGCTCAGGTAAGAATTTAGGGTGCAAGCCGTACCCTGGGCGTACGCTTCTTATATTTTTTTCGCTAAAAATTTCGCACTCTTTGATGTCCGCGCAGGCGTAAAGCGAACGGGAAAAGCGGCGATTTTGCACGGCTTTTTCGTCTAGCTCGTAGTTTACTTTGCCAAGCAGCGCTTCGGCGTCTCGCACGGCTTTTACCATTTCGCTAAATTCCCGCTCGTCCAAGCTAAAAGCCTCATCGACGCTGCGAACGCTTTTATCTAAGATAAAGTGCTTTTCTACGATGCGAGCGCCCAGACTCACGGCGACTACTGGCGCCACGATACCTAGCGTATGGTCTGAAAAGCCGACCTCTACGCCAAATTTTCGTTTCATATCGGCGATTGTGCGTAGATTCATCCCGTCAAGCGGGGCGGGATAGCTAGACGTGCATTTTAAAAGCGCGATCCGCTCGTTTCCCGCATCTTTGCAAATTTGCACGACGTCAGCGATTTCTTGCTCGGTTGCTATGCCGGTGGAGATTATGATCGGCTTGCCCTTGAGCGCGACGTACCGCACGAAATCATAGTCCGTAACCTCAAAGCTTGCTATCTTGTAAGCGGGCGGGTTAAATTTCTCTAAAAAATCCGCGTCGTCTCTGCAAAACGGGCTTGAAAAGCAGATGAGTCCTTCGTCCCGCGCCGTAGCAAAAAGCTGCTCGTGCCACTCGCGCGGCGTCAGAGCTTGCTTGTAGAGCTCATATAAATTCGCTCCGTCCCACAGTCCGCCTTTTATCATGAAATCCTCGCTGCGCGAATCTAACGTGAGGCTATCTGGCGTGTATGTTTGCAGTTTTATGGCGTCGGCTCCCGCGCGCTTAGCTGCTTTTATCGTGTCAAGCGCCGTTTGCAGGCTGCCCGAGTGATTTGCCGAGAGCTCGGCGATGATAAAGACCTTTTCGTTTGTGTCGAAATTTGCTATTTTCATAAATTTTCCTAACTTTTAGCCATTATATCAAGTTTGCGTAAAGATAGCGACATGTAGCTCATTTGCTCGTCGCGTCCGTAAATTTCAAAGCCGAATTTGCGGTATAGCGCGATCGCTTTTTCGTTTTCGTTGTAGGCGCACGATTTTAGCTCGCCGACTTTAAGCGTTTTGGCGGCGTATTCTACGATGGTTTGCATTAGGATTTTGCCTTTGCCTTTTAGCTGGGGATTTGCGTAAATGCCAAATTCGCACGAGTCCGCCGCGATATCCACGAAATCGATCACGCCGATATAGTCGCTATCCTCTTTTACTAAAAAATATCTTTTTGTTTCGTCGTTTTTTAAATTTGAGATAAAGTTTCTGTGCTCTTGCTCGCTCACGCTTTTGTTTTTCATGTATTTTGCGACTCGCTCGTCGTTTCGCCAACGCAAAATCATCAAAATTTGCTCGTCCGTTAGATCGGTGAAATTTATAAGTTCAAGCATATTTCGTCTGCCTCGTAGGTCTCGCGCCCGTTTGCGGCTAGCCACTGCGCCATCTCGTTTTGATTATCCGCTACGCGCACGGCTTTAAATTCCGCGCCCAAAACCAGCGCTTCGTTTACGAGCGAGCTAGCCGAAATCACTAAAATTTCGCTCTCGTTCATTAGTCTCGCGACCTCGTTTGAGTTTATAAATAGGCTAAAATTTGGCTCGCTACTCGCTAAAATTTGCAAATTTGCCAAATTTACGTTCGCGCGCGTTGTGATAGCGGCTACTTTTTTGTTTTTAGCGAGCAAATTTGAGGCGATTTGTACGGTCAAATTTAGCGCGTCCGTGCCGCCTAGTACGATGAGGTAATTAAATTTTTTCTCGCGTTTGATTTTTGCTTCGCCGTAAAACTCGCTCCTAACTAGCGGCGAAAATATCAGCTCGCAGTTTGCGGGCACTATATTTGCGTATTTTTGGGGCTGGGCGTAGATATTTACGTTTAGCAAATAGTCGCAAAAATGCTCTTTGTAGTTGTCGTCAAAGCTTAAAATTTTTACGTTTGTTTGCTCTTTGATTAGCTTTTCGTCCGCCGCGCTAATGCCGTAATGATCGATTATAAGAAGCTCAAATTTATGCTCTTTTATCAAATTTACCAGCTCTTTTATATCCGCGCTTTTTAGCGTAAAAACGGGGCAGGGTATCTCGCCTGCTAGGCTGCCCGGTAGGTCGATACAAGCAAAGCTGACGTCTTTAAAATTTTGCGCCAAAATGAGATCTCGCCTAACGTGCCCGTGCCCGATTTTCGAGCTACTATCGGCGCGGATGAGGGTTTTTAGATTTGAGATTTTGTTAAAATTCATCAAGTTTTTCCGCCAAATTTAAAATTCTAAGCGTCAAACATACGGCGGCGATGAGGTAAATGGCGCCGGCAGAGGCGAAAAACAGGATCTGAAGCTCGTTTAGCCCGCGGTAGCTAGCCGCCAGATAAAATATGTGCAAGATCCCAGCAATCGCAAAGATCTGCATGAGCGTTCTGGCTACCGATATTTTGGCTTTTAGGTAATCTTTTTGCATTTGTCCTCAGTCGTAATTTATCCGGTAAAGCTTCTGCGCAAACTCAAAATCCTCCGGCGTGTCTATATCGCATACTAAATTTCGCGGAAGCAAAAACGCCCTTGAGTGCGGCGCAAAGATCGGTTTTTTCTCCAGCCACGCCTCGCGCCTACCGAAGTAAAACGCGCCCGCGTCGTGATAGGCTCGCTCTAAATCCTGCGAGCGAGTTAGCGCAAACTGCGGGTAAAACATATTTACGGCGCCGTTTTGCTCTAGTCTGATCGCGCGCTGGATCGGGAAGCTAAACTCGGTCGCGGAAAATAAAAACTCGCACCCAGCTTCCTCAAATTTGCCGTATGCCTCACGTAAAATTTCACCCGTGATAAGCGGTGCGGTAGCGTAAAGACAGCAAACGCGAGAGTATCCGCCCAGCCTCGCCGCCGCGTCCGCTACGGCGTCGCTACTGGTGGCGTAGTCGTCGCTTAGCGAGGCGTCTCTCATAAACGGGACTTGCGCGCCGAATTTGACGGCGACGTCCGCTATATCGGCGTCGTCGGTGCTCACTATCACTCGCTCAAAAACGCCCGAATTTAGCGCCGCTTCAATGCTGTAGGCTATCAGCGGCTTGCCTAGAAAATCTTTAACGTTTTTGCGCGGTATGCGCTTGCTACCGCCGCGAGCAGGGATGACGCAAAGGGCGCGGTTTTGGTTATCTCTCATCAAATTTACCGCCTAAACCCTGCACCCTTGTGGCGCGTCAAAGCTCTTTAAAACCTCAAAAAGCGCGTCTGCGACCAGGTTCGCGTCCTCTAGGCTCATGCACTGATGGCACGGGATACTAAGCTCGGCCGCGTAAAAATCCTCGGCGGTAGGCACCGAGATATCGCCGTAGCGCTCGCGGTAAAAGCTAAATTTATAAGTCGGCTTGTAGTGCACCTGCACGCCGATGCCGCGCGCGTGTAGGGCGGCGAAGATGTCCTCTTTGGCGCACCAAAACTGGCGAAAGAGCAAGACAGGGTAGAGGTGGCGCGAGCTAACGACGCCGTCGGGCAGCTTCATGGTACTAAAATACGGGTTTTTCTCAAATTTTTCGTCGTAAAATTTGGCGATTTTCTCGCGTGCCGCGATCGTTTCATCTAGTCTTTTTAGCTGATTTAGCCCTAGCGCGCAGGCGACGTCGGGTAGGCGGTAGTTATAGCCAAGCACGCTCATATCGCTGTCCCAGAGACGTTTTTTAGCTATGCCGTGAGAGCGGTAGAGGCGTGCTAGGCGCGCGATCTCGTCGTCGTTAGTAGCTAACGCGCCGCCCTCAAACGTCGTTAGCGGCTTAACGGGGTGAAAGCTAAAAATGCTAACGTCTGCTTTTGCGCCGACTTTTACGCCGCCTTGCGAGCTGCCTAGCGCGTGCGACGCATCGTCAAGCACCTTTATGCCACGCTCTTTGGCTAGTTTTAGGATGGCGCCCAAATTTACGGGATTGCCGCCGAAATCAACCGCCGTTATGACTTTGGTTTTGGGTGTGATGAGGCTTGCTAGCGCGTTTTCGTCGATATTTCCGTCAAATTTAACGGGCGCAAATTTAACCTCCGCTCCAGCCATTAGCGCCGTATTTGCCGTCGCCGCAAACGTGATGGGCGTCGTTACGACCTCGTCGCCTTCTCTCACGCCTAGTGCTAGATACGCGACGTGAAGTGCCGACGTCGCCGAGTTCATCGCTACGACGTGCTTTACGCCGACGTATTTTGCGATCGCTTCTTCAAATTCTCCGACCTTGTCGCCGCCCGTTAGGATGTCGTCTTTTAGAGCGCTCACGACGGCGGCGATGTCGGAGTCGGTGATTTGTTGTCTGCTGTAAGGTATCATTTTTATCCTTTTTCGGCTTGTCTTTTTACGGCTTGTCTTTTTGGTTTATACTTCGTTAAAAATTTCACCGAAGCTCGGTTACATACTATATGTATGCGCCCTCGCTCGGCTCATTTCCGCCTCGTCTCCTCGTAGCGAAGTCTCGTTACGAGCGCAAAGCGCGAAGTAAAAACAAAAATACTTCGCCTCGTTTTTCTAAAATTTTAGATTTCGGCTCAAATTTTATAAATTTCGGCCAAATTATTTACTCGCCTCGATCATCTCTAAAAGTCCGTCTTTACCGAGCCAAATTTTATTTTTATCCGAGCTGTACTCGAAATTTTCCTCCACGAGATGCCCTTTTTCGCCCAGCGCGTTTATGCTAAAGTCGTCGTCCTTGCTCGTAAATTTGATCGACGGGCTGATCACGTAGTGGTCGTCAAACTCGTAGGTTAGGTGCGCGTCGTCCTTGCCGACCATGACCTCGTGCATCTTTTCGCCGGGGCGGATGCCGATTATTTTTACGCCAAGTTGCGGCGCCATGGAGCGAGCAAGCTCTATCATCGTCATCGACGGGATTTTCGGGATGAAAATTTCGCCGCCTTTCATACGCTCGAAGTTTTTAAGTACGAAATTTACGCCCTGTTCTAGCGTGATCCAAAACCGCGTCATATCCGCGTGCGTGATCGGCAGCTCCTTTGCGCCTTCCGCGATTAGCTTTTTAAACAGCGGCACGACCGAGCCGCGCGAACCCACGACGTTGCCGTAGCGAACGACGCTAAAACGAGTTTTTTTACTACCCGCGATGTTGTTTGCCGCGACGAATAACTTATCGCTGGCAAGCTTGGTCGCGCCGTATAAATTTACCGGGTTGCACGCCTTGTCGGTCGAGAGCGCGATGACCTTGCTCACGCCGCACTCAAGCGCCGCGTCGATGACGTTTTGCGCGCCGTTGACGTTGGTTTTGATGCACTCCATCGGGTTGTATTCGGCGATTGGCACGTGCTTCATGGCTGCTGCGTGGATGACGTAGTCGATGCCGTTCATCGCGGTCATCAGGCGTTTTTCGTCGCGTACGTCGCCGATGAAAAATCGCATCGCGGGGTCTTTGAAAACCTGCGCCATCTCGTACTGCTTGAGCTCGTCGCGAGAGTAGATGACTAGCCTTTTGGGTTTAAATTTGGAGAGTAAAATTTCGGTGTATTTTTTGCCGAACGAGCCGGTGCCGCCGGTGATGAGGATGGATTTTCCGTTAAACATTTATTTTTGCCTTTCGCGGTTTGTTTTTTCGCCGTACGAGGTAAATTTAAATCGTTCAGCTGCGTATTTTGCATACGCTTCTTCGCAAATTTTAAATTTGTCTAGCCCGACTAAAACGGTTCGCCGTTTATTTAAATTTTATTCAGCCAGAGCAAAAACCGTGCCTTAAATTTGATTCAAAATTTAGCTCGTTAAATTTGTTTAGGTGCGGTATTTTTTGCTTTTACTTCGCGCTTTGCGCTCGTAACGAGACTTTGCTACGAGGAGGCGAGGCGGATTAAATTTTAAGCGGATAAAGGTTGTCCGGCTTAAAATTTGTAATCCAGCGAAGTATAAGCAAAAAAGACAAGCCTCTAAGCTACTTCAAAATCCTAGGCAGGGTTATGCCTTCTTGCGCCTGATATTTTCCTTTTTTGTCCGCATACGTCACTTCGCACGGCTCGTCGCCCTCGATAAACAGTACCTGCGCGATACCTTCGTTCGCGTAAATTTTAGCCGGTAGCGGCGTAGTATTTGATATCTCGATCGTGATGTGCCCCTTAAATCCCGGTTCAAAAGGCGTGACGTTTACGATGATCCCGCAGCGAGCGTAGGTGCTTTTGCCTAGGCAGATGGCTAGCACGTTATCTGGCATGTTAAAATACTCGATCGTGCGGGCTAGAGCGAATGAATTTGGCGGGACGATGCAGACGCCCCCTTTAAAGTCCACCACGTTTTTTTCGTCGAAATTTTTTGGATCGACCACGGTGCCGCCGATATTCGTAAAGATTTTAAACTCGTCGCCCACGCGGATATCGTAGCCGTAGCTAGACACTCCGTAGCTAACCACGCCGCGTCCGACTTGTTCCTCGGCAAACGGCACTATCATCGCCTTTTCGTGCGACATTTTGCGTATCCAGGCGTCAGATTTCAGCCCCATTTTTTACCTTTATTTTAAATTTACGCGATTATAACATAATTTAAATTTACCTAAAATTTGAGCATGCATTCCCGATATTTGCTAAATTTAAATTTGAAAAACTCGGTTTATTATTTTATGCGGATATAAATAATACCAAAATATTTTTCTTATACTTTAAATATGATTTATCAAGAAAATTTAATAAATAATAAGCTTTACGGGGGTACAATTTCATTTACCAAATACCTTCAAAAGGAGCAAAAATGAAAATCAAGTCTTTGGCGCTTATGCTTTTAGGCGTTAGCGCTTATGCGCATTTTGGTATGGTCGTACCGTCAAATTCGACCGTAGACGACGAAAAAGAGGCGAATTTGCAGATTACTTACAAATTTAGCCATCCTTTTGAGGGCGATATGATGAACCTGGCCCTTCCAAACGAGGCGGGCGTTTTTATAAACGGTAAAAAAGAGGCTATAAAAGACCTAAAAGAGCTTAAAGAGGATAAATTTAGCTACTTTACGGCTAGCTACGACGTAAAGGAGCCTGGCATTTATCAGTTTTATATGGATCCAAAGCCCTATTTCGAGCCTGCGGAGGATAAATTTATAAGGCATATAACAAAAACCGTCGTCGATGCCTACGGCTACGGCGAAGGCTGGGATAAACCGACCGGGCTAAAAGCCGAGATAGTGCCGCTAACGCGTCCGTACGGGCTTTATAAGGGAAATTTATTTTCAGGCGTGGTTTATTATAAAGGAAAACCCGCTAAAAACGTAACCGTCGAGGTAGAGTACTATAACACCAAAGGGCTAAAAGCTCCGTCCGACGCGCACGTAACTCAGGTCGTAAACACGAACGAGCAGGGCGAATTTAGCTTTGCGATGCCGCTTGAGGGCTGGTGGGGATTTGCCGCGCTGATAGAGGACGATCAAAAGATAAAACACGAGGGCAAAGAGTATCCCGTGGAGCTTGGAGCCGTCATCTGGGTGCAAACCAAAGAGTATAAATAAATGCACATTAGCGAAGGCGTTTTAAAACCCGAGATCATCGTGCCTTGCTCGGCTCTTTGCGTAGTTTGGGTGTCTAGTTTGCTTTACAAGCTAAAAACCGGCGAGATACCCAAAGTAGCGGCCGTCAGCGCGATGTTTTTTACTGCGTCTTTTATCCATATGCCTATCGGCGTTACGTCGATACATCTCGTACTAAGCGGCCTTGCGGGGGCGTTTTTGGGCGCAAATGCGGTTTTGGCTATTTTTATCGCGCTGTTTTTTCAGGCCTTGCTTTTCGGTTACGGCGGCCTGAGCGCCCTTGGCGTAAATTTGCTGATCATCGCCTCCCCAGCGCTTCTTAGCCCCTATCTTTTAAAGATGTCTTTTAAGCGATACAGGTCATTTTTCTGGTTTCTAGTCGGGTTTTTGCCTATACTTTGCTCCTCGGCTTTGCTATCCTTGACGCTCGTTTTAAACGGTAAAGAATTCGCCCCCATAGCCGCGCTCGTTTTTACTTCAAATTTAGTCCTCATGGTGCTTGAGGGGATCATCTCGCTTTTTGCGCTTTCTTTTATTTACAGGGTTAAAAAGGATCTTTTGATTTGCTAAAAATACTTTTGATCATGTTTTTTGCAAGCATCCTAAACGCGCACTCGCTAAAAGGCTTTGCAAAGCAAGAGGGCGAATTCGTCGAGATAAAAAGCTACTTTTACGGAAATTCCCCTTGTAAAAATTGCCCTGTATCTTTCATAAAAGACGGCGCCCGGATCGGAGTCGCGCAAACCGACGAAAATGGCTTTGCTAGGGTTAAAATCCCCGCCGATGAATTTGAAATCCTGATCGACGGCGGACTGGCGCACGAAAAAAGGATAAAATTTACCGTACACAAAGAAGAGCCAAAAAGCGCCGAAAGTAACGCGCCAGGCGATGACTCAAAGGTCAAATTTGACGAGAGCGAGGAGGACTTTTGGGCATACGCGCTTAAATTTATCCTTGCGTTTGCCGGGATCGGGCTGTTTTTCGGCGGAATTTATCTAGTAAAAAGAGGCAAATGAACCTATCCGTTTTGCTAGTTTGCTTTACTTTTTTTAGCTTTAGAGTCTCGCTTTCAAGCGCTACGGACGCTATTTTTATCGCTCCCGTGGTCTTTTTAGCGATTTTAAATTTTAAAAATCTTTTTGAAATTTTAAAATCCGTTTTAAAACTAAATATTTTTATAATCTTAGTCGTCTTAAGCCTCGTTCTTTACGGAGAATACGCACTTGCAAAGCTGATATTTATAAGGTCGAATTTGATCATACTTTTTGGGCGGCTGGCCTTTTATAGGAGCGATTATTTCAGTATCGCGCTTGCCGTTTCGTCGCTAAATTTAGGCGATAAGCTAACGGCGATTTTTTATTTTAGCGCTAAATTTACGGCCGATCTTAAAACGATATTTTTAAGGCTAAAAAAGACTCTAAAAGTTCGCGGATTTGAGCCTAAAACCTCGCTTTTTACCTATAAAATTTACGCAAATTTAGTCGCCATGCTTTTTTTGGAAGCGTTTTATAAGGCTAGCGTTCTTGAAAAAACCTTTGTTTGCAGGGGCTTTGACGGCAAACTTTACGGAGCTAAAGGCCTCAAAATAGGCGCAAAAGACGCCGTTATAATCGCTTTGACGGCGTGTTGTTATATTTTTAGTTTAGGAGTCCTGATATGAGCTGCACGATAAGCCTAAAAAACGTCTGCGCCAAAATAGGCGAAAGAACGCTTTTTGAAAATCTAAATTTAAACGCGACGCACAAAGATAAAATCGCTCTCATAGGCCCAAACGGCTGCGGTAAAAGCACCTTGCTCGAGATAATGGCGGGGCTTAAAGCGCCCTCTTTGGGCTATATAGAGCTTTTTCATCATAAAATTTCAAATCTCGAGGAGTATAAGCCGTTTCGCCGCGACGTGGGCTATCTTTTTCAAGAAAGCAATGATTGCTTCATCTGCCCTAGCGTACGCGACGACGTGATGTTTTCGCTACTTAGCCGCGGCGAGGACAAGGATGGCGCAAGTGCAAAAGCAGAGGAAATTTTACGCGAGCTTGAAATTTGGCATCTAAAAGACGAGATAGTGTTTAATCTCTCCGGAGGCGAGAAAAAGCTCGTCGCGCTAGCGGGGATGCTGGTGGCTAAGCCTAAAATTTTACTACTTGACGAGCCTACGACCGCGCTTGATGCGCAGATGCAAGCAAGGATAGCCGCTATCTTAAAATCCCTCGACGTTACGCAGATAATCGTCTCTCACGACAAGGAATTTATAAGCGACGTAGCGAGTGCGATGTACCGTCTAACTAAAAACGGACTAGAGTCGATATAAAATATTTTTATTTATACTTTTTTAAAAAAACTCCGAAAACAGCAAAATTTATCAATGTATAATGATATATTTCATAAAATTACTAAATTTTATTACAAAGGAGAATTTTATGAAAAAATTACTACTTATTTCTATCGCGGCTGCGGTCGCCTTTGGCGGCGAGAATTTGCTTGTGGGAGCTGGCGGCGGATACAAAAAACCGGTCGCTGAAGTGATAGAAAATCTCAAAAAAGACGGCGTGCAGATCGAGGGCGCGTTTGCAAATTTGGGCCAGATAACCATCCAGGCAAAGGAGGGCAAGATGGCTGCGATCGTGGGCGACGAGGCGTTTTTAAAGAAAACGGACCTTGATATAAAGGCTTATGAGCGCATCGGCAAGGGCGCTTTGGTGCTAGTCACGCCAAAAGGCAAGCAGATAAAAGACGTATCTGAGCTAAAAAATCTCGCCAAAATTGCGATGCCCGATGCCAAAAAAGCGATCTACGGCGTGAGGACGACGGAGTTTTTGAAAAACTCGGGGTTAGAGGCCGATCTAGCGCCTAAAATGCTACCCGTTGCAGGCGTACCGCAAGTAGTCGCCTACGTCACGAACGGCGAAGTGGACGCGGGCTTTATCAACTCGACCGAGGCCGTGGCTAGAGAGGGTGAGTTTGGCAGCGTGATCTATATAGACGAGGCGCTTTATAGCCCCGTTTTCATCTCTGTAGCAAAGCTTCCCGCATGCGAAGGTAACGAGGCGTGCGCTAAATTTATAGACGAGATAAAAACTCCTCGCTCGAAGGAAATTTTCGCTAAATTCGGGCTAAAATAATTTAAATCGAGGGCTTTTGGCTCGGTTAAATTTACCGTCAAATTTCTGCTTTACGGGAGCGAAATTTGACGATTTTTACCGCTCAAATTTGACGTCAAATTTAACAAAAACGCTAAAATTTACTCGCTAGATTTTGCTTGAGCAAAAAGCGAATTTTAACTCAAAAAAGGAAAAATTTGCAGGAACTTACCTGGCTCGTCCATCCGCTGCTTTTAAGCGCCAAAACGCTTGCCGTAACCTTTGCGCTACTCTTATTTTTGGGGCTTGGCGCGGCTTATTTTTTGGCGTTTTACCGCGGCAGATTTAAGGCCGTTTTGGAAGCGGCCGTGATGTTTCCGCTCATTTTTCCGCCGATTGCTACGGGATTTTTACTACTTTACGTCTTGGGGCGAAACGGCGTGATCGGCAAGGCGTTAAATTTGCAGATCGTTTTTAGCTTTTCAGCCCTCGTTATCGCTTCGTTTTTGGCTGGCTTGCCGCTGTTTGTAAAGCCCGTTCAAAGCGCGCTTGAAAGCTTGCCCAAAAGCCTAATCGAAGCGGGTCAAAGCCTAGGCAAAAATCGCTTTGAGATCGCCGTTTTTATCCTCATCCCAAACGTCTTTAAAAGCGTTGTTTCGGCGCTTGTTTTGGCTCTTGCTCGCGGCCTTGGCGAGGTCGGTATCACGTTGATGCTAGGCGGAAACATCGTGGGCAAAACCGACACCGTTTCGCTAGCGATCTATAATGCGGTTTACGACGGCGAAAACGGCCGCGCGCTCATTTTGAGCGTGATTTTGGTCGTGCTTAGCTTGGTGCTTTTCGGATTTATAAATTTTCTCGAGCGAACTAAAAAATAGACTAGCGTCGTAAATTTGCCATTTTAAACGTTTAAAGCGGCGAATGTCCCGAATTTACCCCGAGCGTAAAAACAAAATACGCCTTTACGAGCGTAAATTCATTATTTTTTTGCTACAATAAGAAGTTTTGAACTTTAACTATTTAGGAGAAATTTCTATGAAAAAAGAAGACATAAAAGAGCTGATCGAGTTTTTTAACGAGATGGATATGAACCGCATAAAAGTAAAAAGCGGGGATTTTGAGGTCGAGCTTGAAAAATTCGCCGACTGCTGCGAGCTGCCAAAGCCCGTCGTCCAAGCTCCCGCCCCGACTCCGACTCCGGTAAACGTTGTGGTAAGCTCAGAGGTCAAAGCTCCTGCTAATTCTCCAAAAGACAGCATAAAATCGCCTATGGTCGGCACTTTCTACGCTGCTCCGAGTCCTGGCGCGGCGCCGTTTGTTAAAGTAGGCCAGCGCGTGAGAAAAGGCGACGTCGTGGGTATCATAGAAGCGATGAAGATAATGAACGAGATCGAGGCCGAATTTGACTGCCAGATCACCGAGCTGCTCGTATCAGACGGTCAGCCGGTCGAGTTTGGCTTGCCGCTATTTGGCGTGGAGAAAATTTGATGGAAATAAAAAGAATTTTAATCGCAAATCGCGGCGAAATCGCGCTGCGAGCCTTGCGAACGATAAAGGAAATGGGCAAAGAAGCTGTCGTGGTCTACTCCACGGCCGATAAAGACGCGCTCTACGTCAAATACGCCGACGTGGCGATCTGCATCGGCAAGGAGCGCTCAAGCGACAGCTACCTAAATATCCCGGCCATAATCAGCGCGGCCGAGATCAGCGAAGCCGACGCGATATTTCCGGGCTACGGATTTCTCAGCGAAAATCAAAATTTCGTCGAAATTTGCTCGCATCACAAGCTAAAATTTATCGGCCCTAGCGTAGCCGCGATGGCGCTAATGAGCGATAAAAGCAAGGCAAAGCAGATGATGCAACGCGCTGGCGTACCGGTAATCCCGGGCTCTGACGGCGCCGTAGCCGATACGAAGGCGGCTAAAGAACTAGCTAAAAAAATCGGCTATCCGGTCATCCTAAAAGCCGCAGCCGGCGGCGGCGGACGCGGTATGCGCGTGGTCGAGCGCGAAGAGGACATCGAAAAGGCGTTTTGGTCGGCCGAGAGCGAAGCGATGAGCGCGTTTGGCGACGGAACGATGTATATGGAAAAATACATCCTAAACCCGCGCCACATCGAGGTTCAGGTCATCGGCGACAGCCACGGCAACGTCCTGCACATCGGCGAGCGCGACTGCTCTATGCAGCGCCGCCACCAAAAGCTGATCGAAGAGAGCCCTGCGATCCTGCTAGACGACGACACGCGCGCCAGACTACACGAAACGGCGATCCGCGCAGCAAAAGCGATCGACTACGAGGGTGCTGGAACGTTTGAGTTTTTGGTCGATAAGGATCTAAATTTCTACTTTATCGAGATGAATACGCGCCTGCAAGTCGAGCACTGCGTGAGCGAGATGGTAAGCGGCCTAGACATCATCGAGCTGATGATAAAAGTAGCCCAGGGCGAGGCGCTACCGCCGCAAGAAAGCATCACGCTAAAAGGCCACGCTATCGAGTGTCGCATCACGGCCGAGGATCCAAATACGTTTACGCCAAGCCCAGGCAAGATAACAAAATACGTCTGCCCCGGCGGCCGAAACGTGCGCATGGACAGCCACATCTATCAGGACTACTCGATCCCGCCGTACTACGACAGCATGATCGGCAAGCTCATCGTCTGGGACACCGATAGAAACAGAGCCATCCACAAGATGAAGGTTACTCTCGAGCAACTCATCATCGGCGGCATCAAGACCACGCGCGATTTTCACATCGCGATGATGGAGAACCAAGACTTCATCAACAACAACTACGATACCAACTACCTCTCTCGCCGCTAAATTTGCGGCCAGAGCGAGGCGGTTTGCGCGCCGAAGCGAGTTTAATAAATTTGCTTCGGTGCGACTACTTTACATTTAAATTTATCGGCAAAACCCGCACCGCTTTACCCTTACTTAAAATATCAAGTCTCAAATTTATATTTATAAAGCTCTTATCCGTGCAGCGTTAATAATACAAACCAGACAAATTTGACTTCGTAAAGGTGCGGGTTTGGGCAAGTAAGCAAATAAAATAGAGGCATCAAATTTAAAAAATAGCCGCGCAAATTTTAGTATAATACCCCAATTTAACTAGGCGGAAGCGATGATAAACGACGAATTTTACATGTCTTTAGCCATAAAAAAGGCTTGGGATTTTCAAATTTTAACCTACCCAAATCCCGCCGTCGGTTGCGCGGTTTTAGACGCAGGCGGTAGGCTGCTTTCGGTCGCCGCGCATAAAAAGGCGGGCTTTCTACACGCCGAGCCAAGCGCGGCACTTTTAGCGCTCTGCGAAAAAAGCGAGGCGTTTTTGAGCGATTTTTTACGCGAGTATCATGCGGCTTTGGGCGTAAAATTTGAAAGCGCTGCAGAGCTTGAAAATGCGGACTTAGAGCCAAATTTCACGTATGAATACATCCTGCAAAATCACGGCGATCTGCTAAAAGGCGCCAAGGCCTACGTGACGCTCGAGCCCTGCGCTCACCGCGGCAAAACTCCGCCCTGCGCCGAGCTTTTGAGTCGGCTAAAATTTGCCGAAGTCGTAATCGCTAGAGGAGACGAAAACGCCGTAGCTAGCGGCGGCGCGCATATCTTGCAAAGCGGCGGCGTAGCGGTCAAATTTGACGTACTACGGCGCGAAGCGGACGATCTGGTTGAGCCGTTTTTATCGTGGCAGGGCGGGAATTTTAGCTTTTTCAAGCTCGCTCTTAGCGCAAATGGCGTCGCAGTCGGCACTGCGCAGAGCAAAATCATCTCAAATCTAGCCAGCCGCACCCATTCTCACCGCCTGCGTAGCGTGGCTGAGCTGCTGGTTATCGGAGGCACCACCGTCCGCGCCGACCGCCCGAGGCTCGATACCAGGCTGATAGAGGGCCGCAAAAACCCAAACGTGATGATCTACTCGCGCGAGCGCGAGTTTGACGCGTCTATACCGCTTTTTGGCGTGACGGGTAGGAGCGTGCGAGTGTCAAGCGATATAAACGAAGCTTTTGCGCCGCGCTTAACGATGTTTGAGGGCGGCGAAAACGCGCTAAAAGCCCTAGATGAACGCGTAAAATGGCTGCTACTCTACCGCTCGAGCGAGCTTTTGGATGCGCCCGCGGTGAGGCTAAATTTAAAACTCAAACCGCTATTTCACGGCGAGCTTGACGGCGACGTTTACGGATGGTATAAAACCTAGTATTTGCAAAACAATAAATATCTGTTTTTTTAATATGGGATTAGCTGTTTCTGGTATAATTTAATAAAATATTTAGATTGGAGATAAAATGATAAAAAAATATTTTATTTTATATTTAGCAATAACGTTGGTGTTTTTATCTGGATGTTTGGGCGAAAAGGTTGCTGTAAAAAATCAAGAGCCAAATATAAACGAAGCTAGAATTTTTTATATTAGCAATAATAGTAAAAATTTCGAGGAACAAGCTACTATTAAAAATTATAAAATAAATGATACTCAAACATCTTATGTGGGTGAAAGTTTTATAAATTCAAAGGATATTTTAAATATGGTAGAAACGTTTGATATCTTTAAGCCGACTCAAAATTTTAATATATTAGATCCAGTAAATGCTTCTTTTGTTCAGGACGATATATTTCTTGTACAAGGCAGCTATTCTATAAATAATAAAAAATATTTAGTGGTAAATAATTATGCCTTAAAGAGTTACTATCAGCTACTATTGGATGACAAAAACAATGTAGCTGGTTTATTAAAATTTTCCAGGTCACTCAATGTAACTGATCCAGTGTATATAATAGATAAAAATATTTCGTATGAACCAAAAGAGATAAAATTTCAAAAAAATGTTTATAGAAAAGAGACCAAAATTAAAGATGGAATGAGATATGAATTGATTTATACAGGATGTACAGCTGATAATTTAACTATGGTATACAGAGAATATACGCCGGACGATTTGGCCAGACCTGCTTTTTTTCAAAATCTAACATATAACATAAAACAAAAGCAGATAAGGTTTAAAAATTTACTAATCGAGATTATATTGGCAGATAACGAAAAGATAGTTTTTAAGGTTTTAAAAGATTAACAACCTAAATTAAATTTGCAAGAATTTGATTATTGAGAAATTGGTAAGTGTATTGTCGTTTTTGTCTAAAAATTCATGAAGCTTTTTACCAATGCTAACATTTTATAAAATTTAGCTCGCATTTACAAATCCGTGCCAGGTGAGGTTTTGGCAAAATTTGAAGCCTTTGCACGTCAAGCAAGATCTAAAGCCATCGAATTTTCCTGAAGAACGCAGTTTATGACGCCTCTTTAACGAAGCATTTTATAAATTTGCGCTATGATTTTGTAAATTTAAAGGAGAAAAATGAAAGATATAACACTAAACGGAGCGAAATTTAAAGTTGCGGCAAACACGATGGATGAGCTAAAAAACGAGGCTCTGGGCGATAAAAACGGCGAGATGTATAAATTTCTAGCCGAATTTAACGCGAGCGAGCCTGATATCTTTATCCTAGACGGCTTTGCGACGAAGGAAAATTTAGAGCTAAAAGACGGCTCAAACGTAGTATTTATCAGGCGCGGCGCGATGCCGGGGCGAGAAGTGTTAAAAGCCATGATCGCATCCAGAAACAGTCCCGAGCTAAACGCGGCTCTAGCTAGCGGCTGCGTGGGCGTGGCGGGACTTGGCGGTCTTGGCTCAAATATCGCGCTAAGCCTAGCACGCACGGGAGTCGCCAAGCTCGTGCTAGCCGACTTTGACGTCGTGGAGCCTAGCAACCTAAACCGTCAGCAGTACTTCGTCCGCCACATCGGCATGAAAAAGACGGACGCGCTAAAAGAGATCATCGCCGAGGTAAATCCATTCGTCGAGGTCGTGACGCACGATGTGACGCTAGACGCGAGCAACGTAGCCGAGATTTTTGCGCCGTGCAGCGTCATCTGCGAGGCATTTGACAACGTCGCGGGCAAGGCGATGATGGTAAACGAGGCGGGCGCGAGTCTACGGGACAAAAAGATCGTCAGCGCGTCGGGCATGGCGGGGCACTTTAGCTCAAATCTCATAAAAACGGTCAAATTCGCGCGAAACGTCTATCTGTGCGGCGATCTGCAAAACGCTGCGGGCGTAGGGCAGGGGCTCATGGCTGCGCGCGTGGCGATCTGCGCAAATCACGAGGCAAACCTTGCTATCAGGCTTTTGATGGGGCTTGAGGAGGTTTAAATTTGACGGCGGCGCTTGGCGTGAGGTTTGATGTTTTTAGTTTGAGCTGGTTGCGGCCTGAGATTTTGGCTCTCTTTCGCAAATTTACTTGAGAATCGCTTGAAGTTGATTTTGTCGTCACGCTTATTTTTGGTTTTGACGAGTTTTTGTAATTGCTCTAAATTTGAGCAAATTTGTAGCGACAAAATCAATACATTAGCGACTCTTTTGCCGCTACAAATTTAGTATCAAAATTTCGCGTAAATCTTGCCTTACGAGGCAAAAATAAGGACTAAATTTCCGAATTGACGTTCGTTTTAAAAACTTTTTTATCCGTGCCGACTAGAGCCGAGTTTTGCGGTCGTGAAAGGCTAGATTTTAAGACGATAAAATCTAGCCGTTTTTAAATTTACCTCGCCTTAGCTTCAAAAAATGCCGAGATTAGCGAGTTAGTGCCTTGATTTATAAATTTTTGCATCGCTTTTTCGTAGACGGACGGCTTTTCCCAGACGGGCTCGGCCACGCCGCTTAGTTTTTCTAGCTCAGCGCGCGCCGAATAATAATCGCTCACCTCGTCGATGAGCCCGAGTTTTGCGGCGTCGCTAGCGAGAAACACCCGCGCGTTGGCCCACTCTTTGCTTTTGTTTGCGTCTAGATTTCTATCGGCTGCCACGTCGCTTACGAACATCTCGTAGCTAGCGTTTACGAGCTCTTGTAGCTGCTCGCGCTCGATTTTGCTCCACTGGCGCACAAAGGTCCCCGCCTCTTTATATTCGCCAGCTTTTACTACTTGCTGCGAGACGCCGATTTTAGCCGCTAGCTCGCTAGCGTCGGCGCCTTGCATGATCACGCCGATCGAGCCGATAAACGCGCCAGGATTTGCCAAAATCCTGTCCGCGCCCGCACCCGCATAGTAGCTCCCGCTCGTCATCGACCCGCCCGCATACGCGACCACGGGCTTTGCGGCGCGTAGATTTTTGACCGCCGTGTGCAGCTCGACGCTAGGCGCCAGCGCGCCGCCCGGGCTATCGATATAAAGCAGTACGCCCTTGATGTTGCCGTCCTTGCGTGCGGCCTCGATCTTTTCTAGCGCTTCGCCTGCGTCCATGATCGCGCCCGATAGGTTGATCTGGGTTAGGTTGGGCGGATTTACGCTCTCGCCTTTGCCGCTAAAAAATATCAAAAATACGATGAGTAAAAACAGCATCGCCTTAAAATAGGTGTTTATGAACCTAAAAATCGCCGCGATCGGCGCGAAAATAAACCTTAAAAATCCCATTTTTTCCCTTTAATTCATTTAAAATCGGGGCGCATTTTACCATTTAAATTTATAAATTTAACTAGCGGGCCGGATTTGGGGCGGGCGTCAAATTTGAGTTTAAATTTGGCATTTTTGTTTTTGTCGCGCCGGGGTCTAAACCGTAAAATTCGGCTTCAAATTTTACTCTAAATTTATCTCCGCGCCGCCGACAAATAGCCGTTCGCAGCCTTTGGCGTGCAAAATGAGCATGAGCGGTAGCTGTGCCGCGTCGGCGTCTGCAAAACCGCCGTAGAGCGCGAGGTCGGCTAGCCTGCCCGTTTTTATCTCGCCTGCGTCCAAATTTAGTGCCTTTGCGGCGTTTCTTGTCGATGCTAGAAGCAAAATTTTAGCAAGTTTAAGCGGATCAAAATCCGCGTGAATGAGTAAATTTGCCCGCAGTTCGTCAAGGAAATTTAGGCTCATATTTGAGCTAAGTCCGTCCGTGCCGATGTTTATATTTGCTCCCGCGTCCAGAGCGGCGCGCAAATTTAGCGTGCGTTTGCTAAGCAGCCTGTTTGAAACCGCGCAGTGCGTGAGGCTGTGAAGCTCCGGGTCAAAGCCAGAAAAATCATCCGTCCAAACGCAGTGCGTAAAGAGCGTGCGAATGCCTGCAAACATCGCTACAAACGAGCTTGGCGTATAAAGCGGACGCGCGGCGGGGTTAAATTTGCCCAGCCACTCTTTAAAGCCGCCCGAGCCGCCTTCTAGCCAGTTTTTTTCATGCTCGCTCTCCATAAAATGCGTTGATACGACCAGCCCACGCTCGCGGGCTAAATTTAGTGCCGCAGCGGCTAAATCAGGGTGCGTGGAGTAGGGCGAATGTACCGAAACCGTGGGCGTAAAAAGCGGACTTTTGCGCTCTAGCGACGCTTCAAATCGGGCGGTAAAATTTGCCAAATTTTGCTCTAACGCAGCTTCGTTAGTGCCTAAAATTTCGTTAAAAAACACGACTCGTCCGCCGCAGTTGGCGCACGCGTCTAGGTCCCCGCCAAAGCTCGACACCGCTCCGAAGCTCGCCACGCCGCTACGCTGCATGGTTTTTATCGCAGAGGCGATGACGGCGTCGTTTGCCGCCTGCGAGAGCGCGCCGCGAGAGGCGATAACGGAGCTTAGCCACTCTAAAAAATCGCCGTAAACGAGGCTGGTTTTGTTCGCGCTAAACTCCAGATGCGCGTGCGGGTTGATGAAAGCAGGCGCCAAAACGGCGTCAGGATACTCGAAAAACTGCGCGCCCTCGTATCTTTTGCGTAGTTCCTCGGCCTCTGCAACCGCCTGGATATGCTCATCAAAAGCGACCGCCGCATCCTCTAAAACGGTAAAATTTTCGTCGCATAGCATTGTAAATTTGGGTTTAACGATGATCATTTTTAAGCTCCTATTTTTCGTGATTGTAGCGAAAATTTAGCTTAAAAAATGTATAATCAGGCCTAAATTTAAATCTTTTAAAAGGCTAAAAATGGAAACAAAATCTAAACTAATGGTCATCCAAGGCCCGAATATCAACATGCTGGGTACGCGAGAGACCGACGTCTACGGCTCGATGAAGATGGAGGATATCCACGGGCAGATGAAGCTTTTTGCCGAGCAAAACGATATAGAGATCGAGTTTTTTCAGAGCAATTTTGAAGGCGAACTCGTCGATAAAATCCAAGAGTGCTTCGGCGAATTTGACGGCATCATCATAAACCCAGCCGCCTACACGCACACGTCTATCGCGATCCGCGACGCTATCGCAGCCGTCGGGCTTCCGGTCATCGAGGTGCATATCAGCAACATTCACCGCCGCGAAGAATTTCGCCAAAAAAGCCTCATAGCGCCGGTAACTGCGGGACAGATCGTGGGCTTTGGGCCTGTGGGCTACCACCTAGCTATGATCGCGATGCTGCAAATTTTCGAGCAGATAAAAGCGCTAAAAGCCGCGAGAGCGGGCGAAAAAGCGGAGTAAAACGGGGCAAAATTTGAAAAATTTTATCCTAAAGGACGAAAACGCCGTTTACCACGAGTGCGGATACAGCTGCGACAACGCGGTATTTTTGAGCCTCGGTGGGCGCAAATTTTTCCTCACCGATGCGCGTTATAGCATCGAGGTGCGCGAGCTTTGCAAAGATACCGAAGTGGTCGAGGTCGAGCGAAATTTGATAAAAGATGCGCGGCTGTTTTTGCGAAAAATGGGCGTAAAGGAGCTTGCTTATAACCCGTACGATTTTAGCGCGGGCGAGTGGGAAGAGCTGAGTAAAGGGCTTGGGATAAGATTTAAGGCGAGGGCGAATTTTTCGCAAATTTCACGCATAGTAAAGACCGAAGACGAGATAAAAATTTTAAAGCAAGCGGCACAGCTAGGCGCCCAGAGGTTTGACGAATTTGCCGCGTTCGTGCGCGCCGAGGGCGAAGGCATGA
>NZ_JBQNAN010000010.1:0-72572 GCF_052170435.1 Campylobacter sp.
TATAGAATTTATCGTCTAGCGGATTTTCGTATTCGAGCAAGTTATGTTTTTTTGCCACTTCGTCGTTTAGTACACTATCAAAATCAACCGCCTTAAATATCACCTCGCGGCGTCTATATGGGCCGCCTTCCGTCGTTCGTACGGTGTTTGCGTTGGCGATGTTGGAGCTAATGACGTTCATTCTAAAACGCTGGGCGCTTAGTCCGTATCCGCTAATATCAAAGTCGCTTAAATAATTGCTCATAATCTATCCTTAAATTTTACTGCTAGCGTCGATCACGCTTTTAAATATCTGGCCGCTTTGCCTCATAGCTCGGTCGAGTGCGGTTATCATTATCGCGTTTTTGCTAAGCTCGGTCGTTTCGACGTCTAGATCGACGGTGTTTGCGTCGTTTCGCGCCATGTGTCCGTCTCGTAAAAATATTGTCGCCCCGTTTGACGCCGGAAAATCCACGCGAGGAAAGTGCGCGTCGTCCGTTTGCGCGAGTTTTAAAATTTTATTTTCGTCTTTGCCGTAGATTTCTTGCGCCGTTTGCGATAAAGCCGCTTCAAACGCGATGTCGCGGGCTTTGTAAAAAGGCGTGTCGATGTTTGCTATGTTGCTAGAAATCATTTGCTGGCGTAAATTTCTGCTTGCCAGCGCGCTTTCTACGAGCGGTTTTGATTTTGAGGTTTGGATACCTGCGAACATTTTCTTGCCTTTTTTATATAAATTTTACGAGATAATAAGCAAAAGACGTTCCAAATTTAGAGTAAATTTTTAAATTCGCCAAAGCCGCTAGGCTGATTTTTTAGTTCGTTAAATTTGGCTAAAAACTCGCTTCGTCTCATCGCTTTTGCGCCCATAAATTTTAAATGTTCGTTCATAACCTGGCAGTCGATGAGAAAATTAAACGGCCCTAAAGCGCGGCAAAGCGCGATGAGAGCAACCTTTGACGCGCCTGTTTTTAGGCTGATCATACTTTCGCCGCAAAAGACTTTACCGAAAATTTGCCCGTAAAGTCCGCCTGCTAGTTCTCCGTCATCATACACCTCTACGCTATGCGAGATACCTAGACGGTGCAAATTTAGGTAGGCGCGTACGATGTTTTCCGATAGCCACGTTGGTTCGCGTTTTTCGCGCTCGCTTTTGCAGATTTTTAGAAAATTTTCAAAGTCGTAGTCAAACCGTACTTCAAATTTTTTAAGCGCGGATTTTATGCTTTGTTGTACGCGCACTTCGCTTGGAGCTAGCACTGCGCGCGGATCGGGCGACCACCAGTATATGGGCTCGCCGGGTAAAAACCACGGAAAAATGCCTTTGTTGTAAGCTTGCAAAAGAGCCTCGGCGCTCAAATCGCCGCCGAGGGCTAGAGGGGAGTTTGCGGGAGCATTTGCGGGGTCTGGGAAGTTATAAATTTTTTCCAAATTTGACCCCGCATCCGGTTATTTTAGAGTTTCAAATTTAAACGCCAGCTCGCCGTTTTTTAGCGTGATGTTTGCGACGCCGCCGTTTTTTAGCGCGCCGAAAAGTATCTCGTCGCTAAGCTTGGTCGAAATTTCGTCTTGCACTAGGCGTTTTAGATTTCTGGCGCCGAATTCCTTGCTATAGCCCTTTTGCCAGAGGTATTTTTTAGCTTCGGCGGAGGCTTTTAGGACGACTTTTTTCTCTGCTAGGCTTGCGTTTATCTCGTTAATTATCTTTTGCGCGATGAGGCTTAGCGCGTCCTCGCTAAGGTCGTTAAAATGCACGATTTTATCGATTCGGTTGCGAAACTCAGGGCTGAAAAATCCCTTTACCGCGGAGTCTGCTTTATCGCTTTCGTCTTTGCTAAAGCCCAGCGTCGGAGCCTCTTTTGAGCCCAAATTTGAGCTCATTATGATGACGGCGTTGCGAAAATCGCTCTTTGCGCCCGTGTTATCGGTGAGGCTAGCGCCGTCAAAAATTTGCAAAAAGACGTTTATCATCTCGTCGCTGGCCTTTTCGATCTCGTCAAACAAAATCACGCTATAAGGGTGCTTTTTAACGGCGTTTGTAAGTATGCCACCCTCTTCAAAACCGACATATCCCGGAGGCGCGCCGATGAGACGCGAGACGCTGTGTTTTTCCATGTATTCGCTCATGTCAAACCGCTCGAAATGCACGCCCAAATTTCGCGCTAGAGCCGCGCTTAGCTCGCTTTTACCCACGCCGCTTGAGCCTGTAAATAAAAACACGCCGACTGGCGCGTTTGGCTGCTTTAGCCCCGCATAGGAGCGCTTGATTGCCGCCACTAGCGTATCGACGGCCTCGTCTTGGCCGAAAATTTCATACTTTAACCTCTGGGCTAGGTTTTTCAAATTTGCCGCAGCGTCAGATTTTAGATTTGTATCCGGGATATTTGCCATCTTGCTTAAAACCGCGCTTAGATCGGACATTTTTACGGTTTTGCTTCTGTTTTGTAGGGCTAGAGCCGCGCCGACCTCGTCGATTAGATCGATGGCACTATCGGGCAAAAATCTATCGTTTAGATATTTTTTGGCTAGCTCCACGCTTTTAGCTAAAATTTCGTCGCTAAATTTGACGCCGTGAAAGCTCTCGTATTTGGCGCGAAGCCCTTTTAGGATCTCGACGCTCTCGTCCGTGCTAGGCTCTACGACGTCGATTTTAGCAAATCGGCGCGAGAGGGCTTTTTCTTTTTCAAAAAAGCTGCGATACTCTGCGTACGTCGTCGCTCCGATGCAGCGTAGTGAGCCGTTTGCGAGAGCCGGTTTTAGTAAATTTGACATATCAAGCCCGCCGCCGTTCGTGGCTCCCGCGCCCACGATCGTGTGGATCTCATCGATAAAAACTATCGCGTCCTCCTGCTCGGCCACCTCGTCCATCACGTCTTTTAGACGTTTTTCAAAGTCGCCGCGATACTTCGTGCCAGCTATCATCGCGCCGATGTCTAGTGCGAAAATTTGCGCCTGTTTTAGCCGTTGCGGTACTTCGCCGCTTGCGATTTTTAGTGCGAGCCCCTCGACTACGGCGGTTTTGCCCACGCCCGCTTCGCCCACTAGGATTGGATTATTTTTCTTGCGGCGGCTTAGGGTTTGCATTAGCCTTGCTAGCTCGTTTTCTCGTCCGATGATCGGATCGATTTTGCCCTCGGCGGCTAGTTTGGTTAAATTTGACGAGTATTTGGCGAGGTTTTGGAAGTTTTTGGCGCGAGCCTGCTTGTCGTCTTTTGTTGATTGCTTGATCTTTTGCGGATCGACGTCGTAAAATTCTAAAATTTTAGCTCCGTACGTGTCGCCTTTAGCCGCGATTTTAAAGAGCAAATCCCTGATACCGACGTTTTTATCTTTTAGTTCAGCGTTTAGCTCTTTAAAAATTTGCTCCAAAAGCACCGTCATGCGCGGCTGTTTGTGGTGCGGCACCTGCTCGTTGGTTTGCAGTAGATAGTTTTTTAGGTCGCTTTTTAGTCCCTCGACGTCCGTGAGTCCGGCCTCTGCTAGGATATCTCTAGTCTCTTCGTTTAAATTTACCAGCACGAAAAGCACGTGCTCGCTGGTTAGATACTCGTGAAAATTCGAGTAGGCAAACTGCCCGGCCTTTTCCAAAAGATAGCTTAAATCCGAGTCAAACATTATTTCCTCCTCTTTGCGCCTTTTGCGCGCCCGTTTTTACGGGCTACTCTTCCTCGACGACGGCCTTTAGCGGATAGCCCGCTGCGGCTGCGGCTTTTAGCGTTTGGTTTTGTTTGGTTTGGGCGATCTCTTTATTGTAGATGCCCGCCACTCCGCTGCCTTCGTTGTGGATTTTTAACATCACGGTTACCGCGCTTTGGACTGTGTGGTGAAAAATCTCGACCAACACGCTCACGACGAAATCCATACTCGTAACGTCATCGTTTAGTAAAATAACCTTAAATTTACGCGGAAATTCGGGTTTTTCCTTTAGCGCGACGTCTCGCTCCCGCTCGGTAGCGGTTTTAGCGGGCATTTTTTATTCTTTCAAAATCCTTCGTCATCGCGTCTAGATGGATGCCGCCTAGGTAGTATTTCACGCCGAATTTTCCGCTATCTACGTCGGTTAGCTCCTGATATACGCCGCCTTTTAGCACCATTTTTATCGGCACGCTCTCAAGCCGCTCGTATTTTATATCCTCTAAAATTTGCGCCGAAAGCCTGTCGTTGGTCTTTATATCGTTTGAGATAAAGTAAAAGGCGTTGTATTTTTGCGCGAAATTTTCCACGACGTATTCGTTCGTGACGTTCTCAAAGTGCGTGAGAGCGACTATCGTAAAGTCGTTTAGATGATCGATCTGAAATTTGGTGAGATCGGGCGCTTCTTTTTGACACGGCGGACAAAACGTGCCGAATATATCAAACATCAAAATTTTATCCTCGTCGCCCTTGATTACAAAGCCGCCATCGACGCGTTTTAGCGTGAGGTCTTTGCCAAACACGCTCTTTAGCGCGATCTCCTCGCCCGTTTTGTAGCCTTCTATCTTTGCGGGAGCTTTTGCCGTCTCGTCCTCGCCGCAGCCTGCTAGAAATATCGCGCAGGCCAAAGCCGCAAAAATCGCCTTTACGGTTTTTTTCATATTATTTTCCTTGTTTTGATCTTAGTTCGGTTATGCTTTCGCCGCCAAATCCGTAGTCGTCGGTGCTAACTTCCTCTATCACGACGACGGTTCTGCTAGCATCGCGCTTTAGCGTATCGCCCAGCAGTTTCGTCACGCCTGCTATTATCGCGCGCTTTTGCTCGGCGCTTACGGCCTCTTTTTCTTTTGTGATTTTTATATTTACGTATGGCATCTGCTTTCCTTAAACGTATTTTTTCATCGCCGCACGAGCCTCTTTGTCGGCTTCTTTGCGTTTTATCGTCTCGCGCTTATCGTGCAAATTTTTACCTTTTGCAAGCGCTACTCGCGCCTTTACGATGTTTTTGTCGTTTAGATAAAGCGCTAAAACCACTAGCGTGAGGCCGTCTTGCGTGACTTGACCGAAAATTTTATCTATCTGCTTGCGGTGCATCAGTAGCTTTCTAGGAGCTCTTTCATCCGGGCGAAACGCCGAGTGCGTCGTGTTTAGGTGGCTGATGTGCGCGTTTAGCAAAAACAGCTCGCCCTTTATCACGCGCGCGAAGCTATCTTTTAGATTGGCTCGGCCAGCCCTTAGAGCCTTTACCTCGCTACCCTTTAGCACGATGCCAGCCTCGAAGGTCTCGATGATGCTAAAGTCAAACAAAGCCTTTTTATTTTTGGCTAAATCCTTACCCATTTTTTACCTTTTATTTTAAGAAAAACACGCTAGCGCCGCTGCCACTGAGGAAAAAATCTTTAAATTTATCCATCTGCGGATAAATTTTAAAACACGGCTCAAAAAGATCGTTTAGCTTGCGATTTTCGTATCGCTCCAGCAGCTGCGCCGTCGTCATTTCGCGCATTTTTTCCGCCGAATTTACGTCGATGCTATCCATAAAATTTGCCCTAAATTCGCCGTAAACCGCAGGCGTCGAGCAAAAGACGCCGGGCGTTAAAATTTCTACCTCTGGCACGTCGTCGTCAAAATCGCTTATTATCTCGCCGATACCGCTAACGTTTGCCGCCTCGAAATCGCTAGCGAAAAACGCCACGTCCGCTCCGATATTTGCGCCTATTTTCATCAAATTTTTGCGCGTTAGTTTTAAATTTAACTCCTCGTTCGCCATCTTTAAAAACGTAGCCGCGTTTGAGCTGCCTCCGCCTAGACCCGCGCCTAAAGGGATTTGCTTTTTTATCACGATTTTATGCGAGGCGAAAAATTCGTCCAGCTCGTTTTTAAAGCCCGCTTTTTCGAGCTCAAATTTGGCCTTTAAAACGATATTATTTTCGATATTTTCGTTATCGCACTCAAGCGCGAAGCCGCTTGATTTTTCAAAGAAAATTTCGTCGTAAATCTCGCGCCTTAAAACAAAGCGAGAGACGATCTCGTGGTAGTTGCCGCGAGTGCCGACGATCTTTAAAAACGAGTTTATCTTCGCGTAGCTTTTCATTATTTTACGATTTTATCGCTCAGCTCTTTTAGGCTCGCTTCGCCCGCGCCGTTTAGGGCCTGTTTGTTTTCCGCCGCTACGTCCTCGACGAGCTCAGAGCGCAGGATCATCATATTTTTAGGCGCGTCGATGCCGATTTTCACGCCGCCTTTTGAGATGCCTACGACCGTGATTTTGATATCGTTTCCCAGCATTATGCTTTCATCTTCTTTTCTTGCGAGTATTAGCATTTTTCGACCTTATTTAGTTTATATGTTACGGTTTCGTCTTTGATTTCAATGATACTAAAAAATTCATCAAAGTTTATTAAATATAGCCCCTCGGCGCCAAATTTTAGCTTTTCTACGCTCAGTTTTTTGCCAAGCATTACGTCTGCGGGATCGCCTAGATATTCGTTTTGCGGTAGCGAAATATAATCAAGCGGATTTAAAAACCTCTCGTTTTCATAAACGAATTTACCTTCGCTCACGCGTTTTAGCGCGCTTAGAGTAGCTCTCGCGCCAAGCTTTGCGGCTAAAATTTGAGCGTACGAGCGCACGTACGAGCCCTCGCTAACGCTAATGCGAAAGCTCAAAAACGGATGCATATATGCCCTCAAATTTACGTCAAAAACGCTCATCGTTTGGCTTTTTAGCTCAAACTCCTCGCCCGCTCTTGCCAGCTCATAGGCGCGTTTGCCGCCCACGTGCTTGGCGCTAAATTTGGGCGGCACGTAGGCGATCTCGCCCTTTAGCTCGCTTAGCGCAGCTTTTACATCCGCTAAATTTAACTGCGGACAAATCGTGATCTCCTCGATATTTTCGTTATCTAGGCTAGCGCTTGTAGCTCCTAGCCACATCGTCGCTTCGTAGATTTTTGGCGTTTTATCTATGTAGTTAAAAAGCCGCGTGTGATTGCCCAGAGCCACGATCAGGCAGCCGCCGGCAAAGGGATCAAGCGTGCCCGAAAAGCCCGCCTTTTTGACGCCGTATTTGCGCTTTAGCCTACTTAGGAAATGATTTGAGCTGATGCCTGCGGGCTTATTTGCGACAAAAAGCGCGTTCATTTAAATTTGACCTTTGGAGGTTGCGTTAAATTTGATCCGCGAGCGTCAAAATTGAGCGCGTAAATTTGATCAAATTTGACGCGGTATTTAGCCTGCAAGGCCTCAAATTTACCCATTTTCACACCGCTTTTTCGACGAAGCTAGACATTATCTCGCGGCTGATTCCGCCGAAATTTATCGTTAGCTTTAGCTCTTTTTTGATCTTCGTTACCGCCGTCACGCGCCCGATACCGAAAATTTTGTGCTTGACGAGGTCGCCTTTTTTGTATTCGCCCGCGGCTTGCGTTTGCGTCTGGATGATGAGGCTGCCGCTGCAAACGCCTGCTTCGCTTAAAAATCTGCTCTTTTCCAGCCTCGTTCTCTGGCCTTTATAAAAGCGCGAATTTACAAAGCTTAGCGTTAGGGTTTTTTTGGCGCGGGTGATGGCGACGTAGGCTAGGCGTCGCTCCTCCTCGATGTCGCTACCCTCTCCTAGAAGCGGGAAAAATCCCTCCTCAAGCCCGATCACGAAAAGATGCTCGAACTCAAGCCCCTTGCTAGCGTGGATGCTCATGATCGAGATCGCCTCGCCGCCGATGTTATCCTGCTCGCTTTGTAGCGCGATCTCGTTTAAAAACTCCTCTATAGAAAAGCTTGGATTTTGCTTGATTTGATCCTTGATCGTGGCGTAAAACTCGTCGATGTTCGCCACGCGCTCGGAGCCGTCGGGCAAGCTCTCGTAGTATTTTTTGATGCCGAATTTCGCTTCTAGTTTATCCACTAGCTCATAGGGCGAGTCGCACTCTTTTAGCTCTCTTAAATTTGCCGCAAATTCGCCAAGGCTAGAGACGATCTTTTTGCTTAGATCCTTGTCGTTTTCGTCCAGGCTAGATATCGCTTCAAATAGCGAAAATTTGTGCTCGAAGGCGATTTTTTCTATCTTTGCGAGGCTTACTTTGCCAAGGCCGCGTTTTGGGCGGTTGATGACGCGCTTTAGAGAAAAGTCGTCGTTCTCGTTTGCGACCAGCCTTAGGTAGCTGATGACGTCTTTGACCTCGGCGCGCTCGTAGAATTTAACTCCGCCGACCATTTTATACGGGATTTTTTCTTTGGTTAGGCCTTCTTCGAGCGAGCGGGAGAGGGCGTTTATGCGGTACAAGATCGCGATATCGCTAGCCTGTGCGCCGCTGTCAAGCAGCTTTTTGATACGTTTGGCTACCTTTAGGCTCTCCATCGTTTCGTCGTCTGATTCCATTAGCGCGACGTCCTCGCCACCTTCTTTTGTGCTTTTTAGTTCCTTACCCAGGCGGTTTCTGTTATGGTCGATGAGCTCGTTTGCCGCGCGTAAAATTTGACTCGTCGAGCGGTAGTTTTGCTCTAGTCTTATGACTTTGGCGTCTTTAAACTGATCTTTAAAATTTAATATATTTTCGATTTTCGCGCCACGCCAGCCGTAGATACTTTGATCGTCGTCGCCCACGACCGCGATATTTTCGTGCGTTAGGCAGAGTTTGCGCAAGAGTCTGTACTGAAGGTCGTTGGTGTCTTGATACTCGTCCACCATCACGTAGGCATACCTGCGCGAGATCTCGCGCGCTAGAGCTTCGTCCTCGTCTAAAATTTTATAGCTAAGGCAGAGTAGGTCGTCAAAATCCACGAGGTTGTTTGCCGCCAAGTACTCCTCGTAAAGCTTGTAGATGTTTGCTAGCTTTGCGTGGTAGCCGTCTTTGAAATTTTGCCCGTTTGCAAACATGCCGCCGTGATTTAGCACCTCCTCTACGCTTAAAAGCGAGTTTTTGAAATTTGAGATCTCGCTAGCTAGCACCGAGGTCGGGATATCGCCCTCAAAGCCCTTTAAAATCCGCTTTTTATCGTCCGTGTCGATGATGACGAAGTTATTTTTGCGCTTTAGGCGGTCGATGTAAAATTTCAAAAACAAAAGCCCGAATTTGTGAAAAGTACAAAGCAGCGGAGTGAAATTTTTACCTGCGTCGCCCAGCATTTTTAGCGCGCGGGTTCGCATTTCGCTTGCGGCTTTGTTTGTGAAGGTTAGCGTTAGGGTGTTTGACGGCGGGATGCCAAGCTCGCTTATGAGATAGGCTAGGCGAGTGGTGATGGTTTTGGTTTTACCGCTGCCGGCTCCGGCTAAAATCAGCATCGCTCCGTCCGTATGCGAGGCCGCCTCGCGCTGGCTTTCGTTTAGTTCGTCTAGTAAATCGGGCATTAAAATTCCTGCTTTATTTATTAAAATGATTAAATTCTAACAAAATAAGCTTAAAAATCGCCGCTGATTTAAATTTGGGTCTGATTAAGAGCGTTTTCAGATATAAATCAATACAATATTAAAAATATGATTTTATAAGCTGATATAATAATAAGGAGCCTGGCATGATCAATGATTTTAGTAAATTTTATACCTTTATGGAGATAGTGAAAGAAAGAAGCTTCTCAAAAGCCTCAAGAGCGCTTGGCATCTCGCAGCCCGCAGTTACTTTGCAGATGAAAAAGCTCGAGGAGATGCTGCAAACTACGCTAATAATGCGTAAGAAAAACGGCATAGTTCTAACTCACGAGGGCGAGAAATTTTATAAACTCTGTACTCAGTTTGAAAGCGCGATGTTTCGCTTTAAAGACGAGCTGGCGCGCATAAAAACGGACAAGGTGCCGCTAGTCATCGCCACCACGCAGCTCATCGCCGAGGCGGTCATCTCGATACTGCTGGATAAGATCTCGCAAAGCGTAGGCAGCGAGCTAGACATCAGGATAAAAGAGCAAAATGAGCTCATAAACTACCTAAAAGACCGCCGCAGCGACATCGCCATAATCCTTGAGCAGTCGCTTGATAGTAGCTTGCTCGTTAAAAAACTATTCGACTACGAGCTGATTTTGGTTTCAAATAAAAAAATCGCCGAAAGCGTGAAGCCCGAGGAGTTAGTTAAATTTAAATTTATCAAAGATAGAACTAGGACTTACCTCGACGATATTTTGCATAAGCACGGCGTGGACGCGCATGCGCTTGACGTGGCGTATTCGCTAGACGGTTCGATAATGGTCTGCCGCGCGCTGGCTTCAAACCATGCCGATACGTACGTGGCGTTTTTGCCGAGATTTTTGATCGAAAACGAGCTAAAAAACGGCAGGCTGTTTGAGATAAACATCTCTAAATTTAAGCTCACTCGCTCGGTTTATGCCGCCGCGCTAAAAGAAAACGAGGAAGCGCTGCATAAATTTCTAAAGATCAAGACGAGCTTTAATTTTTAATTCGCTTTAGCGCGGACGCTAAATTTGACTAAATTTAGCCGTTGTGCCGCATAAATTTAAAATACTCTCGCGAAAATTTACGCGAAATCCTTGCTAAGCCGAGATCAATCTCGGTTTGGCGATTTTATAATTTCAAAATTTAAAACTAAGCCGTCAAATTTGACTGTAAATTTATTATTTTTTAAAAGCGAAAAATAAGTTAAGAATAAAAGCAAGGAGACGGGCAAGAGCCCGTCCGAATAAGAATGCGGCTTAAAACGTAAATTCCCAGTTTAGCCTGAAATTTCTACCGGCCGAGTAGAAGCGGTTGATACCTAGTCCCGTGGTTCTATCGATCATGTTCATGGTGCCAAACGGCCTGATGGAGCGCGCAGCGTCCCAAGTGATGTATTTTTCGTTGGTTAGGTTGTAAACGCCCAGTCTAAACGTCAAATTTTTAATCGGGCGCACGTAAGTTACGACGTCTACTAGCGTGTAGGCGTTGCTTCGCCATTTTGAGTGGCTGTTTGTATTGTATGGATTGCCGTACGGGTCGGTATCTAGACGCCAGAACATATTATAGGTGTCTTTTGCTTTTTTAGATGCGACGTTAGTTACATAGATATCGGCACCGAATTTATCCGCCGGGCTTGCGTAGCCTAGACCATAGATCGAAGTAGTCGGCTGTATGGCGTTCATCGGCACTTTACCGTCGTTACCCGTTTGTACTCTGCCTTTTTGCAGCGTTAGTTTGTAGCTAGCGTGAAAGCCCTCTAGCGCGTCTGAAATTTGACCAAAATGTAACATGGAGTTTATCTCAAAGCCGCGTACGGTTGCTTTGCTGCGGTTTACGTTGCCGTATAGCGCAAAAGGTATGGTGTTGCCGCCGCCGCCAGTGGCGTAGCTTTTAGTGCCTAGAGATATTAGGTCGATAAAGTTATCGTATTTGGTCTCAAAAAAGCTAGTTGTTATAAAGCTTTTATCTTCGTGTAGCGTCAATGCAAGCTCTTTTGTCTTAGCTATTTCAGGTTTTAGATCCGGATTTGGCTGGACGGTAAAATCAGGATGCTTAAACGCTAGATATAGTTCGTCCGTGGTCGGCGCTCTAAAGCCTTTGGAGTATTTTAGCTGTATCCTAAAGTAATCTAGCGGATCGATGTCGGCTCCGATGGCATAAGAGCTGTTGGTAAATTTTTTATTTTGAGCGATGTATTTTATATTTGCTAGCGCGTTATTAGGCGCTTCTTGCTTCCATGCGTCGTGGGCTATTTTCCACTCGTCTCTATCTGTGTAGTCCCACCATTTTGGCTCCGGACTAGGATTATACGGTACGAAAAGGCCTAGCACCATATCATCCGGGATTTTAGGCGTAGAGCCCGGGACGTAGTTTGGTTTATATTTTATCTTGTCGTAGCGGTAGCCTAAATTTATCCCCAACCAGTCGTTTACTTGCATATCGTCGTTTAGATATAGCGCGCCTTCTTTTGTTTTAACCGGGATGAGAAAAGACGTGAGAGGCTCGGTTCTAGGGCAAAGCGCGTAAAGTAGCGTTAGCGGCGCGTTTTCGCACGTATACGGCGTGCCGGTAAAATCCGTACCTAGAGTCTTAGGCGCCCACCACTGGTTGCTTGTGGTATCGTAGCCTTGCTTGTTTGTCATGGATTTTTCGGTTTTGGCAAAGCTTAGTCCGTATGCGATATCGTGCTCTACGTCACCCGTTTTGGCGTATTTGTTAAAGTCTAGGTTAAACTGTTTGGTGTTTGTGTCTAGATCTCGCTCTTTCCAATCGCGGCTTATGTAGCCTTTGCCGTATGGAGTGATTAGATATCCGCTCTGCGAGCTTTGTTTAAAGGTCTTGCCCGTGCTCGCGTCGGTATAGCTTCTGTCTAGCGGAACGGTTGATTTGACGTATTGATCGGTGGCGTAGTCGTATTTTAGCACGTCGATGTTTGGCTGGGAGCAGTCAAATATAGAGCAATCTAGCCACGTATTGCTTACGTTTTGATTGATGCTAAATTTATTCTGCTCATGGACGTTTCCTCGGCTATCTACGAGTCTGTTTACCCACGTTAGTCCGCCGTACTGCGGATCTACTTCTTGGGTTCTTTGTAGGGTTACTTCGCCGCCGTATTTATCGACAATCTTGTTGTTTTTAACCTGAAGTCCGATAGGATTTGAAATTTCGGAGCAGTTTTCTCCTGCTTGGCAGTGTTCCTCAGTTCTGGCGCGGGATTTGATTTTTTGGTTGGAGTATGTAAATTTCATCGTATCCCACAACGGAGTTTCGCTAAAATTTTCATAGGCAAAAGCGCGATTTTTCCTATCCATCATATCGTCGTTGTATCTTAGGCCGGTATCTACGATCTCGTCCCTGTTGCTAGAAAGCGTAAGCGTGTATGATAGGTCTTTGCCTTGAGATCGGTTTTTGTAGGTATCTGACATAAATGTAAATCTATGCTCCTCGTGAGGCTGGAAGCCTAGCTTAATGAGACTGCTCGTTTTTTTGATATAGTATGGGTCGGCCTTTTCTCTGGTTCTGCCTAGCACGTTATCGTCATAGTCCTTGTAGCCGTAGTTTTCCGTCTCGTGATGTCTGCGCTTAGTTTGTACGGCTAGGATATCAAACCACTTAAACCTACCGGCTAAGGTATGCGAGTGTATGGTTTGATTATCGGCGGTATTGTAGCCGCCTTTGTAGCCGTAAAAATAATCCTTATCCAGCAAAAGATCCCTTGCGTCTTTTGTTTCAAACATCACGGAGCCGCCTAGAGACCCAGAGCCCGTACGAACGGAGTCCGCGCCTTTTGCTATGGTGGCTTGTTTTAGCGTTTCAAATTCCACGCCGTTGCGGGTGTTGTTAAAGTTTCCGTATCCTTCAAATAGCTCCTTAAAGCCTTGCGAGCTTAGCGTCTGAGCCTGATGTAGGCCGTCTACCGTGATAGCCACGCGGTTTTCTTCCACGCCTCTTATCGCGTAACCGCTCTGACCGAAACGCCCTGCCTCCACCGTCGTTACGCCCGTTTCGTACCTAACGAGGTCCCTATTATCCGAGACCTGCGTTTTGGTTAGTTCTTTGGAGCTTTTTACGTTTTGGCCGACCTTTTTTTGCAGCGGATCATTCTCGGAGCCTGCTTCGCCGCTAACCGTTACTTCTTTTAGCTCGACTTCAGCCTCTTTTGCATTTAAATTTGACAAAAGAAGCAAAGCGGCAAGAGAAAATTTAAGATGGTTCATTCTTGTCCTTATTAACAATTAGTTTTGATATTCATTTGCTATTAAATGCGAAATGATAATAAATATTTGTTTATAGTTTGATTAAAAATAAGTTGTTTATCTTAAAAATTATAAATCAATTTTTTATATTAAGGAATAAGAATATTGATATTAGCAAAACCGCTGTAAGTAGGATAATATTTTGCTTAAGTAAATTTGGTAAATTTAAGATGAAATCCGCGTCCGTCAAAATACATACGCAAAGCGTAGTGAGCGCTATAAAGCCGCCTATTTGGGCAAAACTAATATCGCCCGGCCTGAATGAAGGAAGAGCGTATAAAAGTAAACCTATAAAAAATAGCGCGAGCAAAACGGCGGATAAAATTTTGCTCACTTTTTAAATAGATCTTTATTATTCGGGTTTGACATTAGTGCCGACATCGACTTTTCGAGCTGATTTTTTTGAGATTTGTAAATGGAAAAATTTACCAAAATCGGACTGTTTTCTACTAAAATTTGAACGATCGCTCCAAGCGGAAAGCTAACGACGCTGGCGAAATTTTCCTTACCGAAACCCGCCTCAAAGCTTAGCTCGTCCGGAGTTAGCTTGGCGCTGCTAAAAGTGTAGCCGGCAAGAGTAAAGACGATAACGGGCGCCGTAAAAGTGCTCTTAATATACTCCGGCAGCTCGGGGCTAAATTTGACTAGATCAAGGTTAGCCATCGCAGAAAAGGAGCGGTCGTTTTTTAGCAGATACTCTACGCACTCAAAAACGTGCTCCTTCATCATCGCCGCAAATCTATCGTCGTCTAAAATCTCATCAAGCATTTTGCCTCCTTTTGTGCCTTTTTAAATTTTGCCGTCTATCGCGGCGCCGAATTTGACCTTAAATTAAACACAAAATTTAGCGTCAAATTCGTAGCCGTCCGTGTTCTCAAATTTAGTCAAATTTGCGCTCGCTACGCTTCGTGGCAAAACTCCTCCACTAGCTTTCTAACCTCGTTTATGCCGATCTGCCAAAACGCCGCGTCCTCGATATCAAAGCCGAACATCCCGACCAGCTCTTTTGGCGAGCGCGAACCGCCCGCGCTTAAAAACTCGGTGTAAATTTGCACGAAATTTTCGCATTTGCCGCTTTTATAAAGCCCGAAAATCGCCAGCACCAAAAGCTGCGCGTACGAGTAGGCATAGCAGTAAAACGGCGTATGGATAAAGTGCGGTATGTAGCTCCACCAAATTTTGTAGTAGTCGTTTAACGCGACGCTTTTTCCGAACATTTTTGCGCTCTCTTCGAGCCAAATTTTATTTAGCTCATCAGCACTTATCTCGCCCTCGTGAGCGTGAACTCGGCGCTCAAAGGTCGTGAAGTTTATCTGGCGATAAAGCGTGGCGAAGATATCCTCGATCTTGCCCGCGAGTAGGGCGGTTTTTTCTTTGCCTTTTAGCGTGCTTTTGACGTGATCAAAAACCAGCATCTCGCAAAAGACCGATGCCGTCTCTGCCGTAGTTAGCGGCGTGTCGGCGTTTAGAAATCCTACGCTTTCATAGGCTAGATTTTGATGCGCGGCGTGACCTAGCTCGTGCGCTAGGGTAAAAAGATCCCGCCTTTCGTCGGTGTGGTTTAAAAGCACGTATGGATGGGCTTTTGTGACGCCTGATTGCGAAAAGGCGCCGCCTCGTTTATTTTCGGCCGGATAAACGTCGATCCAGCCCTCTTTAAACGCGCGAGCGGCTATCTCGCCGAATTTTTGGCTAAATTTGGCAAAAGTCTCGAGTACGATTTTTTTGCACTCTTCAAATTTATAAACACTCTTACTCTCGCCCAGCGGCGCGTATCTATCGTAGTCGTAGAGCTTTTTAAAGCCTAAAATTTTGCGCTTTTTTTCATAAAATTTAATCGGCAGATCAAAGCTCGTCTCGGCGGCCTTTATCAGTGCGTCCACGCTGGCTTTGGTCGTTTGGTTTGAGAAATGCCGCGGACTTTCGGGTAGGCCAAAATTTCGCAGCTCGCAGCTAGTTTTTAGGCTAGTTTTTATCATATTATAGATGTAGCTAAGCAGATGCTGCTGCGGCGCTAGGCCGTCTGAGAGGCTCTTTGCGGCCGCTTTTCGCTCGGCTCGGTCTGGGCTGTGAAGTTTTGACAAAATCTCCTCTTCGCCCAGCATCTTGCCCTTAAATTTAAACTTAAGCGCGCTTAGCGTCTCGTCAAAAAGCCGCGAAAAGCCTTCCGCGCCCGTGTTTGCCGTGCGGAGTAAAATTTGCTCCTCTTTTAGGCTTAGCTGGTGGGCTTTTTCTTTTGCGATACTATCTAGATAGTAGCCAAGTCTTTGGCTTTTAGCGATGATTTTGTTTTGACGAGCCTCGTCAAATTCGTTAAATTTAAGCTCAAAAAAGAGCAGATGATTTTGCGCTTTTGAGCTTAGCTCGTCAAATTTGGCGTAAAACGCGCCCTTTGAGGTGTCTTTTGAAAAAACAAGGCTCACGTAAATTTGCACGCGAGCGATGTTTTCTAGCAAATTTTCATATTCATTAAGCGCGTTTAAAAACTCCTCGTCGCTTAAATTTAAAAATTTATCCGAGTATTTCGCCTCGAATTTTTCGCACTCGCTTTGTAGCGAAAGAGCCGAAATTTCAAGCTCTTTTTCGTTTTTAAAAAGCGGGGTCAAGTCCCAAACGTTCATTTTGCGGCCTTAAATTTACTCTATGGTCTCTGAAGCTACGGCGGTGAAAAGTACGTCTGAGGCGCTATTTACGGCTGTTTCTACCGAGTCTTGGATCACGCCGATGATAAATCCTACGCCGACAACCTGCATCGCGATGTCGTTACCGATACCAAATAGCGCGCAAGCAAGCGGCACTAGCAGTAGCGAACCGCCCGCGACGCCGGAAGCCCCGCACGCGCCTAGAGCCGAGATAAAGCAAAGCAGTAACGCGTCGCCAAAATCAACCGTGATAGACGGGATCGAGTTTACCGCCGCAAGCGCCAAGATGCCGATAGTCACGGCTGCGCCGCCCATGTTTATAGTGGCTCCTAGCGGGATAGAGATCGAGTAGAGCTCCTCTTTTAGCCCTAGTTTTTTGCAAAGCGCCATATTTACCGGGATATTTGCCGCAGACGAGCGAGTGAAAAACGCCGTAACCGCACTCTCTCTCACGCAAGTCATCACGAGCGGATAAGGGTTTTTCTTAGTAACCGCAAACACCATCGCAGGGTAAACGACGAAGGAAACGAAAGCCATCGCACCGACTAGAACGAGGATTAGTTTTAGGTAGCCCGCAAGCGCCTCAAAGCCCGTCTCGTGGATGCTGATAGTAACTAGGCCAAAGATGCCAAACGGCGCAAGGCGGATGATAAATCTAACGATTTTAGTCACGCCGTCGCTGACGTCTTGGAATACTTTTTTAGTTTCTTGCGTGCAAAATCTCATCGCGATACCGCCGCCCACGGCCCAAGTGATGATGCCGATGTAGTTGCCGCTAGATAGCGCGGTGATAGGGTTTTGAACCATCTTAAAGATAAGGTCTTTTAGGACGTCCACGATGCCTTGCGGAGCGCTCATATTTGCGCTCTCGACGCCTTTTAGCACGAGCTCCATAGGGAAAAGGAAGCTTGCTACGACTGCAACTACGGCAGCTAAAAACGTGCCGACTAGGTAAAGCGTAACTACCTTTTGCATGCCTTTTGTGTGGCCGAATTCTTTTACGATGATAGATGCGGCTACCAGTACGAAAACTAGGATAGGCGCGATAGCTTTAAGCGCGCCGACGAAGAGGTTGCCCAAGACGGCGATGGAGTTTGCGACCGAATTTGCCACGTCGGTTAGGTCTTTTTTCGCTGCGGCTAGCTGCGCTGCGTCGCTCACGCCTTTTGCGATTAGCTCGTTATAGGGAGCCGCCTGATAGTGCGTCCAAAAGCCGATAACGGCGCCTAGAGCTATGCCGATCAAAATTTGAACGATCAAATTTCCGTCGGCGAACCTTTTTGCTAGTTTGCTAAACATTCTAGTATCCTTGCTTTAAAGTTTAATTTTAGTTTAGGATTATAGCCGAATTTACGCGGAATTTACAAGCTTTGGGCGAGATTAATTTGAATTTTATTATGAAATGTTACAATTGCGAGATTAATTTTCATAAAGGAAAAGCATGTATTTATTTACTTCTGAGGTTGTGAGCCCGGGCCACCCGGATAAATGCGCCGACATCATTGCCGACAGTATCGTCGATACGATCTTGATGCAAGATCCAAACGGCCGCGTCGCTAGCGAAGTTTTCGTCGCGGGTAAAAACATTATAATAGGCGGCGAGATAAACTCTAAGGTCAAGTTAAGCTTCAAAGACTACGAGAGTATCGTTAAAAACGCATTAGCAAAAATCGGCTACGACGGCAAGTCTAAATTTACGAAAGAGCAGTGCCTGCACCCCGACGACGTAGAGATAAAAGTCTGCGTAAATCAGCAAAGCGCCGATATAAACCAAGGCGTCGATCAAGAGGGCGGCGAGATAGGCGCCGGGGATCAGGGCATAATGTTTGGCTTTGCCAGCTGCGAAGCGAACGAATATATGCCCGCAGCCATAACCTACGCTAGGATGCTTTGCGATAAGGTTTATAAATTTGCCAAAGCTAACCCTGATAAACTCGGCGTCGATATAAAAACTCAGGTCACCGTAGACTACGGCACGAAGGATAACTTTGAGAGCTGCAAGCCTCAAAGCATCCACACTATCGTAGTTTCGGCCCCTTGTGTCGAGACGATGAAGATAGAGGAGCTACGCGCCCTAGTGCAAACTCTCATCGACGATGCGGGCTTGCCAAAGGGTCTATATGATAAGAGCAAAACGCTAATCTACATCAACCCGACAGGCCGCTACGTAAATCACAGCTCGCTTCACGACAGCGGGCTAACGGGCCGCAAGCTCATCGTAGATAGCTTTGGCGGATATAGCCCGATAGGCGGCGGCGCGCAAAGCAGCAAAGACTACACGAAAGTCGATCGCAGCGGCCTTTATGCGGCGCGCTGGATAGCTAAAAACATCGTCGCGGCCGGCCTTGCTAAAAAATGCATCGTCCAGCTAAGCTACGCTATCGGTATGGCAAAGCCTACCTCTGTTAGCGTCGATACGATGGGTACGCAAATCTCGGGCGTAAACGACGATATGCTGTCAAATTTCGTTAGCGAAAACTTCGCCCTCACTCCGCGCTGGATCACGAACAAATTCGGCCTGGATAAACCCGGCAAAGATACGTTTTTATACGCTAAAGTAGCAGCCAAAGGTCAAGTCGGAAACGCCAAATATCCGTGGGAAAAGCTTGATGCGGTTGATACTTTCAAGGCTTTGATTAAATAATCTCCTAGGCCCGCTAAATTTAACGCGGGCTTAAATTTACCCTCAAATTTAAGGCTCCGTATGAAATTTCATCCCGCTTTACGTCTTAAATTTACTTCACAAACGCGCGGTAAAATTTAAAGAGATTTCAAATGCAAAATGCGACAAAACAAAACGGCAAAAACAAGACGCTCGGATTCGTTTTGCTCGGGCTTTGCGCTTTTTATTTTATTTGCGCGCTAGGCATTTTTGTATTGCCTTTTGACGTGCTGGCGCACTCCTCTTTGGCGCGAGATTTCGTGGAAGCTATGCTTAAAATTTACCCGGCCGTAGAGCGAGCTTTTTCTCACACGGATTTTACGCAAAAGGCCGCGTTTTATATCGCTTATATGGGGATTATCAAGGTCGTCACGCTTGTCGGTTTCGTCGCGGCTTGTTTGCTGTGCGGCAGTAAAGAGAATAAAGCTCGCGTGATGAAACAAGCAAGAAAAGAAAATCCGGTAGCGGGATTTTTTCTTTCATTTTGCGGCATTTTGTGGGCTGGTTTTTTGATAAATATGGATTTTACGGGTTATCATATCGGATATCGTAAACCAAGAAATTCGCCTGAATACGAATGGGTGCTGAAGTCTCCCGGCGAGCTATTTTGGCAGATGACGATTGATTTTATATTTTTGATTATTGTGGCGGCTTGTATATTTTACGCGGCGTTGCAAATTCGGTTGCTATTTCGCAAACGCAAAAACGCCTAAATTTAGCAAATTTATCTGAAAAATTTATCGAACAATCCTTGTTTTGGCGTTATTATTTCAGACGGCGAGCCGTTTACGCTGTGATAGATGGCTTTGCCGTATTTCGTCGCGTAGTATTTGAGTAAATTTCGCTGTAAATTTGGCTCGGTGCTAGGCACGAACCAGCCGTTGTTCGTCACTGCGATCATGACGTCGAATTCCCCCTCAAATAGCTCGTCCCGCGTCGCTTCGTAGCAGATCGCGTTTCTGATTTTAAGGCCCTCTATCTCGTAGTCGCTAGGGGTGCTTGCCGTCTCAAAATCCTTCGCTCCGCCGAAAAATATTTTATTTATCAAATCACGCACAAATGCCGGTAGCGGGATCTCTTCGCCAAAAGGCACGAGGATAAATTTATCCATCCGCTGCATCTTGCCGCGGTCAAAGAAAAACGCCGAGTTGTAGTTCGTGCCGTTTTCGCGTGCTAGCGCGCCGGCGACGATAGCGATCTTTTGGGATTTCTCGAGTAGTTCGGAGATGAGATTTCGCTCGTGCGTCATATAGACGGGAAAGGCGCTCTCGGGCAAAATAACCGCCCTAAATCCCGCGTTTATCGCCTCGTCTATGATGGCTAAATTTTGATTTATAAACTCGTTTTTTAGTTGTTTGGCCCACTTTAGCTCTTGGGGGACGTCGGTGTTTGTTAGCTTTACTTCAAAAGGCAGGGTTTTAAAATTTGGCGTACCATACTGCACCGCGCAGGCTAAAAGTGCGGCAAAAGCGATAAATTTGAAGCGGTTTTTGACGTAAAACAGGCACAAAATCGCGGCGAAAATAAACGCAAGCGCGAGCAAATTAGGCGCAAATATGCCCGGCACGAAAACGGCTTCTAAATTTAGCCAGTTAAAGCCGAATGGATGGACGTTTGAAACTAGGATAAGCAGCAAAGCCCTTAACCAAATTTGAGCTGGGATACCCGCTATCAAAAACAGCGCGCCGTAGATGACCCCGATAGCTAAAATTTCAAGCGGGATGAGGTAGCTAAGCTCGTAATAAACGAGGCTAAAGCTAATCCAGTAAAACCATAAAATCCCGACAAAAAATCCAGTCCAAAAAAAGCCGCGGCGGTCAAATTTGAGCAGCAAATAAAAGCCCGCGATCGCAAAAAACGGCGAGATAAAATTTAAAATTTCGCCGCCTAAAACATCGGCTAGTATAAAATTTGATATTAAAATCGCGCCGACAAAGGCTTTTATTATAATTTTAGTGCTAAAATAAGGGCTTAAAATTTTTTTTATTAAGGAACCCCATGCAAGAAGGAAATTTCGTAGCTTCATTACTGCCTCTAGTCGTGCTTTTCGCGATATTTTATTTTTTGGTTATCAGACCGCAGCAAAAACAGCAAAAGGCTCATGCCGCGATGCTAGCCGCACTCGAAAAGGGCGACAAGATCATAACTAGCGGCGGACTAATCTGCGAGGTGATAAAACCGGAAGAGGATTTTATCAGAGTTAAGCTTAACGACGACGTAATCGTGCGCGTTTCACGCGAATTCGTCGCGAGAAAAATAGAAAAAACAGAGACGAAAGCAAATGCGTAACGGCAAAATAACGTATAGGCTGATCATCTTTGCTTTGGCTTTGATTTTCGGCATTATCTTTTCCGCGCCGTCGTTTACGGACAAGCTAGGCGGCTCTAAAATCAGTCTAGGGCTTGATTTACAGGGCGGACTTCATATGCTCCTTGGCGTCGAGACCGAGGAGGCCGTGCACTCAAAGATCAAGTCGATAGCCGCTAGCGTGAACTATTTTGCGAAAAAAGAGGATGTTTTGATCGATAGCTTTAAGATCCGTGAAGACAAGGTGGACTTTGAGCTGCTTGATGCGGACGAAGCCGCTAAAATCGACGGCATGCTAAAAGATATCAAGGGTCTTAACGTACAAAAAGACGGCCTAAAATACTCGGTCGGCTTAACTGACGCCGAGAAGGCCGAAACTATCGAATACGCGATAAATCAAGCGGTAGAAACAATCAGAAACCGACTCGATCAGTTCGGTCTGGCCGAGCCTACTGTAGCAAGACAGGGCAAGGATAATATCCTAGTCGAGCTTCCGGGTATCAAAACGGCGGCCGACGAGCAGCGCGCACGCGATCTCATCGCAAAAGCCGCGCACCTCCAGTTGATGGCCGTCGATGAAAAGCGCCAGTCGCAGGCAAACTCTATGAGCGAGGCCGAGGCTGAGAGCTACGGCGACATCGTCTATCCGGACGTCAAAAACGAGCAGATAAAATACGTCGTAAAAAACATCCCCGTCCTAGACGGCGCGATGCTAACGGACGCTAGAGTCGCCTTTGATCAGCGCACGAACTCGCCTATCATCAGCTTTACTCTAAACGCCGAGGGAGCTAGAATTTTTGGCGATTTTACGGGCGCAAACGTGGGAAAACGCCTAGCTATTGTGCTTGACGGCAGGGTTTACTCGGCTCCTTCGATAAACGAGAGAATCGGCGGCGGAAGCGGCCAGATTAGCGGCGGATTTAGCGTAGAGGAGGCTCACGACGTAGCTATCGCGCTTAGAAGCGGCGCTCTTTTGGCTCCGGTAAAAATGCTAGAAAAACGAAGCGTAGGACCAAGCCTGGGCGCCGACAGCATAAGGCAATCGATGATCGCGCTAGCCTCGGCTTCGGTTTTAGTGGTGCTGTTTATGATAGCTTATTACGGTTTTAGCGGCATTTTGGCAAATATCGCGCTTGTCGCAAATATCTTGATATTAGTCGCCGTGATGGCGATGTTCGGCGCTGCTTTAACGCTGCCTGGAATGGCCGGCATAGTGCTAACCATAGGTATGGCCGTGGATGCAAACGTCATAATAAACGAGCGCATCAGAGAGCTACTGCGCGACGGGGCCAGTATCGCAACTAGCGTGAAAAAGGGCTACGAAAACGCAATGAGCGCGATCATAGACGCAAATTTGACCACGCTTATCACCTCGGTCGTGCTTTACGCCTACGGTACTGGACCGGTTAAGGGCTTTGCCGTTACTATGGGCATAGGTATCATCGCTTCGATGATAACGGCGATCTTGGGTACTCACGGTATGTTTGATACGATTATAAATAAAATAGAAAAAAGCGGTAACACGCGGTTTTGGTTCGGTTATAAAAGGGTATAAATGCAATTTTTCTCAAAGGCACATGTTTATGATTTTATGAGCAAGCGCTACATCGCGCTAGCCGTCTCGGCCGTGCTATTTTTTGGTTCGCTTTTTTTGATGGCGACGAAAGGCTTTAACTACGGCATCGACTTTTCCGGCGGTACGCTCATCCAGGTAAAATACGATAGCGCGGTCTCGCTGGATAAAATTCGCGCGGCTTTGGCAAAAGACGAAGCCTATAAAAACGCGAGCGTTACGGAGTTTGGCTCGGCGGAGGAAGTTACGATTAGATTTTCTGGAGCAAACTCAAATTTGGGTAGCGACGTCGGAGCTAGCGTTGCCGAGCTTTTAAAAGATACGGGTAAATTTGAGATCCGCCGTACGGACGTGGTCGGGCCTAAAGTCGGCGACGAGCTGCGCGAAAAGGGGGTGATGGCGCTTGCGATCTCGCTCGTGGGCATCTTGATCTATATCGCGTTTAGATTTGAGTGGAGATTTGCGATGGCGGCGGTTGCTTCGGAGATTCACGACGTCGTGATCACGATGGGCGCGATCAGCTTTTTTGCCGTCGACGTAAATTTGGACACTCTTGCGGCAATTCTTACGGTCGTAGGCTACTCACTAAACGATACGATCATCGTCTTTGACCGTATCAGAGAAAATATCAAAAGCAGCAAGAGCACGCATCTTGATACGATAATAAACGAATCGGTCTCCGCGACGCTAACTAGAACGATACTCACATCAGGCACCACGCTCATCACGGTAGTCGTGCTGTTTTTGTTCGGCGGAGATATGATACACGGATTTTCTTTGGCGCTGATAGTGGGCATCGTCATAGGTACGCTTAGCTCGATATTCGTCGCCGCGCCTATGCTTTTATGGTTTAAATTTAGCGTGGAGAAATACCGCGCTATGGAAGCGGAAAAGGCGCGCGTACAAAGAGAAAAAGACAAGCAACGCGCGATGTTTGAAAAAGGCACTATATAAGGAGAAGCGATGAACTGGGGCAAGGTTGTTTATATATTTTTCGCGCTTATGAGCCTGACGACGACGGCGGGATTTTTATACGATAAAAACGAGATTGCGCTATTTGTAGCGGCGAGCGTAAACGTGATCTCGACGCTACTAAAAATCGGCGTCAAAAACGTCTTTGCAGCCGAGCTTTTTGCCAGCTCGCTAGTGGCCGACTTGCATCTTATTCCAGCTTTTGTGCTACTTCAGGTAAACGGCAACGCGCATATGGCGTATTCGCTAGCGATCGGCGCCGCGATAGCAAACGTCTTTTCTCTAGCGCTTGTTTTGGTTGAGTCCGGCAAGACGCAAGAAGAATTTTAGGAGTAAAAATGAGTGAAATTTTAAAATACGAGCCGGCGAAAATAGAAAAAAAATGGCAAGAAATTTGGAGCAAAAACGGCGAATTTGAGCCCAAAGACGACTATAGCCTGCCTAAAAAATACATCCTAAGCATGTTTCCGTATCCTAGCGGACGTATCCACATGGGGCACGTGAGAAACTACACCATCGGCGACGCCTTGGCTCGCTACTACCGCAAGCGCGGCTACAACGTCCTTCATCCGATCGGCTTTGATAGCTTCGGCATGCCTGCGGAAAATGCAGCGATAAAGCACAAAATTCATCCTAAAATTTGGACTTACGAAAATATAGACTACATGCGCGGCGAACTTGAAACGCTAGGGCTTAGCTTTTCTAAAAAGCGCGAATTTGCGACTTCCGATCCGCTTTATACTAAATTTGAGCAAGAATTTTTCATCAAAATGTACGAAAAAGGGCTGGTCTACCGCAAAAGCGCGGTCGTAAACTGGTGCGAATACGACCAGACCGTGCTTGCTAACGAGCAGGTCGAGGACGGATGCTGCTGGAGATGCGGAAACGCCGTCATCCAGCGCGAGTTGCCGGGTTACTATCTAAAGATCACTGATTACGCGCAGGAGCTGCTGGATGATCTAAAGCGCCTTGAGGGCAAATGGCCGTCTCAAGTGCTCACGATGCAGGAAAACTGGATCGGCAAGAGCTTTGGCTTGGAGTTTAAATTTGAGCTTGACGAGGAGTCGAAGCAAATTTTAGAAGGCGGCGAGCAGATAGAGGGGTTTGAGGTATTTACTACGCGCCCAGATACGATTTACGGCGTTAGCTATGCGGCCTTGGCGCCTGAACACAAGATCGTAAAAAGGTTGCTTGAGGGTGGCAAGCTTGAGGCGGCCAAAGCCGAGAGAATCAGGAAAATTTTAAACCAAAGCCCGCGCGAACGCCAAGCTAGCGAAAAAGACGGTCTGTTTTTAGGTATCAACGTCTTGCACCCGCTAACCGGAGAAAAAGTGCCGGTTTGGGTGGCGAATTTCGTCCTAGCAGACTACGGTAGCGGCGCGGTTATGGCGGTGCCGGCTCACGATGAGCGCGACTATGAGTTTGCGAGCAAATTTGACCTGCCTATAAAATGGGTGGTTAAGCCTGCGCAGGGCGAATTTGAGGGCGGCAAGGCGCTAACGGAGTACGGAATATCCATAAATTCGCCGCTCATAAACGGTCTTGGCAGCGAAGAAGCAAAACTAAAAATAATAGAAAAATTTGAAGCGGACAAGATCGGCAAACGCGTCGTAAATTTTAAGATCCGCGACTGGGGTATCTCTAGACAGCGCTACTGGGGCGCGCCGATACCGATGGTGCACTGCAAATGCTGCGGCATCGTGCCTGAAAAGATCGAAAATTTGCCTGTGACGCTACCTGACGACGTGCAGATAACCGGCGAGGGAAATCCGCTCGATAAGCACGAGAGCTGGAAGCACGTAAAGTGCCCAAAATGCGGCGGCGAGGCTATCCGCGAGACCGATACGATGGATACGTTTTTTGAGAGCAGCTGGTATTTCGCTAGATACGCGAGCGACGAAAAAACGTGGCAGGATCGCGCGTTTGACGCTAAAAGCGTGAATTATTGGATGAACGTGGATCAGTATATCGGCGGTATCGAGCATGCGATCTTACACCTGCTTTACGCGAGATTTTTCCAAAAGGCCTTGCGAGACCTGGGTTACCTAAGGGACGACGAGCCGTTTGAGCGACTGCTCACTCAAGGCATGGTGCTAAAAGACGGCAAAAAAATGAGCAAAAGCAAAGGCAACGTAGTCGATCCAGACGACATCATCAGCAAATACGGCGCCGATACGGCGAGGCTTTTTATCCTATTTGCCGCGCCTCCGCAAAAAGAGCTTGAGTGGAACGACAGCGCTGTCGAGGGCGCGTTTAGATTTATAAACCGCTTGTACGAACGAAGCGCTGGTGTAAAAAAATGCGCGCAAATCCCGCAGATAGCGCACGCAAATTTGAGTAAAGAAGAAAAATACGCGCGCATGAAGGTTTATGAGGCGCTTAAAAAATCAAACGACGTTTACGAGGAAAATTTTACGTTTAACACCCTGATCGCTGCTTGCATGGAGGCTCTAAATGCCGTAAACGCGCAGGATAATCAGGACGTAACGACGGAAGCGTTTTTTATCATCTTAAATTTGCTCGAGCCTATCGTGCCGCACGTCGCAAACGAGCTTAGTGAGAGGCTATTTAGCAGGGCGAATTTTGCTCCGATAACTATTTTAGACGAGGTTTTTGAAAAAGATAGCTTAAATTTGGCTATCACCGTTAATGGCAAAAGGCGCGGCGAATTTGAAGCGCCGAGCAGCGCAAACGAGGACGAGGTTTTGGCTCTAGCTAGACAAAGCGCGGCTAAATGGCTAGAAGGAAAAGAAATAATCAAACAAATTTACGTGAACGGAAAGCTCGTAAATTTCGTAATAAAAGGCTAAAATTTGAAGATAAAAATTTTACTATTTTTAGCGGCTTTTGTCTTGGTCGGATGCGGCTATAAGCCCGTCTCAAAGATCACGAACGACATAATGGGCGACCGCGTCTACGTAAACGTGCTAATAAGCAAAGAAGAGCCTAAAAATAGCGTTTGGATCAAAGATAGCGTGCTAGAGGGTATTGTAACAAGGCTAGGCAAGCACATGAGCTACGATAAAAACGAGCCTACGACGATAACGGTCTCGATCAAATCGCTCAACTACCAAGCGCTATTATATGATGAAAACGGTTATGTGACGTCGTATAAGGCGATATTAACGCTAAATTTCGATACTAAGCTAAAAGGCGGCAAGATGCTATCGGTGACGACTTCGGGCGAGCATGACTTTACCGTTTCGCAAAAGGTAAGAGATACTAGATTTGCAGACGGCGTCATCAGCGAGAGCGAGAAGTATAACGCCATAAAAGAGGCTTCGCAAGAGGCTTTTGACGAGTATATCGCCGTGCTTGCGGTAAAGGGGCTAAAAAATGGCAATTAGCGTAAATCAGATCATAAGAGAAGCCATACAGGCGATAAAAGATCGTGGACTCGTGTTTACTCCGGATAACTACGCGGAGGTTTTTTGCGAGATAGCGAAAAAAAACGGCGTTACCTTGCCCGAGTGCCAAAAACTAGAAAAATACGTCGCAAGGCTAAACGATGATTTTAAAGATCAGCTAAAGCAAAAAAACGTAAAAAACGTGGACGAGCTTTTTGCGTTTATGGCCTCTAGGTTAAATTCGCCAAGCATAATAGACAACTCAAAGCTCGTAAGCGCGCTTTTGCTAATGAATAAAAGGGTTTTGCAAAGCATATCCCTCCTGCATAACAAAAACGCCAAAGAGCTCTCGGAAAGCAGTATAGAGGCGCTAAATAGGAGGCTTGACGTAGCCACGGTAGAAAAGATAAAAGACAAGTGGTTTGATTTTCTAACCGATTACGATGATTCGTTTTTAAAGCGTCTTGGCTCATACGGCATAAAAAAATTCGACGATTTGCAATCTATCGTCATAGAGCTTGATAATGCGACCATAAAAGAGCTGGATAGCACGCAAATTTACGAAAAAATAATCCCGCTCATAGCCATGATGCTAGAGCCTTCTATCACCGATAAAATCAGCGACGACGTAAGAAAAATAAATAAAATTTTAAAAAGCGATCCAAGCCTGCTCGAAGACGGTCAAACAAGAGAAAAGATAGAGGAGCTGACCAAAAAGCGAATCGAGCTGGATAAGGCTGAAATTTTAAATAAAGTCGGCGTGCTCGATAAGGTTTTAGACGGCATAAATAACCAAATCGTAAGCTTGATCAGCAGCTCGTCAAAAAGCTCTAGCACGATGCAGTACATCAAAGACGATCTAAGCTCGATAAATTTGCGCGAAGATAGCTTTGAGGGCATTAGAGACAAGATGCTAAGTATCGCCAATGCTCTTGACGGCGAGGTTAAACAGCTGGGCGAGCAGATGGTAAACGATCAAAAGACCATTAAAGAGCTTCAAGAAAGAGTAAATAAGCTAGAAACCGATCTGGAAAGCGCAAGGTCTCAGAGCAAAGAGGACTTTTTAACCAAAACCGGAACCAAAAAGGCGCTAGTTGAAGAGCTCGAGCGAATGGAACAAAAATACAACAGATACGGCAACGATTACGGCGTTTGCTTTTTTGACATAGACCACTTTAAACGCATAAACGACGTTTACGGGCACGAAGCGGGCGACGTCGTCTTGGCTACCATAGGCAAGATGCTTAGAAAATACTCCCGCCAGGCTGATTTCGTCGGTAGATACGGCGGCGAAGAGTTTGTTATTTTACTGCCAGAGATTTCTCTGGGCGACGCGGTCAAATTTGCCGATAAGATGCGAGAAATCGTGCAAAATTCTAAATTTATGTATAAAGGCGAGCGCATAGACGTGACGGCAAGCTGCGGCGTAGCGATAAGAAGCGCAAGTACGGGCTCGAATGCGACGATAGAAGAGGCCGACAAGATGCTTTATCAAGCAAAGCAGGGCGGCAGAAACAAGGTCATGCCGGAATGCTAAATGAATGTTAGATAATTTTTTAGAAAACAAACCCCTTTTTTATAAGGAAATCAACCGCGCGCGCATGCCAAACGCCTTTAAATTCGTGCAGGGCACATTTAAAATACCAAAAATCATCCATCTTATCGGTACGAACGGCAAGGGTAGCACGGGGCGATTTTTAGCGCAGATGCTCGCTCGCGGCCATAGCGTCGGACACTATACGAGCCCGCATATTTTCGAGTTTCGCGAGAGATTTTGGATGAACGGCGCCGTAGCTAGCGCGGATGCGCTCGAGACGGCTCACGAGAGGCTAATTAAAATTTTGCCCCCCGAGGTCGCGCACTCGCTTTCGTATTTCGAGTATGCGACGCTGCTTTGCGCTCCGCTTTTTGAAGGGTTCGACTTTTTCGTTTGCGAGGCTGGCGTGGGCGGCGAATTCGACGCTACGAACGTATTTGACAAGCGTCTTAGCCTCTTTACTCCGATCGGCTTTGACCACACGGCGCTACTGGGCGACACGCTAGAGCAGATCGCTACGACTAAATTTAACGCGATGGCGGACGTTGCTTTGATGAACGACGAGATGAGCGAGCTTTGCGCCGATATCGCTAGAGGGATCGCTGATAAAAAAGGCGCGACGCTCAAATTCGCTTCCCAAAATTTGACCAACGAGGATAAAAACGAGATTAAAATTTATGCGCAAGAATTCGGCTTGCCCGAGTTTTTGCGTTCAAATTTAACCCTTAGTTCTTCGGCGTTTAAGGAGCTTGGATTTAGCTTAAATTTAGCAAATTTAGGCGCGCTTGATCTAAGCGGACGCTGCGAAAAGATCGCGCCAAACGTCACTATCGACGTCGGGCACAACGAGATGGCGGCGCAGGCTCTCGTGAAAAGATTTGCGGGCAAAAAGCTAAATTTGATCTTTAACGCCTTTGCTGACAAGGACATAAAAGCCGTCCTAAAGGCGATCAAACCGATCGTTAAAAAAACTTACATCATCGAGTACGAGACGTCCGGCCGCGAGCTTGCGACGGCGCAGGTGAAAGAGGCTTTGCGACAGCTTGATATGGAGTTTGAGGGCTTTACGGATGTGCGCGCGGACGAGGAGTATCTGGCGTTTGGGTCGTTTTACCTTGTGGAAGCCTTCTTGAAAAGGTACCGCGGTGCAAAGTGAGGTTTTTGAGTATTTTTTAAACGGAGGCGATGCGCAGCTGCTCGTCTGCGAGGACGATAAGGAGGCCATCGCGGCTCTTAGCGCGGCTGAATTTGCCGGGCTTAAGGTCTTTAGATTGCCCGATTTTAGAGCGCGCGAGGGCGATGATCTGCGCAGCTTTAGCGCCGAGCTTTTCGAGTTATCCTCTGAGCTAGCCAAATTTTACGAATTTGAGGGCAAAAAGCTCCTCATTAGCCCCGTTTGCACGGTTCTAAACAAACTTCCGGGCAAAAAACACCTACAAAAGCTTACTCTAAATTTCGGCGATAAAATCGATCCAAAAGAGCTAGCCGAAAAACTACTGCGCTTTGGCTACGAGGCGGTTGATATCGTGGAGAGCGAGGGCGAGTTTTGCGTGCGCGGCGAGATTATAGACATTTTTTGCGTCGGTGCGCAGGAGCCAAACCGCATTTTACTTTTTGACGACGAGATAGAGAGTATCAGACACTACAGTACGCAGACGCAAATTTCAAACAAAACCGAGCTAAAAAGCGTTGAAATTTCGCCTTTTATCGCTGCTTTAGGCGAGGCTGAATTTGAAAAAACCTCCGAAAAAATAAAAGAGATCGAGACCGACGCGCTAATCAGCGATCTAAAGACGCTCGGATTTTGGGCGATAGATGGGTTTATTGATTACACGCGCGAATTTAAAACGGTTTTGACGAAAAAATTTGACGGCTTTGAGCGCGATCTGGGCGATGTGGCAAATTTGCCCGTATTGCCCGCGGCTAAAGTTTATAAAGATCTAAGCGTAACTTTAAACGCCGATTTTTTCGAGCTAAATAAAAATAAAAAAATCAAAGTTTTAGCGCGTAACGAAGGGCTTTTTAACGCATTAAATTTGAGCGAATATAAAAACGTAGAGTTCGTACAAACCGAGGCCGCGTTAAATTTGGTTTCACCAAGCGAAATCATCGTTTCGCTAAATAAATTTGAAAAGAAAAAGCGCGCCAAAAAACCGAGTCTAGTCATCGATGAGCTAAAGGCAGGCGACTACGTCGTGCACGAGGAGTACGGCATCGGCAAATTTACGGGGCTTGAAAAGCTAACGGTGCTCGGCAGGACGCGCGAGTTCGTCGTGATCGTTTATCAAAACGAGGACAAGCTGCTTTTGCCCGTCGAGCATCTAAATTTGATCGATCGATACGTCGCAGGCAGCGGTAGTATCGCGGTTTTAGACCGTCTAGGCAAGGCGAATTTCGCCAAGATAAAAGAAAAAGTTAGAGCCAAACTTTTCGTTATCGCCTCAAAGATTATTTCACTAGCCGCCCAGCGCGAGCTAATCCGCGGCGAAATCATCGAAAAAGACGATGCGGAGTATCTAAATTTCTTGCAAAACGCGGGCTTTGCCTACACGAGAGATCAGGAGCGCGCATCAAGCGACATCGCAAATGACCTAAAAAGCGGCAAGGTGATGGATAGGTTGCTTAGCGGCGACGTGGGATTTGGTAAAACCGAAGTTGCGATGAACGCGATATTTAAGTGCGTAAAATCGGGCTTTCAGGCGCTATTTTTCGTGCCGACGACGCTTCTTAGCTCCCAGCATTTTAAAAGCCTAAAAGAGCGGCTGGGTAAATTTGACGTTAGCGTCTTTAAGCTTGACCGTTTCACGAGCGCGAAGGAAAAAGCGGCCGCGGTTAAGGCGCTGGAGGCGGGGCAGCCTTGCGTTTGCGTGGGTACGCACTCGCTTTTGTCGGTTAAGCCCTCAAATTTAGGCCTCATCATCATCGACGAAGAGCATAAATTCGGCGTCAAGCAAAAAGAAAAACTAAAAGAGATTTCAAGCGCCTCGCACGTGCTATCTATGAGCGCGACTCCGATACCGCGCAGCCTAAATATGGCGCTTTCAAGCGTCAAGGGCTACTCCGTATTGCAAACTCCGCCAAGCTCGCGCCTAGACGTGCGAACCAGCGTGCGCGAGTGGGATGAAAAGGCGGTAAAAGAGGCTGTGATGCGCGAACTGCGCCGCGGCGGGCAAATTTTTTATATCCACAACCACATCGCCACTATGTCTCAGGCAAAAAAGCAAATTTTGGATATCATGCCAAATTTACGCATCCTCACGCTACACTCCAAGATCGACGCTAAAACGACCGAAGAGGAGATGATGAGGTTTGAAAACGGCGAATACGACGTGCTGCTAAGCACCAGCATCGTAGAAAGCGGCATCCACCTGCCAAACGTAAACACCATCATCATCGAGGGCGCGAATAAATTCGGTATCGCAGACCTGCATCAACTGCGCGGGCGCGTCGGCAGGAGCGATAGGCAGGCGTACTGCTACTTCCTCGTCGAAGACAAAAACGCCTTAAGCGAGGACGCGCTAAAACGCCTAGTCGCGCTTGAGAGTAATTCGTTTTTGGGCTCGGGCAGCGTGCTAGCCTATCACGATCTAGAAATCAGAGGCGGCGGTAACCTGGTGGGCGAAGCCCAAAGCGGCCATATCGAGGCGATCGGCTACTCGCTCTACATCAAGATGCTAGAAGAAGAGATAAATAAGCTGCTAAATAAAGAGAGCTTTGAGAGTGCGAAAATCGATCTGAAACTTAGCATAAATGCGTTTTTAAACTCGGAGTTTATCAGCGAGGATAGATTGCGCCTAGAGCTATATAGACGGCTCAGCAAGTGCAAAGAGGTCGCCGAGGTTTACGAGATAGAGGGCGAGATCGAGGATAGATTCGGCAAGCCCGACATCTACACCAAGCAGTTTTTAAGTCTCATTATAATTAAAATTTTAGCGATAAAAGCGGGCTTTAAAGCTATCTCAAACGCCGAGCAAAACATCGTGCTAACCGCGCAAAACGGCGAACAAACCAGACTAAGATCAAAGAGCAAAGACGATGATGACGTGATAGAGGAGATATTGATCTACCTTAGAAAATTAAATAAAGGACGGGCGGAGAAATGATAGACTGGAACACGACTGCCGCAGCGATTTATCGGCGCAAATTCGGCGCTTTAAAGGGGGTAACGGACGTTGATTTTACGCAGCTTGAGGGGCTTGTCGGGATCGAAAAACAAAAAGAAGAGCTCGTGGAAAATACGCGAAATTTTTTAGAGGGCAAGGGTGCTAATCACGCGATACTCTGGGGCGCGCGAGGCTGCGGTAAAAGCAGCCTGGTTAAGGCCGTTTTTACTAAATTTTACCCGGAGGGCTTGCGGCTAATCGAGCTAAAAAACGACGAGCTGGAGATGATACCAGAGATCATTTACGAGATCAGGGATAGCAGCTTTAAATTTATCATTTTTTGCGACGACCTTAGCTTTGAGGCAGGGGATATGAGCTATAAATTTTTAAAACCCGTGCTCGAAGGCTCGATCGAAAAGGCGCCTAAAAACGTGCTAGTCTACGCCACATCAAACCGCCGCCACCTGATCAGCGAGCTAAAAAGCGACAACGAGGGCGCAAGGGTCGGCGAGACGGAGCTGCACTATAGCGACGCGGTCGAGGAAAAGATCGCGCTTAGCGATAGATTCGGGCTTTGGCTTAGCTTTTATCAGGGCAGTTTTGCGGACTATCTAAAGATAGTGGATTTTTATTTTAAAGATTTCGTAGGCGACAGAGCTATGCTTCACGAGCTAGCAAAGCAATACGCGCAGCTGCGCTCGAGCCGCTCTGGACGCACCGCAAGGCAGTTTTATCTAAGCTATAAAGATAAAATTTGATGGCAAATTTAACTAGAGTGGGATTTGTCGGCGACATCGTCGGACGCGCTGGACGAAGCGCGGTTATACAAAATTTGCCCAAATTTAAGCGAGAATTCGAGCTTGACTTTATCGTCGCAAACGCCGAAAACGCAAGCGGAGGCTTCGGTCTCACCGCAACCAACGCGCACGAGCTGCTAGAGTGCGGTATCGACGCGATCACGGGCGGCAATCATAGCTTTGATAAAAAAGACGTAGTCGCGCTGATGGACGCCCTACCTATCATCCGCCCGTATAATCACTTCGCGGGAACTGCGGGGCGCGGCGCGATAAATTTGAGCAAAGAGAGCAAGAGCCTAAGCGTGGTAAATTTGATGGGGCACTACGGCTTGCCGCATACGAATAACGCCTTTTTAGAAGCCGAGCGTGCGCTAGAGGAGTGCGAGAGCAAAAATATCCTCATAGACTTTCACGCCGAGGCCACGAGCGAGAAAAATGCGTTTTTTAGGCTATTTTGCGGGCGAGTGGGAGCGATAGCGGGCACTCACACGCACGTTGGTACCGATGATTTGCAAATAGTTAGCGGCACCGCATACGTGAGCGACGTAGGGCTTAGCGGGGCATTTGACGGCGTCATCGGCATGGACGCTGAAGCGCCCGTGAAGAGCTTTTTAACGGGGCTAAAGCACTCGTTTAAGGTAAATGAAAAATGCAGGCGAATCTTTCAAATGGTCGTGTTTGAATTTGACGGCGTGCGCTGCACGGATGCCTTTAAGATCCGCGTGATAGACGGAGTTAGCGAGCCTTTGGTGCAGCGAGCGGTCAAATTTGCATAAACGAGCGCAAATTTGAGCCGCGCAAGGCTAGCGACGGCTTTTACTCAAATTTAAGCGCGGCGGCGTTTTGGACGATAAATTTGAGCAAGAGCCGCACGCTAAATTTGCTAATAAACAAAGAAAAAAAAGGAAAAACGATGGATAGCACGCAGCTTTTTTTGGCGCTAAAAAACGCGGGCGTAAAGGCTGACGCAGACGGCCCTCTGTGGTGGCCAAACGCAGGTACTTTCGAGGTCGTGGTCGGCGCCGTTTTGATACAAAATACCAACTGGAAAAACGCCGATAAAGCGCTAAACAATTTAAAAAACGCAAATTTGATGAGCGTGGAAAGTATCGTAAAAACGCCCGCGGCCGAGCTTGCCTTGCTCATAAAACCTAGCGGCTTTTACAACACCAAAGCAAAACGCCTAAAAACGCTTTGCGAGGCGATTTTTAAAAAATTCGGCGATTTTGAAAATTTCAAAGAAAACGTAAGCCGCGAGTGGCTGCTTGGCGTCAAAGGCATCGGCGCGGAGACCTGCGACGCGGTGCTTTGCTACGCGTGCGGGCGCGAGGTGATGGTCGTAGATAGCTACGCTTTGCGGATTTTGGGCTTTTTTGGGTATGAGTTTGAAAGCTACGAAGAAGCTCGCGAGTGGCTAGAGGTGGTAGATAGCGAGCAGATTTGTAAAGCATACGGACGCGAGCTAGGCATGAATGAAATTTACGCCAAATTTCACGGCAAGATAGTGGAGTTTTGTAAGGCGCACTTTAACGGCAAAAAGCTTGACGAAGTAGGCGAAGAGATACTAAAATCCATAAAATAGGAGCGAAGATGAAGATAAATTTTATAAATTTACAGGCCCAGTATCAAAGATACAAAAACGAAATCGACGAGCAGATCAAAGAGGTGCTAGACAGCTCGGTCTATATCGGCGGCAAAGTCGGCGAGCTAGAGGAAAATCTGGCTAAATTTAGCGGCGCAAAGCACGCTATAGCTTGCAGTAGCGGCACGGACGCGCTGCTATTAGCCTTTATGGCGCTTGATATAAAGCCCGGCGACGAGGTTATCACGACGCCTTTTACCTTTATCGCTACGGCCGAGATGATAGCGTTTCTGGGCGCAAAGCCCGTGTTCGTCGATATCTACGAGAGGACGTATAATATCGATCCAAATTTGATCGAGGCAAAGATCACGCCCAAGACTAAGGCTATCGTGCCGGTGTCGCTTTTTGGGCAGGCGGCGGATATGGCGGCGATAAACGCTATCGCGCAAAAGCACGGCCTAGTCGTCATCGAGGACGCCGCGCAAAGCTTTGGCGCGAGCCAAAACGGCGTAAAATCCTGCAACCTCTCGCGCATCGCTACGACTTCGTTTTTCCCGGCTAAGCCGCTTGGCTGCTACGGCGACGGCGGAGCGATATTTACGGACGACGACGCCCTAAACGAAAAGATACGCATCCTGCTAAACCACGGCCAGTCCGAGCGCTACATCCACAAATACGTCGGCATAAACGGCAGACTCGACGCCATCCAGGCGGGCATTTTAAACGTCAAGCTAAAATACCTTGACGCCGAAATCGCAAAACGCCAAGAGATCGCGGCGAGGTATACTAGCGAGCTAAAGGGCGTCGTAACGCCTTTCGTCGCGGAGGGCAACGTCTCGGCGTGGGCGCAGTACTGCATCCGCGTAAAAGATAGAGCGAAAATGCTAGAAATCTGCGCGCAAAAAGGCGTGCCGACGGGCGTTTATTACCCCGTGCCGCTGCATTTACAAGAGGTGTTTAAGGATCTTGGCTATAAGCTTGGGGATTTTGCCGTGAGCGAAGCGGTGGCGCAGGATATAATGGCGCTACCGATGTCTGCGTTTGTAACCAAAGAGGAGCAAGACTATGTTATCGAGGTTATAAATAATGCTTAAATTTGCGCTCATAGGTCTTGGCGTCATGGGTAAAAACCACTACCGCGCGCTGCAAAACGTCGCGGGCGTGCAGATAATCGCGCTTTGCGATCCGTTTAGCAAGGAAAATTTCGCGCAAAAAATTTACGCTGATCTTGACGAGATGCTGAAGAGTGAAAATTTAGACGCTGCCGTCATTGCTACGCCGACCTCGCTACATAAAGAAGCGGCGCTAAAGTGTATGCGAAAAGGGCTAAATTTGCTCATCGAAAAGCCCGTTTGCGCAAATGCCGCAGACGCTCAAATTTTACTTGACGAAGCTAAGCGGCGAGATATAAAGGTAGCCGTCGGGCACGTCGAGCGCTTTAACCCGGCGATCGCGGCTCTAAAAAAAGAGCTTGAAAACGAGGAAATTTACAGCGTGCAAATAACTAGAAACGCGCCCTTTCCGCAGCGAATCGCAGATGTGGGCATACTAGCCGATCTAGCCGTGCACGATATCGATCTCATTAGATTTTTAAGCGGTAAAGAGATAAAAAGCGCCGACATAAAATGCTCGCGCAAAATCCACGCTAAATTTGAAGATAACGCGGTTTTGTCGTTTGAGCTTGAGGGCGAGATAACGGCTCTCATAGCTACTAGCTGGCTAGCTCACAGACGCAAAAGAACGGTCGATGTCGCGTGCAAAGGGGCGGTTTACGAGGCTGATTTGCTAAATCAAAGCCTGGTTAAATTTAGCGAATTTGACGCAAGCTCGTATAAAACGCAAAATATATTCGTCAAAAGAACTGATCCGCTAACAAGCGAGCTAGAGGACTTTGTGCGTCTTTTAAGCGGCGAGCAAAGCGCGGGGGCCAGCATAGAAGACAGCCTAAAAACGCTAAAAATCATAGAGAATGCGAGCTAAATTTTTGGCTGAAATATAAAAGAAAATTTATTTTTTTATATTTTATTTATATTTATGGAAAAAGAAGTTATTATTACACGATTTTTTCAAAAGGAGTCTAAATGATATATGAAAACATCGTTCAAACCATCGGTAAAACGCCGATCGTAAGGATAAACAGCGTGCACGAAGAGGGCATGGCTGAAATCTACGCAAAGCTTGAGTTTTTTAACCCGGGCGGCTCGGTAAAAGATAGAATCGCCGCAAATATGATCCTCGGTATGCAAAAAGAGGGCATGCTAAAAAAAGGCGACGTCATCGTGGAGCCAACTAGCGGCAACACCGGCATAGGCGCGGCTATGGTCGGCGCGGCGCTAGGATATAAGGTTGTACTAGTGATGCCTGAAACCATGAGTATAGAAAGACGCAAACTGCAAAAGGCCTACGGAGCGGAGCTAGTGCTAACCGAGGGCGCAAAAGGCATGAAGGGCGCGATCGAAAAAGCAAACGAGCTCGTGCGCGAAAAAGGCTACGTGATGCTAAGTCAGTTTGAAAATAAATTTAACCCGCAGGCTCACGAGCTAACGACGGCAAAAGAGATCATGGATGACTTTGGGGAGCTTGACGCGTTTATAGCGGGCGTAGGCACGGGCGGCACGCTAAGCGGCACCGCAAGAGCTCTAAAAGCAAACGGCTATAAGACTAAGATCGTCGCCGTAGAGCCAAACGACTCCGCCGTGATCTCGGGCGAAAAACCAGGCCCGCACAAGATCCAAGGCATAGGAGCGGGTTTTATCCCGGCTACGCTTGATACCGCTTGCATCGACGAGATAGAGCGTGTGGATAACGACGAAGCCTTTGAGACGGCTAGAAAGTTGGCTAAAGAAGAGGGTATCTTGCTAGGTATCTCGGGCGGTGCGGCTCTGGCGGCTGCGGTGAAGGTCGCAAAGAGGCTAGGTAAGGGCAAAAAGGTGCTTTTCATAGCTCCTGATAACGGCGAGAGATATCTTAGTACTCCGCTTTACGAGGCGTGATTTGGGACTGATAGCTGAGCTAAACGAGCTGGTCGCGACCGTGCGTGAGAAGGACCCGTCGGTAGCCTCGTGCTGCTACGGGGCGATCCTCGTCAATACTCCGGGCATCCATGCCGTCTTTTTTCATAGATTCGCGCACTTTTTGCATGTTAAAAATTGGCGATTTACGGCGCGCTTCGTTTCGCAGATGTCGCGCTTTTTAACGGGCATCGAAATACATCCGGGCGCCAAGATCGGCAGGCGGCTTTTTATCGATCACGGCATGGGTGTGGTTATCGGCGAGACGGCCGAGGTGGGAGATGACGTGCTGATCTATCATCAAGTAACTCTAGGCGGCACGGGTAAAGAGTGCTGCAAGCGCCACCCGACCGTAAAAAACGGCGTCACGATAGCAGCCGGCGCAAAGGTGCTAGGAAACATCCTAATCGGCGAAAACGCCAAAATAGGAGCGAACTCAGTCGTGCTAAAAGACGTGCCCGATAACGCCACGGTCGTAGGAATCCCTGCTAGGATCGTGCGAATAAACGGCGAACGAGTCGGCGAGTAGGTTAAATTTGCGCCGACCTACTTAAATTTTTCCTATAAATATTCTCAGTAAGACCTTAAATTTTTAAAATTTCTTTAAAAATTTGTCGCTCAAAGCAAAAATTATAAAATTCACTATTTAAAATATTAAGCTTTTTATAAAATTTTTAGCACGCTTTGATTAAAATTAATTTTTTGCTAGATAAGGAGCTTATTTTGACGTTTATCTCTGTTTTATTTTTTATCGCTTCGCTGCTTTTTGCCGCATTTTTACCTCGCAAAAGCTTAAAAATAATCGTCGGCGCACTTTCGTTTATCTACATCGCAACACTCGTTTTTGACCTTTTGCTATTTTTTATTTTTGGCAAACATTTCGGACTTTTTGTTGTCTCATTTTTTAATACATCCATAAAGGGTGCGCCTTTCACAAGTTTTGCGCGTGAAATATTGATTTTGAGCGCAATATGTTTTGCTATTTTATTGTTTTGTATTATTATTAGTATTCGTATGATTAAAATTGACCGCATTTCAAAATTTAGTTTTTTATTTATACCTTGGATTGTGACGGCATTTTTGTTAAATCCTTTTTGCATTTACGCATACGAGTTTTATTCGCAATTAAACCCGCGAGTAGACGACATAAAAAAGCAAATTTATCCGTATCTCGCCGTTCCGGCTCCGCGCGAGCCTACCAAAAGAAAAAATATCGTTTATATTTTTTTAGAAAGTTTTGACCGAGCTTATACAGATGAACAGCTGTTTCCAGGCCTTACGCCGAGGCTAAATGCTCTAAAAAATCGAATGGATTTTACAAATATCACACAAGTGCGTGATACTGAATTTACAATTAAAGGTTTTTTTGGAGCGCATTGTGCAGCAAACTATACTTTTGTGCCTAGTGATGAGCTGAATTCTAAAAATTTCAGTACAAATATAACTTGTGCAAGTGAAATTTTAAAATCTATCGGCTATTACGCATACTTCCTAAAGGGTGCAAGTTTGGCGTTTCAAGGAACAGATGGTTTTTTAAAGCAGCGCAGATATGATGAAATGAAAGGCAAAGAACAAATTTTGGAGCAAAATAGTGCCGCGCGGCTAAACGAGTGGGGTGTGCAGGATGATGATATGCTAGGTGTTGCTTACGGCGATTTTGAGCGCTTAAGCAAAATGGAAAAGCCTTTTTTGATGGGGCTAATTACTCTCTCCACGCACTCTCCAAACGGGTTTGTACCAAATTCGTGTGAGGATTTATATTATAGTGAAAGCGATGCTCAGATGCTTAGGGCCGTACACTGCACCGATAGACTAGTAAGTGATTTTATAGAAAAAATACGCACCAGTAAATATGGCAAAGATACGATTGTCGTTGTGCAAAACGATCATCCTCTTTTTTACTCAAGTAACACTAGCGGTGATTTTGGAGATAAACTAAAAGGTTCAAAAGATTTATTTGTTATATTTGACGATGACTTAAATGGAGAGTTTACGATAGAAAAAAGGGGTACCTCGTTTGATACTTTTACTACCATTCTTGGGTATTTGGGTATATTGGACGAAATGAATTTTGGTAGAAATTTGCTTGCAAGGGATAGTCTTCCTTTTTTGGCGGATAGCGAGTTTTTTAACAATGCTAGCAAGGTATTTACTAAAATTTCATATGAAGAAGCCGTGAAAGCTCAAAAACTAGGTTTCGTTAAGTAAATTATTTAATCTGACGAAATTTCAATTTTCTGGTAGTATAACTTGCTATATTAAATTTGATGGAATAACTAAAATTTCCAGCAAATTTGGCTAAATTTACTCCTCAAATATTGGCAGTTTTAGCTCTTTGGTTTTTTGTCGTTGGTGTTTGAGTTTTTGCTCCTCATTTGTACCGCTCAAATTTTGCGTATCTAAGCCTTTATTAAATTTGTCGTCGCTCGCGCCATCGTCAAATTTGACCGACTCGCCGGTTTCATTCGTTGCGATTTTGAGTCGTTTCATCGTCTTGGCTGATTTGCTAAACTCTATTAGATCCTCGGTCGTCTTTACTTCGCTCGGGAGCTTTTGCAGTGAGTATTTAAAAATTTCGGCCGCAGCGATAGCGTCGCTTAGGGCTCTGTGGTGGGTATTGTCGATGCCTAAAAGTTCTTTTAGCGTGCCTAGGCCGTATTTTGGCGAGGCTATGGTGCGGCGGGCCAGATCGATCGTGCAGAGCCTGCGGTTTAGCAGCTCGCCGTATCCTAGCGCCTCCAGCGTCGCGCTGATAAAGCCGTAGTCGAAACGAACGTTGTGTGCCACAAAAACGCTCTGACCTAAAAAGACTTTAAACTGCTCCATGACGAAGGCTAGGCTGGGTGCATTTTTTAGGTGTTCTGCTGTGATTCCAGTTAGTTCGCTAATATTTTCCGGGACATAGGGTGCGTACACGAAGGTTTCAAATTTGCCGATTATTTCGCCATTTTGTAGCTTTAGCGCGCCGATTTCTATGATCTGGCCGCTATTTATGCCGCCGCTAGTTTCTATATCTACGACGCAAAAAATTTGATCTTTTATCTCCTTGCGGCGAGTTTTGAGCTCGATTTGGTTTTTTGCGGTGCGGGTTATATCAAGCCCCAGCGCGCGCCACATCTGCACGTCGCGAACATCAAAAAGCTCGGAGTATTCGTCCATTTGCTTTGTTGCGGCGACGAAGTCGGCGTAGGGCACGTTTCGCTTTGCGATGACGGCTAGTAAATTTTCAAAATCTCGGTTCAAAACTCGAGCTTTAGCGAGCGGATAGAGTGCTCGTATGAATTTGACGAAAATATATAGCTGCCCGCCACGACGATATCCACGCCGGCTTCATCTAGCTGCGCGACGTTTAGTCCCGTCACGCCGCCGTCTACTTCGATCATGCATTTTGCGTTTTTGCGCTCGATCATTTCGCGCAAATTGCGGGCTTTTTCAAGCACCGAAGGGATAAATTTTTGACCGCCGAACCCCGGATTTACGCTCATTAGCAGCACCATATCGACCTCGTTTACGATGTGCTCGATCGCTGTGACCGGCGTGTGTGGGTTTAGCACGATGGCAGGCCCTACGCCGTGGCTGCGGATGTGATCTATGAGGCGTAGCGGATGCTTTTCCTCCTCGATGTGAAAGCTTAAAAATTTAGGCTTCAGAGGCAAAAAAAGATCGGCGAAAAAGGTATTATTTTGAACCATCAGGTGTATATCTAGCGGCTTTGTGGCTGCCTTGGCGACTGCATTTACGACCACCGGGCCGATGGTTAAATTCGGCACGAAATGCCCGTCCATCACGTCGACATGCACGAGATCGGCTCCGGCTTCGCAGATGGCCTCGATCTCGGCTTTTAAATTTCCAAAATCAGCCGATAAAATACTCGGTGCTACGTACATTTGATTGTCCTTTATTTGCTTAGAAAAAATATCGCGTCCATACCGTCTATATCGAGTCGCACCAGGACGCCTTTGTTTTTTTTATCTTCGTCTATGATGGTTTCAAAAACGTGCGGCAAGGTAAAATTTGCCTCTATCTTTTGGGTTTTTAGCCACGCCTCGATGCGGTCGGAGATGACGCTAAGTAGGTCTGCGTAGGCCTCGGTCATGCTTACGCCGCTACTTTCTTGGAGTAAAATTTTGCAGATCCTATGAACGGCGTATTTTTCGATGCAGAGGATAAATTTGGCATTCATATCGCCGTAAAACGCTACCGAGCCCATGCAAAATTTCTCCTCGTCGCAGCTAAAATTTGCTATATCCGTAGTGGTGCGGGTAACTGGTAAATTTGATAAAGACGCCAGCGTATCCATGATGACTTTTAGCACGTTTGGCAGGACGTCTATGAGATCTTTAGTGATATTTTTTGGCCTATCCTCGGCTGTTGCGCCGCCGCCTTCTATCGTCGCGTCGTCGTTAAAAAAGTCCTCAACCGAACGGTAAAGCAAGATTCCGCAGTCTTCCAAATCGTAAATTAGCGCTTTTGACATGCTTTCTTTTTTTAGTCCGCACAGCGCTATCGTGGCTCCGTATTCGGCGCACTCCATCGCTAGTTTGGCTAAAAACGATACGCCGTGGATGTTGATAGAGCTTGATTTGCCCATGTCAAAAACGAAAAATTTAAAGCCTACTTTGAGCGAATTTAGAAAAACTTTATAGTCGAAATTTTCCGAGAAAGAGGAGTCGATAAAGCCGTCTATGCCGTAGATCACGACGTTTTCTTTGAGCGTGATTTTGATATCTTTTTTGCTTGATTTTATGTCGGTTAGATGAACGGCGTATTCAAAATCTTTGTAGGTGCTCTTAAATTCGTTGATATCTTTTGCAATCACGGGCTTATACCCGCGGCCTGAAAGCCTCAGTGCGATCTGGCGTTTTTGCTCGGCGTCCGAGTTAAATACTATAATGCGTCTGTTTGCAAATTCCGGCTCAAAAGTACCCCAAAATAGGAGCGCGACGTTTGAAGTCTCAAAAAACGATACGTTTAAAACGTCTTTTGACATCCTTTTTAGCGCTTTAAATTTAAGCTCGTTGTAGTCGCAAAAGCCTACGTCGGCGTTGCTTTCTTTTGCTAGCCTTGAGACGATTTCTAGGACGAGATTAAAGCCTACTTTATTGAAATAAACGGCATTTTTTAGGGATATTAGGATATGGCGCGGCGCATTTTGGCGCAATTGTCTCATACTCGCATCGCCAATGCCGTATTTGTCGATATCCCCGTCTAGAAAGCCAAGAGGGTAAAATATCGCAACGTTATCTTTAAATCTCAGTCTCATAAATGGGGATAAAAGCTTTCCTAAAATTTTAAATTTTGCTAAAAATCGACTAGTAAATTTTTAAAATTTAACCGCGTTTAAGTTATGATATTTTAGCTTTTTTATCCATAAAATCAGTTTAAAAACTAACGCTTTTGTAAAAGTAGCTTTAAGCTTTTATTTTGTTTCTTTTAGATAAAATCAGCAGAAATTTTTATTTTTAAGGAAACAAATATGTCAAGAGTATGCGCAATAACAGGCAAAGGCCCGATGGTAGGCAACAACGTCAGCCACGCCAAAAACAGAACGAAAAGAAGGTTTTTGCCAAACCTAAGAACCATCCGCGTTACGCTAGAGGACGGCACTACTAGGAAGATCAAAGTAGCTGCTTCTACGCTAAGAACGATGAGAAAACAGTCACGATAAATTTACCACAAATTTGAGGAGTTGTCTTTGTTTAAAAAGATTTTAAAATTCCTCAACTGGTCAAGTTCTGCCAAGCCTCAAATCAACCTCAATACCGAACTTTACGAACAACTTCGCCCGTTTCGCTTACCGCTCATCCTAGTCGTTTTGATGATGATGATCGGCGCTATGGGCTACGTCACGATCGATGGTTTTAGCCTGATAGACGCGATTTATCAGGCCGGTATGACTTTTACGACCGTCGGATTTACCGAGGTTGCTCCTATTTCTCCGGCCGGCCGGATTTTTACTATCACTTTTATTTTGCTAGGCTTTGCCGTTTTTACGTTTTCTACGGGTTTGATGCTCGAAGTTTTAAAAAAAGGCGCGCTCGTAGCAATCATAAAGGAAAGACGAATGCTATACAAGATCGCAAGACTAAAAAACCACTTTGTCATCTGCTATCACAACCAATATACAATGGAATTAAGCCGCGAATTTAGGGAAAATCATATCCCATTTATCGTCATCGATCCGCGCGAGGATCTGCCTGAGATCGCTGAAAAATACAAATATCCATACTATATCGTCTCTCAGCCGCACACGCAAACGGCGCTTTTAAAGACGCATTTTTCAAGCGCAAAAGGCATGATCACGTTAAGTCCAAACATCGCCGACAACATCGCCCTTATCGCCACCGTGAGGCTATATGAAAAAGAGATCGGGCGCAAAAAGCCGTATTTTATAATGACAAACTCCGATAGCCAAGACGATACCGAGCGGTTAAAAAAGCTCGGCGCAAACAGCGTCGTGAGCCCGTCAAAACTCGTCGCCCAGCGCCTTAGCGCGATGAGCGTGCGTCCGGATATGGAAAATTTGCTCGAGCAGTTTTTGTATAAGCAAGACTCGCCGATCGACATCGAGGAGATTTCGGTGCCGGATTATTCGTGGGTGCGCTTTAAACGTCTAAAAGAAACTAATCTGCGAAACATAACAAACGCCGACGTCGTGGGTATCAAAGACGTAAATAACAAATTTATCCCGATGCCAAAGGGCGACACGCTAATCGGCACTGGCACGAAGCTGCTAGTTATCGGTACCGGCGAGTCGATACGCCTAACTAAGCGCGTCATAAAAAGTAGGCATAAGCCAGAAGAGCTAAAATACGTTTAAATTTGGGCTTTCGTGCGACTTGTTCGGCTTAAATTTGTATCAAGCAATCACTTCAAATTTGACCCAAAAACAATTGTCGGCGCAATAAAATTTGACAAATTTAAGCTTGGCGTAGGCTAGGTAAAATTTGCCAAATCGCCCAGATACGGCGCGTTTTTAACCCGCTCTTAAAATAATATTCGCTAAAATTAAATTAAAATTTAATCCACCAAAGGAGCAAATATGTTTCATGAAGACAGAGAGCTTATAACCAAGCTAAAAGGCACGAATGCGAGATTTACGTCGCTTTTCGACAAACACAACGACCTAGACGAAAAGATCGCCGAGATGCAAAAAGGCAACGTCTATAACGATGCCGAAGTGGATGCTCTAAAACGCGAAAAACTCAGACTAAAAGACGAAATTTACGCCTTTTTAGCCGAGTATAAAAAAGAAAATAATCTTTGATTTAATAGCGGCGGACGATTTGCGCCGCCGTTTTCTGTCTCAAATTCTCTCAAATTTTTATCTTTGATTAGCTGCAAATCGCGCCGAATTTAATTCAAAACAAGGATGTAAAATCGCTCCAAAAATACCAAATTTGACGTCAAAATATAAATTTATTTTCAAATTTACAACGCGGCTACATCGAAATCTTTTTGAGTACCCAAAAAACCGCCATCCCGACGCACAAAATAATAACCGCCCAAATATAATCCATCTTATTTCCTTGCCTATTTTTGCCGAAGCTTAATTTGTTTTTCGTTTATTATAACACAAACTTACGGCTTTTCGGAAAGGCCGTGATTTAAGAGAAAATTCGCTAAAATTTATAAAAGTTTAAAAAGGATGGAAAATGGATGAGACAAAGAGCGTTTTTATCAACCGCGAGCTTAGCTGGTTGCGCTTTAACTCGCGCGTTTTAGCCCAGTGCGAAAAGGCGTTACCGCCGCTTGAAAAGCTAAAATTTATCGCGATTTATATGACGAATTTGGATGAATTTTACATGATCCGTATCGCGGGGCTAAAGCAGCTTTTTGCCGCTGGAGTCGCAGCTAGCGGTAGCGACGGCATGAGTCCGCTCGAGCAGTTAAGAGAGATCAGAAAATACATCAAAGACGAACTCGCGCTCGTGGAAAAACACTATAAAGACGCGCTAAAAGAGCTCGCGCAAAACGGGCTTTTTATGAAAAATTACGACGAAATTTCGCCCGAGCTTCGCGCCAAATGCGACGAGTATTTTTTCTCAAACATCCTGCCCGTCATCGTGCCTATCGCGGTTGACGCCACGCATCCGTATCCTCATCTAAACAACCTTAGCTTTAGCCTAGCCGTCAAGCTTGCAGACGCGGATAGCCCCGAGATAGTGAAATTTGGCATGATACGTATCTCGCGCGTTTTGCCGAGATTCTATCAAGCGGCCGACAACGTCTACGTGCCCATAGAAACGATCGTACACCGCCACGCGGAGGAGATTTTTCCTGGTTACAAGCTACTTAGCTCGGCGGCATTTAGAGTCACGAGAAACGCCGACATCGTCATCGAGGAGGAAGAGGCGGATGATTTCATGATGATCCTCGAGCAGGGGCTAAAGCTACGCCGAAAGGGCGCCTTTGTGCGCATGCAGATACAAAAGGATGCCGACGCCGAGATAGTAGAGTTTCTAAACTCGCACATGAAGATCTTTTACAAAGACATCTACGAGTACACCGTCCCGCTCACACTAAATTCGCTATGGCAAATCGTGGGAAATAAAGAATTCTCGCACCTTTGCCTGCCGCCGTACGCGCCAAAGACATTGCCGCCTTTTAGCACTCATCTCTCGATGTTTGACGTCATCGATAAAGAAGACGTGCTAGTCGTGCATCCCTACGAGAGCTTTGATCCCGTCGTGCAGTTTATCAAGGAGGCTAGCAAAGATCCGCGCGTGATTTCGATCCGCATGACGCTCTACCGCGTCGATAAAAACTCGCCTATCATCCAGGCTCTCATCGACGCCGCAAACGACGGCAAGCAGGTAACCGTGATGGTCGAGCTAAAGGCGAGGTTTGACGAGGAAAACAACCTGCACTGGGCAAAGGCTCTAGAGGACGCCGGCGCGCACGTGATATACGGTATCACGGGCTTTAAGGTGCACGCAAAAGTGAGCCAAGTCATACGTCAAGAGGGCGGCAAGCTCAAATTTTACATGCATCTATCCACCGGCAACTACAACGGCGGCTCGGCGAAAATTTACACCGACGTGAGCTATTTTACGAGCAGGGCGGAGTTTGCCAGCGATACGACGACTTTTTTTCACATACTTTCTGGCTTTTCTAAAAACCGCCGTTTGCAGACGCTTTCTATGTCGCCGATGCAGATAAAAGAGCGCGTGCTAGAGATGATAAAGACCGAAACCGCGCACGGCGAGCAGGGCAGGATCGTGGCCAAGATGAACGCGCTGGTTGATAGCGATATCATAGACGCGCTGGTAAAGGCAAGTAGTGCCGGCGTAAAGATCGATCTCATCGTTCGCGGCATCTGCTGCGTGCGCCCGGGCGTGAAAGGCCTCAGCGAAAATATCCGCGTGAGATCGCTCATCGGCAAATACCTTGAGCATGCAAGGATATTTTATTTTAGGCACGCCGATCCTCAAATTTACATCGCATCCGCCGACTGGATGCCGCGAAATCTCGAGCGCCGCCTAGAGCTTATGACGCCGATAATCGATAAAAATTTGCAAGAGCGTTTACTCGAGTTTTTGCGCTTGCAGCTTAGCGATAACGAGCTAGCCTTTGAGCTGCAAAACAGCGGCGAATACGCCAAAGTAGCGCCAAAAGAGGGCGACGCGCGCATAAACTCGCAAGAGGTGCTCGAGGAGTACGTGAGCGGGATATATAAGGCGACGAAAAAGGATAGCGATAAGGGGAAGAGCGAGCAGATGGTGGCGAAACTTTTGAAAGAAAGTTAAGCGGCTTTTGGGAAGGCTTGTCTCGCGAGCGCTTTTCCGAGATTTTGCAAAATTTCGCTCCGTAGGCTATATGCCTAGCGCACGCTCAATTTTGCTTCAAAACTCGAAAAATCATCTCGCGATACTTCACCTTATCGCTTTACGATCAAATTTGAAGTCAAATTCGCAAATTTCGACTTCAAATTTTACTCGCCGAGACCCGCACCTTGATGTTGCTAAAATTTGACTCACAAATTTACAGAAATCTCCGCATGTTGCGAATTTTACTTCGCCGAGCTTTTATCGTAAGCATGTCGGTCAAAATTTAAAAACAAAATATAAGTGATAAAATGATTTCTTTCAATACCTTTTTCTCGGGGTTTTCGCTCGGACTCTCGCTGATCCTTGCCATCGGAGCGCAAAATGCCTTCGTGCTAAAACAAGGTACCAAAAAACAGCATGTTTTTCTCGTTTGCGCTATCTGCGCGCTTAGCGACGCCGCGCTGATCTTTGCGGGCGTATTAGGGTTTGGCTACGTGGTTGAGCGCTATCCCATCATCAAAACGGCCACACTTTGGGGCGGATTTGTATTTTTGAGCATTTACGGAATTCGTAGCCTTTATAGCGCGTTTAGCGCCTCGCATGCGCTAACAGAGGGCGGTGAGGAGGCACACAGTGCGGCTAAAACGGCGCTTCTAACGCTAGCTTTTACGTGGCTAAATCCGCACGTTTATCTTGACACGGTCGTACTTTTGGGCTCGGTTTCTACGAAATTTGGCGAGAGTGCGGGGCTCTTTGGTATGGGCGCAATGTGCGCGTCGTTTGCGTTTTTCTTTTTGCTTGGGTACGGAGCTAGATTTTTAGCGCCGTTGTTTCAAAAGCCCGCCGCATGGAAAATTTTGGAATTTCTCGTCGGCGTAACGATGATAGCGCTTGGCGTGATGCTAGTGATAGGTGAGTGATAGCGCTCAAATTTGACGACGACTGTGTCTATATTTATTTTTGAAACGGCAGCTTTAACGCGCACCGAAGCGGATCAAAAACTACAAAACAAATAATCTAAAATAAGGCTACCACAAATGAAATCATTTGAAGTTGTGAGGTTAAAAACGGCGGAGCGTAAACCCCGCCTTAAATTTAAGCGCCTATGATTTTTGGCTTTGAAAACGCTCTGATAGGTCTTATCGCGCCTTTATACTTCTCGACTTGGACCAAATTCGTATGCGCTATATTGCTTTGCGCTAGCTTGCTTGTGCCTTTGTCTTTTGTGAGCACGTTTACGCATCCGTGCTGGCACAGGCTATTTTTGCCGTAGACTTCAGGATCGTACCATGCGCCTTCGCATACTATTACGACGTCGTCTTGGGTTATATCGCTCACTATCGCCCCGCATAAAATTTCGCCCCTGTCGTTAAACACCCTAACCACGTCTCCCGTTGCGATGCCGCGTTTTTTGGCCGCGCTTTGGCTGATAAATATCGGCTCTCTACCGTTTACTTCGGCGTATTTTCTAACTATGGAGTTATCTAGCTGAGAGTGCAGCCTGAAGCGAGAGTGCGGAGTATTTAGCGCGAGTGGATATTTCTTGGTTTTTTCTTTATCGCCAAGCCACTCGGTAGGCTCAAACCACGCCGGATGCCCTAGGCAGTCGTCGTATTTCATTTTTGCGATGACGGGCGAGTAAATCTCGATTTTTCCAGACGGCGTTCCAAGTCTAAATTTGTTTGGATTTTCTCTAAAATTAGCAAATCTAGTATAGTATTTTTTCTCTTCGTCTTTTTTGTCGAATTTTACATATCCTTTTTCCCAAAACTCATCGAACGTAGGCAAATTATCGTATCCGAGCGCCTTGGCTTGATCCATGGCGTCGGCGAAAATTTCTTTTATCCACTCCATCTCGGTCTTGCCCTCGGTAAATACCTCTTCCATGCCCCATCTCTTGCAAATTCCTTTGCAAATTTCAAAATCGCTCCTGCTCTCGCCCATAGGCTGGACGGCTTGTTTTACGGCAAATATATACTCGCCCGTAGCGTTTGACTGCTCTATGTCGTTTCTCTCTGGCTCTATGGCTGCAGGCAGGACTATGTCGCTAAGCTTGGCCCCGCTAGTCCAATAAGGCTCTATGGTTATCACGGTATCGAGTTTTTTCCACGCTTGTACCGCGCGGTTTATATCCTGATGTCTCGTAAATATCGATCCGCTGGCGCTTACGGAAACTCTCATATGCGGGAGTTTGTAAATTTCGCCGTTTCTTTGCATCTCTTGGCCCGGGTTTAGTAGCGCGTCTATTATTCTACTGTTTGGCATGACGTAGCCTTTGTTTTTCACCCAAGGGCTATTTTCTGTGGTGTATTTTTCACTAGGAACCGAGCTTAGGCCTTTTAGAGCCGGCGCTATAAAGCTTTCCGTGCTGGTTTTATGCCCCTGATCGCAAGTCATAAAGCCGCAGCCCTCCTTGCCTATGTGTCCTAGCATCGAGGCTAGAGTGATGAGAACCCAATACGACTGCTCTCCGTGATCTTGTCTTTGGATGGCAAAACCGCTTATTATCAAAGACTCGTTTTTGGCTAGCGACACGCATAGCTCCTCTAGCTTTTTGACGCTTACGCCGCAAATTTTGCTAGCCCAGTCTAAGTTTTTAACCACCTTGTCGTTAGTGCCTAGGAAATAATCTTTAAATTTATTAAATCCGACGGTGTATTTTCCTATAAAGGCTTCGTCGTATAGTTTATTTTCGTATAGATAGTGACACATGCCTATCATCATAGCCGTATCCGTCCCCGGCACCACTCCTATAAAGTTCGAGTTTAGATACCTGATCGTGTCGTTTTTATAGGTATCTACGGCGTAAATTTTCTTCTCGCCTTTTGCGTTCATCTCTTTTAGTTTGGCATACACGTCGTAGCCCTCGTGAGTAGGAGCGCCTACGCCTATTTCATTAGTTACTACCGGGTTGCTTCCCCAAAATACTATCGTTTTGGCGGACTTTAGTACTGCTTCCCATTTTGTCGGAACTTCGTTTGGCTCGATGGTTCCGATAACGTGGGGCATGATAACGTGACCCGCGCCGTAGGAGTAGTTGCCGTCCTCCGAGACGAAGCCGCCTAGTATCGTTAGCATCCTCCTAGCCGTAGCTCTACCCCAGCTAACATTACCGCTGCCGCCCCACCAGTAGCACTCTCCGTAGATGCTCTCGGAGCCGTATTTTTCAAAATTCTCTTTTAGGGCTTTTGCGGCTAGATCAAGCGCCGTATCCCAGCTAATCCTTACGAATTCTTCCTCGCCTCTAAGTTCGGGTTTGTTTGGTCCCTTTTTCTCCAGATAACTCTTTCTAACGCAAGGGTACAGTACTCTGCTCTCGTTTTGGACGCAATCTGCAACGGCGTTATTTAAAGTGCTTGGGAATTTATCCGCCTCAAAAGGATCTACGCTAGTTATCTGTCCACTGACTACGTTTGCGTAAAACGGACCGAATCTATTTGCGCAAAAAACTTTCTTCTGGTCAAAAAGCGTCTGGGTGACGCCCTCTATCCTGCTAGCTTGCAGGCTAACGCCAGCTAATGCGCTAAGCTTTAAGAAATTTCGTCTTTTCATTTTTTCTCCCTTGAAATGAAATTTGGTTATCTCGTCTTTGGTGTTGGGTTAAATGTACTCTCGGCTAAGCCTACGACTAAATTTGAGGTCGTTGGTGTTATTTATTAAACCTCCTTGAAGTATAAAAATTAATTCTATCATTATATGATATTATAAGAGATAAAGAATAAAAAGTATATAAAAAATGTGATTTTTAGTAGATATTGTTTGATTTTAAGTGTATAAGAGCGTGAAAGCGACTGTAAAATTTATAAAAAATGGCTAAAATTTGAGCTAAATTTAAGATAGGCAAATAAAAATGTTAGATGATTATGGCGACCAAATTTACCTCATCGGCGACGTTCACGGCTGTTATAAAACCCTCTGCGCTCTGATAGATCGTTTGCCGCGGGGCGCCGATTCTAAAATTTGCTTCGTAGGCGATCTGATAGACCGCGGCGAGGGGAGTTTTGAGGTCGTGCAGCTAGCGATGCGGCGCGGTTACGCGGCCGTGATGGGCAATCACGAGTACCGCCTTTTGCAACACAAGGACGCATTTTTACGCGGCGAGACGCCTAGCGACCCGCACTGGTTTTTCCTAAACGGCGGCGCGCAGACCTTCGCCTCCTACGTCAAAGCCAGCCGCGCACAAAAGCTCGCGCATATAGAGTTTTTGTCAAATTTGCCGCTTTATTTGGAATTTGCTGAGTTTAAAAACGCGCAGGGCGGGCGGCTCGTCGTATCGCACTCGGCGGCCGGGCGTATGTGGCCGCTGCGTAACTCGGACGGCGATAGCGCGGCGGAGTTTAGGCGGCATTTGCTTTGCGGTAGGGGCGATTTTAGCCAAAACGAAGGCGTTTTTAACGTCTACGGCCATACGCCGATCGCTAGCCCCGACATTACGGAATTTAGCGCAAATATCGACACGGGCTGCGTTTATAAGCATGATTTCGGCCGTCTTTGCGCGCTCGAGTTTCCGAGTATGCGAGTCTTTTTGCAGGAAAATATCGAGGAGGGCGGGTGAGTTTAGTTAAATTTTGAGGCTAAATTTGACTAAAATTTGAAATTTACGCACCGAGACTTGCATCTTAAAAATATAAAATTTGGTTTGATTAAAATTTGCCATTGCAAGTTCGGCTTTCTTGCGTAAAAAACAACCGTCTAAGGTTGTTTTTTACTTTATTGTAAAGGGGGTGGGGGCTTGAATGGCGAAGTCGCTCCCCACCCCCTTTAATCGCCCTCCCTCTACGACGCTTTTCTTCGTAGGGGCAACTTGTTGCCGTCTCGTAACGAGCGAAGCGAAGTTAAGGGTGGCGACATGGCTTTGCTTGCGCAAAGCGTCGCGAGTTTTTGACTCTAAATTTGATGTTTTCAGGGTACGGGTCTGGTCGAGTCAAATTTGAAACCGATTTAACTTCAAATTTGAGCGAAAAACGATAAGGCGAAGTGTCTTGTGATGAATTTAAATGTTGCGACGAAATTTTCGACCGAAGATAGAACATATAGTTCATCGAGGGATAAAATTTCTAGCTCATTTAAAGGTACGCAAGAAACGAGCCGCTCACAATTTACGTATTTTGGCGATTTCGTCGCGTAATGCCGCCGCCTTCTCAAACTCCAGCTGCGCCGCGGCATCCAGCATCTGCTTTCTTAGCTCTTTTATGATACTCGCTCGCTCGGCGGCAGGCATTTTTTCTAGATTTGCGCCTTTTCTTAAGATCTCCGTGCCGTCCTCGACGTGCAGGCTCTCCTCGATATTTCGGCTGGCCGAGCGCGGCGTGATGCCGTTGGCACGGTTGTATTCGTCTTGCATCTTGCGGCGAGCTAGCGTCGTATCCATCGCTTCTTGCATGGATTTGGTGATCTTTTTGGCAAACATCAGCACTCGGCCGTTTACGTTTCTAGCCGCGCGCCCCATCGTTTGGATCAGGCTCGTCGTCGAGCGCAAAAAGCCCTCCTTGTCGGCATCCATGATGGCTATGAGGCTAACCTCGGGCAGGTCAAGCCCCTCTCTGAGCAAATTTATGCCGATGAGCATATCAAACTCGCCCCCGCGCAGCCCGCGGATGATCTCGTTTCGCTCGACGGCGTCGATGTCTGAGTGCATGTATTTGACCTTGATGCCAAGCTCGGTGTAGTAGCGGCTGAGCTCCTCGGCCATCTTTTTGGTGAGCACGGTGACTAGCACGCGCTCGTTTCTCTCGATGGTTTTTTTCGCCTCGTCAAATAAAATCTCCACCTGATTTTCGCTGTCTTTTATCTCGATTAAGGGATCAAGCAGTCCGGTCGGGCGTAAAATTTGCTCGTAAACGTGGTCGCGGCTTAAATTTATCTCGTATTCGTTCGGGGTCGCCGAGACGAAAAGAAATTTGGCGCGTTTGTTTATAAACTCGTCAAATTTAAGCGGACGGTTGTCAAGCGCGGACGGGAGGCGAAAGCCGTACTCCACCAGCACCTCTTTGCGGCTGCGGTCACCTGCGTACATACCGCGAAACTGCGGCAGGCTCACGTGACTTTCGTCCACGATGACTAGATAGTCCTTGCCGCCTAGCTCGAAATAATCAAACATCGAGTAGGGCGTCTCTCCCGCCTTTTGTCCTGTTAGGTGGCGCGCGTAGTTTTCGATGCCCTTGCACATGCCCGTGCTGCTCATCATCTCTAGATCAAATTCCACTCGTTGTTTTAGGCGTTGCGCTTCTACGAGCTTGCCTTGCTCGCTAAATTCTTTTAGCCGCTGCGCCAGCTCCTCTTCTATCTGTTTGATCGCGATTTTTAGGCGGTCTGCGCCCACGATAAACTGGCTGGTCGGGTAGAGGATAAATTTTTTCAGGTCGTGTCTTTTTTTGTTTTCCAGCACGTCCAGGCTATACATCGTCTCGATCTCGTCGCCGAAAAACTCGATCCTAAACGCCTCGTCGTTAAAATACGCAGGGTATACGTCCACCACGTCGCCGTTTACGCGAAAGTCGCCGCGGTCGAAATAAACGTCGTTTCGCTTGTATCCCATATCCACTAGCTTTTGCAGTAGCGCGCGCTGATTGATTTTATCGCCGACGTTTAGGTATGCGACCATGCCTTGGTATTCGCTAGGATTACCTAAGCCGTAGTTGGCCGACACCGACGCCACGCACACGACGTCGTCAAAGCTAAGCAAGCTCGCCGTCGCAGATAGGCGCAGACGTTCGAGTTCTTCGTTTACGGAGCTGTCCTTTTCGATAAAAAGGTCTTGACGCGGGATGTAGGCTTCGGGCTGATAGTAGTCGTAGTAGCTGATGAAATACTCCACATGATTTTTAGGGAAAAAGCCCTTAAATTCGCTATAAAGCTGCGCGGCAAGGGATTTATTGTGCGTCATTATTAGCGTGGGCATATTTAGCTCTTTTATCACGTTTGCCATCGTAAAGGTCTTGCCCGAACCCGTGACGCCTAGAAGCGTTTGGTATTTGTTTCCTGATTTTACGGATGCGACGATATTGGCGACAGCGCGGGCCTGATCCTCGCTCGGGCTAAATTTGGACGAAATTTCAAAATTTTTCATTTTTTACCTTAAAAATCAGCTTTTTTTGTTACAATTACATAAAATTATACCAAAACTAAGGAAAAATGATGTTTGACGACGATAAAGTGCTAAACACTTTAACCGATAGAGTAAACGACTTACTGGCTAGATATAACGAAGTTTGCGAAGAAAACGAGTCTCTACGCAACGAGCTAGTAAGCGTAAAGGCACAAAACGAAGCCAAGAGTAATCAAATCGCGCGCCTAGAAGAAGATCTGCGAGCTAAAAACACCGAGAGCGACGACGTTATCCGCAAGATCGAAGCAGTACTGGGAAAATAAATAAGCTATGAGAAAAATAACGGTCAAAATCGCCTCTACTTCTTATACTATTAGCCTTGAAGACGAATTTGCGCAAAGCTTTGAGCGTGAGTGGGATATCTTTACGGACGGCAAAAGATATCTTGACGTAAAAGAACTGCTAAGCGCCTTTGTGCAAAAATGTTATGAAAACTACCAACAGGAGCGCGAACTGCGCTCACTGGCCCAAAAACTCAGTAAAGAGATAGGCTAAAATTTACACCTTCGTTTCGTTTTTACACGCTCCTTATAAATTTATTGCTATTTTATTTTTTTTTAAGTTAAAAGTCGTATAATTCCGCTTAACTACATAAGTGTATGTAGAATTCATACAAGGAGTCTCATATGAGAAAAGGTTTTACAATGATTGAGTTGATCTTCGTGATCGTTATACTAGGTATTTTGGCTGCTGTTGCTATCCCAAGACTAACTGCAACTAGAGATGACGCTGAAATAGCAAAAGCTGGAACAAACTTAACTACATTAATTAGTGACTTAGGTGCTTACTATACTTCACAAGGTGACTTTACCAGCACGCTTTCAGGTATGACAAACGTTCAGTTTGGTACTGCAAGTGGTAAAAAAGGTACATTGCTGGCTGCAGGAAAAGAGTGTATAGAAGTAGAGCTATTTGATGCAGTCACTACCGTAGGCTCTCAAAGACCTGCTTATCTAAAAGTTACACCAAAGAATGCAAGTGAGCCTATATGCGCAAAAGTACTGGCCTCTAAGGGTGTGGATACTATAATTAAATCAAAATTTGGTTATAATACTGTTAACTCAAATGGCGTTGCATCACCTCAAACAAGTGGCGAAGGCGAAGTAGCTATCAGTGGCGTATCTGTTAAATTCTAAATTTTATTAGAATTTAAAAGCTTTAAATAAAAAGCCCAAGCTTGTTTTTAGCAAGTTTTGGGCTTTTTTAAATTTAGCCATATTGCTTAGGAAAATATATGAGATATGCATTTACTATAGTAGAACTCATATTTGTTATAGTTATCCTGGGTACACTTGCTGTATTTGCCATCCCTCGTTTGTCTCTTACTAGAGATGATGCGAATTTTGTTCAAATTTTAGCCAACACAAAACAACTTATGAATGACGTGATGGCATATAATGCCTCACAAGGCGAAGTATCAGACAATATAAAAGATATGACAAATGTTCCAAATGTATCTTTTAGTGGTAACGTTAATCTAAATAATACTACTTACCCGCAATATTTGATATTTAAGGCTAATGACTGTGTATTAAAATTTGCTTTTGTAAATGATGCTGGCGGTCACGTAGTCATAAAGCTAGATTCAGGCGTAACTATAAACGATTGTAAGGTTCTTGAAAGAAATAACGAATTTGTCAATTTAAAAAATGGCGAATATCCGGTAGGGTCAAAAGCCGTTTTTTAATATAAAGTGATATAATTTGTAAAGATTTAAATGTAAAGAGGTTATCATGAGGCGCGGGTTTACAATGCTTGAACTGGTTTTTGTTATAGTAGTTTTGGGAATATTAGCCGGTATTGCGGTACCGAGGCTCTTTGTTACCAGGGATGATGCAATAATCGCAAAAGGAAGGGCTGACATAGCTTCTATAAGGAGTGCTATCACTAATATGTATAATGCAAACATGCTAACTGGTCAGTTTGTATATCCTGCATCACTAGAATCTACCAGTGGGTCTAGCAGTATTCTTTTTGACGGCGTATTACAAAGTGGTATAAAAATTGATGAGAAAAGTGGATGGTCTATGAGTGGAAATAACTATAGATTTATGCTAAGGGGAGAATCTACTATTTTTACATACAATGCAGCTAATGGTACTTTCACTTGCCCTAGAACCGATAGCCTTTGTAGAGCTTTAACGGAGTGATGCTCTACTATCAAATACTACCTAGCGGCTTAAATCTTAAGCCGCTTACCTATCATTCAAATTCTAAAATCTCAAATTTTACACAAGTCTTAATCAATATAAAAAATAAAAAAACTATCGGCTATGTTTTGCAAGGAGTGGCAGAGCCGAATTTTAAAACGCTTGAGATTTTAGAAATTTTGCCCGCTACGCTTACGCCTATACAAATCTCGCTTTTAAAATTTATCTCGCACTATTACGTCGTAAATTTATCTATCGCGGCCGGACTTTTTGCTCCGCTAGAAACCGATATATCTTGCTTGCAGAATTTAACGCAAGCGCAAATTTTGACTGATAAAAACGAGCCAAACGATAACTTAGATGTCAAATTTGACGATAGCAAAGAGTTAAATTTAACTACAGAATTTAACGAATCATCACAGTCAAATTTACCCCAAAATTTAAATAATAATAGCTTGCAAGAAAATTTGAAATTAAATGAAAATGTTGCTGCCAAATTAAATTTTAATAATCCCGCACAGTCGCCAAAAATAAGCACCGACCAATCAGCTGCGACGGAGTTTTTTTCAAAAATCCCAAACCTAAACCAAAATCAACAAGAAGCGCTAAATTTCGCTAAAAGCCATAAAACGAGTTTGATTTTCGGCGATACGGGAAGCGGTAAAAGCGAGATTTATTTTTCCATTATCCGCGAATATCTACTCGCGGGCAAACAAGTTTTGCTTTTGATGCCGGAAATCTCGCTAACGCCTCAGATGACGAAGCGGCTAAAGAGCTATTTTGGCGAAAAGTTTGGCGTCTGGCACTCTAAAATAACTCCAAAAAAGCGCGGCGAAATCCTGCAAAAGTTTCAGAGTCGCGAGATAAATTTGATTGCAGGCGCGCGCTCGGCGCTGTTTTTGCCGTTTACCGAGCTTGGGCTTATTATCGTCGACGAGGAGCACGACGACAGCTACAAATCCGCGCAAAATCCGCACTATAACGCCCGCGACCTCGCGCTATTTCTTGCGAGCAAATTTGACGTCAAAGTCGTGCTGGGCTCGGCCACGCCAAGCGTCGTGAGCTTCAAGAAGCAGCCTCACTTTAGGCTAAGGGGAACGTTTTTTAAAAGCGAGAAAAAATTTATCTACGACGAGAGCGAGACGGGGCTTGGCGACGTGATCCTAGGCGAGCTTGCGGCGAGTTTTGCGGGCGGTAAGCAGGCGGTGGTCTTCCTGCCGACGCGTGCAAATTTCCGCTATCTTTCGTGCCGCGAGTGCGGCAGTACGATAAAGTGTCCGTTTTGTAGCGTCGGGATGAGCTTTTATAAGAAGCGAAATCTGCTAAAGTGCCAGTACTGCGGCTTTACGGCGTCTGCTACATGCTCGTGCGAGAAGTGCGGCAGCGAGATGATCGAGGCGAAAAAAATCGGCACCGACGAGCTAACGGAGGCCTTGCGCTCGGCGTTTCCTTCGGCTAGGATCGAGAAATTCGACCGCGACGAGATCACGACGCAAAATAAGCTTGAAAAGACGCTAAAAGCCTTTAACGCGGGCGAGATAGACGCACTTGTCGGCACGCAGATGCTGAGCAAAGGGCACGACTACCACAACGTGGATCTTGCTGTCATCATGGGCGTCGACGAGCTGCTAAATTTCCCGGATTTTCGCGCTCGCGAGCGGACATTGGCGCTGGCGATGCAGGTGGCGGGCAGGGCTGGTCGCTCAGGTGAGGGGCGCGTGGTCGTGCAGAGCAGGCAGCGGGATTTTTTTGAAAATTTTATCGCGGATTACGACGCGTTTTTGTCCAAGGAGATTCTTGCTAGAGAGCCTATATATCCGCCGTTTGCTAGACTTTTGCGGGTTATCGTTTCTGAAAAAAGCGAGCAGGCGGCAAAGCAAAGGCTTGAAATTTGCGTAGCCGAGCTTGAAAATTTGCGCATGGCCGAATCTTCGCTAGAGATCGTCGGACACGGCAAGTGCGCGATCGAAATACTGGGCGGAAAATACCGTTTTGAGATTTTGCTGCGCTGCGCCTCGCACGCTCCGCTCATAAAAGCCGCTCGTATCTGCGCCGCGCACGGCTTTGACGTCGATATGGATCCGATAAATTTCTCGTAAATTTTGCTTTTGTCTGATTTTTATTTATAGGACTTAGATACGTTGCTGTAAACATTTTGCAAAGTTTGTAAAATCAAATTTTGCATTCGGCTTGATCTTGAAATTTAAGTTGCGATAAATTTGCCGTCCGGCAAGTTGAGCTTGTTTTTTGATACAAATTTACTCGCTTTTTTACAGCGTTTATAAAATCTTAAATTTGACGAACGCAGGTTGTTTAAATTTAGATCGAGCCTCTTAAATTTACGGTTTAAATACTTGCGATCTTTGTAGTGGGGGGCGGTTTTTAGTCTAGCCTTGCGTGCTTTTAGTGTTTACGCATATTTTAGTCCTTTGAGTCGTACATGCTTTTACCATACGTAAAAGATGTATTTGCTTGCTCTTTTATTTTTATCGTTCGCAAATAGAGATGCTATGCGATCAAATAGCGCATTAATTTTTTACCGTATTTTGTAAATTGTAAATTTAAAATCTTGCTTAATCAAAAACTAAAAATGTAATTAAAGTTTCCATTTATGATAATGCTTATCTTTTTAAGCAGAATTTTATATGATTTATATATAATCCCGTTATAATTTTATCTAGCCTTAAATATACAGTCTAATTAAAATTATAAAAATCACCCTAAAGGAACTTAATGCAAAAATTTTTACAAGCCCTAGCAGGCTCGCAAAAATATTTCGTAAACTACGTTAGCGTCGCGATTTTTATCGTAATGGCGTGGATAGGCGGACTCAAAGTCGTGCAATACGAGGCCGACGGCATCGTGCCGTTTGTAACCAACAGCCCGTTTTTTAGCTATATGTATAGCAAAAAAGATATCGTAGATAACGGCAAGGGCAAAATGGTCGCCGAGTACAACCTGCACAAAAACCCGGAAGGCTTGGTCGTGCCTAAAAATATCGAATGGCATAAACAAAACGGTACTTACGCGGTTTCGTACCTGATCGGCGCGATGATCTGCACTATCGGCACGCTCGTGTTACTTGGCATCTGGTTCCCTAAACTAGGGCTTATCGGCGGACTGCTGACGTTTGGCATGTCTATCGTAACGCTTAGCTTTTTGATAACGACGCCCGAGACTTGGGTGCCAAATCTAGGCAATCCAGCGCTCGGCATCACCGAAAGCCCTAATCACGGCTTCCCGTATCTATCAGGTGCTGGACGACTGGTGCTAAAAGATATAATAATGTCTGCTGCAGGACTAATCGTAGCCTCAAACGCGGCGCGTAGGCTCTTGGAGTGCTGCAAAAGCTGCACGGCTAAGTAAAATTTGCAGATTTTAGCGAGCGGTAGGCCTATTTATATTTTTAGGCGACTCGCCGCTCGCGGCCGTTTTTATTATCCTTAAATTTACGGTCTTGCTGTAAATTTATCTTTTTTTTCTACCCCAGACTAATTTTTGTACTAAACACCACACCGGCGGAACTCTGAAAAAATTGCTAAATTTTATTTTCTACATTCTGCGGATTGACGAGCGTTGATTTTAAATTTGCTTTTGCTTTTTGTTCGTCAAATTTAGCGAGCCAGGCGTAGCCGTAAGAGAAAATTGGGCATTTTTGTACTAAAATACCCCGCGTAAATTTATGTAAATTTAAAGGAGAAGGCGTGGGTATTTTTGATTTTTTTAAAAAGGGGGCCGATAGCGCGCTAAAAAGAAGCGCAAATGCCGCAAAGATCGGCAAGACCGCGCAAGAGCGCAAGGATATAAGCATCGAAATTTTAAAATCGCAGGGCGTGCCGTATATCGATCATCTACCGCTACGGTACGAGACGGACGAGGTCACCCCGCGCGAAAAGGACGAGGTTATCGCCCGCGCGATCTGTTCTTACGCGGCAATAATGTGTGCCTGCTCGATCAGAGACGAGGGCAAACTCGCGGATGAGGATAAGCAGGGTGCGCGGGACTTTCTTACGAACCGCTACGGTTGCATAGACAAGCTCACGCGCATGGAGCGCCGCGTCACGCAGGGCGAGGCAAGCCGCGACGAGGCCGTAAATATGGGCTGGAAATACGAGTCGCTGTGGGCGCTGATGTGGGCCATGGGGCTCGTGGAGGAGCTTAGCTTTCCGAGCGAGATCTGCGACTGCGCCTTTGTGATGGACACCTTTAGCGGCGGCGATTTTTCGGCGCGCGTGAAGCTGCGGGGCACGGATGAAATTTTGCAGGCGCTCGATCTCATCTACCGCTACCACTGGGCGTGCGTCAATGCTCGCGTACACGGCTCAGACTGCGCGGGGCTCGACGAAGAGGTCGTGATGGAGAGACGCGGCGGGCTAGAGTGGTTGTGCTGCAAGGGCGCGGAAAACGATAATCTGAGCGATGAGTATAATGCGTGGGATTATCCGGACTTGAATACTTGACTTTTGTGCGTTGTCTCACGAGCGTCTTTAAATGAGTTTGAAATTTTAAGTCTGCGATAGGCTATACGCCTTATCTCGACTTAAAATTTCTGCACGACATTTAAATCCATCTCGCGATACTGCCGCTCTTGCATTCTTTAACTCAAATTTTAAACCAGCCTACGCTTAAAAATCTTCTGCTAGCAGCTACGAGCGTATGGCGTAAAGTAAAGCGAAAAATACCGCGCCTTATTTTTTGAGTGTTGTCTCACTTAGCCATACTTCGTTGTCTTAAATTTTACTCGGTCACTATCCGCATGATAACTTCCGTCGTAAAATTTAAGTCGCCTCGTCTAGCTTCGCGATACCGCCGCTTGTATCCTTTTGTTCAAATTTAACTTTCAGGCTCGATAGACTATTTTTTGCGTATCGTCTTGTTTTTGCGCCTTTGCTTCAAATTTGACCACCGACTCATTTGCCGGTTCATTTGTCGCTAGTTAAATTAGTTACTATTTTGTTTAAATATTAAATAATGTTTATTATAATTGCGCTAAAAATCAATGGATGGATAATGCTTTTTAACTCTTACGAATTTATATTTTTATTTTTGCCCATAACTTTTTTCGTATATTTTTTCTTAAACAAAAAGCGCCTTAGCGAAGCGGCAAAGGGTTTTTTGGTGTTATCGTCGCTATTTTTTATAGCTGGTGGAATATCGCTTATCTGCCTTTGATAGTAGCATCCATGATATTTAACTACTCCTTTGGACTCGAGCTAAATAAAAATAATCCCAAAATTTCAAAAAAGCTCCTCCTTACTCTGGGTATCGCGGCAAATTTGGCCTTGCTTGGGTATTTTAAATACTCAGACTTTTTGATCGCCAACGTAAATTTCGCCTTTGGTACGCAGATAGCACATCTAAATTTACTCCTGCCGCTTGCGATTTCGTTTTTTACCTTTCAGCAGATCGCGTATCTGGTGGATTGCGCGGCGCTTAAGGGTGCAAAGCGGTACGATTTTTTAAACTACTGCTTGTTTGTTACGTTTTTTCCGCAGCTAATCGCCGGCCCGATCGTGCATCACGAGGAGATGATGCCGCAGTTTGCAAAAACCAAAAACAAAGTAATCAACTATGAAAATATCGCTCTTGGACTTTTTATATTTTCTATCGGGCTTTTTAAAAAGGTCGTTATCGCCGATACTTTCGCCGTTTGGGCGACCGAGGGGTTTGATAGTGCTGCGAGCTTAAATTTGATCGAAGCTTGGGTGACTAGCCTTAGCTACACGTTTCAGCTCTATTTTGATTTTAGCGGGTACTGCGATATGGCGATCGGCGCGGCGCTACTTTTTAACATCAGACTGCCGATAAATTTCAACTCGCCTTATAAGGCTTTAAATATTCAGGATTTTTGGCGTAGATGGCATATCACGCTAAGCCGCTTTTTGAGAGATTACGTCTATATCCCGCTGGGAGGCAACCGTAGCGGCAAGGTGCGTACGTACGTAAATTTAGCCGCGACCTTTGTGATAGGCGGCATCTGGCACGGGGCTGGCTGGACGTTTGTATTTTGGGGATTTTTACACGGCGCGGCTTTGATCGTCCAAAGGATTTGGAGCGAGCTAGGCTTTAGGCTAAATAAATTCCTAGCTTGGTTTATAACCTTTAACTTCGTAAATATCGCGTGGGTATTTTTTAGAGCCAAGGAGTGGGACGACGCGCTAAAGGTACTAAAAGGGGATGTTTGGGCTGGGCGGCGGGCTAACTCTAAATTCGCGGCTAGAGAGAAAGGTCGGTTTTTTGAGGGAGTACGGCGTTAAATTCGGCGAGTGGAATCCAAATATACAAATAGACAGCACAAATACCTTGCTATACTACTTGATAGCGGGTTTTGCGGTCGCGCTGCTATTTAAAAACTCTGCGCAAAAACTACAAGGCTTTAGGCTCGGCGGGCTAAATTTGACCCTAGCCGTGCTTTGTTTTACGCTGGGCGTTTTAAATTTGCACAAGATGTCTCAATTTTTATATTTTAACTTTTAGGAAAATCTTATGAAATTTAAAAAATGGACGTTTAGCTTTTTGGCCGCGGCGGCTTTGATTTTCGCGCTCGTAGCGGTTTTTAACTACCTGGTCGATCCATACAGGATTTACGATACGGATATCTTTAAAAATAAGCCCAGAGAGGATTTGCAGTCGCGCTTTATGAAGGTTTTAAAGATTCAAAAAATCAGGCCTGCATCGATATTTTTAGGAAACTCTCGCCCTCAAACGGCTCTAAATTCGGCGCATAGGTATTTCGCGCAGCCCGCCTTTAACGCAGCCGTATCGGGAAGCAATCTAAACGAAGCTAAAGCCTATCTAAAATGGGCGATAAAACAGGGAAATTTAAAGCAGGCGTTGCTCGTTTTTGACGATAAGACGATGCTAGGCGGCGGTAGCAAGGCGGATGATTTTGAGGAGTATTTTAAAAATCCTAGTGCTTATAAAATTTTATTTAGCTTTCAAACGCTTCGCGACTCGGTAGCGACCGTCATAAAGTACGGCAAAACTCCGCTTTTTGAGCCTGACGGCAGACGGACCGAGGCGTCGCTGCTAGAAGAGGTGCGAAGAAATGGAGGCTACTACGAATACTCCGTAAAAAAGATAGAAAGCGGGTATATGGCTGAGCGCAAAAGAGACGAGGTATCAAAGCTGCCTTATGAAAATTTTATCGAGATTTTAACGGATGCTCACGAAAATAATATAACCCTAGATATCGCTATAAGTCCGCTGCACGCGAGGTTGCTTGAAGCTATGGACTACCGAGTCGGGCTTGACGCGGCGTGGTATGAGTGGAAAAAACAGATAACGGCCGTAAACGAAGAGGTTGCCAGACGACTTGGAAAAAGCCGTTTAGGATAGTGGATTTTGGCCTTTATAACGAGATAACGGCGCAGGAGCTACCTAAAAACGCCGATCAAGTCTCGCCGTACTACTGGGAGGCTAGCCACTATAACGCAAAGCTTGGCGATATGATGCTGGAGTTCTTGGCGGGGCAGGGCGAGCATGCGGGGCTAGGCGTAGAGATAACTAGCAAAAACATAGACGCGCACATAGAAAATCAAAAAAGCCTGAGGGCTAAATTTATAGATAAGCGGGAGTATAGGCGCGAGGTTTTGGGCGAGTAGGTTTTGGGGCGGTAAATTTATTTAAAAGCCAAGATTTTATATAATCGCACAATAAAATTTAAAGGCTAAATTTGCAAAGATACCCCACGAAACAGATCAAAATCAGGGACGTAAAAATAGGCGGAGACGCGCCCATATCGGTGCAGTCGATGACGTTTAGTAAAACAAAAGACGTAAAAGGCACGCTAGAGCAGATACAGCGGCTTTATTTTGCCGGCTGCGATATCGTGCGCTGCGCCGTGTTTGACAAAGAGGACACCGCCGCACTGCGTGAGGTCGTAAAAGCTAGCCCGCTGCCCGTCGTCGCCGACATCCACTTTAACCACAACTACGCCGTGATAGTTAGCGAGTTCGTCGACGCTATCCGCATAAACCCGGGCAATATCGGCTCAAAAAAGAACATCAAAGCCGTCGTGGACGCGTGCAAGCAGCGAAATCTGCCTATCCGTATCGGCGTAAACTCGGGTTCGCTCGAAAAGCAGTTTGAGGACAGATACGGCCGAACGGTCGAAGCGATGGTACAAAGCGCGCTTTATAACATAAATTTGCTCGAGGATTTTGACTTTACCGATATCAAAATCTCGCTAAAATCAAGCGACGTCGAGCGCACGATGGCCGCTTATCGCGCGCTACGGCCGCTGGTAAATTATCCGTTTCACCTAGGTGTTACGGAGGCCGGCACTAGCTTTCACGCTACGATAAAGTCCGCGATCGCGCTAGGCGGACTGCTGCTAGAAGGCATCGGCGACACGATGCGAGTTAGCATCACGGGCGAGCTCGAGGAGGAGATCAAGGTCGCAAAAGCGATCCTAAAAGACAGCGGCCGCCAAAAAGAGGGGCTAAACATCATCTCGTGCCCGACCTGCGGGCGTTTGCAGGCTGATCTGATGGCTGCGGTAAAGCTCGTCGAGGAAAAAACCAAACACATCAAAGAGCCGCTAAACGTCTCGGTGATGGGCTGCGTCGTAAACGCGATCGGCGAGGCTAAGGGTGCCGACGTAGCGATAGCCTTTGGCAAAGGAAACGGCATGATAATGCGCAAAGGCGAGGTTGTCGCGAGGCTGCCAGAGAGCGAGCTGGTGGATAGATTTTTACTCGAGATCGACGACGAGATAAAGTCGCGGGCGTAAAATTCGGGCGTCAAATTTGAGATTTGGCGGCGCTCGGCTCGGTCAAATTTGAGCCGATAAATTTGATTTCCGGCTCGGGTTTAAATTTGATCGTCAAATTTGAATCTAATTTATCGGCGCGAGCTTGCAAAACCGCGCTCTTTAAGGCGCTAACTCAAATTTGACCGCTCAAAGCTAAAGCAAATTTACGAGCAAGCGTCAAAATTGAATCCAAATTTTATAAAATCCGCCCGAACGCAGGCAAATTTAACAAGACAAAAGGACACGAAAATGGCAAAAGAAAACATCGATATGCACAATCTCTACGACCTAGATATGGAGCGCGCGATCCTCGCGTCCATCATCTATAGCGCGGATAATCTAAGCGAGATTTTCGATATCATAAGCCCGTTTGACTTTTACCTGCGCGCTCACGGCGACGTTTACGACGCGATGGTAAAGTGTCTGAATGAAAATTTGCCCGTCGAAACGGGGTTTTTAAAAACCAAGCTTGGAAGTAAATTTGACGAAAACGTGATGAGCGAGATCATCGGCACGAACTCGATCCTGGACGTCAAAAAATACGCCAATGAAATCAAAGAAAAATCGATCAAACGAAGCCTCGTCAAAATCGCGCACCAGATACCTAGCAAAGTGAGCGAGGATAAGCCTAGCCGCGATATGGTGGACGAGCTGAGTCAGAGTTTTTATTCGCTAGTGGACGGGCAGAGCGCGGGCGTCGTAAAGGACGCTGCTGTCATCATCGCAGACGTCATCGCTCACCTAGAAAAGCAAAAGCTGCTCGAAGATAAGGATATCGTGGGCATCGACACGGGATTTCGCCAGCTAAACGAGATGACCAAGGGCTTTAAGCACGGCGATCTCATTATCATCGCGGCGCGCCCGGGCATGGGAAAAACGACGATTTGCTTAAATTTAATGAACCACGTGCTGATGCGCGGCGGCGGAGTCGTGTTTTTCTCTCTTGAGATGCCCGCCGAGCAGATCATGCTACGTATGCTAAGCGCCAAAACCTCGATCCCGCTGCAAAATATAATGACCGCCAAAATGGACGACGAAGAGTGGTCGCGCCTAAGCGACGCGTGCGACGATATGGCCAGCCGCAAGCTTTTCGTCTATGACAGCGGCTACGTAAATATCCACCAGATCCGCACGCAGATGCGCAAGCTCAAGTCCTCGCACCCGGAGATCACGCTGTGCGTCATCGACTACATCGGCCTGATGATGGCGACGTCAAATTACTCCGATCGCCACCTGCAGATCGCCGAAATCTCGCGCGGACTAAAGCTGCTTGCGCGCGAGCTGGATATGCCTATTGTCGCGCTTAGTCAGCTAAACCGCAGCCTGGAGTCCCGCGCCAACAAGCGCCCGATGCTAAGCGACCTGCGCGAATCAGGCGCCATCGAGCAGGACGCCGATATGATACTTTTCGTCTACCGCGACGAGGTTTACCGCGAGCAGGAGGAGAAAGAGGCCGAGAAAAAGGCGCACGCCGAGGGCAAGGAATACGTGCGTAAATTCGTCCCGAACAAGATCGAAGAGGACGCCGAAATCATCGTGGGCAAGAACCGAAACGGCCCGGTCGGCACGGTCGAAGTAATATTTCAGAAGGAATTTACGCGCTTTGTAGATAAGAGCTTTGGCGCCGCGCACGTGGCGGAGTTTAACCCAAACGCCTAAAATGCGCCCTTTAAGCTCAAATTTTGCAAAAGCCGCAACGTAAATCTATCTTTGAAAACGCGCGCGAGGTTTATATGTTTTGCCTTGCGTGCGCGCTCGTTTTTGCGCTAAATTTGGGCTTTAGCTACTATAAATTTCGAGAATTTAAAGCTCAAAACGGCGTTATCCTGCAAGCTAAAATTTTACAAAACTACGAAAAAACGAATGCAAAAGGTAAAATTTACCGCGTTTTGAAGCTAAAAACAAATGATTTTAGCTTTTATACGACGACGCGGGCGGACTTTGACGCGGGAGCCAACGAGCAAATTTTAATCGGTGCCGAAAACAAAAACGTCAAATTTCAAGAGTATCTAAGTGGCTCGTTTTTTATGCCTAGTTACGGCGTAGTCGAGCTTAGGTACGCCGATAGCGGCGAGTCCGTGCGGGATAAAATTTACGGTTTTATCTCCGAGCAGCACGAAAGCGAAAAAATGACCGAGCTTTTTACCGCGCTGTTTTTGGCCGCACCCGTGGGTAAAGAGCTTAGGCAGGACGTAAATTTCTACGGCGTAGCACACCTTATCGCGATCTCGGGCTATCATTTGGGACTGATTTTCGGTTTTTTGTATTTTATCATGCGCCCGATTTACCACTATTTTCAGGAGCGATATTTTCCGTATCGAAACGCCAAATTTGACCTCTCGGCCGCGATCTTTGCGGTTTTGTTTTGCTATCTTGCGCTGATCGGCTTCGTGCCGTCCTTTTTGCGGGCGTTTTTGATGAGCTTGCTGGCTCTATTTTTGCTCGCTAGAAATGTGCGCGTGGTTAGCTTTGAGCTGCTTTTCGTCGTGATTTGCGCCGCCGTGGCGCTGATGCCGAGCCTGCTTTTTAGCGTAGGATTTTACTTCTCAAGCATGGGCGTGTTTTATATTTATCTGTATTTGCGGCACTTCGGCGAGCGATTTTCAAATTTTACAAACGCTATCTTGCTAAATTTTTGGGTATTTTCGGCGATGATTTTGCCCGTGCTTTACTTTTTCCCGCTCGTTAGCGCCCAGCAGCTAGCCGTCTTGCCGATCACGCCGCTTTTTAGCTTATTTTATCCGCTAAGTGCGCTTTTGCACGCATTTGGCGCAGGCGGTGCGCTTGATGAGTATTTGCTAGAATTTCTCTCGTGGCGCGCAAAGGGGGTAAATTTGAGCGTGCCGTTTTGGCTGTTTTTGCTTTACAACGCGCTGAGTTTAGCGAGCGTCAAAAGCAAAATTTTAGCCGCCGTTATCGTGCCGCTAAATTTACTTTGCTTTGCCGCGCTTTTTTAAGATTCTTTGTCGCTCTCGCCCGCTTTTTCCAGATACGCGCACAGCTTCACGCCGTAAAGAAATATGATCCACGACACGTAAATCCACACGAAAAAGAGCAGCACCACCGAAAACGAACCGTAGATGCTAAGATAGGTTTTGTTGTTTGCGGCGTAAAAGACGAAGATATTTTTGCCAAGATACCAGATGAGCGAGGCGACGAACGAGCTAAAAAGCGCGTTTTTTAGGGCTATTTGGCGGTTTATCGAGATGAGATACGTCACGCAAAATATCGCCCAAATGATGAGGTACGGAAATATGCTGAGAAAATTTATCCACTTCGTGTAGGTGCTGGAGTTTAGCATATCTTGAAATAAATTTGAGAGATAAAAACTAAGCCCAAGCCCTAAGGGAGCCAGCGTAATGAGTGTCCAATAGGCACTTAGCGAGTTCCAAAATTTGCGGCTTTGCGTGTGCATGATGCGGTTGATGACGTATTCATAATCGGCAAAAAACATGATCGAAGTAAAGATGATGGCGCCAAGGCCGAGGATGCCAAGGCTCGAGCTGTTTTGTAAAAAGGTCTCGATGTAGTTTGAGATCGCGTCTTGGTTTGACGGTAGCAGCTGGGCAAATATAAATTCCTTAATCTTAGCGTAATAGACGCTAAAGCTTGGCATCTGCGTAAAGAGCGAGAGCGAGATGAGCAGCACGGGGATGATGGAGAGCATCGTGTGAAAACTCAGGCTTGATGCGTAGTGCAGCAGCTGCTTGTCCTTGATCTTTAGCATCGCCGTGAGCCAAATTTTAAGCGTTTGTTTTATCTTTTCAAATTTTTGCGGGGTCATTTTGGATCCTTTGAAATTTCGGTTATTGCATCGCTAGGTTTTGAGTTTTGCCGCACCGTTTGAATTTCTTCTTTTACTATTTGCATGCGCCTTTCTCGTATCAATACTTGAACGAAATTTATATCTTGACGCGTGTAAGGAAAAGATACTCTAAAATTTTTACCGCTTTTTGCATCGCTAATTTTTATCATCGCTGCCTTACTGTTTTCTTTAGTGGCGTCTTCCACAATAGCATTTTCTAAGGCGACTTCTACACTAAATCTAAGAGGCGAAATTTCCCATACTTTTCTCGCGCGATACCTGTCTATGACGACGCCTTTTTCGGCTAATACGACTAGCGAAATAAGTATCATAGATACGCCCATAGCGATCACGAGCGCCGTTTCGCCGTTCGTCCTATGAAAATAACCGTCTATACACAAAGGATCGCTTTTATCAAAACACCTAAATTTGCCTAGTCCTTTTATTCTTTGTATATTAGGTTCGTCAAACGCTACCGTCGAACCCCATGATAAAAATAGTATAAATAATATAAATTTTGCTACGGGACTAGGATATATAAGCCATGCTCCTTTTTCTGCGGTTTTATAAGAAATCGCATTCTTAGAACGCATATTTTTAAAGATAATAAACATTAAGAATAATAAGCTTATAGAGTTCGTAACATATAATAATTTCATCTTTTACCTTAATTTAATCGCTAACACCCATAAGCGGTGATTTTATAAGATGATTTTCGGTCTATAAAGCCGCCTCTAAAAATGGATAAAATTAAAAGGGCGGCTAGAAAAGAGAAAAAAGCGGTTATCGAAAGATTGGCTATAATTTTTGCCAAATCTACAGCCCCATCTTAAACGGGTTTAGGATGTTGTTCGGATCAAACGCCTTTTTGATACTTCTAAAAAGCTCCATCTCAGCAGGCGTAAAGGCAAGCGGCATAAACTCGGCTTTGCTGATGCCGATACCGTGCTCGCCGCTAAGCGTGCCGCCAAGCTCCACCGCGATCTTAAAAATTTCCTCGATCGCCTTGTGCCCGCTCTCTACCTGCGCCGGGTCGGTTTTGTCTACTACCATGACGTTAGTGTGTACGTTGCCGTCGCCTGTGTGACCGAAGCACGGCACCTGCACGCCGTATTTTTTAGCGACGCCGCCTATGCGCTCTAGCAACTCGGGTAGCTTTGAGCGAGGCACTGTGATGTCTTCGTTTAGTTTTAAATTTCCGTAAATATTTATCGCCTGTGAGCAGTTACGGCGGGCAAACCAAATGTCGTTTCGCTCGCTCTCGTCCTTAGCGCGTCTAAATTCGCTAGCGCCGTTTTCTCTAAACACTCGCTCTATCGTAGCAAGATCCTGCTCTAAGCCGTCTAAAACGTCGCCGTCTACGTCGGTGATGAGCAGGGCGCCCGCATCTTGCGGTAGGCCTTTGTTAAATTTAGTCTCGACCGCGCGTATGCAAAGCGCGTCCAAAAACTCCATTGCCACAGGCGTCACGCCTGCTGCCATCGTCTTATAAACGGCGTTCATCGCGGCATTTACGCTAGGGAAAATTCCCATCGCCGTTTTTCTAAATTTAGGCTTTGCGATGAGTTTTAGCGTGATCTCGGTTATTACCGCTAGCGTGCCCTCGCTGGCGATGAGGATGCCTGCGATATTGTATCCCGCGACGTCTTTTATCGTGCGTTTGCCCGCGCGGATCACTTCTCCGTTAGGTAGCACAGCTCGCAGCGCCATGACGTAGTCTTTGGTGATGCCGTATTTTGCCGCGCGCATGCCGCCCGCGTTTTCGCTGACGTTGCCGCCTAGCGTCGAGTACTCCTGGCTGGCGGGATCGGGCGGGTAGAAAAGCCCTAGCTTCTCGGCTTCGCGCTGTAAATTTATATTTATACAGCCCGGTTGCACGACGGCGACCATGTTTTGCATATCGATTTCTAGGATTTTATTCATATGCTTTTCAAATGCAAGCACCACGCCGCCCTCGTGCGCTAGCGCCCCTCCCGTAAAGCCGCTGCCCGCACCCCTAGGCACGATTTTAATTCCGTTTTCGTTGCAGTATCTCAAAATCTCGCTAACGTCGCGCTCGTCCCTAGGAAAAAGCACGCCGTCCGGTAAATGGCGCTTTCTAGTCGCGTCGTAGCAGTAGGCGATCCTGTGCGCGTCGTCGAAGTAAGCGTTGTCCGCGCCTAGTAAATTTACAAAAAATTTAGCGTGTTTTTCGTGCATCATTTCTCTTTCAAAAGAGCTTTGTAGTGGCGGTCAAAGTCGCTGATCTGCTCCGAGCCCCATTTCCAAAATACCGTATCGATGTCCTTGACGCGAGTGTAAAAAGGCAGCTGGTAGTATTTGACCGCGCCGCTTTGGAAGCGTTTTAACGGCTCGAAGCTTTGACAGTCTGCAAAAACCGCCTCGTTGTTCATAGCGATGAAAATGAGCCCCGCCGCGCTTTGGTTGCACATTTTGCGAAAGTCGTCGCGGCTAGGGTTAGGCTTATACTCGTAGCTTAGGTACGAGCCCACGATGTCGGGGTGGATGAAGGTGACGCCCTTAAATGCGCCGACTACTTCGGAGTAAATTTCTTTGTTCGGCGCAACGATGAGCGAGCGGTCGTAGAGGTAGTTTAGGATGAGCTCGTCGCCGCTTTTAGGTAAAATTCCCGGCAGCGGCAGGGCTTTTTGCTCTAATGCGTCAAAAACTTCAAAGCGCACCTTCGCAAAGCCGCCGCCTTTTTGCGTAACGACGGCGCGAGCGATGATAGAGCTTTGGAGGTTGTCAAATCTATGCATCACGACGCCGCTACTGCCCGTTACGATACTCGGGCTATCTATGATCGTGCCTACGCCCTCATCCACGCTTATCAGCGGGGCTTTATACTCTCTCATCGAAAATTCCGCCGCAAAACCAAGGCAAGCCGCCGCTAAAAATAAAAGAAATTTTTTCAAAATTTATCTCCTGAAA
>NZ_JBQNAN010000011.1:0-58241 GCF_052170435.1 Campylobacter sp.
GATAATATCGCCTTTTTAGACGAAGCGCTCTATAAAGAAAAGCTCTGGACGCATCAGCCGCTAAATGATTTTTGGCGTATAGGCAAGCAAACTAGAGCAAAGCTTGAAAGATACGGGATATTTTGTATGAAGGATATGGCAAACGCGCCATTTAGTCTGCTAGAAAGAGTGTTTGGCATCGACGCCTATATCGCGCTAGATCACGCAAACGGCATCGAGCCCACCACCATAGCTGATATCAAGGCCTATAAGCCATCAACCAAATCATACTTTAGCTCTGAAATTTTACCCAGAGACTACGAGAGACTGGAGGCTCTAATCGTGCTAAAAGAGATGACCGATAGGCTAGCCCTAAAGATGATAAACGAGGAAGTGCGAGCCAGCGGGCTCACGATAAATATCAAATTCACCGATAAAAACGAACCTACGCAAAGAGCCACGGTAAGGTTTAAAACCCCTAGCAATATCGCTAGCGTACTCATGGACGCAGCGCAGGAGCTATATCTAAAAAAGATAAAAAACGCAGGCCTCATCAGGCAAATCGGCATATCGGCAAACGACGTCGTAAAGGAAAGCAAAACCGAAAGAAGCCTCTTTGAAGAAGAGAATACAAAAGAAAAAACGGTGCTAAAAACACTAAATAAGATAAAAGAAAAATACGGCAAAAACTCCATCCTAAGGGCTATCGACCTGCTACCCGAAGCTACCGGACGAGATAGAAATAAAAAGATAGGAGGGCACAAAAGCGGTGAATAAGGACAGAGCCAAAATCTTTAGCTCGTTTAATCCCCTCTCTACTCTAGAAAAAGCCCTAAAAGCGCAGGAGCGAGAAAAGAGCGAAAAGCTAGACCTAGACGAGTCAAAGATAGAAGAAATCCTAAATAAAATAAGCAAACTAAAGCCCGCCGACAAGGTAAAAATCACGTATCACGACGGGCAAGGCTACGTGAGCATAGAGGGACTGGTCTCAAACGTAAATTTGATGGATAAAAGCCTAACTGTGGTAAAAACGAGAGTTAAATTTGACGATATTTACGCGGTTGAGGTTGTTTTGTGAGTCGGGATTTTGGTCGTTTTGCGGTGCGCGAGACGCTGTGGACGGCACAAATTTTACTTTGCCCGCGCTTTTCTTGACGGCTAAAAATCGGTTTAGTAAAATTTGCCTTGCTTAGGCGGCCTTGCGCTATCTAAAATGCTAGCTTTGTGTGCGTTAAATTTGATCGCGTGCCGTTTGTAAAAGCCATTATGCGCGGCGTGGCTTTTGTTTGTCTGTGGTTGCTTTAGAAAAGCTACGCGCTAAAATTTCTAGTTTTTTACCGTTTTGGAGATAAATTCTCGCTCTATCGTTTCTATAACCGCTTGCGGCGAGAGATCTTTCATGCAGGCGTGGGTTTTTAGCGGACAGACGCGCTTCATGCACGGCATGCACGCTAAATTTAGGCGCAGGATACGGGCGTTTTCGTTGCGCCACGGACAGGTCTGCGTAAATCTCGTCGGCCCAAAAAGCGCGATCGTAGGCGTCTTGTAGGCCGCGGCGATATGCATCGGGCCGCTGTCGTTCGTGACGAATATCCCGCCGCTTTGCCCTATGCCGCCGATATTTTCGCAAAGCTCGCGCACGCTCGTTTTGCCCACTAGATTTTCGCACTCCGCGCCATTTTCGCGTAAAATTCGCTCGATCTGCTCGCATATATCCCGCTCGCCCGCGCCGCCAAAAATCATAATCTTAAATTTATCTTTAAAGTGCAGCGCTACCTGCGCGAAGTAGGCCGGATACCAGCGTTTGGCGCTTCCGTAGCTAGCGCCGGGATTTAGCCCGAGTACGGGCGCGTCAAATTTACGCGGCTCAAAGTAAAGCTTCAGCTCGTCGTCCGCCCGTTTTAAATTTAGCGCCGATTTGACGAATTTTAGGTATTTTTGCACCTGATGCGCGCTATCGTTGTTCTTTTGGAAAATAAATTTTCGCCCCGCCCGCGCTCCTAAAAGCAAAATTTTACTCGCAAACGAGCTTCTAAAGCTAAACGCCGCGTCAAATTTGCCGAGATTTCTAGCCTGCCAAAATAGCCGCCAGAGCCTAAATTTAGCCTTTTTGCTGCCATCAACGATGACGCGCTCGCAGTTTGGGTGAGCCTTAAAAAGCTCGCACGCCGCAAACGAGCCGAAAAATACGATTTTGACGGGCTCTCGTGCCTCTTTTTTTAAATTTTGCGGATTTTGATTTTCTTGCGCGTTTGCCGTCAAATTTGCGCCGCGGTCAGCTTCAAATTTACCGTCCAAATTTGGCGTATCGTTTTTAAAAATTTGAATTTCTTGCGTTACCGAGCCGAAATTTTGCGATAAAAAGCTAAAGTCTCGCTCGCCCAGGTCCTCAAATTTGCCCGTCAAATTTCCCGCGCCAAACGCCGCGTGCTTTGCGATGGCCTCCACCGCGGCGCTTGCCATCACGGCGTCGCCCAGCCAGGTCGGCAGCTCAATCAAGATTCGCACGTATGATCTCCAGCGTAGCGTTCGCGTTTTTTTCGATGCTAAACTCGCTAGCAAGCGCCAAATTTCGCTCTTGTAGCATTGCTAGCCGCTCGTCGTCGTTTAGGATCTCGTCGATCAGAGCGCAGATGTCGTAGTCTTGCGGCGAGCTCATCACAAATTCCCCCGGTAGTATCTCCGCCGCGCCGTTTTGAGCGGTCGTGATAGCGACGCAGCCGTAGCTAAGCGCCTCTAAAACGACGTTTGAAAACGGCTCGTACGCCGTCGGAAACAAAAACAGCTCGCTGCCTTCGTAAAATCTCGCCGCGCTTTTTTGTGCGCCCGTAAATACGGCGTTTAGGCCAAGTTCCTTGGCTAGATTTTTGTAGCGGGCGGCGTTTTTGTCGCGGCCGACGATCAGGCAGTTTACGCGGGTTTTTAGGCGAGCCGCGATGCGTAAAAACTCCTCCGCGCCCTTGCGTTTAAAGCCGCTTCCTACAAATAGCAGCGTCGGCAGGTGAAAATCAAGCCCGAACTCCTCGCAAAGAGCGAGCTTTGCCGAGCCTTTTTGCACGCGCGTAGGCAAATTTACGCCGTTATAGACGACTGCGATCTTTTCAGGGACGATGCCGTAGGTCTCGCAAATTTGACGCTTTATGAAATTTGAGTTGGCGATGATTTTTTTTGCATTTTTAAAAGTTCGCTTTTCAAGGTAGGGAATGACGAAATTTAGGGGGTTTGTGAACCAAAACGGTTTGGTTTTCATATAGACTTTGTGCACGCCGTCACCCGCGCGGTAGATGTCGGCGCAGGTGACGCGCTCTAAGCTAAAATAAATCTCGTCCGCGCTCTTTTGCCGCTTTGCTTGCGAGTTAAAAAGCAGGGCTTTGATCCACGAGCTTAGCTTTTTGCTACCGTTAAATCTGCGCGTCTCGCACGCAACGCCCGAATCTTTTAGAGCTTTAACGAGCCGCGAGAGATATCTCTGCGCCCCGCCGATAGCATCCAAATCGAGCCTTAAAAATACTATTTTTTTCATGTTCGCCTTTTAAAATTTAGCGGTATTTTATAAGTTTTTTGATGAATTTTAGGTTATGCCCAGCGGGCTATGGATGAGGGCGTAAATAAGTATAAGCGTAAAATAGGTATAATCGCGCAAAAAAAGGAAAATCGTGAAAATTTTGCTCGTTAGAAACGATAACATCGGCGATCTCATCTGCACGACGCCCTCGATAGAAGCGCTGCGAAAGGCTCATCCGCATGCACAGATCGATATCGCGGTAAATAGCCTAAACGCATGCGTCGTTCGCGGCAATCCATTTTTAAACAAAATATATATCTACACTAAACCAAAGCACGTAAAAGGAGCAGCGGCAAAGGTGCGGGCGTTTTGGGGGAAATGTAAAATTTTGCTTCAAATTCGCCGAGAAAGATACGATGCAACCGTGATTTTTAGAAGCGCCTATTCGCCATCTGCCGCGATATTTGCCAGAGCCGCCGCAGCTAAAACGACCGTAGGAGCGGCAAAGCAAAACGAGGGCGGGTCATTAATAACGCATAAACTAAGTTTTAATCCGCCGCCTCACGAGGTGCTACTTTGCTGCGAGCTAGTAGCGCCGCTGGGAGCGAAATTTGACGGGGAAAAGATGCTTTACGTACCTAGCTTTAAAAGCGAGAAATTTAAGGATTTTGTATTTTTTCACGTATCCTCGAGGGTGGAGCAAAACCGCATGGACGAGGCTAAAATTTTACGGATTTTGGGATTTTTAAAGCAAAATTTCGGACGCGTCGCCGTTAGCGCAGAGGACGTAAAATTTGGCGAAAAAGTAGCGCAAGAGGCGGGCGTGGAGTTTGCCTCGACTGCGAGCCTAGATGAACTTGCAGGCTACATCTGGGCGGCTAAATTCGTCCTCACGCTTGATGGCGGCGTAGCGCACCTAGCACCGGCACTTGGGGTAAAAACGGTGCTCGTGCTTGGCAAAACGGACGCCGCTCGCTGGGCTCCCATTTACGGCGGCGCGCCGTGCACCGTGCTGCAAAGCGCTAGCAAAAGGGCGCAGGACGTCGTGGACGAGGAAATCTACGAGGCGGTCAAAAATATATGAAAAAAACAGATAAAATCAACATCCTAGAGCTTGAAAGCTCGCTGGGTTTCGGCGGGCAGGAGCACCGCACACAGCGCGTCATAAACGGACTAAACAAGGATAAATTTAAGGTATTTTACGCGCTAAATCCCGGCTCAAAAAGCTTTGAAAAGCCTATTGATTGCGAGTTTGTGGAATTTAACCTAAGCAAGGTTTATAATATTTTTGAAATTTTTAAAATTTGCCGTTTCGTGCGCGAAAAAAATATCTCTATCATCGCCACGCACTCGGGCAAGGACGGCAACATCGGCGCGATCGTCGCAAAGCTAACGGGCGCTAAAGTAGTACGCACCAGACACCTACAAACGCCGATTAGATCGGCGTTTAGCTACAACGTAAACGATAAAATTGTAGCCGTCTCAAATGCCGTAAAATCCCAGCTCGTCTCGCAGGGCGTGCGTGGAAATTTGATAGACGTTATCTATACAGGCGTGGATACGGCGCGGTTTAATCCAAATTTTACGAAAAACATAAAAGCGGAGCTAAATTTGAGCGCAGACTGCGTTGTAGTGGGTATTGTGGCGGTCTTGCGCGCGGCGAAAAATCATCAGCTATTATTTGAAGCTTTTAGCGATCTAAATCTACCAAATGCCGCTCTGGTCGTGGTCGGCGACGGTCCGCAGGAGGAAAATCTAAAAAAAATAAAAACGCCAAATATCTACATGCTAGGCTCTCGCACCAACGTGAGCGAGTTTTTGGGCAGTTTTGACGTTTTTGTGCTACCTTCAAAGATGGAGGCGCTGGGCACTGCGCTGCTTGAAGCGCAGTCGTGCGGGGTGCCTTGCATCGGTAGCGATGCGGGCGGCATCGGCGAGGCGATAAGTAGCGGCAAAACGGGACTTTTGTTTAAAAATGGCGATAAAGAATCGCTCAAAGCGGCCTTAAAAACGCTGATAGAAGACGCGGCGCTTCGGGCGAAATTTAGCGCGAACGCGAGGGAATTTATCGTGCGAAACTTCTCGATAGAGACGATGGTTGCGCAGACGGAAGCGATGTATGAAGCTCTTTGAGAGCGTGGCGCGGCTCATTTTGCGCTTTAAAAGCGTGCGCAAAACGCAGCTGGTTACGCAGCCCATACAAACGGTCTGTTTTTTTAGCAACACCGCGCTTGGCGATACGATTTTTAACACGCCCGTTTTTCGCGTTTTTCGGCAAAATTTCCCGCACGTACGCACCGTCGCACTACTAAATACATCTACCGCACCGCTTTTTAAAACCGATCCGAATATCGATGAAATTTTGCTTTACGACGGCAAAAAAGGCGGCTTTTTGCGCGCTTTATCGCAGCTAAAAAAGCTAAAGCCGGACGCCATCTTTATCCTGCACTCAAACGAGCCCGAGGCCACGCCGCTAGCAGTTTTAAGCGGGGCCAAATACGTCTTTAAACTACCCAATGCGGGCAGTAAATTTAGCCCCTTTCACTCAAACGCGCCGGAGCCTTACGGAGATGAGCGATACGTCGTGCTAAACCGCCTCGAGCAGCTTAAATTCGTAGGCATCGAGAGTCGCGACACGAGGTTAAATTTATATTTGCGAGACGAGGACTTTACCCGCGTCGATGAAATGCTAAAAAAAGACGGCAAACGCAAATTTATCGGCTTTCAGATGGGGGCTAGCACGGTTTCCAGGCAGTGGTTTTGGCAGCGTTGGCGGGAGCTGGCGGAGATGATTTTAGAGCGCACGGACGCCGTTATCGTACTAACGGGCAGTCCCGCCGAGCGAGCGATGACCGCGCAACTAGAAGACGCGCTAAAGAACCCGCGCGTGATAAATGCGGCGGGTAAGCTTAGCCTGAGGGAGGCTGCCGCGCTGATAGCTAGGCTTGATCTGCTAGTGACGCCAGACACCGGCCCGCTGCACGTCGCAGCCGCGCTAAAGACGCCTACGATCGGGCTTTTTGCCGTCGCCTCGCCCGTGAACTCAAATCCGGATTTTGACGAAAATATCCATAAATTTATCAAAAAGCCGCGCACCTGTTCGCCTTGCGTCGGCAAAAACTGCAAATTTCAGGAGTGCATGCTGCAAATAGGCGCGGATGAGGTCTGGGGGATGCTAAAGGAAATGATTTGAAAAAGATTTTGTTCGTCGATACGGGGCGCGAATACGGCGGCGGGACGAAGAGTTTTTTGTATCTTTTGCGTGGGCTTGGCGCGCAGCAAAAATACGAGCTTTGCGCGTTTTTTGAGACTGATTACAAGGCGGGTGGACGTAAAATCTCGCAAATCATCGAAGAAGTCGGGGCTAAATTTATAAAATTTGAGCCCAAAAAGCAACCCTCAAAGCTAAAAAAAGAGCTTTTGCGCGCGCTAGGCGGTCAAATTTTAGCAAAATACCTCTATAAAAAAGACTACGACTACGCGCTTTGCTTGCTGCGGCAGGTACGCCCCGATATCCTTCATCTAAATAATCACTTTTCAACCAATATCGCCTACATCGCCGCCGCAAACGCCCTAAATATCGCGGCAGTGCAGCACCTGCGTAAAAACTCGCCCGTCGAGCCCTTTAAGCTTGAAATTTTAAAGCGGCTAAAATTTACGCCCGTTTGCGTTTCAAACGCTACTTACGAATTTTACGCCGCGCAGATAAAAATGCCTAAAAACGTGGTTTATAATCCCGTCAAGGCGCCTATTTTGAAGCCGGAAAAGCCTGAAACGAGCGAAAATTTAAGCCTCTCGCAGACAAATTCAAAAAATAGCGGCGATGATAAAAGCGCCGCTCTAAAAGACAAATTTGACGCCGAAAAAATAAATATCGTAATGCCGGCAAATTTCTTGACGCTAAAGGGGCACGAGCTTGTTTTTGACGCGCTTGCTGGACTAAAAAGAAGCGATGTAAAGGTCTATTTTGCCGGTGGGGGCGAGTTAAAAGCGGGCGCTAAAGCCAAATTTGACGCGCTGATAAAATCAAACAAGGCCGAGTATCTGGGCTTTGTTACCAAGATGGACGAGATTTACGCCGAGTGCGACTACGTGCTTGGATTTTCCAGCGACGAGGGACTGCCCAGAGTCGTCATCGAGGCGCTTGGCTGCGGGCTTGGCGTGGTGTATTCGGACATCGCCGTCATAAGGGAGATTTATGAAATCTCCTCGAAAAAACAAGATTTTTTTATAGTTCAAAGAAGCTCGGATGCGCTTTTAGCCTGCTTTGAGAGCTTGCGTAGGCCAGCCTCAAAAAACCCTGACGATACCGTTATAAAGGCATTTAGCATAGAAAATTATCTTCGCGGGATAGAAAGGATATATAGCGAACTTTGACGAAGGCCTCGATGTCTGCGAGATTTTGCTCGCTAAGATCGAAAAATGCGCTCGCGTCGATATCCCGCACGGTTTTAAACACGGAGCTAACGGGTGGCAAATGCGAGTTTATCACGAGCGAGTCGGCGACGCCTCTTTGCTCGCTGGCAAAACAAGGCCCCATCAGGCAGATCGTGGGTGTGCAAACGCTATCTGCGACGTAGTAGTTGCCGGTATCCGAGCTTGCGTAAAGCTGCATCTGCGAGAGATAAAACGGCAACTCCTCAAGGTCGATTTTGTCGACTAAGGAGATGATTTTTAGCTCGTTTTCGCCGAATCTTTTCACGTAAGTATCGCAAATTTGCGAGCTAAAATTTGACCCGCCGCTAGTGCTGTTTTGGCTGCAAATTTGAGCTTTTGTATGCTCTTCGTTTGCATTTTTAAAACTGCTGCAAATTTCGCTCGTATCGCTAGCCAAATCCGCGCAAATTTGCCTCTCGCTTAGATTCTTTACCTGCTTTTCGTCCGCATTTTCCGCGAGCAGGTTTTTTAGCAGTGCCGCCTCCTCGCCGACGCCGAAAATGTAAACCTCGCAGTCAAATTTAGCGAAAATTTCAAATATTTTTTCCCAAATATGTTTTGGCGGCGTTTTCATTTTATTGCCCGCGCTTAGGCTCACGCCGATCTTAAATTTGCCGCTTTTTACGATATTTTCACGTGGGATAAAGAGCGGTTGTTGCAAGCATTTTTCATATTTTAGCTCGCTAATGCCGAGCGTTTTTAGGTAGGTTAGTAGCGTGAGATCATTTAGGGTATGTGGCACTTTTTGCATACCGAGCGCGAGTAAGCCAAAGTCGCTGGAGGCTGCGTAGTGATGCACGGCGACGATGTTTTTAGCTAGCGTGCAGCGTGCCAAAAAGAGATTTAGGCTGTTTGGCATCAGCACGTAGACGCTATCGTAGCCGCGCGAAAAAAGCTCGAGCGCGAGTCCTAGTTTGGAGGCTTTTTTGCGTTTTACGTCGTTTATCGTAAATATTTTTTCTATTCGCCGGTCGTGTTTTGCAAAGGCTAGATTTATCTCGTCGATTAGCACATCAAATTTGCTCAGCTTTTCAAAGATCACGGTCGAGTTTGCGTAGTCGCCGATTTTAGCGGTTTGTATGAGTAAAATTCTGCCTTTTTCGCCTTTAAATTTTAGCTTTTTCATCGCAAAAAGATATGGGTAAATCAGTAAATATATGAGAAAATATATCAAAATTTAGGCCTTTATTCTATAAAAATTTAGCCTAAATTTAGCATAAATTTATAAATTTACGGACATTTTTGAGCGAGCGAGAGTGAAAATTTGGCCCAAAACCGCTTACTGGATTTTAATGATTTTATCGATATAATGGGCATTTTAAATTTAAGGGAGAAAATGACGAAGCTACAAAACCGCCTACAAAACGCCGCTTTATACCTCGTTTGCGTTTTTATCGCTTGCGAACACGTTCCGCGTATGACGGCGGCGAAAAACATCTCGCTTTACCTTGCGCTCGTATGCGCGATCTGGCTTTATTTTACCGATAGGACGCGATTTGTCGCAAGGGTCGGGGTAAATTTTAGCTTTTCTCGCTCGCCCGCGTTTTGCCTTATCGCATTTACCTTTTACGCGTTTTTGATCTCGGCCTTTCCCTACGCGCCGCAGTTTGATTCGCTGGGCAACGCTGCGGGCGAGTTTGGGCGCGGATTTGCTTTTTTGCTCATCGTCTACGTCGTGGCAAACGGCGAGACCGCTCAAGCAAAATTATTTTTTTACGCGCTGATAGCGGCCTTTGCGGTTATCAGCGTTTATTACGCCGCGCCGCTTTTTAGCGAGTTTGAGAGGCTTGGCAGCGCGGGCGAATTTGACTCGCGAGTCGTGCGCCGAGCGTACGCGGACTACGTGGATAGATTTTTGCCTTTTGCGCTGGCGGGAGTTTTTATCTTTAGGCGGCTTTGGGCGCGAGTTTCGTGCGGCGCGCTTTGTCTGGCGGCCGTAGGGCTTGATATTTTGAGCGGCGTTAGGGGTAGCTGGGGAGCGATGCTGGCTTGTTTTATTATGTTTGGTTTTTGTTTGTATATCTTAGGCGGCGAGGTGAAGCGTAAATTTAAACTCTTTGCCGTTATTTTTGCCGTTTGCGTCGCGGGCGCGTCGGCGGCGGTTTTGAGCTCGCCTACTGCGATGTATAAATTTTTGCAGATCGGGATAGTGAGCGAGGCAAATCTCGAAAACGAGAGCATGAGAGAGCGCCTTGCGGGACTTAGCTTTAGCTCGGGACGCGATTTGATTTTAAAGGAGCGCTTGCCGCTACTTTTTGCTAGTCCGCGCGCGCTAACCGGGCTTGGATACGGCAAGGAGCAGTACGACGCATTTTTGCGGGGCGAGGCAGACAAAGGCGCACATATCTCGATGATGCAGACGAGGTCAAACGGCGAGCGGTACTGGTTTAACGACGAGCCGTTTTTTATCGGGCATTACTACTACTACGGCGCGGTCGGCACGGCGCTGCTACTGGGCGGTTTTATCTCGCTTTTGGCGTATGCGTTTAGGCATTTTTTGCGCTCGCGCGAGCTGCTTTTTGCGGCGATTTTTATCTCGTTAGTGTGTTATTTCGGCGTTCGCGGGCTGTTTGAGGCGATAAATTTACGCATACTTTATATGTTTTATATGCTCGGATTTTTCGTCTTTCTAGTTGCGCGGACGGGAGCTAAAGGAGGCGGCGTTGAGCGTTAGCGTTTTGATGTATCATCATGTTTTAAAAAAGGGCGGATTTATCGCCTCTAGCGTAGAGGATTTTGCCTCGCAGATGAGATTTCTCGCCGAGGCGGGCTATAAAACGCTCACGATGAGCAAATTTATCGCCTATAAAAAGGGCGAGCTAGCCGTGCCTAAAAAAAGCGTCCTCATCACCTTTGACGACGGTTGGAAGGACAACTACGTCTACGCCTACCCGGTCTTGCGCGAGTTTGGGCTGCGGGCGACGATATTTTTAGTGACGCAGTGGATCGAGCGCGCGAGCCTGCGGCGGGGCGAGTTTATCGAGCTAACTCACTCCGAATACAAAAAAGCAGCACCCCAGCGTCCGCAGGACGTATTTTTGAGTCTTGACGAGATAGCTGCGATGCGGGACGTTTTTGACTTTCACTCGCATACGCATACGCATTTTGACGAGTATTTCGGCGCGCTCCCGCCTGAGGAAAATTTCGCTCGGTGCCGCGAGTTTATGCGCGCAAATTTGGGCATAGAAGATAAACTTTTATGCTGGCCGCGCGGCAAATACGACGAAAATTTGATCCGTCTAGCTAGGCAGGCGGGTTACGAGGCGTTTTTCACGACGCAGCGAGGCATAAACAGGCCCGACGGCGACCTGTCGGCCATCAAGCGTATCGCCGCCAAAAAGGACGCCACGTGGCTAAAACGCACGCTTTTTATCTATCAAAACGACATTTTGGGCGGGATATACTCGAAGATAAAGAAGTAAAATTTGCCATAAATTTGAGTCAAATTTGGGTATTTCGACGTACCTAGCTAAAATTTGGCCCAAATTTGAAAGGCACGAAGTAGCGGGCGTAATTTCGCTCGTCGGCGAGGTGTGCGTTTGCTTTGCCGGCGGTATTTAAAGGACCCATTATGAAATTTCTCAAATTTAAATTTAAAATCATAGCCGCGGCGCTACTTCTAGTGGCGATACTTGGCGCCGCATTTATTCGAATAATTCCCGATTTTTCCACTTCACGAGGCTTCGCCGTCGTTTCTCTCCCTGATTACAATAAATACAAGCAAGGATACTGCCTAAAAGAGGACAGAATTTTACCCAAAGAGGAGCTGTATAAAAAAGTAGCAGGAGCGTATTTAGATTATGATATAAAACTAGATTGGATGATTGACGATTATAAATTTAAAACCTACGGTAGTTTTTGGCATAGTAGATACGAGGTTGCATACTATGAACTAGAAAATATAAACTTATCGAATTGTTTTGAAGTATTAGAAAAATATTATCAAGAGGGAAAAACGACCGAGCAGATACTGATGAAAGAGTTAAAGGCTAAAAAAACCGATCCAAAGAAATATCTAAAAATAAATTTGAAAGATACGAGCGTTGGATTTGATAGACCGATAGTTGGAATAGATGGTAGCGAGAATGATGTTACTGGCACTTTGCTCCTTGATAAATTCGCTATATTTAACGGCAATTATATGCAATTTAACCATTCGGAGTATCTGTACGATACGAGAGAAAATTTTATTATCGTGAAGAAATACTATAAAGAGAGAAAAAATGCCGTAGTCGGTATTGGGAAAGGTTTTAAATTTGATAACTGCGGCAATATAAATTATCCGCTGGAAGAATATTATTTGGGCGGTAGAGATATAGAGATGCGCTAAATTCTCTAATATGAATTTTGTTAAAAAATTTAAGGGACTTAAGACCGATGAACGCAGAACAAAGGTATAAATTTCACAGGACGGCGAGATACTTGCTGGCGGTGCCGATAGTTTTCTTGCTCGCTTGGTGGGCAGCGGCTTTGATTTTGGCGGTTTTGCCTTTTGAGGGCGCGCTAAGGATTGCTGTTTTTGTAGCAATATTTGCGATTTTGGCTTGCGTGCTGCTTTGGTATCTGCTCAAAAGGTATAAAAATTTTAAGCCAAGCAAGCTGTTTATAAAAAATCCAAATCTTAGTCTGCTACTTTTTACGGTAGAAAATTTATCGCTCGGCGCTTTTTACGGCGGGTTTTTGGCGTGCTTGGCGGAGGGATATTTTTGGGGAGAGCGTGCCGCCGGCTGGAGCGTGGCGTTTGCATTTGCGTTCGCGCCCGTTTGTTTGCTCATTTTCGTGATCTCATACATGTTTAACGAAAAGAAGGCTTAGGCGTCAAATTTAAGCGCCCAAATTTATAAAATCAAGAAGTTCAAATTTGACGGCTAGCGTTCAAGCCAAATTTGACCCTACAAAAGCCAAGCCGATAAATTTGATCGTCAAATTTAACCGAAGAGGCCAAACTTACCTCTCGCGGCTCAAATTTGCCCGTAAAATTTAGCCAAAGCGGCCGAATTTTACAAAGCCTGCTTAGCTTTGGCCCAAATTTTCCCTGATTTTGCTCTTTATCGCCTCTAGCTCCTCGCCCTCAAATCTCATCAGCGTTCGCTCCACGCCGTGCTTTATCATCCCCTCTTTGTCGCACGGCACGAAGTCCCAGTCCTTTTGAAATACCGCGTGCTTGCCCATAGTTTGGTTGCCGTTGCGCTGCGTGTAGCCGTTTTCGTTTAGATCGTTATCCCACGGACCCCACTCAAACGCCCCGCTAGGCCCAAACAGCGCGATCACGGGCACGTCGTTGGCCGCGGCTAGGTGCATGATTGCCGTATCCACGCCGATAAACATCGCGGAGCGCTTTGATAGAGCGGCGGTCTGCTTTAGGGTGAGTTTGCCGCCTAGATTTACTGGGCTAGAGGAGCACAGCGCCAGCACGTCGTCTAGCTTTTTTAGCTCGGCGTCGTTGTTATCGGCCGTCAGCACTACGCGCACGCCCAGTCCTTCGCAAAAGTCGATGATATGCGCCATAGTTTCGTCGTCAGCGCACTTAAACATCCAGCGGCTAGTTAGGTGCACGTGGATAAATTTAGGCGGTAAATTTAGATGGCTGATGCAGTCCGGATCAAAATACACGCTCACTCGTTTGCCGCTAGGCTCGAGTCCTAGCGCGGCCAGGGCGTCTAGGTTTCTATCCACGGTGTGGCGCAGGCCACCTATTTTAGGGGCTTTGTGCGTGATTATTTTATTTACGGCTTTGTTTTTGCCCTCAAAGCCCACGATGGTTTTTATCTTGGCGTATTTTGCGACGATGATGCCGCGGTCGCCCGTCGTGGTCTGCACGGCGATGTCGTATTTTTGCTTTTTGATCGCGCGGATAAACTTTAGCTCGCGCCAAAGTTGTTTAAAAAAGCCGACCTCTTTTATATTTGCGCGGTCGTAGATGTGGATGTTTTGGACGTTCGGGTTGCCCTCGATCATCGCCTCGGTGCCCTTGTTTAGCGCGAAATCTATCTGCGCGTCAGGGTAGATGCGGCGCAGGTTTTCGATGAGCGGAGTCGTGAGTAGCACGTCGCCGATGTTTCTAAATTTCATAACTAGGATTTTGATTTTTTTATCTTTCATTTTACGTACTTCCAAAATGTGTATTGCGCATAAAGCCTTGCTATCACGTAGCCGCGCCAGCCCTCGCGCCAGCCGCCTTTTAGGAAAAATAGCTTAAAAAACGTCCATGCGGGATTTAAAACGGCCTTAAATTTACTTGATTTTGCGCTCTTTGCGCCAAGGCTCGAATAGCGATTTTGCTTAGCGATAAACTGCTCGATGCTGTCGTAGGCGTAGTGTTTGAAGCGGTTTTTTAGCCTGCCGATTTCATTTTTTTGGGCGGTTAGATTTGCGTCTTTTGCGGCGTCTGCTTGGATTTGTTCGCCTGTATTTGCCGCGCTTTTTAAAACGACCTTTTCGTGTATTTCGCGCCCGTCAAATTCCGCCTGCATCTTGTCAAACAGCCTAACCGTGTAGTCCGGGTAAAGCCCCATCGTGCGCACTTCTTTGCCGAAAAATATATTTGCGCGCGCCACCTCGTATGCGCAAAACTCGGGGCGCTGCAAAACCTGCAAAATTTCCTCTCTCAGCGGCTCTAAAATCACCTCGTCGCTATCTAGCACGAAAATCCAGCGATTACGCGCTAGATCCACGCCCAGCTGCTTTTGCGCGCTAAATCCCAGCCATTTTTGCTTGTGAAATTTGACGTTTTTAAACCCAGAGCAAATTTGCTCCGTCGCGTCGGTAGAGCCGCTATCGACCACGACGACTTCGTCTGCAAATTCGCAGCTTTTTAGCACCTCGGCGAGGTATTTTTCGCTATTAAGCGTGAGGATAACTACGCTTAGCATTTATAAATTTCCTCGTTAAAATGCTTAAATCGTTTGTGAAACCAAAAGTACTCGTCCGGCTTCTCGCGTACGGCGGCCTCGGTAGCGTCTGATTGAGCTTGCGTTGCCTTTAGCACGGCGCCGTCTTTGTCAAAATCCCTAACATCAATCGGCGGAAAAAAGCAAATTTCGCTGAGGTTGCGCCCTTTTTCGCGGATAAAGGCCGGCACGATGAGCGCGTCGGTTTTTTGCGCAAAGATGCTAACTGCAGGCGTATGCAGGACTTTTTGTCCGAAAAACTTTACCTCTACGCCTTCCTCTTTGGCGGTGTTTTGATCGACTAGGATGCCCACTAGTCGGCGCGCCTTAACCGCTTTTAAAATTTGCTTGGCGCCGCCCATTTTATCGATTAGCTCGATATCAAAGCGGGTGCGGTTTGCCGCCAAAATGCGCTGCATGACCGCGCTATCAAGAGCGCGTCCGACGATGCTAACGCCGCCGAATTTCGCCGCCATCGCTAGAGAAAAGAGCTCCCACTGCCCGTAGTGCGCCGTTTGCACGATGATCGGGCGACCCGAAGCAAGTGCGTTTTGAAAGATTTGCTCGTTTTTAAATTCGACTTTTTCTAGGATTTTTTCCTTGCTCGCGTTTTGATTTTTTATAAAATTTACCGCAAATTTGGCGTAGTTGCGGTATGTGTTTTTTACGATCTGCTCTTTTTGCGCGGCCGTGAGCTCGCCAGCATAAGCGAAATTTAGATTTGCCCTGATGATTTTGGTGTGTTTGGCGTCAAATTTATAAAACAAAAACGCGATGAAATTTAAAAAAGGATCCAGCAAAAACGCGGGCGTAACGGTAAAGATAAATTTAAAAAATCTATAAAGCCAAAGGTAAAATAAATCACGCATCAAGTAGCCTTTTTGCCGCGTTTGCGATAGCCTGCGGCGCGATATCTCGCACGCAAAAGTCGCTTTTATCTATCTTTTTCGCGTCTATTTTTTTGCCCGCGTCTAGCGTTAAATTTACGGGGCTAGCAAAGGCGTTTCGCTCTGCGGGGCGGTTACCAAAAAGCGTGATAGAGGGGCGATTTTGCGCCCAAGCGATATGCGTTACGCCGCTATCGTTGCCGATAACAAGGTCGCAGGACGAGATAAAATTTACGAGCTCTTTTAGGCTCAAATTTAGCGGTTTTGCGTTTGAGTTTTTGATCAAATTTAGAGCTTTTTTTTCCTCGTTTTCGCCGTTAAAGCAGACGAAAATTTCATTTTGCGGCTCGTCTAGCAGAGCGATAACGTCTCCAAATTTATCGTAAATTTTACTCGGCTCGCTAGCAAAGGGCGCTATCAAAATTTTCTTTTTTGGGCTTTGCGATTTACTTTGCAAAGCGTTAAAACAAGGCTGTTTGGCTAAAATTTCATCCTCGCTAAAACTAAAGCCTAAGGCAAAAGCCGTAAGTTTTAAATTTCGCAAGATGATATTTTCGCCGTAGTCGCAGCTAAATTTATGTCTGTAAAATAGCGCCGCAAGCGGTTCTTTGGCGCTAAATTTATCAAATCCGTAACTGTTTTTGCCAAGGAGCTTCGCAACCGCGGCAGATTTGATCAGCCCTTGCAGATCGATGATGTAGTCAAATTTGCCCTCTTGCTTAGCAGAGGCTATCAGCTCCAAACTTTTTTTGTATTCGCCATTTTTTAGCGGCAGCGACACGACGCGCGAAATTTGCGGGCAAAGAAACAAAATCTCGCTAAATTTAGCGTCGGCAAACCACGTTATTTTGGCTTGCGGCAAGTGCTTTTTGATAAACTGCAGCACGGTCGCCGCATGGACGATATCGCCCAAGGCGGAGAGCTTGATAACGGCGATGTTTGGGGCTGGGTTTTTATTCATTTATCGCTTTTATAAAGATTTTTAGCTATCATTTTAGGCAAAAATAGCTAAAAAAGGTTTGAAATGGCTAAAAATTATATCTGTGTTTTTGACTGCGAGACGGTGCCCGATACCGCGCTTTTGCGTAAAATTGACGGCTTTGAGGGAAGCGACGCGGAGGTGGCGAGGCAGGCGTTTGCCGCGCAAAAGGCAGCGAGCGGAAGCGAGTTTTTGCCCGTGATGTTTCACCGCGTCGTGGCGATCTCTGCGGTGATGGCGGACGAATACGGTAAATTTTTGCGCGTAAGCACGATGAAGGGCGCAAACGAGCGCGAAATCCTAAATAAATTTATCGGTTTCGTAAACTCGCACAACCCGCGCCTGGTGAGCTTTAACGGGCGAGGCTTTGATCTGCCGATGATTTTAACTCGCGCGATGAGGTACAACGTCTCGTTTCCGAGCTTTTACGAGGTCGAAAACAAGGAGCTTGGTAAAGGCAAATGGGACGGCAACTACCGCGACAGGTATAGCGGCAAATTTCACTTCGATCTGCTCGATCACGTGAGCGAGTTTGGCTCCGTGCGCGGGCTAAAGCTCGATACTCTTTGCGCGAGCTTAAATTTGCCCGGCAAATACGACGTGCACGGCGATCAGGTGATGGAGCTGTTTTTTGACGGCAAAATCGACAAGATCAACGAATACTGCGAAAGCGACGTGCTAAACACCTACTGGCTTTTCCTAAAATACGAGCTTTTGCGCGGAAATTTGACGCTTGATGATTACGCGGACGACATCTCGGTGATGAGCGAGTGGCTCGCGGCAAACTGTGCGCAGATGGGCTATACGCCGGTATTCTGCGAGGCGGTCGATCGCGAACTCGTGCGCCTTGAAACGCAAAACTACGAGGATGAGCCCGAGCTCAATGACGACGACGAGCAGGCCGGGGTGGAGGAGTATTACACCGAAGAAAATATGCCCGAGATAAATTTAGACGAGCAGTGATGGATTTTTAAATTCGGCGAGCTAAACGGCTGAGAGCTCGGCAAATTTACCATACGCGCTGTTGTTTTGCGGGCGCGGTCAAATTTGGCGCGCTTTGGTGCTGAGTAGGCTCGCGTTTGCTCGGCGAATTTCATTTTGTAAGCGGTTTAAAATTTGCAAAAACGCATGGCGTCAAATTTAACGATAGGCGCGCAATGCGGTGCCGTAAAATTTGCCGCGATTAAATCAAATTTGACGCAATGGCGACGTAAAAACAAGCCGCTAAATTTCCGACAAAAACCCGCTAGTTTAGTACTTTATCTCCTGCGCGCCGTAGCCTTCGACCGCGCCAAAGAGCTTAACTGCGTCTTTTAGCGGATATTTGTTGCCAAACATAGAGATTTCGCTTTGTCCTCTTGCAGTCTGATTTATCCCAAATACCCTTCTTAGCTCGTTTTCGAACAAATTTGGATCGTAATCCACGCTTTCTTTGTACGAAGCGTCCAAAAATCCCTCCAAGTACGCCTTATTTACGGCTTTTCTGAGCGATTTGTCGTCTATTAGCTCCGCGTTGCCGCTCGCCTCGTCAAAGAGCTCCACGTCTGCAAAATCCTTGGCGAATATCGTCTCGAAGAGTCCGAGCCCCGGCAGGATGACGTCGGCTTTTTTGTTGAGGAAAAAGCGGTTGTCGTTTACGCGCACTTTTCGCCCTTTTTCCATAGCTAAGGAGCTATCGATGCGGGCGCGTTCTATCGCCGCAAAGGCCGAGAGACCGATGATGTTGCGGCGGATGACGACGTCGGCTTTGGTCATGACCTTAAAGCCTTGGCCGCCATCGCCAAAGTCGGCCGTTCGCGGCCACGTAAAAAGCATGGTGTTGTAGTTAAAGTCGATTTTGACGGCATCGGCTTGATTTTTCGCGCCCCAAATTTCGCAGGCGCTGATAGCGTTTGCGACAAAGACGTTGTTTGCGATATTTACCTCGCCGTGAGCGCCTAGTCTCACCGCTGAGTTGTTGCCGTTGCTAAAGACGCTGTTTCGTATCGCAAGCTCGCCGCCACCTAAAAATTTACCGCCCAAAAGCGGCTTGGCGGCCGTAATGACGTTTGTAGTCTTGCCGTTTTGACCGACTCCGGGCGGGAGGACTAGCATACCCGTTTCCACACCTCTTGGCTTGCCTCTGCTTGGATCATAGGCGTTTGAGTCGCCCTTGTCAAAGATAATGCCGTCCAAAACGAGCCTCTCTCCGGGCGCTGCGACGACGTCTAGCTCGACTAGCGGATTTGACGAGCCCGTGCCGTTAACGGACGCAGGCGGCATGATGCGTGTTTGATACTTTAAAACATCGCGCGCGGCGAAGTCCTTGGAGTAGCCACCGTAGATCTCGACGGGCTTTTTTATGAGGATAAAGCCCTTGTCTCTTAGCCCGTAGTAGTTGCCCTCGGCGACGTAAATTTTATCTCCTTCTTGGGCTATCTGGGCGGCTTTTTCGATGTTTTTTAGTGGCGCTTCTTTGGTGCCCGCGTTTGCGTTGTCGCCCAGGTCTTTTGAGACGTAGAGCTCGGCTGCGTGTCCGAGCAGGGCAAATGCACTAAAAAGGCAAGGCAGAGCGGCTTTTTTGATACTAGGCATCGTCGTCTCCTCGTGTAAATTTGACTAGTTGATTATAGCAGTAAAATAGTAAAAAAATTAAAAGTTTATTTAAGAATTGCTACGTAAATTTGCAAGTTTAAACGTCAAATTTGACCCCAAGGTCGCGCAAATTTGTTCAAATTTTACTTTCCGGCGCGCAGGCTAACGGCGAAATAAATGAGATTGTGCTAAAATAACGTCAAATCACAAAGGAAAAAACATGAAAATTTTAGTAACTGGAACGGCGGGATTTATCGGATTTCATTTGGCAAACGCCCTTGCAAAAAGAGGCAACGAGGTCGTCGGATACGACGTGATAAACGACTACTACGACGTAAATTTAAAGCTCGCGCGCCTAAAAACGGCGGGCTTTGAGACAAGCGAGATCGAGCAAGGCAAGCTGATAAGCTCAAAAACGCAGCCTAATTTAAAATTTATAAAGGCCGATCTAGCCGATACCAAGACGATGAAAGAGCTTTTTGAGAAAGAGAAATTCGACTGCGTCGTAAATTTGGCCGCGCAGGCGGGCGTTCGCTACTCGCTAATAAACCCGCAAGCCTACATCGACAGCAACATCACGGGCTTTATGAACATCCTTGAATGTTGCCGCCACAACCAAACTAAAAATCTAGTCTACGCAAGCTCTAGCTCGGTCTACGGTCTAAACGAAAATATGCCGTTTTCTACGCACGAAGGGGTAAATCACCCGATCAGCCTCTACGCCGCGACTAAAAAAAGCAACGAAATGATGGCGCATACGTATTCGCATCTATTTGGCGTACCGACTACGGGGCTGCGATTTTTCACCGTTTACGGTCCGTGGGGACGCCCTGATATGGCGCTGTTTTTGTTCGTAGACGCCGCGCTAAAAGGCAAGAAAATCGACGTCTTTAACTACGGCAAGATGAAGCGCGACTTTACCTACGTGGACGACATCGTAAAGGGCATTATAAAATGCGTCGATAACCCTGCCAAGCCAAATCCCGCGTGGGACGCGAAGCATCCGGATCCTGCCACCTCAAGCGCGCCGTTTAAGGTCTATAATATCGGCAATAATAGCCCCGTCGAGCTCATGGACTACATCAAGGCCGTCGAGCTAAAAATCGGCCGCGAGATAGAAAAAAACTTCCTCCCGCTGCAAGCCGGCGACGTGCCTGCGACCTTTGCGGACGTGAGCGATCTGGTGGCGGACTTTGAGTATAAGCCCTCAACTAGCGTAAATGACGGGGTGGCTAGGTTTATCGAGTGGTACTGTGAGTTTTACGGGGTTAAAATTTGAGATTTTTCGCGCTCTTGCTGGCTGTCTTTTTAAATTTTGCTTTGGCGGCGCAGGGCGAAAATCTAAGCAATGCAGCGAGCGCAGATGCCGCTAAAAAAGATAAATTTGAGCTTTTAAAACTTAGCGAATACAAAGGCCAAAACGTCGGCGGCTGGCTAGCTAGCGAGAAGCTTGACGGCGTGCGTGCCTACTGGGACGGGCGAAATTTGCGTTCACGAAACGGTAAAATTTTAGCCGCGCCAGAGGCTTGGAGCGCGCATTTTCCGCCATTTGCGCTCGACGGCGAGCTTTACACGGCGCGGGGCGAATTTGAAAAAATCCAATCGATCGTGATGGATAAAATGCCCAGCGTCGCGGCGTGGAGCGAGGTTAAATTTTACGTTTTCGACGTACCTGAGGCCGTAGGCGGACTTTTAGAGCGGCTTAGCGAGCTAGAAAAATTTATCGCAAAGAACCCGCAAGCCGGGCAAAATTTAAAGATAATCAAGCAGGTAAAAGTAAAAGATAACGCCGAATTTGAGGCGTTTGCCAAGCATATCGTCGCAAAAGGCGGCGAGGGTGCGGTCGCGCGAGAACCAAATGCGCCCTATGAGCGAAAACGAAGCAAAAACGCGCTGAAATATAAAAAATTTAAAGACGCCGAGTGCGAGGTGACGGCGGTAAACGCGGGCGCGGGCAAATACGCCGGGCTTATGGGCTCGGTAACCTGCAAGGCGCTTGGCGCTGCGGGCTCAAACTCCGACGAACAAATTGCTAGCGGAGTAAAATTTAAGATTGGCTCGGGCTTTAGCGACGAAGAGCGCGCAAACCCGCCTAAAATCGGCTCGATAATAACCTATAAATATCAAAATTTAACCGCGAAAGGGTTGCCGAGGTTTCCCGTGTTTTTGCGGGTTAGAGAGGATTAAATTCGGCCGTTTCGGGCAAATTTGCCCGCTTGGTCGCTTTGAGGTCGGTGCCGTAAATTTACGCTCGGCGCGCGGTATGGCGGCTAAATTTAACGCTTGCTTTTCTCGTGTTTTGTAAAACATTGCCCGTCAAGCCGAGTTAATTCTTTTTCTACTATTTGAAACAGTTGCGTCAAAAATCGCTCGTTTTACGCAGCTGTGGCTCTCTTGGGTAAATTTCACAGACGCATTGCTGCAAAAGTTTTCTATAAGTTTAATCTACATATAATACCGAAGCTATCTAGAATCGCTCATCTTTTAAGGAGAAAATTATGAAATATGTTTTGCTTAGTTTAATGGTCGCAAGTTTTGCTTTTGGTACAGCGATTGATTGCAATAAAAAAACGCATTGCAGTCATTTTAGTAGTTGCGCAGAAGCAAAAGAGTACCTAAAAAAATGCGGAAGATACGAGGACGGCGGCACTCAAAGAACAGACGGCGATAATGACGGCATACCATGCGAAAGACAATTTTGTGATAAAAAAATAATAATTCAATAAAATCACACGTAATGCAATATATTCGTAAATCATAATATAGGAATCACGATGAAAATTTTAATAACAGGCGGAGCCGGCTACATCGGCTCTCACGTGCTAAAGGCGCTTTTAAAGCAAGGCGGGCACGAGATAACGGTCGTGGATAATCTCTGCAAAGGCACTACAAAGGCGCTTGACGCGCTTGAGAAAATCGGTAAATTTAAGTTCGTAAAGGCAAATTTGGAAGATGATTTAAGCGGGATTTTTGCGGAGGGCAAATTTGACGCGATTATCCATTTTGCCGCATTTATCGAGGTTTTCGAAAGCACGCAAGAGCCGCTAAAATACTACCTAAACAACACCGCAAATGTCGCTAAAATTTTGACCTATTGCAAAGAGTACGGCGTAAATAAATTTATCTTTAGCTCCACGGCAGCGGTTTACGGCGAGCCCGAGATCGGCGAGGTCGATGAGCAAACCGCGGCAAATCCGATAAATCCCTACGGCCGAAGCAAGCTAATGAGCGAGTGGATCATCAAAGACTACGCCGCTTCAAATGAAAATTTCAAATTTGCGATTTTACGGTACTTTAACGTCGCGGGCGCCGACGAAGAGGGGCTCATCGGGCAAAACTATCCAAACGCCACGCACCTAATCAAAGTCGCGACGCAGACGGCTCTGGGCAAACGCGAAAGCATGGGAATTTTCGGTAGCGACTATCCGACCGCAGACGGCACCTGCGTGAGGGACTACATCCACGTGAGCGACCTAGCCGACGCGCATCTAAGCGCGCTGGAGTATCTAAACGAGCATGAAAAAAGCGAGACCTTTAACGTCGGCTACGGCCGCGGCTTTAGCGTAAAAGAGGTTATAGAAACGGCTAAAAAAGTAAGCGGGGTTGATTTTAAGGTTATTAACGCGCCTCGCAGACAGGGCGATCCAGCGCGCCTCATCGCAAAGCCAGAAAAGATAAGAAATTTAACCAACTGGCGGCCTAAAAGAGAGGATCTAGCGCTCATCATAAAAACCGCGCTTGAGTGGGAGAAAAGGTCGTGAGGATCGCAGTCGTAGGCGCTGGCTACGTGGGGCTCGTTAGCGGCGCGTGCCTAGCCAAAATGGGCAACGACGTCATATGTGTGGACGTGGACGAAGCCAAGATAAACGCGCTAAATAACGGCGTTATACCGATTTATGAGCCAGGCCTTGGAGAGATCGTGGCGGAGTGCAGGGCAAACGGCGCGCTCAAATTTAGCGTCGATATAAAAGAGGCCTTGGCACACGCTAGCGTGCTATTTATCGCAGTGGGCACGCCTATGGGCGCGGACGGGCAGGCTGATCTGCGCTACGTGCTAGAGGTCGCAAAAAGCATCGGACAAAATTTGACCTCGCCGCTAATCGTCGTGGATAAATCAACCGTCCCCGTGGGCACTGCGGAGAAGGTTAGCGAAGTGATCGCTAGCGAACTAAAAAAAAGAAACCTGGACGTCAAATTTGAGGTCGTCTCCAACCCCGAGTTTTTAAAAGAGGGCGCGGCGGTCGAGGACTTTTTAAAGCCCGATCGCGTAGTAGTGGGCGCTAGCAGTGAGTGGGGGCAAAGCGTCATGCGCGAGCTTTACGCGCCGTTTATGAAAAATCACGATAGATTTATCGCTATGGACGTAAAATCGGCCGAGATGACCAAATACGCCGCAAACGCGATGCTAGCGACTAAAATCAGCTTTATAAACGAGATCGCGGGTATCTGCGAGCGCGTGGGAGCGGACGTAAATTTGGTGCGAAAAGGCATCGGCAGCGACTCTCGCATCGGCTATAGCTTCATCTATCCTGGCTGCGGATACGGCGGCAGTTGCTTTCCAAAGGACGTCGAGGCGCTCATCTACACCGCTAGACAAAATGGCTTTGAGCCGCAGGTTTTAAGCGCGGTAGAGGCTAGAAACGCGGCGCAAAAAACGGTGCTTTTTGAAAAAATTTCAGCATTTTTCGGCGGAAATTTGAGCGGCAAAACGGTGGCGATTTGGGGGCTAGCGTTTAAACCAAACACAGACGATATGCGCGAGGCTAGCTCGCTAGTGCTCATAAAATCGCTAGAAAACGCGGGCGCAAACGTCGTCGCCTACGATCCAAAAGCCGCAAACGAAGCCAAAAAATATCTACCTAACTCAAATTTAAAATTCGCCCCAAACAAATACGACGCGTTAAACGGAGCCGACGCGCTCGCGCTCGTGACCGAGTGGAGCGAGTTTAGGTCGCCTGATTTTATGGAGATGAAACAGCGGCTAAAAAACGCCGTGATCTTTGACGGGCGCAATCAATACGACGCCAAAAATCTGGCAAATTTAGGCTTTAAGTATTTCCAAATAGGAGTGAAATCATGAGGAAAATTTTACTTTTTATCGCGGCTTGCGTGCTGCCGTTTGCGCTTTTGGCGGGCGAAAACGCGGCAAAAACCAAGGAAAATATTTTTGAGCTACCTATCTCAAAGATGCCGCCTGATTATTTTAAATACGAAGTTGCGTTTTTTAAAGAAATGAAAACCGACTGCAACTTTGCCTTTTTGCTCGGCGGAAAGATCGAGGAAAAAGAGGACGCGCGCGGGATTTATTACGAATTTAGCGGCGGCGACGAGCTAGCGCAAACGATGATGCTCTGCAAGGACGGAAAGAAAAAGAGGCGGGTTTATTATGAACTCACTCAAATTTTACCGGGCGTTAGCCCTATTAAAATCATAACTCCGCAAGGCGTAGGCGCGGAAATAAGAGTGTATGAGCGCGTAAAAAAGATAGAATCAAAAAAAAATTAAAAAGGAAAAATAAATGAAAATAGCCGTTATCGGACTAGGATACGTCGGGCTGCCTTTGGCGGCGGCGTTTAGCGATAAATACGAAGTTGCGGGCTTTGACGTCAATGCCGCCCGCATCGAGGAGCTTAAAAGCGGGTATGATCGCACGCTGGAGCTTAGCGGCGAACAAATGAAAAAAGCGATAGAGAACGGTATGAAATTTAGTCTAAATTTGGACGATATAAAGGATTGTAACTTCTTTATCGTTACTGTTCCGACGCCGATAGACAAAAACAAGCGCCCGGACCTAACGCCGGTTATAAAAGCCACGCAAAGCGTCGCTAAAGTGCTAAAAAAAGGCGATATTGTCGTGTATGAAAGCACGGTGTATCCAGGCGTCACGGAGGAGATTTGCGTGCCGCTACTTGAGCAAAGCGGGCTTAAATTTAACGAGGACTTTTTCTGCGGATACTCGCCCGAGCGCATAAATCCGGGCGACAAAGAGCACACGGTAACTAAAATCAAAAAAATCACAAGCGGCTCGACACCCGAGGTAGCCGAAAAAGTCGACGAAGTCTACCGCTCGATTATTACGGCTGGCACGCACAAAGCGCCTACTATCAAGGTCGCCGAGGCTGCCAAAGTCATCGAAAACACGCAGCGCGATATAAACATCGCCTTTATGAACGAGCTTGCGATGATATTTAACAAGATGAACATCGACACGAACGCTGTTTTGCAGGCGGCGGGTACAAAGTGGAATTTCTTAAATTTCCGTCCGGGACTAGTGGGCGGCCACTGCATCGGCGTGGATCCTTATTACCTCACGCACAAGGCGCAGGAGCTTGGCTTTCATCCCGAGATGATCCTAGCCGGACGCCGTATAAACGATAATATGGGCAAATACGCCGCCGATCAGGTCGTAAAGCTAATGATAAAAAGGGGCGTTTTGATAAATTCGGCTCGCGTTTTGGTGCTTGGGCTTACGTTTAAGGAAAACTGCCCGGATATCCGCAACTCGCGCGTGATAGACGTGATCGAGGAGCTTAGGGATTTTGGGTGTCGCGTGGATGTCTACGATCCGTGGGCGGACGAAACCGAGGTGAAGCGCGAATACAGCTTGACGCCTCTAAAAAGCTTTGACGAGGCGGACTACGACTGCGTCGTGATCGCCGTCGCTCACGATAAATTTAAAGGGTTAAAATTTAGCAAAGCTCTCGTTTACGATATCAAAAACGTTTACGAAAACGCCGACGCAAGGCTATAATGCTCGTAAATTTGATCAGCTCCATCGTCGTTTTTATCGTCTCGATGGGGATAAATTTTTTCCTCACGCCCTACATTTTAAAGAGCCTAGGCAACGAAGCCTACGGCTTTGTCGGGCTGTCTAACGCTATCGTGGCCTATGCTTTGGTCGTAACCGCGGCGATAAACTCCGTTAGCGGCCGCTTCGTCGCGTACGAGTGGCATAGAGGGGGTACCCGCGCGGCTAATGCCTACTACTCGTCGGTTCTAGTCGTAAATATCTTTTTTTGCGTTCTTATTTTGTTTGGTGCGGGCGTTTTTATCTTAAATTTACAAAGCGTGCTAAACGTGAGCGACGCGCTGCTAGGCGACGTGCGGCTTACTTTCGCGTTTTATTTTATAAATTTTTGCGTCGGGCTTTTTAACGGCGTCATCAGCGTCTCGATGTTTATCAAAAACAAGCTCTACATCATCTCCGTTCGCAACGCCGCATCTAGCGCTATTTTGGCCGCTCTCATCGTGGCGCTTTTTTATTTTTTTAGACCGATGATCGCCTATATCGCGATCTCCGCTCTAGTCGCGTCGCTCTTTGTTTTTTTTACGAGCGTTTGGGTTTCGCGCCGCATCACGCCCGAGCTTAAATTTAACCCGCGAGAATTTGACTTTGCGCGGATAAAAGAGCTTTTGAAATCTGGCGTCTATAATAGCTTTAACGCCCTAAACCGCGTGCTTATGAGCGGTATGGATCTGTTTATCTGCAACATATTTTTAAGCGGCAACGCAACGGGAATTTTAGCCGTTTCAAAGGCGGCTCCGATTATTTTAGAGAGCTTTGTGGCGCAGCTTAGCGCGATATTTGCGCCCAAATTCGTCGAGCACTACTCCAAATCAAATTTGACCGCGCTTGTTGCGGAGGCTAAATTTTCGATGCGAGTTACGGCATTTGTCATTAGCGTGCCGGCGGCTATTTTTGTGGCTTTCGGGCGCGAATTTTACACGCTTTGGTTGCCGTTTAAAAGCGCGGACGAGATAAGTCTAATCTATAATCTTTCGATGATAACTCTAGTGCCGATTATATTTATTAGCTATGTTTTTTCGCTTTTTAATCTCGACGGCGCGACGAATAAACTAAAACGCCCCGCGATAGCAAACACGATTTTGGGCGCGGGCACGATTTTGGCGCAGATTGCCGTGCTTAAATTTACGACTTACGGCATTTACGGTATGACGGCCGTCGGCGCCGCGCTTTATTCGGTGCGCATTTTGGGATTTGACCTCATAAACGCCGCGTTAAATTTGAGCCTGCCGCTTACTACTTTTTACGGCGTTTATTTTAAAAATTTAGCCGTTTTCGCAGCCGTTTGCGGACTGTTTTTTTGGCTGCGAAATTTCGTGCAAATTTCAAGCTGGGGCGAATTTGCCGCGTATTCGGCTGTTTTGCTTGCGCTCGGTTACGCCGCGAGCCTGTTTTTGATTTTTGATAAAAGAGAACAATTAATCGTGATAAATAAAATCAAATCGAAGTTTAAAAGATGAAAAATTTAGTATTCGTTATTTCGCTAAAAAGCGACGAGGCGCGCAGGCAAAAGCTAAAAGAGCGGTTTAAAAACTACGGCGAATTTAAGCCGGTCGAAGCGACCGACGGCAGGGCGATGAGCGCAAAGGAGTACTACGGTTACGCGCTGCCTAGCCTTGAGGCTTACGGCAGACTATTAAGCCCGTCCGAGGTCGGTTGCTCGCTCTCTCACGTGCGCGCTTACGAGGAGTTTTTAAAAAGCGAGGCCAGCTTTGCGCTCATCTTAGAAGACGACGTCATCGGCGATGAAAGCGGCGTAAAAAAGGCGTTTGAAACGGCTGCTAAGATGGAGGCGGGCTCGGCGCTCATTTGCGGCGCACAAGACGGGCTGGATGGACGATTTAGCGCATTTGGCAAAAAGCTGGAGGAGGATTTTTGGCTGGTCTCAAAGCGCTCTTACGGCACGATTTACCGAGCGGCGGCCTACGTGCTTGATAGGCGCGCGGCCGAAAAGATCTTGCAAACGCACAAAAAGGCGCTTTGCGTGGCTGATTTTTGGCGGATTTTGCTTTTACAAAACGGCTTAAAGATGTATTTTAGCGATATTTTCGCGCATCCGACCGATCTAGCGGACTCAAATATCCAAGCCGAGCGGGTGCAAAGAGCGCAGGCAAAAGTCTCGCCGCTAGCTCGTCTAAATAGCTTAAAATATGTCGCCGCAACGCGCCTTGAAGCGGCAATTTTAGGCTATGAGCGGATATTTAAAAGATAGGAAACTAAGCGATTATAAAGCTCAAAATTTATAAAATCAATAATTTTGAAGATTTATTAAATTTTCGCGCACCGATTAAAATTTGGAGAGAGAATGAAGGTTTTATTTATAATTTCGACCCTGCAAGCAGGCGGCGCCGAGCGCGTGATGAGCTTGCTAGCGAGCTATTTTGCGAAATTTCACGACGTAACGCTTTTAAAATTTGACACCAAACCGCCGTTTTACGAGCTAGACGAGAGGATAAAGCTGATCGATCTGCCTTTCCCGATGGTAAAAAAGGGCTTTTTCGCAAATTTAATAAGGCGCGTGAAAAAGTTTTTTTATCAGCGAAATTTGATCAAAAACGGCGGATTTGACGTCGTTATCTCCTCGATGGATAGCACCAATATCAACGTGATTTTGTCGAATTTATTTATCGGTAAGCCGCTTTTTATCAGCGAGCATTCAAGCGCCGATTTTTTCAAAGGGCGCGGCTGGCTATTTTTGCGCCGCATGCTCTACCCGCTAGCTAGCGGACTCACGGTACTTACGAAAGAAGACTACGAATACTATAGCTTCGTAAAAAATAAAACCGTGATGTATAATCCGATGTTTGAAGCCAAAAAACAGGGCTTGCCGAAGGAAAATATCATCCTTTTCGTCGGTCGTCTCATCTCGCTTAAGGGCTGCGACGTATTTTTAAAAGCCATGAGTTTAGTCGATAAAGAGCTTTTAAAAAACTGGAAAATAGTGATAGCGGGCGCGGGCGAAGAGAGGCAAAGACTAGAGCTTATCGCACACGAGCAGCTGCATCTGGATGCCGAATTTATCGGGCAAACGAGCGATGTCGCTTCGCTTTACGAAAGGTCTAAAATTTTAGTCTCAAGCTCCAAAACCGAAGGCTTGCCAAACGTTTTAATCGAGAGCGTATTTTTTAACTGCGCCAGGGTGGCGACTGCTACAAGCGGCGCAAAAGAGCTCATCGAGGACGGCAAGGACGGATTTTTGGTACCGATAGACGACGTAAAAGCGCTCGGAAGCAAAATCGAACTTTTAATGCGCGACGAGGAGCTTAGGCAAGAGCTGGTAAAAAACGCCAACGAGCGCAAAAACGCCTTTAAAACCGATCAAATTTATCAAAAGTGGATGGATTTTATCACGCAAAATATAAAGAGCTAAAATGCTAAAAGTAAGCATAATAATCCCAACCTACAACCGCAAAGAGCTTTTTGAAGCCGCCCTAAAAAGCGCGCTGGCTCAAGACTACGAAAATAAAGAAATCATAATCAGCGACGATAACTCAAACGACGGCACACGCGAGCTTGCGCAAAGTTACGTCGCTAAATTTGACAACGTAAAATACGTCTTAAACCAAACTTACGACCGCGGCCCAAACGGCAATAAAAACAACGGCTTTGATCACGCTAGCGGCGATGCTTTCGTAATACTAGACGACGATGACTTGCTGATAGAAGGTGCCATAAGCAAGATGGCGGCCGTGCTGGAACAGGGGTATGCTAGCGTCTGGGCGAACTGTTATTTTGAGCTTGACGGCGAGCCGACGACGAAATTTTCAGGATTTGGACTAAATAAAAGCGGGGAAATTTCGCCGCAGGACTACTACGACGGCAAGATAACGGGCGAGTTTTTGATAATGTTTCGCCGCGACGCCATCGGTCAGAGGCGCTTTGAAAAGGGGCTTTACGGTAGCGAAAATACGCTTTGGATTTATCTTTTTGACTTTCCTGCTTACTATTTGCACGACGCCGTGCGCATTTACCGCTTTCACCGCAGCGACAGCGTCACGATAAACTCGTTTAAACGCCCGCTTTGCATAATGAAAGGCTACGCGATGACTGCGGAGCTCATTTTGCAAAAGATCGCCGAGAAAAACGCTCAAGCTAGCGCAAATTCGGCCGAGCCGAAATTTTGCATAAACGACGCTCATATCGCGATCCTATATAAAATGGCGGCGTACTATGCAAAATTTGGCGGCGAATACAAAAAAATGTACGAATATCTTTTTAAAAGCCTCAAATTTAAATTTACAAAAGAAGCGTTGGCGATGCTGATCTTAAGCCCGTTTCCAAAGTCGATGATTTTGTTTTTAACTAAAATTCGCGTTTGGATATACAAAAAAACGCACGGCGAATGAAAAAATTAGCCGTTTTTCTCTACTCGATGGGGCCGGGCGGCGCGGAGCGCGTAGTTTCAAATTTGCTCCCGGCTCTGTGCGAAAAATACGAAGTTCATCTCGTTTTGATGAGCGAGGTCGTAGCCTACGAGATACCAAGCGCGGTAAAAATTCACTTCCTAGAGCGCTCGGATCCCTATGAAAGCGGCGCAAAAAAGCTATTTCGTTTGGGACTTTTGTTTCCGTTTTTAGCCTTAAACTATAAAAAACTTTGCGACGGTTTGGCTATCGACCTGCATTTTGTCTTAATGAACCGGCCTTGTTATATCGCGCTTTTAGCAAGGATCGCCGGAGTAAAAGGGCGGATGGTGATAAGCGAGCGCAGTTGTCCGTCGGTCATTTATAAAAGCGGACTTAGCGGGCTTGCTAATAGAATTTTGGTTAAGGCGCTTTACCCAAAAGCCGATCTCATCCTTGCTAACGCGCAGGGAAACGCCGATGATCTCGTTCGAAATTTCGGCTGCGACGCCGCAAAAACTAAGGTGCTATATAACGCGGTCGATTTAGCGGCGATAAAAACTCTCGCAAACGAGCCGATAGATGCTAAATTTAAGCCGTTTTTTCTAAACATCGGGCGGCTTGATAGCGGTAAAAATCAAGCGATGCTAATAAAAATAATCGCAAATTTAAACGACGAGCGCGCGACGCTTGGGATCCTTGGCAAGGGGTCTTTGCAAGGCGAGCTTCAAAATTTGATCGATGAGCTTGGCGTAAGCTCGCGCGTAAAACTGCTGGGCACGGATAAAAATCCGTTTAAATTTATCAAAAACGCGCAGTGTTTCGTCTGCGCTTCGCGGTTTGAGGGCTTTTCAAACGTGCTTTTAGAGGCGCTTGCTTGCGAGAGATTTGTCATCTCCACCGAACATAGAAGCGGCGCTAGAGAGCTTCTTGGCGAAGATGAGTACGGCATTTTAACGCCCGTTGACGACGAAAAAGCGATGGAGACTGCGATGAGGCGAGCGCTTGAGGATGAAAATTTGAGGCGGGATTATGAAAAAAGAGCTTACGGCCGCGTAGTAAAATTTGATAAAAACGCCGTCGCGGCGCAGCTCATAGGATATTTAGAGGGTGAAAATGGCGAGTAAAATTTTAGAATTCCCCGGCAAATTTAAATTTTCAAAGCAAACTTGCTTTTTAATGCTTGCGGCGTTTGTTTTTAGCGTAGTGTGCAGGCTGTACTGGGTGTACTGGGCGGGCGAATACCAGCACTTTTTCTGGAACGATCAGCTCATGATCAGCACAAACGACGGCTACGCCTTCGCCGAGGGCGCGCGCGATATGATAGCGGGCTTTCATCAGCCAAACGACCTTAGCTACTACGGCCGTTCGATGCCGACGCTTACGTATTTTTTGTATCAAATTTTGCCTTTTAGCTTCGAGAGTATTTTGCTTTATATGAGCGTGTTTTTTAGCTCGCTTATCGTTATTCCCGTGATTTTGATAGCCAAAGAGTACGAGATGCCGGGCATGGGCTTTGCGGCGGCGCTGCTAGCTAGCATCGCAAACAGCTACTACAACCGCACGATGGCGGGCTACTACGACACCGATATGCTCACGATCGTGCTGCCTGCGTTTAGCGTCTGGGCGATGATACGCCTCGCGCAGAAAAAAAACGTAAACGACCTCATTTTTATCCCGATTTTTATCCTGATAAACGACTGGTGGTATCCGAGCTCGTACTCGCTAAATTTTGCGATGCTGGGCGCATTTTTGCTCTATACTTTGATTTTCGATAGGAAAAACGCGCTAAATTACGAAGCCGCTATTTTGATGATAGTCGCGCTTACATATATCGATTTTTACGCTAAAAGCGCTCTTGCTGTCGCTCTTTATCTAGCGATGAGATTTCGTCCCCAGATCTGGGACAAGCGCGTAGTAGCCGCGTGTCTAGCTCTGGCCGTGGGATTGCTGGGCTATAGCGGCGGGCTAAATCAAATTTTATTTCAGCTTAAATTTTACATATTTCGCGGGGTTTCGGAGAGTAGCGAGCCGGTTTTTCATTTTTATAACGTAAATAAAACGATAATGGAAATGAGCGATTATTCGTTTGAATTCGAGTCGATAAACGCCTTTGCCAAGCGCATAAGCGGGCATATCGTTACTTTTGCTTTATCGCTCGTAGGAGTCGCGGCGCTTTGTCTTAAATTTCGCTCCTTTTTGCTTGCGCTTCCGATGCTATTACTTGGATTTTTGGCGCTAAAAGGTGGGCTTAGATTTACGATCTACTCCGTGCCCGTGATGGCGATAGGATTTGGATATTTTGCGGCGCTTTGCGTGAGTTTTTTTAAAAAAGATAAAATTTTAGACAAATTTTGCACCGTTTGCCTAGCGGCTTTTTTTGCGTTTTTCTTTTTGTATTTTGATAAATATTACAGCCTTTTGCACGGCAAATCTCCTGTTTTTGCGCCAAATTTTGACGGCGAGGCGAGCTTTGGCGTATATCTAGCCACGTTTGCGGCGGCGGCGCTTATTTGCGGGGCGGCTTATTTTATGGTCTCAGGCCTAAGTTCGCTCAAAAAGCATGCGCTTTTGGAAAAAATTTGCGTCTTTTGTATCGCTGCGCTATCCTTGATGCCGTGTCTTGAGCACATTTACGGTTACAAAGTCGGCACGGTCTTTGCCAAAAGCGAGGTCGAGAGCCTAGATAAGCTGCACAAGATCGCGGGGCGCGAGGACTACGTGCTGGCGTGGTGGGACTACGGCTATCCGATCCGCTACTACGCAGACGTCAAGACTCTCATCGACGGCGGCAAGCACCTAGGCAGGGATAACTTTGCCGTGAGCTTTGCGCTAGCTAGCAACCAGCGCATGTCGGCAAATATGGCGCGCCTAGAAGTCGAGTACACCGAGCGAAATTTTAGCGAGAGATTCGGGTTAAATTTGAACCAAATGATGAAAGACTACAACGCCACTAGCGTAAATTCGTTTTTGTATTCACTAAATAGCAAGGATTTTCGCCCGCCGCAAAAAACTCGCGAGATTTATTATTATCTGCCTGACTCGATGATCGATATCTTTAGCGCCGTTTTGCGCTTTTCAAACCTCGATCTAAACAGCGGCGAGGAGTACGGAGCGATATTTTATCCGGGCAAGCCTTACTCGGTGGACGGCGATACGATAAATATCGGCGGAGGGTTTAGTGTATCGGGCGACGCGTCTAAAGTCTATATCGGCGAGCGAGAAATGTCCGTAAATACGTACTTTGAAACAAGCTACGACGAAAAGGATAAGCTGGTCGTCAAAAAACACGAGATGAACGCGGACGGTAAAATTTATCTCATTTTTATGAAGGATTACAGGCGGTTTTTGGTGCTTGACGAAGCGGTGCTAAACTCGGCCTACATACAGCTTTTCGTACTCGAAAACTACGACAAAGAGCTATTTGAGCCGGTCGTTTTAAACGGCGCGGTTAAAATTTATAGGTTGCTAAGATGAGGGCGCAGAATTTAAAGGATATTTTTTAAAATGGCAAAATTTGGATTTTTATCTCACGCCGATATGAGCATTTACTTCTTCCGTGCCCCGATCATGCGCGAGCTAAAGCGGCTCGGTCACGAGGTTTTTGCTATCGCGCCAAAGGGCGACTACACGGATAGGCTAAAAAGCGAGTTTAACTGCGTGACGTACGAGCTTGACCGCGCGAGCCTAAATCCTCTAACCGTGCTTGAAAACTCAAAAAAGCTCGCCGATATCTTGCGCGGGTTAAATTTGGATCTGCTACAAACCTCGGCGCACAAATCAAACGTGTTTGGCACCTTTGCGGCTAAAAAAGCGGGCATAAAGCGCGTGATAAATTTAGTCGAGGGGCTGGGTAGCTTTTATATCGATAACGACTTAAAAACCCGTCTGGTGCGCGCCGCGATCGAGACGCTTTATAAAAAAGCGCTAAAAATGAGCGACGGCTGCGTGTTCGTAAACGAGGCAGATCCTGCATATTTTCTAGCTCGCGGGCTGATTGCCGAAGAGAAAATTTTTAAGATAAAAAGCGTGGGCGTGGATACGCTCAAATTTGACGAAAGCAGCGTACCGGCCGCAAATTTGAGCGAAGATCTGCGCGGTAAAAAGATCGTGCTGATGATAGCGCGCGCGATGTGGCACAAGGGCGTGCGCGAGTTTTACGAGGCGGCAGAGCTTTTACGTGGGCGCGAGGACTGCGCGTTCGTCTTTGCGGGCGAAGGGTTTGAAGGAAACAAAAGTACGGCGGACGCGAAGTTTCTAACTGGCGGCGCCGTGTGGTATCTGGGCGCTAGAGACGACGTGCCGGAGCTTTTAAAGGCTAGCTATCTACTTGCGCTTCCAAGCTACAAAGAGGGCTTTCCCCGCACGGTTTTAGAGGCGATGAGTATGGGCAGGGCGGTCGTGGCTAGCGACGTGGCCGGCTGCAACGAGGCCGTAACGAACGGCTTTAACGGCCTGCTTTGCGAGGCGAAAAACTCGGCCGATCTAGCCGCAAAGATAGAAATTTTACTAAACGACGAAAATTTGGCCGCACAGATGGGGCGAAACGGGCGGGAGCTTGCGGTGCGCGAGTTTGACGAGCGAGCAGTCGCTATGAAATATATAGAAATTTATAGGAAATTTATCGATGTATAGGGCGTTTTTTAAGAGATTACTGGATATTTGCGGCGCGATTTTTCTCATAGTTTTGACGCTGCCGATTATGGCGGTCGTCGCGGTTTTGATCTATTTTAAGGTTAGCAAGGACGTCATTTTTACGCAGGCGCGCCCGGGCTTGCACGCTAAAATTTTTAAAATTTACAAATTTAAAACGATGAGCGACGAGCGCGGCGTGGACGGCGAGCTGCTACCCGACGAGCTACGTCTAAGCGGCATCGGCAAGACTATCCGAAGCCTCAGCCTTGATGAGCTGCCGCAGCTTTTTAACGTGCTAAAGGGCGATATGAGCTTTATCGGGCCGCGTCCGCTTTTGGTCGAGTACCTGCCTCTTTACGACGCCGAGCAGGCGACCCGCCACGACGTGAGGCCCGGTATCACGGGTCTAGCGCAGGTAAACGGTCGCAACGCGATAAGCTGGGCTGAAAAGTTTAAATTTGACGCGAGATACGTTCGCGAGCTTAGCTTTGCACTCGACGTTAAAATCGCGATTTTAACCGTGCAAAAGGTGCTAAAACGAAGCGGCGTGAACAAAGAAGGCATGGCTACGACGGAGAAATTTAATGGCCGCAACTAAAATTTACGTTTACGGCTTTAGCGGACACGGATCGGTAGTAGCGGACGTGGCAAGAGCCTGCGGATACGGCGAGGTCGTGTTTCTAGACGACTCCAAATTTGACAGTAAAAACGTGTTCAAATTTGACCCGAGTCTGGAAAAGGCGGACGTGATCGTGGCTATTGGGGACAATAAAATCAGACGCATCCTGCAAGAAAGAGTAAAAAACGCGGGCTTTCGCGTTGCGCACTTAATCCATCCAAGCGCGGCGGTAAGCAAGAGCGCGCAAATAGGCGAGGGTGCGGTCGTGATGCCAAATGCCGTCATAAACGCGCGAGCGGTGGTAGGCGAGGGGGCGATAATAAACACTGGCGCGATCATCGAGCACGACTGCGAGATCGGCGATTTTGCGCACGTTAGCCCAAATGCGGCGCTAGCAGGAGGCGTGATCGTGGGCGCAAGCACGCATGTAGGCATAGGATCTTGCGCTATACAGTGCGTAAAAATCGGCACAAACTGCGTCATCGGAGCGGGCAGCGTCGTAGTACGAGATATCGCAGACGGCAGCGTCGCCTACGGTAATCCCGCTAAAGTTAGGCGAAGCGTAAGCTAAATTTGAGAGCCAAAATATCGCTCGTCAAATTTGTGCTCGCAACGACAAAAACCGTCGCAAACTAAAAATAGATAAAATTTGGCCAAGTCCTTTGCGGCGTCAAATTTGCCGTTTAAAACGAATTTTGACGCAAAATTTAACAAAATCCCCATTTTCTACGCTCAAAAGCGACTTTAAACGAGTTTTTATAAAAATATTTAGATTTTAAGTGCTACAATGCGTAAATTTCTTTAAGGAATAATAATGCAAAGAATTTTCCTAAGTCCGCCGCACATGAGCGGCAAAGAGCAAGAGTATATAAACGAGGTTTTTAAGAGCAACTATATCGCGCCGCTTGGCGAATACGTGAATAAATTTGAAGCGAGCGTCTCAAGCTACGCGGGAGCACCTGATGCTTTGGCGCTAAATTCCGGCACATCGGCGATCCACTTGGCGCTAAGAGTGCTAGGTATCGGCGCGGGTGACGCGGTGCTAGCCTCTACGTTTACCTTTATGGCGTCCGTTAGCCCGGTACTTTATCAAGGCGCTACGCCCGTTTTCGTCGATAGCGACGAAAGCTGGAATCTAAGCCCCGAGCTACTAAAAAAGGCGATCGCAAACTCGCCTAAAAAGCCAAAAGCGCTTGTCGTCACGCACCTCTACGGTCAGGCGGCAAAGATGAAAGAGATCTGCGAGATCTGCGAGCGGGAAAATATCGCCGTCGTCGAGGACGCGGCCGAGGCGCTGGGCGGCTTTTTGAACGGCAAAGCGCTGGGTACGTTCGGGAGGCTTGGCGCATATAGCTTTAACGGTAACAAAATCATCACCACAAGCGGCGGCGGCATGCTGGTGGGCGAAAAAGAGCTCGTTGAGAAGGCGAGATTTTATAGCACCCAAGCTAGAGAGCCGTTTTTGCACTACGAGCATAAAGACTACGGCTACAACTACCGCCTAAGCAACGTCCTAGGCGCGATAGGAACGGCGCAGATGGAGGTGCTCGAGCAGCGCGTGATAAAAAAACGCGAAATTTTTGAACAATATAAAAAAGAGCTTCCAGAGCTTGAGTTTATGCCTGAAATCGCAAATTCCCGCGGCAACCGCTGGCTAACGACCGCGCTGTTTAAAGAAAAAGGCGCGCATCTACGCGTGATTGAGGCGCTTGCGAAAGAAAATATAGAAAGCCGTCCGCTTTGGAAGCCGATGCATATGCAGCCGGTGTTTGAGGGGGCGCTAGCGTTTACGGACGGCACTAGCGAGGAGATGTTTGCGCGCGGTATCTGCCTGCCTAGCGGCACGGCGATGCAGGACGAGGAGTTCGCGCGAGTAGTAAAAATCGTAAAGGAAAATTTATAAATGTTTAAGGCGACGAAGCTAAAGCGGCTTGCGTTTTTTCTAACCTTTGACATCGTGATATTTGTCGCGTCGTTTTATCTGGCGTATCTGCTTAGATTTAGCGGCGTGCTGCCTGATTATTTTAGAGGCGGACTGGTCGCGGGCTGCGCTACGATGGTGGTTTTAAAGCTATTTTTCATGTGGCTTTTTAAAATTTACAAGGTGCCGTGGAGATTTTTCGGACTAAACGAAGCGAGGAAAATTTTCCTCGTTCATCTTTGCGCGATCGTCTGCTTTTGGATCGTTTATTTTGCGATGCCCGCGGTTTTTAACCCGTTTCCTCGAAGCGTGGTTTTTATAGACTTTATCATCTCGTGCCTGCTAATCGGAAATTTAAGGATCGCCAAGCGTATGTTTTTAGACTTTTCTAAAAAGCCGCACACGGGCGAGCCTTGCGTTGTTATCGGCGCTACGTCAAAGGCGCTTCACGTTTTAAAAGGGCTTAGACAGGGCTATATCGATCTATATGCGGTAGGTGTCGTGGACGGCAGGAGCGATCTAGTCGGCACTTACTGCGACGGATTTTTAGTGCAGCCAAAGAGCGAAATCGCAAATTTGATCAAAGAGTACAACGTAAAAACCGCTATCATCGCGCTAGCTCTGGGTCAAGACGAGCTAGCCGAGCTTTTTGACGAGCTGACGGCCTACGGTATCCGCGATATCAAGATCTTCTCAATGTTTGGTACCGGCAAGGACGCGATCAAAGATATCTCGATCGAGGATCTGCTAGCTAGAAAGCCAAAAGACCTAGATAGCAGCGCGGTGGAGAAATTTTTAGGCGGTAAGGTCGTTTTGGTTACGGGAGCCGGCGGCAGTATCGGTAGCGAAATTTGCAAGCAGTGCCTAAAATTTGGCGTTAGCAAGCTAATCATGATCGATCACAGCGAGTTTAATCTCTACAAAATCGGCGAGATAACTCACAGCGACAAAACCGTGAGCAAGATGATAAATATCGTAAACGAAGCGGATTTGCGCGCGGTTTTTGAGGAGTTTAAACCGCAGATCGCGATCCACGCCGCAGCCTATAAGCACGTGCCGCTTTGCGAAGCAAACCCTAAAGCCGCGGTCGTAAATAACATAATCGGCACTAAAATTTTGATCGATTTATCTATCGAATACGGCGTTAGCAAGGTCGTGATGATCTCATCCGATAAGGCCGTGCGCCCGACGAATATCATGGGCGCGACTAAACGCGTGTGCGAACTTTACGCTCTAAACTCGAATTTGCCGGCTAAAACCGAGATCGTCGCGGTGCGCTTCGGTAACGTTCTAGGCTCAAGCGGCAGCGTAATACCGAAATTTAAAGAACAAATCGAAAATAATAAACCGTTAACCGTCACGCACCCTGACATCACAAGGTATTTCATGCTGGTTTCCGAGGCCTGTCAGCTCGTGCTTCAGGCTGCCTCGATCGCGAAGGGCGGCGAGCTTTTCGTGCTTGATATGGGCGAGCCGATAAAGATCGCAGATCTAGCTAAAAAGATGCTAATTTTATCAAACAAAGAACACCTTGGCGTCGAATTTGTCGGCCTTCGCCCTGGAGAGAAGCTTTACGAGGAGCTTTTAATAAACAAAGACGACGTAAAAACTGAGTTTCAGTCTATTTTCGTGACGCACTCGGGCGAATACGACGTGGCTAAACTAAACGAGCAAATCGAAAATTTAACGCACGCGGACGATGTCGCGGCGGCGCTCAAAGAGATCGTGCCCGAGTTTAATCACGCGCTAAATAAGGAATAAATTTGACGTTACAAGATATACAGAGGTTTTCAGAGTTAAGATACAAGGCTAGAGCCTATATATGCTATCTTTTTAGTAAAAATTTGCCAAACAGGCTGCCGGGGGTAAACGCCGAGTCGATAAAAAGCGGCTTTAACAAAATGGCGCACGAGATAGAGGATTTTGACGCGTTTTACGTGCTTGACGCAAACGGCGTGCAAATAGGCGACGCCGTGAGCCTAAACGAAAAATATAAGGCCGGCGGCAGCGAAAACTGCAGCAATAAGTCATATTATTACACCGCGGTGCGCGAGAAGCGCTGCGTGCTAAGCGACCCGTACCCGTCCTCGCTCACGGGCGAGCTGTGCGTGACGGCGTCCACTCCGATATATGACGACAAAGGGGAGCTAAAATTCGTCGCGTGTATCGACGTTTCGCTAGAAAATATCCTAGCCATCGTCTCTCACGGCAGACTAGAAAGCTACTTCGGCAAATTTTTAAAAACCGTTTATGCCGCATTTTCGGTCGCGCTTTTTATGGTAGCGGCGTTTCTTTTCGTAGACGGGCTAAAGAGATTTTTGTCTAAAGATTTTATGAACATTAACGTCGAGGAGATGTTTGAGACCACGATCGTGCTGACGCTGGCTCTGGCGATCTTTGACCTAGTTAAAGCGATATTTGAGGAAGAGGTGCTCGGAAAAGGCAAGCATGGCGATAACGGCGAAAATAAAACGATGGTGCGTTTTATCGGCTCGATCATCATCGCGCTTGCGATCGAGGCGCTGATGCTCGTGTTTAAATTTGCCATCACGGCGCCAGATCACATCATAAACGCGATCTATCTCATCGGCGGCGTCGCGATGCTTATGATCGCGCTTAGCGTTTATCTTTTTGCTACAAAGCAAAGGAGCCCGCATTGATCGGCATTATCGACTACGGAGCGGGAAATTTAAAGAGCGTTTTAAACGCGTTTGAGAGTTTAAATTTAAAGGCGAAACTCGTCGGTCGCGGCGAGGAGCTGGGTAAATTTGATAAGATAATCTTGCCAGGAGTCGGAGCTTTTGGCGAAGCGATGGATAAGCTAAAAGATAGAGATTTTATCCCTGCGATAAAAGAAGCCGTAGTCGGTGGAAAGCCGTTTTTGGGCATTTGCCTGGGTATGCAGCTACTTTTTGAGCAAAGCGAGGAGTTTGGCGTAAACGAGGGGCTGGGGCTCGTAAAAGGGCGAGTTGTTAAATTTGACCCGTCTAAATTTGATGCGCCGCTAAAGGTGCCGCACACCGGCTGGAATACGATAAATTTTACCAAGCAAACACCGATAAATAAGGATCTGGCGGCTAGCGAGTATTTGTATTTCGTGCACTCTTATCACGTAGTTTGCAAGGACGATGCGGCGCTGGGCTTTAGCGAATACGGCTATAAATTCGTAAGCGCGGTGTGCAAAGATAACATTTTCGGTTTTCAGCCGCACCCTGAAAAGAGTCACGAAACTGGGCTAAAAATTTTACGAAATTTCGGAGAGATGTGATGGAAATTTTCCCTGCGATAGATTTGAAAGAGGGCAAGGCGGTTCGGCTTTTTAAAGGCGAGATGAGTAGCGCAAAAATCTACTCGGACGCGCCGTGGGAGCTAGCTAAAAGATTTGAAGATATGGGCGCAAAGTGGCTTCACGTCGTAGATCTTGACGGAGCGTTTGCGGGCGAAGCGGTAAATCTAAAAACCGTAGAAAAGATCGCAAAAGCCGCAAATTTACAAATCCAAATCGGCGGCGGGATACGCGACGAAGCGCGAATAAAAAGCTACCTTGATAGCGGCATAACGCGCGTTATCTTGGGTTCGGTAGCGCTAAAGGATCCGAATTTTACTAAAGAAATGGCTCAAAAATACCGCGTCGCCGTCGGCATAGACGCCAAAGACGGCTTCGTCGCCGTGCAGGGCTGGGCGGAGGTGTCGCAGATGAGAGCGACCGAGCTAGCGCGCAAATTTGCCGGAGCCGGAGTCGAAGCAATCATCTGCACCGACATCTCAAAAGACGGCACCCTTAGTGGCGTGAACGTTGAGTTTACCTCGCAAATCGCAAAAGCAAGCGGTATAAATACGATCGCAAGCGGCGGCGTAAAAGATATAGAGGATATCCGGGCGCTAATGCGCGCGGGAGACGTTTACGGCGCGATCGTGGGCAAGGCGTACTACGAGGGGACGCTCGATCTAAAAGAGGCCTTTAAACTGGGCCGATAAATTTTTAAAGTAAATTTAAATATAAAATTTGCTAGAATTGGACATTTTTTAAAAAAGGATGCGATTGTGAAAATACTAGTAGTCGACGACAGCTCTACTATGAGAAGAATTATAAAAAACACCCTACAAAGGCTCGGACATCAAGAGATTTTAGAGGCCGAGCACGGAGTCGAAGCGTGGCAAATTTTGGGTCAGCACAGCGACATAAACGTGCTTATCACCGACTGGAACATGCCTGAAATGAACGGACTTGAGCTCGTAAAAAAGGTCCGCGCCGAGCAAAAATACGTCGATATGCCTATCATCATGGTAACGACCGAGGGCGGTAAAGCCGAGGTCATCACCGCGCTAAAAGCAGGCGTCAATAACTACATCGTAAAGCCGTTTACGCCGCAAGTTTTAAAAGAAAAACTTGAAGACGTCTTAGGCTAAAAGAGCGTAAATCTTGAAAGATAAATTTTACGAGCTTGAAGTTCTTTGTTCGCAGGAGCTTCGCGAGCTTTTCGAAGATCTTGTTTTTTCTTTGGGCGTTACTTGCACGCAGGAGACTGACGGCGGGTTTATCGTGCGGGACGAAGACGAGCTAGATGAAGTGGAATTTGGCCTGCAAGAGTACGCAAAGTCTCTGCAAAATGTGCTCGGCCGAGAGATCGAATTTAAGATAACAAAAAGCCAAAAAGAAAATAAAGACTGGTTAAACGAATACAAAAAAAACGTAAGACCGATAGAGATCGGCAAATTTTACATCCACCCAAGCTGGGAAGAGTCTAAAGACGGGTTTGAAAATATCATCATCGACCCTGCGCTCGCCTTTGGCTCTGGTCATCATGAGAGCACGAGCGCTTGTATAGAGTATCTGCAAAAATACGCCGCAAACGGCATGAGTGCGCTTGACGTGGGCTGCGGAAGCGGGATACTAAGCATCGCTCTAGCAAAACTAGGCTGCGTCACGGATGCCTGCGATACGGACGTGCAGGCCGTGCAAAGCTCGCAGAGAAACGCCGAGCTAAACGGGGTTAAATTTAATCAAATTTGGACCGGTTCGGTGGCGAATTTAGATAAAAAATACGATGTCGTCGTCGCAAACATAATCGCCGACGTGATACTAATGCTAAAAAATGATCTAATAAATTTGCTAAAAGAGGGCTCGTATCTCGTTTTAGCAGGCGTTTTGGATAAATACGAAACGCGAATTTTAGAGGCTTTTTCGTCGCTCAAACTGGTAGAAAACCAAACCAAAAACGAGTGGAAAAGCTTCGTATTTCAAAAAGCGTAAAATAATTTAAGGAACATAATGGACAACAGAAAAAACGATGATAAAAATTTAAATAACGGCGGAAATAATTTTTTTAATAAAAATCCGATTTTGATTTTCGCCATTTTTGCTATCGTGATAGTGGTGGCATTTCGCGGGCTTGGAGGCGGCGAGATGGACGGCACGCTACTAGGACAGAGCGCGGCCGGCTCAAAAAGCACCTCGTACTCCGAAATAAAAGAGATGATAAAAAACAAGCAAGTAGTGCAGGTGGGCATCTCAGAAACCTCGATAAAAGCCGTGGATAACGGCGGCAGAACGTACTTTGCTAAAAGAGTAAACGACCCGACGCTAGTGCCGATTTTGGAGGAACAAAAGATTCCTTACGGAGCGTATAGCGAGACGAACTGGTTTACCGAAATGCTCTTTTCGTGGATACTTCCTATTTTTATTTTCTTTGGAATTTGGATGTTTTTGGCTAGCCGTATGCAGCGAAATATGGGCGGCGGTATCCTTGGGATGGGAAGCTCTAAAAAGCTAGTAAACTCAGAAAAACCGAAGGTTAAATTTGCCGACGTGGCGGGCGTGCAAGAAGCAAAAGAAGAAGTTAAAGAGATCGTGGATTTTCTAAAGCATCCGGATAGGTATATAAATTTGGGCGCCAAAATCCCAAAAGGCGTGCTTTTAGTGGGACCTCCTGGCACCGGTAAAACCTTGCTTGCAAAGGCCGTCGCAGGCGAAGCGGACGTGCCGTTTTTCTCGGTTTCAGGATCAAGCTTTATAGAGATGTTCGTCGGCGTAGGCGCTAGCCGCGTGAGGGATCTTTTTGAAAATGCAAAAAAAGAAGCACCGGCGATCGTCTTTATAGACGAGATCGACGCTATCGGCAAAAGCCGCGCAGCTAGCGGAATGATCGGCGGAAACGACGAGCGCGAGCAAACGCTAAACCAGCTTTTGGCCGAGATGGACGGCTTTAGCTCGGATGCGTCGCCCGTTATCGTGCTTGCCGCTACGAACCGTCCGGAGGTGCTTGACGCCGCGCTTTTAAGGCCGGGTAGATTTGACAGGCAGGTGCTCGTCGATAAGCCTGATTTTAAAGGTAGGATCGAAATTTTACGCGTACATATAAAAGACATCAAGCTCGATCATAGCGTTAGCATCGAGGATATTGCGCGCATGACGGCGGGTCTTGCGGGAGCGGATCTAGCAAACATCATAAACGAAGCCGCGCTACTAGCTGGTAGAAAAGAAAAGGGTAAAGTCGAGCAGGCTGATTTGCTCGAGGCCGTCGAGCGAGCTATCGCTGGTCTTGAGAAAAAATCTCGCCGCATAAATCCGAAAGAAAAGCGCATCGTGGCCTATCACGAGAGCGGACACGCGCTCATAGCCGAAACCACCAAAGGCGCAAACAGAGTCACCAAGGTATCGATCATACCGCGCGGACTTGCGGCGCTGGGATACACGCTCCACACACCTGAAGAAAATAAATTTATGATGCAGCGCCACGAGCTGATGGCCGAAGTAGACGTGCTTCTAGCCGGACGTGCAGCAGAAGAGGTCTTTATAAAAGAGATTTCAACCGGTGCTGGCAACGACCTAGAGCGCGCGACCGATATACTTCGTTCGATGATCTCGATATACGGCATGAGCGATATTGCGGGACTTATGGTGCTTGAAAAGCGCCGTAGTACTTTCCTAGCCGGCGGTCAGGCCGATAGGGACTATAGCGACAAGACGGCGGAAAAAGTGGACGAATTTATCAAAACCACGCTTGATGAGCGCTATAAACACGTGCTTGAGACGCTAAGAACCTACGGCGACGCGATAGAAAAGATGGTTGAGGCGCTTTACGAAGAGGAAACTATCGAGGGTGCGAAGGTTAGAGAGATCATCGCAAACTACGAAAAAGAGCGCGGGATGCCTAGCAGGCTCGTAAATTTAGAAGATAAAGAGGAACAAGCGTAAAGATATGCAAAACGTCGGGCTAATCGCAAAACAGGGCTACAAATACGTTTTTGTTTTAGGGCTTTTGCTTTTGCTTGCGCTGGTTTTGGGCGTATGTCAAATTTTATTTTTCGCGCTGTTTGCGCTTTGCGTATTTTGGTTTAGAAACCCAGAGCGAGCGCTAGGTAGCGACGATGCGTATGCCGTACTTAGCCCGGTCGACGGCAAGATAGAAAGTATAGATAAAATTTACTATTTCAATACGCAGTGCGTAGCCATAACTATCCGCAAAGGCGTATTTGACGCGGGCGCGCTCAGGGCTCCTTGCGATATGGAGCTTTTGGAAGTCAGGCGGAGGCACGGCTTGTTTTTGTGTAATGCTATGGAAGCTTCTAAAAATTTAAACGAGCGAGCCTTGTTCGTCTGTAAAAACTCAAATAATAAAATTGCGATCCGCGTCATCGCGGGGCCTCTTAGCAAAGGCATTTCTTTTGAAAATTTTAGCCGACTAAAAGCGGGCAGGCGATTTGGTTTTTTAGGTAGCGGCGAGGTGGTTTTGATACTGCCCGCAAATACGAGAATAAGCGTTAGCGTTGACGAAAAAGTGGCAAGCGCGGGCATTTTAGGGTTTTTTAGCTACGAGGAAAAAGATGCAAGACAATCAGCATAAACTTCAGTTAATGTACATTTTGCCGAATTTATTCACGGCGGCTTCGGCGTTTTTGGGTATCATTAGTATCATCGTCTCCGTGCGCGGCTATATCGCGGCTAGCGCAGGACTAGTCGAGGAGGCTAACGGCTATTTTTTTAAGGCTATTATTTACATAGTTTTGTCTCTTTTTCTGGACGGACTTGATGGACGCGTGGCTAGGCTAACTAAAACTACGTCAAAATTCGGCGTGGAGTTTGACAGTCTTGCCGATATTATAGCTTTCGGCGTCGCGCCCGCGATGCTTTTTTACTTTACGGTCGGACACAGCTTTGGGCGTTTGGGTTCGCTAGTCGCTGCACTGTTTGTAGTTTTTGGTGCTATTAGACTTGCTCGGTTTAACGTAATGACCGGCACCTACGAGCCGTCTGTTTTTATTGGCCTTCCTATACCTACGGCTGCCATCGTGTCGGCATTTTGGGTCGGGCTGAGCTTGGAGTATGATTTTACTAGAAGCGCCGAGTGGTTTTTGCTGTTTTTGCAAATTTTGCTTTCCGTTTTGATGGTAAGCAACATCCGCTACCCTAGCTTTAAAAAAATCGATCTAAAAAAAGCCCATTTTTTACGCATATTAGTCGGCCTTACGGTCGCGTTTTCGGTTATTTATATCTACCCGATCGAGGCGGTTACGGCTTTAATGAGCGTTTATGTTTCTTACGGTATAATCAGATACGTTTTTATGAGATGTAAAAACAAAAAAAACCAAAAGGAGAGCGAATGAACGGCAACGTCAAATTTAACGCATTTTTCTCTCTACTTCTGCTGCTGCGCTAAGCAGCGACTCTCTCACACCCTAATAATAAAAATTTAACTACACAAACAAAAACCCCAAAAAGGATAAAAAATGAACAATGATAAAATAATAATATTTGATACGACTTTACGAGACGGCGAGCAAAGCCCCGGGGCCTCGATGAATACCGAGGAGAAAATCCGCATCGCACGCCAGTTAGAACGCCTAAACGTGGACGTCATGGAGGTTGGTTTTGCTGCGGCTAGTAGGGGCGATTTTGACGCGATACATCAGATCGCTAAGCAAGCCTCAAACGCCTCTATCTGTTCGCTCGCCCGTGCCGTGGACGGCGATATAAAGGCTGCGGGCGAGGCTATAGCTCCGGCAAAAAATAGGCGCATCCACACCTTTATCGCCACAAGCCCGATTCATATGGAGTTTAAGCTAAAAATGTCTCCCGACGAAGTGATTAGGCGCGCCGTGCGAGCTGTGGAATACGCTAAAACTTTCTGCGAGGACGTTGAGTTTAGCTGCGAGGACGCGTGCAGAAGCGAGATGAGCTTTTTAAAAGAAATTTGCGACGCCGCTATAAACGCCGGAGCAAAAACCATCAACATCCCAGACACGGTGGGCTACCTATATCCCGAGGAGATTACCGCTCGTATAGGAGAAATGGTTAAATTTATAAACGCTCGCGCAGTCGTTTCCGTGCATAATCACAACGACCTAGGCCTAGCTACGGCAAACTCGCTAGCCGCGATAAAAGCGGGCGCCAGGCAGGTCGAGTGCACGCTAAACGGTATCGGCGAGCGTGCGGGAAATGCCGCGCTTGAAGAGATCGTGATGGCGATAAAGACGCGTAGCGATGTATTTGCGCCGCTTTATACGGACATAGTTTATAAAGAAATTTATCCTAGCTCGCGCCTGCTAGCGGGCATCATCGGTATCGAGCCTCAGCCAAACAAAGCCATCGTCGGTAAAAACGCCTTCGCTCACGAAAGCGGCATCCACCAAGACGGCGTGCTAAAACACAAAGAAACCTACGAAATAATCAGCGCCGAAAGCATCGGGTTGGATAAAAACTCGCTAGTGCTTGGCAAACACTCGGGCCGCCACGCCTTTAAAGATAAATTAATCAGCCTTGGCTTTGAGCTCGAAGATAGCGCGCTAAACGAGGCGTTTGAGAAATTTAAGGCGCTAGCGGATAAGAAAAAAGAGATCTTTGACGACGATTTGCGCGCGCTGGTAACTAGCGAGATCATCAAGATCCCTGAGGTTTTCGAGTTCTTGACGCTTACGCAAAGCAGCTGCAACAAAGGCCTAAGCAGCGCGGCGATCACGCTTCGTCACGCCGACGAGATCAAGAGCGATGCGGCGCTAGGTAACGGTACGGTGGATGCGATATTTAAGGTCATCGACCGCCTAAGCGGCATCCACGGCGTGCTCAAGGATTATAAGGTTAGCGCCGTTTCGCAGGGCAAGGACGCGCTGGCAAACGTCGTTGTAAAGGTCGAATTTGACGGTAAAACCATCATCGGTCACGGACTTGATATCGATACGATGACGGCGAGCGCTAGAGCGTATGTGGGCGCGCTAAACAGCTATGTAAAAATCACCGCTACAAAGTAAAATTTGAGCGGTTTGACCGCGCGCCGCTTAGCAAATTTAAGGCTCGGATTTGGGCCTTAAATTTCTAAATTTAGCCTTTTAAATTCGGCCGTAATTTTTGAAGTAAATTTGACCGGGTTTTGGGCAAACAAAAATACAAAACTCAAATTTAAACCTCCTCGCATTTACCGCCGCGTCTTTAAAATTTGATATAATCAAGCCAAATTTTTCAAAGGAGAAAATATGAAAAAAATCGCGTTTTTGTTGATGATTATCGGGGCGTTTGCGTTTGCTAAAAGCGAGGAAGCGCCGCAAAAATCTACGCCAAAGCAGCTTGAGATGGTGCTGATCCTCGATAAATCGGGCTCCATGAGCGGGCTTGAGAGCGATACTATCGGCGGCTTTAACTCGATGATCGACAAGCAAAAAGAAGCGGGCGTGGACGCAAAGGTAACTACGGTACTCTTTGATACAAATTTCAGGACATTGCACGATAGAACAGATATCAAAAAGGTCGAGAAGCTAACGAACAAGGACTATGTCGCGGGCGGCAATACCGCGCTACTAGACGCAGTCGGCGATACGATAAACAAAATCTCAAAAGTCGAGGACATCTACGCTAAAAACAGAGCCGTGCTTTTCGTGATCATCACCGATGGGCAAGAAAACTCGAGCAAAGAGTACTCAAAGGCGCAGATCAAAAAAATGATAAGCGATAAGCAGGAAAAATACGACTGGGAGTTTATATTTTTGGGAGCGAATATCGACGCCGTTAGCGAGGCGCAGAGTCTAGGTATAAAGGGCACGAACGCGGTGAAATACAAAAACAGCAGCGAGGGCGTACAGAAAAACTTTGAGGCTGCTGCCGAGATGTCCAAAGATATGGCGATGGATAAAAAATCAAGCTCGAAGTGGCGCGAAAAGGTGCTTGAGGATAAGTAAAATTTGAGTTGAAGCGCGGCTTGTTGCCGTGCTTTGGTTAAATTTGCGGTTGTTTTTTAAGCCGTGAGTTATAGAGCAGGGCGAAGTAGGGCGTTAAATTTGACGAGGCGAGTTGTTTTTGCTTTCGTCAAATTTGACAAAGCCGTTTCTGTAAATCTATAAAAATTATTCGGGCGAATTTGCGACGGATTTATCGCCGTATCGCCCGCATAAAACTACTTTTTCAACTTCTCGTAATCAATCATAAAATCCACGAATTTACTCTTAAAATTCGGATCTTTTATCAGCCCGTATTGTATCGTCGCGGCTTCGATATTGTCGATCTCTTGGTATAGGTGCCCGAGCGCCACTCGGCTTTCCATCGCGTTTGGATCGGTGAGTTTAGATAGCTCCAAAAGCGCGGTTGCGTTTTGCGGGTGATTTGAGCCGATGGCGGCTACGGCTGCTAGAAACAGCGTGCCCGCGTCGTTTATCTTAAATTCGTCGATTATGCGGTTGTAGATCTGATAGCTCTCCTCAAAATCGTTCGTAAAAATGTCGATGTAAGCTAGCGTCTGGAGCAAGTCGGCGTTATTAGCGCCTTGTTTTAGTAGCGCTTTTATCTTCTGGCGTTCGTAGTTTAGTAGGCCCGAGATTTGCAAAAGCTTGATGTATTGCTCTTTGATGATGTTTGCGCCGTGATAAAACGCCGCGTCGTTTAGCCGTTTGTCGTGGAAGTAAATTTGAATCTGCTCGACGTATTTTTTGATGCCTTCATCCTTGTAGTTTGCGATAAAATCAAGAATGTTCGCCACTATATCATCAGGCAACTTTGCCTTTAAAATTTGCGTCTTTTTAGCAAACTCTGCGCCCTTGTCGGTCATCTTTGCGATTATCGCGTCAAAGGACAAATTTAGCGCGGTCTCTTCCTTTTCTTGCTCTAGCCAGCGCATGAGAGCGCCGCTATTGTTTGCGATGAGGGCCATTAGAGCTTGGCTAACCGGCGCGTCTTTCGAGCTAGAGTCGTGGTCGAGATTTTCTGAAATTTCTTGTAGTAGTTTGGTGTTATCTACGGCATTTATATCGTTTGCGATAGCGCCCAGCACGCCTGCTAGGTGGTTCGTCGGGTCTAGGTGATAGCTCGTGATAAAGTGCTTTGCTGCCATGCTAAAGTTGCCCAGCTGCGCGTAGCTAAGAGCTAGGTCGTAGTGTAAAACCGAGTGCTCGGGATATAGCGAGATGAGCGAGGCAAACTGCGCGTTGGCCTGCTTTAGCTTGTAGTTTAGGGCGTTTGCGATGGCTGATGAGAGCTCTAAATTTACCTTTGAGAGCGCGCCGCTAGCGTTTAGGTAGTTGCCAGCCGCGCTTGCGTCGTCCAAAAACAGGCTCACGCCGCCTTTTCTTATGTAGTTTATCGTTTGGTTCGGGTCAAAAACCTTATAAGGCGCGAAGTAAAACAGCGTCTCATATCGTTTGGTTTTATCAAAAAACAGGTCGTTTCTAAAGTGCGCCTGAGCTAAATTTACGTCAAAAAGCTCGGGTTTTAGTATCGTTTTGATCGGGAAATTCGCGTTTAAAAACAACGGATCCTCGTGGAATACGGCTTTTAGTTCGTCGGTCGCAGCCTCAAATTTGCCGTCTTTTAGGTTTATGATGGCTATCATTGCGTTGATTTTATTTGAGTCGCCGTCTCTTTTTAGCACTAAATTTAGCCTATTTCTAGCTCTTTCATACTGGCCGAGCCTTGCGTAAAGCATGCCAAGCGCCAGATCTGCGTTAAACTCTTTTTGCGCTTCGAGCTTTTTTATCGCCTCGGTATCGTCGCCGATAAAGCTTAAAATTTTAGCCGCGAGGTAGTCGTATCGGTCTTTGTAGTAGCCGTTTTCGGCGTGCGAGAGAGCCGCTAGAGCTTCGACGTATTGGCCTTTATAGTAGTTTATGAGCGCGTAGTAGTAGTTATATAGCGGAGTGCCCGCTTCCTTGTACAAAAACGAGTTTGCGAGATTTATATAGTAGTCGAAATTTTGCTCGTTTTTTAGCTCCAGTGAGCTAACTGCGGCGTTTATGGCGCTAACGGCGACGTTTTCGTCGTTAGCGATCGCTTTTTTAAAGCTCTCTAACGCGTCTTCAAATTTACCTTGCCTCATCTGCGAGACGCCTAGATTGTAGTTTGAGAGGCTTTGGTTGTAAACGGCGATGTTTTCGTAGATTTTCAGCGCTTCAAATTTATTGCCCTTTTCGTAGAGCAAATTTGCCTTAGCGATCATGTCGTCGATCTTTGAGCTGCCGAATTTTTGCGACTCGTAGTGCTCCTCGATATCTTTTACGATCTGTTTTTCGTCTATCGGCGGCTTTTTCTCGCCTCTAAAAACGAAAAACAAAACTATGGCCAGTATAATGACGAACGCACCCGCCGCTCCGCCGAAGATAAAAAGCTTTTCCTTGCTTTTTTTGGCCTCTTCTTGCTCGTCTACGGGCTGTTCGACGGCTACGGGCTCTAGCTCGTCAAGCGAGACCAGACCGTCGCCGTCGCCGTCTTCTTGCTCGTCTAGCGATTCCGTTTCTTCGTCTTGATCAAAATCGGCCTCTTCGAGGATTACTACGTTTTCGTCGTCGTTTTTCGCCACTAAATATACCTTTTAAGAACTTCCGGGATATCGATGCTGCCGTCTGCTTTTTGGTAGTTTTCCATTATCGCTATGAGCGTTCTGCCTACGGCTAGGCTCGAGCCGTTTAGGGTGTTTACCAGAGCGTTTTTCTTGCCGTCTTTGTAGCGGATTTTAGCTCTGCGAGCTTGGAAGTCGCGGGTATTTGATACCGAGCTTATCTCGCGGTATTTGTTTTGTCCAGGCAGCCAGACCTCGAGGTCTATCGTCTTTGCCGCGCTAAAGCCCAGATCTCCGCTACAAAGCAACATATGGCGGTGCGGCAGCCCAAGGCTCGTTAGCAAGTCGCTGGCGCACGCTACCATCTCGTCTAGCATCTGCGCGCTTTGCTCGGGAGTCGTGATAGCTACGAGCTCGACCTTTTCAAACTGATGTTGGCGTATCATGCCGCGCGTGTCGCGTCCGGCGGAGCCCGCTTCTTTGCGGAAGCACGCTGAGTAGCAAGTCATCTTTATCGGTAAGCTCTCTACGGGTAAAATTTCGTCGTTGTAAAGATTCGTCACCGGCACTTCGCTAGTAGGGATCAGATACAAATCCTCGCCCTGAGCTTTGTATAGATCGTCTTCAAATTTAGGCAGTTGTCCGGTGCCGTAAAGCGTATTTGCGTTTACCAAAAACGGTACGTTAACTAGCTCGAAGCCGCGCGCGTTGTTAAAGTCGATCATATAGTTAACTAGAGCCCTTGACAGGCGCGCTCCCATGCCCTTTAGCACGCAAAAACGCGAGCCTGAAAGCTTAACTCCGCGCTCGAAATCAAGCCAGCCTAAGCTCTCGCCAAGCTCGTAGTGTTCCTTTGGCGCGAAGTCAAATTTGGTCGGCTCTAGTACCGTTTTTACGCAGACGTTGCTTTCTTCATCGGCGCCAAACGGCACGTCGTCGTCGGTGATATTAGGCACGCAGCTTGCGATGTTTTCTAGCTTTTCCTCGTATGAGCGCACGATATCGGCGGCGTCGCCCATCGCGGCTTTGTTTAAATTTAGCTCGTTTTTTAGCTCGTCGGTGTTCTCGCCGTTTCTAGCCTTTATGCCTAGCTCCTTGCTCTTAGCGTTTTGGATCGCTTGGAAATTTTCTAGCGCTTGACGCTTTGCTTTTAGCTCGTTAAACGTCGTCAAAAGCTCGTTTAAAACCTCGGGCTTTACGTTTTTTCCTTGTAGTTTTTTTACGAACTCGTCGTAGCGAGTGTCGAGTAGTTTTAAATTTATCATGTCCTCTCCTTAAACCATAAACATAACTTTAGCAAGTATTACGATGACCGCAGCCGCCGCAAATGCAAACGGATGAATGTTGCCTAGCGGGCTAGGGCGCTTTAGTATAAATTTACACGTGAGATTGGTCGCTACGGCTGCAAATATCAGCATCACCAAAATAACCTTTATCATCAAGGCGGTTTGTAAATTTGACGCGAAATATCCGCCCGCCTTCGAGCCGACCCAACTACTCATCATCATGCCGCCGGTTAAAATCAAAATCAGCAGGCAAAGCGGCATAATCTTTATCGCGACGCTTGAGATAGCCTGCTGCGCTTTTTGCGCTATTTCTGCGGGCAGTTTGGCCTTGGCTCTTGAAAAAATAATCACGTCGAAAAATAAAAATCCGACGAAAATGATAGCGCAGATCAGGTGAATAAGCTGCGCGTAAGGGTAGATTGCTTGCACTTTTTTCCTTTAAATTTATTTGTATATGCCCGTTGCGGCGCGTATTTTTTCCATTATCGGCGCTGCTACGGCTTGCGCTTTTTTCGCGCCTTCGTTTAAAATTTCATCCACTTCGCCCGCGTGATTTAGATAATAATCAAATTTCTCTCTCGCGTCCGCAAAATAGTCCCAAACTAGCTCGTTTAGATACATCTTAAAGTGTCCGTGTCCTTCGCCGCCTCGCTCGTACCGCGCTTGCAGGGATTTTTGTCCGTCCTCGTCCAGGAATAATTTAGCGATATTATAGACGTTGCAGTTTTGCCACTGCTTAGGCGCTTCAAGCGGCTCCGAGGTCGTCACGATGCTTGAAATTTGCTTTTTTAGCTCTTTTGCGCCGGCGAAAATATCTATCGTGTTTCCGTAGCTTTTGCTCATTTTTGCGCCGTCTGTGCCTGGCACGGTAGCGACGCTTTCATCGACTTTGTATTCCGGCAGGACGAAGATGTCGCCGTGCTCGTTATTAAATTTGATCGCGATGTCGCGCGCGATCTCGACGTGCTGGATCTGATCCTTGCCCACGGGCACGACCTGCGCGCCGTATAGCAGGATATCGGCCGCCATCAAAACCGGATAGCTAAAAAGCCCGTGATGCGAGGTTAAGCCCTTTGCGACCTTGTCCTTGTAGCTGTGCGCGCGCTCGAGCAGGCCCATAGGCGTGTATTGGCTCAGTATCCAGTAGAGTTCTAAAACCTCTTTGACGTCGCTTTGCACCCAAAATACGCTCTTTTGCGGATCGATACCTAGCGACAAAAACGCGCTTGCCGCCTCATAGGTGTTTTGTTTTAGCTTCCCCGCGTCGGCGACCGAGGTCATGGCGTGGTAGTTTGCGATAAACATAAACATCTCGTTTTGCCCCTGCGCCTCAACCATTTGTTTGATCGAGGCGAAGTAGTTGCCTAGGTGTAGTTTGCCGCTTGGTTGCAAACCTGTTAGTACTCTCAAATTTTATCCTTTTTTGCGGCTTATCTTTTTCCGCTTTACTTTCTACTCTGCTTCGCCCGTAGCTGCAAGCAGAAGTTAGATTTTGCTTCGCTTCACTGCGACGCACGAAAAGTGCGCCTCATTCGCAAAGCAAAATCTGCCGCGTCTAGCGAAAAAATATCGCGCCTTATTTTTGTTTTTATAAAATTTGCACGGCTATTTGACAATATTGCCGCTTATTAAATTTTACAATCTGCAAATTTAAAAATTTTATCTGTCTTTTTTGCGCTAAATTTTGCAATTCGTCAAATTTAGACTCGAATTTTTAACTCGCTTAAAAATTCGACGTTTACCGTTTAAATTTCAGCTATACAAACTGCGTCAAAATTATTTCATGCCGACGCGGACGAACGCTACCGCTTTAAATTTGAAGCCCAAATTTACGCTCAAATTTCAACCCAAATTTTACTTAATCCTTTTTTATTTTTTCTAAAATCTCTTTCGCGACTTGCTCTAGCCCTTTGCCTTCGACGTCGATTATGAGATCGGCGACGCTTTTATACATCTTTTTTCTCTCGTCAAAAAGCTTTTTAGCCGCATTTAAATCCTTTAAAAGCGGGCGTTTGGCGTAGTGCATCTGCGCTTCGCCGCTCTCGTCGATTCGCTTTAAAATCGCTTCGAAACTTGATTTTAGATAGATGATTTTTCCGATTTTTTTAAGGCCTTTAACCTTTGCAAAGCCCCCGCCCGCGGCTATCACCGAGGATTTTACGTTTTTGGCTAGCTTTTTAGCGAGTTTTGCCTCGCATTTTCTAAAATACTCCTCGCCCTTAGTCTCGAAAATTTCTCGGACTTTTAAATTTTGCTCGCTTTCGATCAGCTCGTCGGTGTCTAAAAACAGCTTGCCCGTTTTTTTCGCGATATGCCTTGCTACCGTACCTTTGCCAACGCCCATAAAGCCGATGAAAACTAAATTTTTACTCACTTTTTCCCTCGTTTTCCTCGTCCGAGCCGCTACGATTTTTAGGTATCAGCACGATTGGAGTGCCTGATAGCTCGAATTTCTCGCGCAGTTTGTTCGTTAGGTAGCGTTTGTAGCTAAAGTGCAGGGCGCGCGGACGATTCATCACGAGCGCGATTTTCGGCGGTGCGAAACCAAACTGCACCGCGTAGTAAATTTTCACGCTTTTGCCCTTTTCGCGCGGTATCGGGTGCGCTTTTACCGCCTCTTCGATAGCTTCGTTTAGCCTTGCGGTTTGGATTTTTTGCGTGTAGTTTTTATAAACTTCTAAAATAAGCGGGTAAATTTTATGCACTCTTTTGCCGCCCAGAGCCGAAACGCTGATGATCGGCGCGTAGGCTAGAAATTTAAATTTATCCCTGATCTCGCGGCTAAATTTATCAAAATCTTCCTCGCTTTTGTCCCATTTGTTTAGCACGATTATGACGCCAAGCTCAAATTTAGCCGCTAGGCCCGCGATACGCTCGTCAAGCTCGGTTAGCGGCTCGGAGCTATCAAGCACCAAAAGCGCGATGTCGGCGAGCTCGAGCGCGGACTGGGTGCGGTTTAGCGCGTATCTTTCGATGCCTTCTATCTTGCCGCGTTTTCTGATACCCGCCGTATCGACGAACTCAAAAACCCTATCCTCATAGACGAAAGTCTCGTTTACCGGATCTATCGTCGTGCCGGCTATGTCGCTCACGACCGCGCGAGATTCTTTTACTAGCGCGTTTAGAAGCGAGCTTTTGCCGACGTTTACGCGTCCGATGATGCCTACTTGGATATTTTTGCGTTCATAATCCTCGCGAGCCGATATCTCCCTAACCACCTCGCCGTCGTCGCCGAAATTTTCTAAAAACTCGTCTAGATCCTCGCCCGTGTCGGGGCGGATCTCGTCTTTTAGCTGTTTATAGATCCAGTCCGCTAGTTCGTCGATGCCCGCGTTGTGGCTGACTGAAATAGCAAAGCTCGTTTTTGCGCCGAAATTTGCAAATTCGTAGCTTCGCAGCTCGTCTTTTTTGCTGTCTATTTTGTTGATTACGAGCGCGGTCGGTAAATTTAGCTTTAAAAGCGCGTAGTATAGGGCTTTATCCTCGTCGCTAGGCATCATTTTGCCGTCGACCATAAAGATGATGGCGTCCGAGCTTCTAGCTTCGGCTAGGGTTTTTGCCTTGACGTTTTTAAAGAGCTCGCTACTATCGTCTAGTCCGCCGCTGTCGATCAAAACGCAGCTTCTGTCGTAAATTTCTATAATCGTTTTGTTCGTATCTCGCGTCGTACCGCTAACGTCGCTGGTGATGGCTATACGTCTGCCGGCTAGGCGGTTAAAGAGCGAGCTTTTGCCAACGTTTGGCTTGCCGACTAAAATTATCTTTTGCAAAATTTTCCCTTAAAAATCCCGTTAAATTTGCGGCCGACTTCGCCGCTTAAAATCCCGATTATACAAATTTTTTGCTTACATTGTTTATAAATTTAAGCCGTTTTGCATTACAATACGCCTAAATTTAAAGGAAAAATTTTGTTTCGTAGATACGTTTTGCACCATTTGGGCGCTTATTATATGATCATCGCGTGTATGTTTTTTGCCGCCGTCGGAGGCTTTGCGAAGGTTTTGAGCGAGCAGATGCCCAGTATCGAGGTCGTGTTTTTTAGAAATGCCGTGGGGCTTGCTATCGTGCTTTACGCGATTTACAAAAGGCCGCCGACGCATCAAAAAGGCGGGCAGCTTTTTGTGCTGATGTTTCGCGGATTTATCGGTACGATCGCGCTTTTTGCACTTTTTTACAACATCGCTCACATAAATTTAGGCGCGGCTTATACTTTTCAAAAAACCAGCCCCATTTTCACGGCGATTTTTGCGGCGATTTTCTTAAAAGAAGCGCTTAGCAAAAAGGGCTGGGGCGCGATATTTCTAGGCTTTATCGGCATACTTTTTATCATCCAGCCAAATTTAGGTATCAACAAAACCGACTGGCTGGGGCTTAGCAGCGGCGTTGGGGCTGCGCTTGCGATGCTAAGCGTCAGAACCCTGCGAAAAAGCTACGACACGAGCGTCATCGTGCTTAGCTTTATGGCGTGGGGGACGGCTTTGCCGATGCTTTTGATGGGCGTTGCGGAGTGGGTCAAATTTGAGCCTTTAGACTTCTTGCTTTCGCCTTTTGTAGTGCCGAATTTTAAAGGTGTAATCCTAATCGTACTAATGGGGCTTGCGGGCTATTTTTTCCAGTTTTATATGACGAAAGCGTATGCGGCGAGCAAAAAGGCGGGCTCGGTCGCCGCGATAAGCTATATGGACGTCGTATTTTCGCTGGTAGTGGGCTTTTTTATGGGCGATACGCTACCTAATGCGGCGGCGTTTTTTGGTATAATGCTGGTCGTTATCAGCGGAATAATCGTAGCAAGGGAGAGATGATGATACTAATAGCAGGGCCTTGCGTCATCGAGAGCGAACAACTCGTTTTTGACGTGGCAAAAAGGCTAGTTAAATTTAACGAAGATAAGCGGATAGATTTTTATTTCAAATCAAGCTTTGACAAGGCAAATCGCACGAGTATAAGCTCGTTTCGCGGACCCGGACTTAAAAAAGGGTGCGAAATTTTAGCCAAGGTCAAAAAGGAATTCGGCTTTAAAATTTTAACCGATATCCACGAGAGTTATCAGGCTGCACCCGTAGGCGAAGTGGCCGACGTGCTGCAAATCCCGGCGTTTTTGTGCCGCCAGACCGATCTGCTCGTGGCTGCGGCTAAGACAAAAGCGGTCGTAAATATCAAAAAAGGGCAGTTTTTAGCCGCCTCTGCGATGAAGCATTCGGTGAAAAAAGTGCTAGAAACAAGGGGCATTAGCGGCGATGGATACGAGGTCGCTAAACAAAACGGCGTATGGCTAACGGAGCGAGGCAGCACCTTTGGCTACGGAAATTTGGTTGTAGATATGCGAAATTTGGTGCTCATGCGCGAATATGCGCCGGTGATTTTCGACGCTACTCACAGCGTGCAGATGCCGTCGGCTTTGGGCGAGAAAAGCGGCGGCGATGCTAGATTTGTACCGTATCTAGCGCGAGCCGCGGCAGCTGCGGGCGTGGACGGATTTTTCTATGAGACGCACGTAAATCCGTGCGAGGCGCTTTGCGACGGGCCAAATATGCTAAATTTAGACGAACTAGACGCAAATATCACTCAAATCTTTAAGATAAAAGACGCCCTAGGCGATGCAAACTAAGGGCTTTTTGTGGGTGCTA
>NZ_JBQNAN010000012.1:0-55849 GCF_052170435.1 Campylobacter sp.
AGTCAGTCAGTCAGTCAGTCAGTCAGTCAGTCAGTCAGTCAGTCAGTCAGTCAGTCCCACGCAGCTTAAAGGCGGCTTAGTAAACAAATTTAATCGTAATGCCGAGATTAATCTCGCTCGCAATCTACCGCAAGATACCATAACCGATAATCTTTTAATAAAAGGCAATAACCTTTTGGCTTTACACTCTTTAAAAAAGGAATTTGCTGGGCGCGTAAAACTTATCTATATAGATCCACCTTATAACACTGGTAACGATAGCTTTAACTATAACGATAGTTTTAATCACTCCACTTGGCTTGTATTTATGAAAAATCGCCTTGAAATAGCAAGGGAACTTTTAAGAGAGGATGGCAGTATCTATGTAAATTTAGATTACAATGAAGTCCATTATTGTAAAGTGCTAATGGATGAAATTTTTGGTTTAGAAAATTTTCAAAGAGAGGTTATTTGGAGAATAGGTTGGCTGTCTGGATATAAAACAGGAGTAAGTAATTATGTTAGAAATCATGACTCTATTTTATTCTATTCAAAAAATAAAAATAAAATGTTCTTTAATAAAATATATATAGATAATTCAAATTTTAAGGAATTAATTAGTAAGAATAAACTTACGGACATATTATGTGATTACGATATGGATAAAAAGCAAATCAGCAATATTTATAATAAAATAAATTTTGATACTAGAATTAAAAGATATCCTATTGAAGATGTATGGAATGCAAACGAATATAACGATTTAAATAGTATTGCAATAGTTAGCTACTCTGGTGAATCTGTGTCTAAAATGCTAGGAACAGATGAAGTAAAAGGACAAAAGTCTGAAAAATTGATTCAAAGAATTATACAAAGTTCAACAAACGAAAAAGACATTGTTTTGGACTTTTTCGCTGGAAGTGGGACTACTGCGGCGGTTGCGATGAAAATGAATAGGCAATTTATCGCTATCGAGCAGATGGATTACATCGAAACGATAACAAAAGAGAGGCTTAAAAAGGTGATTGAGGGTGAACAAGGCGGCGTAAGCAGGGCTTTGGGTTGGCAAGGCGGCGGCGAATTTGTATATTTTGAGCTTAAAAAGCATAATGAGCTTTTTAAAGAAAAAATCGTTAAAGCAAAAAATAAAAGAGAAATACTAGAAATTTTTAAAGAGATCGATAAGAACGCATTTTTAAACTATAAAGTCGATATGAAAAAATTTAGCAAAAACATAAACGAGTTTGAGGCTTTAAGGCTAGAGGAGCAAAAGCGGATACTAGATGAGTTTTTAGACAAAAATCAACTTTACGTAAATTTAAGCTCTATTAATGATGCGGACTTTGAAATCTCGGATGACGAAAAAGAAGCGAGCACCAGCTTTTACGGAGAGAGAAAATGAAATTCCTGCATGAAATTTTAACTGGCGAGTTTGGAAAGCGTGGGATTGAAGCCGTAAATTTACCAAAAAGCGTGAGCGAAAATTTAAAATTTGCGATTAGAGAGTATCAAAAAGAGGCATTTAAGAGATTTATTCTTTTATATGAAAACGACTTTAACGGTAAGCCGCAGTTGCCTCTTCATACGATGTTTAATATGGCGACTGGAAGCGGTAAAACGCTTGTTATGGCTGGGCTTATACTTTATCTTTTTGAGAAAAAATATAAGAATTTTATATTTTTCGTAAATAGCGACAATATCATCAAAAAGACGAAAGAAAATTTCTTAAACGCAAATTCAAGCAAATATCTTTTTACCGAGAGGATTTTTATAAACAGTAAGGAAATTTTTATAAAAGAGTGCGAGAATTTTGAGGGTATACAAAACGAAAATGAGATAAACATCAAATTTTGCACAATCCAAAAGCTACACTCCGATCTGAATTCGCCAAAAGAAAATGCAGTTACATTTGAGGATTTAGCAGATAGAAATATTGTCTTGATCGCCGATGAAGCTCATCACCTAAGTGCTGATACAAAGAATAATGCTGAAATTTTAGAAGAGTTCCAAACACCAAGTTGGGAAAACACGGTCGCTAAAATTTTAAAGCTAAATTCCAAAAATATCTTGCTTGAATTTAGTGCAACTTTGGATTATGAAAGTGTAGAAATAGCTGAAAAATATAAAGATAAAGTACTTTATAAATATGATTTAAAGGCATTTAGAGAGCAGGGATATTCAAAGGAAATCGAGCTTTTTAAAAATGATATGAGCGATGAAAATAAGATGATGAGTGCTGTTATTTTTAATTTATATAGAGGTGTTTTGGCTGCAAATCATGATATAAATTTAAAGCCCGTAATTTTATTTAAGCCAAAAACCATAAAAGAATCAAATGAAAATGAAGAGAAATTTAGGCGGCTTGTAGACGAAGCGGACCTAAATTTTGTAGATAAATTTAGAAACGAAATCAAAGATGAAACGCTAGCTAAGGCTTTTAAATTTTTTGATGCCAATGGGATTTCAAGCGATAATCTAGCGCAAAGGATAAGACAAAATTTCAAACCACAAAACTGCCTAAACGTAAATAACGAAAGCGAGGTAAAGGAAAATCAGATTGTTTTAAACTCTCTTGAAGACGAGCAAAATCCAGTGCGAGCGATATTTGCCGTAAATAAGCTAAATGAGGGCTGGGACGTGCTAAACCTTTTTGATATTGTTAGGCTTTATGAAAGCAGAGACGGCAGAAACGGTAAGCCTGGTAAAACAACCATAAGCGAAGCTCAGCTAATCGGACGAGGGGCTAGGTATTTTCCGTTTAAACTAAATGGCGATGATGATAAATTTAAGCGAAAATTTGATAAGGATTTGGATAATGAGCTAAGAATTTTAGAGGAAATTTATTATCACACAAGCAATGATAGTAGGTATATAAGTGAGCTAAAGACGGCTTTAAGGGATTTTGGAATTTATGATGAAGATACAGTTCGCAAGGAGCTTAGGCTAAAGGATAGCTTTAAGGCGACTAGCTTTTATAAAAACGCTCTTGTGTGGCATAACGACAAAATTTTGATAGGATACGATAAGGCTAAATTTGAAGAGATACCAAACGAAATAGATTTTGCGCTTGGGTCAAATTTGGTCTTTAAGGAGGCTGTGTTTAATGATGAAAATTTAACTGCTAAATCACGCAAAATACTTAAAGAAAAGAAAATTCCACGGCATATTTTGAGGGTAGCGATGAGTGAGGATGAGTATTTTTACTTTGAAAATTTGCAAGCAAATTTTACCGATATAAAATCTACAAGCGAGTTTTTAAAACTTTTGGAGGATAAATTTAGCGTAAATTTTATAAGCGATACCGATGAGAGGGTTATTTCTAGCGATGAATATCTAGTTGCCGCAAAAAAGCTTTTAAGGCATATAAAAGATAATTTTGAAACAATTTCAAAATATAAGGCAAGTGAATATAAAAGTAAAAAATTTAATGAAATTTTTAAGGATAAAAGCCTAAATATCGCTAAAAATGATGAACGAACAGATGGGCAAGAAGGGGTTGTAAGCGATAAAGAATGGTATGCATTTAATGCAAATTACGGTACGAGTGAAGAGAAAGCTTTTGTGGAGTTTTTGCCAAGCATGAAAACGAAATTTCACAAAAATTTAGTGAAATTTATCTAGTTAGAAATGAGCGAGAGCTAAAAATTTATGATGAAAAAGGGCAGGCTTTTGAACCGGATTTTTTGCTATTTTGCAAGAGCCTTAGCGGAGAGGAGCTAAACTATCAAGTATTTATCGAGCCAAAAGGCGATGGCTTTATGGCAAACGATGCTTGGAAAGAGGAGTTTTTGGAGCAAATTTTTAGCAAAAAACTACTCCAAAGCAAGCAAGAGTATAGATATTTAATCACGGCGGTGCCTAAATTTTACAATCAAAATCTTGAAAAAGAATTCGGCTTAAAATTTAAAGAGGTTTTAGATTTAGACCAATAAATCTACCACAAAAGGCGTGATTTGCTTTGTGGTAGATTAACGCGTTACTTTATAAACCCGACCTGCGGTAAAATTTCAGCCAGCGCCGCGTCCTTTTTCTCGTTAAATTTGACCTTGTTCTGCTCAAAAAGATTATTTCCGTGCGCGTCTATGGAGACGATGAGTGGGCCAAACTCCTTCACGCGGCACTTCCACAAGGTCTCTGGCATCCCAAGCTCCGTCCAGTCGGCACTCTCGATCTCCTCGACCTGCGTCGCGGCAACCACCGCGCAGCCCGCAGGAAATACGCAGTGTATCGCGCCAAACTCCTTGCAGCCGCTCATCGTGCCCTCGCCCATGCCGCCTTTGCCCACAATGAGGCGCACGCCCGTTTTAGCGATAAATTCGCGCTCGAATTTCTCCATCCGCATACTAGTCGTCGGCCCCACCGAGACCATCTCAAAGCTTTTTTCGCCCGTTTTTCTGATGATCGGCCCCGCGTGCAGGATTGCGCCGCCTCTGATATCAAGCGGCAGCTCGCGACCCTCCTGCACGACGCGTCTGTGCGGCACGTCGCGGCAGGTGACGATGTGCCCCGTAAGGTAGATCACGTCGCCGATCTTGATATCCGCTAGATCCTCTGCGCCGATCGGCGTGGTTAAAATTTTCTTACTCATAGCGCGAACTCCTTGTGCGATTTTACGGCAAAGCTTAGCTGCTCGTCCCAGACGATATGGCCTTTGCGGTGCGACCAGCAGCCCACGTTTACGGCGACGGCGATGACGCTTGGGTGGCGGGCGCAGTTTTGTATATGCACGCCCATCACCGAGCTCGCGCCGCTCATGCCTTGTGGGCCGAGGCCGATTTTATTGATGCCCTCTTCGAGTAGCTTTTCGGTTAGCGCGGCTCGGTCATTTGGATTGTGCGAGCCAAGCGGCCTCATAAGTGCTTTTTTGGATAGCAATGACGCCACGTCGATCGAGGTGCCCACGCCCACGCCCACTAGCAGCGGCGGACAGGCGTTTATGCCGTAGCTCGTCATGATGTCCATGACGAATTTCACCACGCCCTCGTAGCCCATGCCGGGCATCAGCACGGTCGCCTTGCCGGGCAGACTACAGCCGCCGCCCGCCATATAGGTGTGGATCTCGCACTCGCCGCTATCCGGCACGATCTCCCAAAATACGCTCGGCGTGCCCTTGCCGACGTTTTTGCCGGTGTTGTACTCATCAAACGTCTCGACACTGTTGTGGCGCAGCGGAGCCTCGCGCGTCGCTCGCAGTACGGCCTCTCGCAGTAGCCCCTCAAGCTCGCCTATGAGCGGGAAATTTGCGCCGCAGCGTACGAAAAACTGGATCACGCCCGTATCCTGACAGGACGGACGATCTAGTTCCTTGGCTAGGCGCTGGTTTTCAAACATCGTTTTGTAGATCTCCTTCGCCAGCGGCTGCGTCTCGCGCTCACTAAGCTCGCTCAGCTTCGCCGTCACGTCGTCAGGCAGCACCTTGCCCGTGTAGCCGACGAATTTCGCCATGACCTCGGTCATCTTTTGCACGGCTTTTTCTTTATCCATCGCTTCTCCTTTTTTCAAATTTTTCATACGTGCCCGCCAAAGTGCAGCCCGCAGCGTAGCAGAGCAGGTCGGCAAGATCAAACGTCCCGCCGATCATTACTTTTAAAATTTTATTTTCTATGCCTAAAATTTGCACGACGCCCAGATGCTGCGCGAGCTCCAAAGCCACGGCAAACGCGAAAATTTTAAGCGGTAAATTTAAAGGCGGCACGTTAAAAGCAGCCCGTGCCAAAGCGTAAAGCAAGATAACCGCCAAAACGTCGCCCGCGTAGTGTCGCACGAAGCCGCCCTTTACGCAGATCGCTATGTAAATTTCAACCGCCAAAATCAAAACCGCCGCGGCTAAAAACGCTAGCCTCGTTCTCGCGCTTTGCCTTGTTTGCGGTTTTTGCGCGAGCTTTTTAGCGTACTTCGGTATAGCCTTTTGCTCGTTTAAATTTTCCTCTCGCAACGCTTTCCTTTTAAATTTAGCCGTTAAATTTAGCTGTAAAACTACGTTTCAAATCAAAGTGGATTTACGCTTAAAATCAAAGTGGGCTAAAGCATCACATTTTTCACTTTGATTTGAAACGTAAATTTTTTAATCTTTCAATTATCGTTTTAAATTCAAAAAAATACCTTTAAAGACCCTTGCCGATATTGTGACGATGGCTTTAAAAGAATAAAATTAGATAATCTTTGATACAATTGCTTAGAAAATTTTAAGAGTTATTAAAATGTCAAATATCCAAGAGAAATATATACATAAAATTAACACATCTGATTCCTTTTTTGACTCTTTAAGGCAAGACTATGAAGGTTTTGATACATGGATAGCGAAAAAAGCAGACGCCGGCGAAAAAGCATATATACTCTTTGATGATACCAAGATAGTGGCTTTTTTGTATCTAAAAATAGAAAGCCCAATAGATAATACGGATATAAATCCGGCACTTGACATAAATGTGACATGGCTAAAGATAGGAACTCTTAAAATAGATGCGCATGGGACAAAGCTTGGAGAGCGTATTATAAAGAAGATTTTTGATTTTGCCGTAGCAAACAACATTTATAATATCTATGTAACGTCTTTTGAAAAACAAGCACCTTTAATAAAATTATTAAAAAGATATGGGTTTGTCCAGCATGGCAAAAAAATCAATGAGCTAGTATTAACAAAAAATATACCTACTCATGTGCGGGCGCTAAAAAATGATATACTGCTGGACTATCCGGCTATTAATGCGACAAGCGACAAATATCTTTTAAGTATATACCCGAAATATCATACTGGTATGTTCTCGGACTCTATGCTAAACACAGAAAGCTACGATATACTAAAAGACATGTCTGAATCAAATAGTATTCATAAGGTGTATATAACGAAAATGAAAGGCGTTGAGCAACTCAAGAGAGGCGACTGCTTGCTCATTTATAGAACAAAAGATAAAAATGCCCAAAGCGCGAACTACTCATCGGTCGTGACCTCTTTGTGCGTTGTAGAAGAATATAAAGATTTATCCAGTTTTAGTGACTTGGATGATTTCATCAAGTACTGCAAGCCTCATAATATATTTACTGATGATGAATTAGAGAATATATTTATCAAAAAAAGTTACACAAAAATAATAAAAATGGCATACAATATATCATTTAAAAGACGTGTTATTTTAAAGAAGATTAGAGAAATTATAGGTCGCGAAGAAGCCTACTGGGGTTTTGTGAAGCTTACAGATGAGGCTTTTTTTGCAATTTTAAAAGAAGGTTTAGTAAATGACAGCATTATTATCCATTAAGCCGGAATTCGCTGAGGCTATTTTTGATGGTACGAAAAAATTTGAGTTTAGAAAGGTAAAATTTAAAAAAAACGTTAATAAGATTAAAGTATATGCCACAAAGCCAGTTGGAAAAATTATAGGAGAATTTATAGTTGATAATATTTTGGAGGCAAGCCCAGAAGAACTATGGAGTAAAACAAGCATGGATGCCGGTATAGATAAAGAAAGATATCTAAAATACTTTAATGGCAAGAGTACCGGTTTTGCCATTAAGATTAAATCCGCAAATAAATATAAAGAGGCAATTTGTCCTTATTTGCAATACCCAAATTTTGTGGCACCACAATCGTTTATGTATATTTAGGAATGTAAAAATGAAAATAAACCCATATTGCACACAAGCTATATTTATAGATGCAGACTCTGGTATTATTGATAAAATAGACGCAATACTGCATTTAAATATATTTTTGCCAAACGATAGAGAGTATTCGTATATAGAAATGGGCATATTGGTTTCTAGGAAAGAGTACAACAATCTTGATAGAAATTTTAATATAGAAATCACGTTTCCATTTTACATACTTAAGGATGAATTTATAGACATAAAAGACAAGCTTTGTGATAGCAAGACATTAAATATGATTTTTAACGAAGAGACTCATTTGGATAAAAATAAATTAAATTTTAGACTAAGAGAATATAAGCTTGGAGATATAAAACTTTGTAATACCACTATAAATAGCGATTCTAGTATAACAATGAGTGTAGAAGAAAAACAGAAAAACAGCTATTTTAGATTTAGGATTAAGAATATTAGAGACAAGATAACAGATACCGTTCTTTCAGATACAAAAGTTAATCCGTTTATAAAAATGATAAAAACAATTGGAATTTCAATAAATTTAGATAGGCAATTTACTAAACAATCAGACAAAAGGATAAAATTTAAAGAAATTAATACTTTCGTTATACTTGACTCTACAACTGAATTGATTGAAAAAAGCAGACCTATAAAAAGCTTTAGGGTTTTAGAAGATAATCTATGGAATCAATATATAGGAAGTGATGCAAATCAAAAAATGACAGTCTATCAATTTAAAGATAAAATATTAGACGACGGTACGATAGACAATTATCAGCTTTTCTTAAAAAGCCTTCATCATAAAAGCTCAAAATTCGAAAAATACAAATTCTTATCATTCGTAATATTTGTGGCCATAATATCTAATGCTATTTACAATGCTATTTGCGACTTATTAAAACGGTTTTTTAATGTTACCTTTTGACAATACAATCGACCTAACACTGCATCATGCCCAGCTGATAAAGGCAGAGATACAGAATAAATATACATTATATAACTATATCAAAGATGCAAAAAAATACTATCCAAGTTTTGATATTTGGTATTTTACAAATGTGCTGCCGTCATTAAAAGACGGAACAAAAAAAATTATAACTTCCTGCGATGATAATAATCTAAGGGGTCTTGCTATACTAAAATATAACGAAAAAAAATTATGCCACTTATCTGTTATGCCCCCTTATAAAAATAAAGGCTACGGCATAAAGCTTTTTAAGCAAAGCTTTATAGAATTAGAAACAGAAAAGCCTTTCCTGACAGTGTCCGAAGAAAAATTAATAGAATTTAAAAAAGTATTTGATTACTTTGGATTTGAACTTACAGACATTATAGATGGGTATTACCGAAAAGGCAAAAAAGAGTATTTTTATAATCAGATATAATCCTACCCCTCAAACTCCAGATCAATCATATAGCTTGTAGTGTTTAGATTATGCGATACGCTTTTAATACTAAATTTTACATTTTCAAGTCCGGTTACGCCTGTTATTTTTAGTTTTCCGCCGGCTCTTAGCTCTTCTACCAGTGGCGGTAAGCGAGCCGTTTATTCCGCCGCGTTGTAGTTCGTTTAGCTTGGCTTCGCCCTTTTTAAAGGCTTCATTGTCTGATTTTGGCTCGGGGATATTTAGCTTATAGGTTTGCTCTCCGCCGCCGATCTTCGATTGTTTATCTTTGCCGTCTTTGCTATCGTGCCACTGCATTATTACGGCTTGGTAGCTGTTGCGGTTTGCTTCTGTGATCGATAGGCTCTCGCGCTCAAATTTAGCCGTTAAATTTGCCTCGCGGGCGTAAATTCAGAGATGATTTATCAGGCTCGCGTTATATGCGGCGCCGAATCCGTTGTCGATATTTACGACGCTCACGCCGTTTGCGCAGCTATTTAGCATCGCTAGCAGAGCCGCCAGTCCGCCAAAGCTCGCGCCGTATCCCACGCTGGTGGGTACCGCGATCACCGGTACGCTCACAAGACCCGCCAGCACGCTAGCTAGCGCGCCCTCCATGCCGGCTACCGCGATCACGACCTTTGCGCCGCGTATCTGCTCTAAATTTGCGATCAGTCTATGTAGCCCAGCCACGCCCGCATCGCTAAATTTGCGCACGTCGTTGCCTAAAAATCGCGCCGTTTCGTACGCCTCCTCCACTACCGCGCCGTCGGCAGTGCCGGCGGAGACTATCGCGATGTAGCTTTGCGTGAGCACGGACTCTTTAAATTTGACGCTGATGACGCGGCCGCGAGCGTTAAACTCCGCCTGCGGCAGCGCCTCGCGAACCCGATTAAAAACCCGCTCGTTGGTGCGCGTAATCAGGATATTTTGCCCTCTCGCGCCGATCGCTTCTGCGATACGTAAAATTTCATCATCCGTCTTGCCCTCGCCGTAGATCACCTCGCCCGCGCCGTTTCGCAGAGCGCGCTGAGTGTCGATCTTGGCGCAGCCAACGTCCTCGTAAGGGTAGTTTTTCAGGTATTTTAGCGCCTCTTGCTCGCTCATACGGCCGCTTTTTATCCCCGCGAAAAGCTCTAAAATTTCATCCTCTCTCATGCAAAACATCCTCCCTAAGCCCCTTTAGATCGAGCGTCACCTCCGCTGCGCCAAGCGTCACGAGCTGCCTAACGACGCTTTTAAATTTCGCGTCGTTTAGGAAGTCCCGCATGCTAGAAAAGGGCATTTGCAACTTTATATTTTTGCGGTCGCACCGCGCGCGGACGTTTGCGTAGCCGCTTGCGATGAGTAGATTTTCCGCGGCTTCGATCAAATTTAGCTCGTTCTCATCGATCTCGCGCCCGTGCGGTAGACGCGTTAGTAAGCACGCGTAACCGGGCTTTTCGGCGGTGGGTAAGCCCAGCTCGCGCGATAGCTCGCGGATCTCTGATTTGGTTAAATTTATCAGCGGCGAGAGCACGCCTAGCTCCTCTTTTGCTTTGAGCCCGGGGCGGTGTTCGCCCAGATCGTCTCGGTTCGTGCCGTCTGCGACGCGGCTAAAGCCAAGCTCGCGGGCGCGCTCTATCAGGCGCGAAAAGACCGCCTTTTTGCACAGATAGCAGCGATTTTCGGGGTTGTTTTTGATCCCCTCCGCGACGCCTAGCTCTAAAATTTCGTGGCGGATGCCGTAGGCGTGGGCAAATTCCACGGCTTCGGCGATCTCGCGCGAGGACATGTAGGGCGATCTTATCGTTATGCCGATCGCTCGCGCACCCAGCGCGTCGTGCGCCGCGCGTAGCAGTAGCGAACTGTCCGCGCCGCCGCTAAATGCGACTGCTAGCTCGCCTAGCCCGCGCAGATCAGCCTTTAGTTTTTCTAGTTTCGTCATAGATTTTCAGCGCCTCTTTCCGCACCTGCTCGATCGTCGTGCCGTGCGCGAGCGCCGCGGCCTTGCACTCCTCAAATTCGGGCTTTGCCTTTTGCGTTTGATCGCTGCCAGAAATCTTAAGCTCTATCTCGCCAAATTTCGTCTGCACCCGCGCAAATTCGCGCTTTAGCTCGGTTTTAGCAACCTCTACCTCGCGAACGCCGATCGCGGTGGTGTGCGTAAATATCAGATCCTTTAAATTTTGCGCGTCCTGCTTGCGGCACAGCGCGTTTAGCTCAAAGCCCGCGCGCCCCTTTTTCATAAAAATAGAGCGGCTAAATACGTCCAGCGCGCCGTTTTCGCGTAAAATTTCGCACGCAAGCGCAAAGCTCTCGGCGTCCATATCGTCGATGTTGGTGGAGATCAGAATTTGCTTGCAAAGCTCGCCGTAGCACGAGCACGCGGCTAAATTTGCCTCGCCGCTTTCATTGTTCAAATTTTCATCCGCATCGCAAATCATCGCGCGAAGCACGTTCGCAAAGTCCGCGGCGTCCTTGCCACCTGCGCCGTAGCCGATCTTTTCTATTTTAAAGCTCGCGCCGTCCGTAAATTCGTCCGCGCAGGCCTTTAAAATCGCCGCGCCCGTGGGCGTAGTCATCTCGAAATTTGCGCGTCCGAGACTTACGGGCACGCCTTTTAAAATTTCGCAAACGGCGGGTGCAGGTACGCTAAGCGTGCCGTGGTCGCAGATCGCTACGCCGCCTCCAAGCTCAATTTTGGAGCTAACAACTCGAGAAATTCCAAATTTTTCAAATAGATATTCAAAGCAGATCGCCGCGCCCGCGACGTCCGCGATGCTATCTATCGCCCCGAGCTCGTGAAAATGCACCCGCTCTACGTCCGTGCCATGGACTTTGGCCTCAGCCTGCGCGATCGTGCGAAATATCGCGCCCGCTCTTTGTTTGCAGCTCTGGCTTAAATTTGAACTCTCTAAAATTTGCCTGATGTCCACGTAGCTTCTGGCGTGAGGCTGCGATTTTAGGGGCACTACGTCGATTTTGGTCGCTGCGATGCCGTTTTTTAGCACGCTTTTGCGCACGAGCTTAAATTCGCCGGCTAAATTTAACTTCTCAAGCTCGGCGCAAAGATAGTCAAAATCCACTCCGAGCCCGACAAGAGCGGCCAAGTTCATATCGCCGCTAATGCCCACGTTAGCGTCGTAATATAAAATTTTAGCCAAACTTACGCCTTAGGCACCGTCATCGAGCCAAACGGCAGGATGATGATTTTTGCGTCTGCTCCTTTTTGCGCGAGCGCGTCATCCACGGCTTTTTGGATGTCGTGGTATGGTTTTAGATGCACGGCTCGCATCTCATCGTCGCTTAAGTCGCTCACCGCCCAGGTCTGCGCCCAGAGCGAGATTTCAGCCATCTTAGCGGCCTTGTGATAGCCTAGCTTAAAGCCCGCGCTGATCTTTTCGAGCACCTTTTTAGGCGTGTCGGCGGATGCCATCAGGTCAAAAAACGGCTTTGGTCCGATGCCGGTGCGGCACTTTGCGACCATTATTAAAATTCCGTCCTGAGCAAGCGCTAGTTTGCCGTTATCTAGAGCCTTTTGTGCTTGGTAGAGATCGACGTCCATCGGATATGGCGCGACTGAGATCACGATATCTGCCTTGCGCGGGATATTTACGCAAAATACCTCGTCGGCCTTTTTGACGCAGTCGTAAAAGCTGTCGTTGAGGTCGCCGGCGCTCGCGTAATACACGCCGTGCTCGCTGTCAAGCACCGTCTGGATCGAAAAAACGTCGATATGCGCTAGCACTTTCATCGCGTCGATCATATCCTCGTGCACGGGGTTGCCCTCTAGGCGTAGAGCTTGCGCATCGGCGCTAAGAGCTAGTTTGTGGTTTTGCGTGATGCTCTCGTATGACGCCGTGCCCGGCAAAAAGGCCTTTCTGCCGCCCGTGTAGCCCGCGAAGTAGTGCGGCTCGACCGAGCCTATGACGATCACTTTTTTTGCTTCTGCTACGATTTTGTTTAGATACATCTGCGTGCCATTTTTTGACTCACCTAGAAATACCATCTCGTCGTGCTTGGAGTCGTGATCGTGAACTTCGTTTTTGGCTCTGATCTCCGCGTAAATTTCTTTGCCGAAGATCATCTCGTATTCATCAAGCGTGCCCTCTCTGTGGCAGCCCGTGGCGATGATAAAAATTTTATTTTTATCGCGGATTTTCGGGTAAATTTGCTTTAAAATTTTTGCCGTCGGCGTAGGTCTCGTGCCGTCGTTTACGATAACGACGATCTTTTCGTCGCCCATGATAAACTCGTCAAAGCTTTTCTGATTTATCGGATTTGCTAGAGCCTTTGCGATGAGCGCCGTTTCGTCAAATTTAGCCACGGGGTTTGGATCGAAAACGCCGAGCAAATTTTTCTCGTTTATCTCTAGATTTAGATGATCGTCTTTGCCGTATGCGATAGGGATTTGCATATTTACTCCTTAAGCAGATTTATTAATTTTTCGTCTTAGGATTATATATCAAATTTTCTTTTAAAAGCATTTGGATCGGTCAAATTTGACTAGCGGCGCGTCAAATTTGGTTAAATATATGATTAACGCTTACAAATGTATTTTTAATTTTTTTATTAGTATTTAATTTTAATATTTATATAATCGCGCCATAATTTCCTAAAAGGAGAAAAAATGGAATTCCTAACCAGTTTGAGTGAAAGCACGCAGTTCACTCTCCAACTAATAGTCGTACTCGGATGTCTGTTCTACGGCGCTAAAAAAGGCGGTATGGCGCTTGGCGTACTAGGCGGCATCGGCCTTGTTATCTTGGTATTTGCATTCGGTATGAAGCCGGGCAAGCCCGCTATCGACGTTATCCTCACGATCCTAGCCGTCGTCGTAGCAAGCGCTACTTTGCAAGCTGCGGGCGGTCTTGACGTTATGCTTCAAATCGCGGAAAAAGCGCTAAGAAAAAATCCTAAATTCGTCTGTATCCTAGCCCCTCTTTGCGGCTGGACGCTAACGGTTTTATGCGGCACCGGACACACGGTTTATACGTTACTTCCGATCATTTACGACGTATCTATCAAAAGCGGCATCCGTCCGGAAAGACCGCTAGCCGCTACCACGATCTCGTCTCAGCTAGCTATCATCGCTAGCCCGGTTTCGGTTGCTGGCGTATCTATGGTCGCCGTTTTGCTAGGCACCGGTACCGTTCATATCGACGGCTTTACTAGCTACGTAGATCTACTAAAAGTCACTATCCCGTCTACGTTTATCGGTATGCTTATCATCGGTACTTACTCGATCTTTAGAGGTAAAGACCTAGATAAAGACCCTGACTTCCAAGAGAGGATCAAAGACCCTGAGCAAAGAAAATACATCTACGGCTCAGACGAATCTCACTCTCTAATCGGCGTAAAACTCCCTGCTAAACAGTGGAACGTTATGTGGATATTCCTAGCTACCATCGCTATCGTGGCGGTTCTAGGCTACTATAAACAACTCCGCCCTAGCTGGACTAGCAACGTCCCTGGCAAATCTATCGAAATCGTAGTAGATAAAAAAGTAGTTAAAAACATCACCGTAAAAGACGGTCAAGTAGTCTCTACCGTAGATAGTAGTAAAGTCGTCTCAAACGTAAAAGACAACAAAGTAAAAGACGCTACTAAATTTACGAACGTAGAAGTCCTAGATAAAGACAAAAAAGTAACTCAAACCATCGTACTTCAAGACGGCAACGTAGTTATCACCAAAGAGGGTAAGACCGAAACCGTCGCAAACGCTAGCATCGTAGTAAAAGATACTATGAAAAAGACCGCCCCTCTAGGCATGGTCGATACGATCCAAATTTTCATGCTTTTAGCCGCGTCCATCATGATGATCTACTCAGGTATCAAGGCTGCTAAGATCGCTCAAAACGAGATCTTCCACAGCGGTATGGTTGCGCTAGTAGCGATCTACGGCATCAGCTGGATGGCAGATACTATGTTCCACTCGCACATCGAGATGCTAAAAGGCTCTCTAGGAGAGGTGATGAAGGCCTATCCTTGGATGTATATCGTCGTAGGTATGCTGATTTCTAAGTTCCTAAACTCTCAAGCAGCAGCCGCCGCGACGTTCGTACCGCTTGCTGTTCAGATCGGCGTGGATCCTGGCATCATCGTCGCGTTTGCTACGGCTTGCTACGGATACTTCATCCTTCCTACATATCCGAGCGACCTTGCCGCTATCCAGTTTGACCGCTCAGGTACGACAAAGATCGGTAAATACGTCATCAACCACAGCTTCATCATCCCTGGCCTTATCGGCGTGTTTAGCTCGTGCGCAGTGGGTTGGGTGCTAGCTAACCTTTACGGATTTATTAAATAATCTTGCCTTGCGAGACTTGCTTCGGCTTGTCTCGCGAGCGCTTTTGAGAGAGATTTGAAATTTTAAGTCTGCGGCAGACTACTTGTCTAGCCTTGACTTAAAATTTCTGCACAACTCTCAAAATCATCTCACGATACTTCGCCTTGACTTTTTATAGTCAAATTTCAAATTTACAAATTTTACTTGCCGAGACCTGCATATTGAAAACTCAAATTTAAAATTTGCGGCGCGATAGCGCCAAATTTAAACCTGCACGCAGTGCATCAACATCTCACGTGCAGTGGGGTTGGAGAGGGTGTGGGAGAGGAAGGGGCGACGCTTCGTAAGTAGAACCCCTTCCTCTCCCAAAGAAAAGAAAAACAGAGTGATTCATTAAAAAGCTCGTTTGTTTAGCTTCACTGCGTTCGCTACCGTCGCTTCGCTTGAGGCCGCTTTGCTCGTTACGAGACGGCAACAAGTTGCCCCTACGAAGAAAAGCGTCGTAGGGGGAGGGGATTAAAAAAAAGGGGGGGGGGTGGGGAGCGACTTCGCCATTCAAGCCCCCACCCCCTTTACAACAAAGTAAAAAACAACCTTAGATGGTTGTTTTTTACTCAAAGAACTTAATTTACAATGCTAAATTTGATAAAACCAAATTTAGCGCCTTAAAGATGCGGGTCTCGGCAGGTAAAATTCTAAAATTTATCCAAATTTGAGCGGCACAAATTTGATCCCAAATTTAACTTCAAATTTTACAGCCAAAAACGCAAATTTAAATTTCACTTCAGCCTATCGCCGAATTTTTGTTTGTCGCTCATATAGACGAAACTTAGCACCTCGGCGACGGCGCGAAAGAGTTCTGCCGGGATCATATCGTTCACCTCGCACATCTTGTATAGCTCGCGCGCTAGCGGCGGGTTTTCTACTATTTTGACGTTGTTTTGCACTCCGATTTGCTTGATGCGAAGCGCTAGAAAATCCACGCCCTTAGCGAGGATCACGGGCGCTTTTTCCTTTGTTTTATCGTAGCGAAGAGCGATGGCGTAGTGGGTCGGGTTGGTGATGATGACATCTGCTTGCGGGATATTTTGCATCATCCTGTTGCGCGTGGCTCGCATTTGTAGCTGGCGGATGCGACCTTTTACCTGCGGGTCGCCCTCCATCTGCTTGTACTCGTCCTTGATCTCCTGCTTGCTCATTCTTAGGTCGCGAAAATACTGAAAACGCACGATCAGCACGTCAAGAAGCCCGATGATAAACATCACGATGAGCATCACGGCGGCTAAAATCAGCATCTTTTCTTTTAGCCATGCCAGCTGCGCCGCCATCGAGAAAAACAGCGTGTGGGGCAGCTCTTTGATGAAGCTAAAAAACATCAAAAACCCGACCGTAAAAACCGCCGTGACCTTGAGCACCATTTTGATGCCGTCTATCAGCTTTTTGAGCGAAAAGAGATTTTTGAGCCCTTTTAGCGGGTTGATTTTGTTTAAATTTGGCTCCAAAGGCTTAGTGGTAAATATAAATCCAAACTGCATGAGGTTAGCGACGACGCCCGCGATCGCGATGCAAACGGCGATAGGCAGGATGATGAGCAGCGTGCGAAATATCGTCGTGATCGCGACGCTAAAGAGTAGCTTGCGCGTAAATTCCTGCCCGATGAGGCTTTGATAGTAGTTATACAGCGTGAAAAACTGATCGCCGATGAAGCCAAGAAGCGCCACAACGACGAAGATCGCGACCGCGAGCGTGACGAAGCCGGCTAAATCTTGGCTTTTGGGGACGTTGCCGTCCTTGCGCGCGTCTTCGATCTTTTTGGAGGTGGGTTCTTCGGTTTTTTCTTGGTCTTCGCCTGCCATCTCTATCCTGAATTTGCTTAAATTTGGGCGATTATACCTAAAACGAGGTTAAATTTTACGCTACAATTGCCTAAATTTAAAGGAGGAAAATGCAAAAGCTTGACGATCACGTAAGCGAGTGGTTTGGACAGATGAGGGCGCGTAATGAGGCTGCTGCGGATCACTTTAAAAGCCGTAAAATCCCCTACGACGAGTCAAATTTGATAGAAGTTTTGTAAAGCTCGCAGGATAAATTTGACCTTATTTGGGCTGCCGTTGCCCTGCGCGAGCTAGGCACGCCGCGCGCGATACCTGCTCTAAAAGGCGCCGTCAAATTTAAAAGCCTAGACGTGCAAGGTAATGCGGCTCTAACGATCGCGTTTTTAGCAGACGGCGGCGAGAACGGCTTTTTGGCGAGTTTACTTTCTGGCAAAGAGTACCGCGCTAAATTTTACGCGATGACAGGGGTTTTGTATAAAGAGGACGCGGCGCACTCGGCTTTGCCTTTTGTTTTGGAGTATTCGGCCGGGGTGACTAAAGGCGGTAAGGCGCTTGCTAAAACGCCTTGCGAAGGGCTAGACTGGCTATATCTAGCTAGATACGGCTCGCATTTGCCGCAGGCGCAAGAAATTTTTGATAAAATAAATAAAAACAGGAAGCATATAGATGAAAGTATCTTCACGGCCCTTGCAGGAGAATTCCCGCGAATTTTAACGATCTGAAAAACCGCAAAAAAGCGAAACCGAACTGCTTTTGGACGAGTGCGGCGAGGTTTTGGCCAAACTAAAAAAGAAAAAGTTAAGCGAGCGCGAGTTTTTTGTGCGAGTTGATAAAACTGATGGCTTTTTCGATACCGCAAATTCCTTATGAAATTTGGCTCGAAAAATGTATAGAAAGCGGCGACGTAGGGGGCTTTAAACGACCTTGTTTTTCAGTATACTAGAAACGAGCTACTGCCCGGCTGCGAGAGCGGATACGATCAGTGCGAGAGACTGATACATATGTTTCTTGCACTAGCGTGCGGCGATATGAGTGGCGCGAAAAACGTAATGACGCACTCTATGCCGCCTAGTACGAACGGATATAGATTTTTGTGCGTGATGAGCGATCTGGTTTCGGCGCTGCTATGGGACGATAAAAAATCGCTTGAGCCCGCACTCAAAAAAGCGCGTAGATTTGCGGACTCCAAAAAGCCGATAAACGAAAGAGAAGCGGTAAAATTTATCATAGCGCTACACGAAAAAGACGCGGCCGCGATGAGCGAGAGTTTGAGTAATTTTTGCGTAAAAGTCACCAGAACCGCCGCGCCGCAATTTGAAAAGAGGATTAGCTTTTTTGCGCACGGACTTTACGCTTTGGCGCATTATCTTTTGCCTTTTGAGATTTTTGAGCGCATTTGCTTGCCGAAAGCTAAAAATTTCAATGAAAATTACGCAAAAAGGCTTTTGAGCGGCAAGCCGACTCAACCCAAATTATATTTTAGCTTTCCGCCAGAATTTGAAGTTTTTAATCAAATTTTAAACGCTTTGCCGGCTAAAACCGTGCTTCATCAGCCTTTTGACGGGCCTTCGCCGAGCGATCAAATACGCTTATTAGGTCACGATACGATGGTTGAAAATTTGGCGGATGAAATTTTAAAAGCTAGGACATTAAACCAAAATTTATAAATTTTTGGGTATCATCCGTCTCTTACAACCAACAAAGCTCCCCAAGTCTTTTGAAATCCAAAAGCGCTTTTTGGTCTTACCAAATTTAGAAAGGTAGAGTATGTCAAAATACGCTATATTTAAGCACGGCGGCAAGCAGTATCGCGTCAGCGAAGGCGAATATCTTAAGCTTGACCATTTCAGTGCTGAAGCAAAATCATCAGTCGAGATTACGGACGTTTTGTGCGTAAACGACGGTGAAGTAAAGGTAGGCGCGCCGTTCGTAAAGGGTGCGAAAGTCGTTCTTGAAGTCGTAAACGAGGGCAAGGATAAAAAAGTCGTTATTTACAAAAAACGCAGACGCAAAGACTCAAAACTAAAACGCGGTTTTAGAAGACAGTTTACGCGCGTAAAAGTCGTAAGTATCGCAGCTTAAGGAGATAAGAAATGGCACACAAAAAAGGTCAAGGCTCAACCCAGAATAACCGAGATTCCATCGGACGACGCTTAGGCGTTAAAAAATTCGGCGGCGAATTCGTTCGCGCGGGCAACATCATCATCCGCCAGCGCGGTACCGCTACTCACGCGGGCAGCAACGTCGGCCTAGGCAAAGATCACACGATTTTCGCGCTAATCGACGGTTTCGTTAAATTCGAAAGACTAGATAAAAATAGAAAAAAAGTTTCAGTTTATCCTGCTGCGTAATCCTTGGGGCGAAAGCCCCTTTTTCTTTTAAAAATATCCAAAATTCTATAATAAAAAATAATCTTCGCGTTGTCAGTTAAATTTTAAAATTTGACAAATTACTAAAATTTGTCTTGCGTTATTTGCATAAATAACGGCGCTTGGCAAATCGTTTGAACTTTTCGGCAAATCAAATTTTAATCAATAAACCGATATAATCCGAAAATTTCGCAAAATAACGAACTAAAAATAATAGAATAAAATTTAAAAACTAAGGCAAAAAATGTTTATAGATAGCGTAAATTTAACTCTAAGCTCGGGTCACGGCGGAGCTGGCTCAGTGAGCTTTCGCCGCGAAAAACACGTGATTTTAGGCGGACCGGACGGTGGCGACGGTGGCGACGGCGGCGACGTGTATTTCGTCGCCGACAACAACACTCACACTCTAGCGGCGTATAAAGGCAAAAAAGCCATGCGCGCGCAAAACGGCGAGGCGGGCACGGGACGCAGAATGCACGGCAAAAGAGGCGAGCACCTCGAGCTCATCGTGCCTCCCGGCACCGCGGTGCTAGATGCCCAGACGGGCGAGTTGCTCTGCGACTTAACTAGCGAGGGGCAGCGCGAGCTGTTTTTAAAAGGCGGCAAAGGCGGGCTTGGCAACGTGCACTTTAAAAGCTCGATCAACCAAGCTCCAGAATACGCGCAAAAAGGCCTAGAGGGCGAGACGCGCGAGGTCAGATTGGAGCTAAAACTCATCGCCGACGTTGGGCTCGTAGGCTTTCCAAACGTGGGCAAAAGCACGCTGATCTCGACCGTCTCAAACGCCAAACCGCAGATCGCAAACTACGAGTTTACCACGCTCACGCCAAAGCTCGGCCTCGTCGAGGTAGACGAATACAGCGGCTTTGTCATGGCCGATATCCCGGGTATCATCGAGGGCGCAAGCGAAGGGCGCGGGCTTGGCGTGCAGTTTTTAAAGCATGTCGAACGCACGAAAATTTTGCTTTTTATGCTCGATCTTGCGAACTACCGCAGCCTTGAGGAGCAGTTTGACGCGCTGAGGGCCGAGACGGCGAAATTTTCCGGAGAGCTTGCAAAAAGAGACTACGCGATCGCTCTAACTCGCGCGGACGCGGCCGAAAATTTGCAGGAAAAATTTGACGCGTTTTTGTCGCATTTGGGGCTTTCGGGCACGGCGGGTGAGATGAAATTTAAACAAGATATTTATGAGCTTGACGCCGCCAAGCCGTTTTTTGTAACGCCGATCTCCTCGGCGACGGGACAAAATATAAACGAGCTAAAATTTAACTTGCTTGAGCTATTGAAAAAGGAGCTCTAAGCTATGAGTAAAAACAAATCTAACATAGTTTTTATGGGTACGCCCGAATACGCGGCTAAAATTTTGCGCGCGCTTGCGGAAGCGAAATTTGAGATTGCGGCCGTATTTACGCAGCCTGATAAACCCGTCGGCAGGAAACAAATTTTAACTCCGAGCGAGGTGAAAACTTACGCGCAGCAGCACCTGCCCGCAGTGCCGATTTTTCAGCCTGCGACACTCAAAGACGAAGCGGTCGCGGCACAGATAAAAGAGCTAAAGCCTGATTTTATCGTGGTTGCCGCATACGGTAAAATTTTGCCGCAGGCCGTACTTGATATCGCGCCTTGCATAAACCTACACGCTTCGATCCTGCCCAAATACCGCGGCGCAAGTCCGATCCAAAGCGCGATTTTGGCTGGCGAGAAGCAGACGGGTGTGACGGCGATGCTCATGGACGCTGGGCTTGACACTGGTGATATGCTTGATTTTGCCTACACGCCTTGCGAGGATAAAACGGCGGCACAGCTGTTTGACGAACTGGGTGATCTAGCGGGTGAGCTGATAGTGCGAGTGCTGCGAAATTTTACAAATTTGACGCCGCTTAAGCAAGAGGGCGCGCAGGCTACGCACTGCAAAAAAATAAGCAAAGCTGACGGGCTTTTTGGCTTTGAGGAAAGCGCACGGCAAATTTATAATAAATTCCGCGCGCTAACGCCCTGGCCGGGGATCTATCTAGCTAGCGGACTTAAAATTTTGGAACTAGAGCTTTTGCACGAATCCCGTGGGTATAAATTTGAACGCGCGGGCGAAATTCTGCACGTTGATAAGCTCGGCTTTTGCGTTTCTTGCGGCGAGAGCGCGGTTAAGATCATAAAGGTGCAAGAGCCCGGCAAAAAGCCCGTGGACGCTAGTGCGTATCTAAACGGCAAGCGCCTTGGCGTCGGCGATATAGTGTCGTAAATTTGAGCCGAGCGAAGCTTGCCTTGTAAATTTAACGATACGAATGCGCTCGCAGCGTAAAATTAATCAGCAAATTTAAAAGGAATAAAATTTGAGAATAGAGTTCGCAGATAGCGTCCCCTCTACGCAAAAAGTTTTAGTCGAGGGGCTACGAAACGGCGAAATACAGCCTCCTTTTGCGCTAGTGGCAAAGGAGCAGACGCAGGGTATCGGCAGCAGAAACAATACGTGGAGCGGGCTGGAGGGCAATCTATTTTTTTCATTTTGCATGAGCGAGACGGCGCTACCCGGCGATCTAAAAGGCGAGTCGGCGTCGATTTACTTTTCGGTGATAATGCGCGAAGTGCTCGCGGCTCGCGGCTCGAAAGTCTGGCTAAAATGGCCGAACGACTTTTACGTCGGCGATAAAAAAATCGGCGGAACCTTGACGACGAGAGTCGGCGAAATTTACGTTTGCGGCATGGGTATAAATCTAAAAAACGCGCCCGAAAATGCCGGAATTTTAGATATAGACGTGAGTCCTAGCGTTGCGGTCGGAGAGTTTTGCAAGAGGCTGCAAACGGCTCCGTCTTGGGCGGAAATTTTTAAAAAATTTGAGAGCGAATTTGAAAAATCAAGAGAATTTATCACGCACTTTGAGGGCGAAGAAGTGGCGCTCAAAGACGCAAAACTCCTATCTGACGGCTCTTTGGACATAGGCGGACGAAGAGTTTTTTCGCTCAGATAAATTTGCTTAAATTTAACGTAAAATTTAATATTTTTATGAAATATCGGTGGGGACGAGCCGCGAAATTCTTTCAGAAATTTTAAAGCCGAAACTAAACTTGGACAAAGTAAGTTTTCTGTAGAATTAATCAGTTAAAAAACAAAAATTTGGAAAATTCTCATGTGTGAAATTATAACTATCGCAAACCAGAAAGGTGGCGTCGGAAAGACTACCACGGCGGTAAATTTGGCCGCATCGCTAGCGGTAGCCGAAAAAAAAGTCCTACTCATCGACATCGATCCGCAAGCAAATGCGACGACAGGAATGGGCTTTAGCAGAAACGACTACGAGTACAACATCTATCACGTCCTCACCGGTCGTAAAAAACTCTCTCAAATAGTGCTAAAAACCGAGATACCGACGCTTTTTCTAGCGCCTTCAAACATCGGTCTCGTGGGTATAGAGCAAGAACTAAGCGAGCAGAGCAAAGACTGCCAAAAGATACTAAAAAGCAAGATCGAAGAGGTCGAGGGGCAGTATGATTTTATCATCATCGATAGTCCTCCGGCGCTAGGCAGTATCACCGTAAACGCCCTAAGTGCTAGCGATAGCGTGATAATCCCGATCCAGTGTGAATTTTACGCATTAGAGGGGCTTGCACAAATTTTAAATACGGTCAAAATCATCAAAAAAACCATAAACCCAAAGCTAAATATCAAGGGCTTTTTGCCGACTATGTACAGCTCACAAAATAACCTAGCCAAGGAAACCGTGGCAAATTTAAAGCAGCATTTTGAAAATAAGCTGTTTAAAACCAAGGACGGCGACGGCGACTTCGTCATAGTGCCGAGAAACGTAAAACTCGCCGAAAGCCCAAGCTTTGGAAAGCCTGTGATACTATATGACATAAAATCGCCCGGCTCGCAAGCATATCAAAATTTAGCGTATTCGATTTTAGGCTAAAAGATGGCGAAGAGAAGTTTGGGGCGCGGACTGGGCGCCATACTAGAAGACGTCGAGCTTGCATACAAGGCCGAGCTAAACGAGGGCAACAGCGATATAGTAAAGGATATCGATCTAGACCTGATCGTCGAAAATCCATATCAGCCGCGTAAAAATTTCGACGAGACTGCGCTAAGGGAGCTTAGCGAAAGTATCAAAAGACACGGACTCATCCAGCCGATCATCGTCATAGAAAAAGACGGCGGATATATGCTAATCGCGGGCGAGAGGAGATTTCGCGCGACTAAACTGCTTGGCGAAAGCAAGATAAAGGCTATAGTCGCTGACATCGAGAGTCAAAGCCTTCGCGAACTAGCACTCATAGAAAATATCCAAAGAGAAGACCTAAATCCGATCGAGCTTGCCAATTCCTACAAAGAGCTTATAGACGAATACAAAATCACGCAGGACGGGCTAGCAAACATCATCCATAAAAGCAGGGTTCAGATAACAAATACCATGCGGCTTTTGAGCCTTAGCGCCGTGACGCAGGAGTACATAAAAGAGGGCAAACTAACGCAAGGGCACGCCAAAGTCATCGTGGGTCTTGAGCCAAACGATGAAAAAACGGCGGTCGATACTATCATCGGGCAGCGCCTTAGTGTGCGCGAGACGGAAAATTTGGTCAAAAATCTAAAAAATAAATTACCGCCTAAAGCAGCACTTAAGTTAGACGAAAGATATCTAGAAAGACTAACAAATTTAAAAGAGATTCTTTCTAAATTTGACATGCCGGTTAAGATAAAAGGCAAAAAAATCACTATCGAATTTGATGACATAGCAGATATCGATAGGCTAATAAACAAGATAAAATAAAAATATTTCTTTAAATTTAGCTTGTTTTATCCTTTTTTTTTGTAAAATAAGCACGGTTTTATTATGCTTAAGAAAATATTAAACTTTAAGGAGATTTGATGTTGGAAATTAATTTGCCGCTAGTCGTCCTAACGGCAGTTATTTTTCTAGGGCTTATCGCCGTTTTAAATTCCATCCTTTACAAGCCTCTACTTAAATTTATAGACGCTAGAAACGATGCGATAAAAAACGACGAAGAGAGCGCTAGCAAAAATACGAGCGATCTTGGCGTGTACGAAGCGCAGATAGAACAGCTCATAGCTGCTGCAAGAAACGAAGCTGGCAAGATCAAGCAGGAAGCTATCAATGCCGCAAAAGATGCGGCCGCTAAGATAGTCAGCGAAAAGCGCGGAGTTTTGGAGGCCGATTATGACGCATTTATCCAAAATTTAAACTCTCAGAAGAGCGATTTTAGAGCTGATTTGCAGCAAAAATTGCCTGAACTTCAAGCTGCTTTAAAAGCAAAACTCGCAAGGATTTAATATGAAAAGCAAAATTTTACTTTTATTATGTCCTTTTGTTTTGATGGCGGACGGCGGATACGACATCGTACCTAGGACGATAAACTTTATCGTTTTTGCTGCGATTTTGTATTATTTCATAGCAAACCCTATCAAGAACGCCTACAAGGGAAGAATCGCCGGTATCGCGGCAAGACTTGATAATATCGAGCAAAAACTAAAAGACTCAAAAGCCAAAAAAGACGACGCTCTAAGGCGCGTAGAAGAGGCTAAAGCAAATGCAGCCAGTCTAGTAGAAACGGCTAGAAAAGAGGCTGTTTTGATATCTGAGCGTATCAAAGAAGAAACCAGACAAGAGGTCGCAAATTTAGAAAAAAGCTTCCAAGACCAAAAAGAATTTGAAAAAAGACGCATGGTTAAGTCCGTCGTGGGCGAAATTTTAAATGAAATTTTTGCAAGCGACAGCGTGAAAATGGATCAAAGCGAGCTTATCAATATCATGCTTAAAAGGGTCGGCTAATGAAAGAACTTATCGCAAAAAAATACGTAAAAGCCCTAGTTAGCGACCTTAGCAAAGATGAGTTTAATAACTTTACCGCTAAGCTACAAGAGATCGCAAACGCATTTGCAAATGAAAAATTTCAAAATATCATCGTTTCGCCAAATTTAAAAAACAGCCAAAAAGCGGATTTCGTCCTGTCTTTAGTCGGTGAGGCGGATCAGAAATTTGTAAATTTCATAAAACTGCTCGGCGAAAATAAAAGACTTGATATTTTGCCTAATATCGTTTCGGAGCTTTTAGCGCAAAAGTCAAAAATGGATAATGTTTTTTACGGCAAAATTTACGGCGGCTCGCAGATCAGCCAGGCTCAAATTTCAGAGCTTGAAAGCAGCTTTTCTAAGAGATTTAACGCAAAAATCATTTTAGAGCCGGTAAAAAGCGACTACAACGGTATCAAGATCAAACTAGACGATTTGGGCGTGGAGGCTAGCTTTTCGGTAGATAGGCTAAAAGCCCAAATGAGCGAATACATATTAAAAGCAATATAAAGGAGAAAAAGCGTGAGTGCAAAAATAAAAGCAGATGAAATCAGCGCCATCATCAAGGAAAGGATTGAAAATTTCAGCCTTAACGTCGATGTAAACGAGACGGGCAAGGTTATATCCGTAGCCGACGGCGTTGCTAACGTTTACGGCCTAAAAAACGTTATGGCCGGCGAGATGGTCGAGTTTGAGAACGGCGAAAAAGGCATGGCTCTAAACCTAGAGGAAAGCAGCGTCGGTATCGTTATCTTGGGTAAAACGGACGGTATCAAAGAGGGTTCGAGCGTAAAACGCCTAGCTAAGCTTTTACGCGTTCCTGTGGGCGATGCGCTAATAGGTCGCGTCGTAAACTCGCTCGGCGAGCCGATAGACGCCAAAGGCCCGATCGAAGCTAGTGAGACTAGATTCGTCGAGGAAAAAGCAAAAGGAATCATGGCTAGAAAGAGTGTTCACGAGCCGCTTCAAACAGGTATCAAAGCTATCGATGCGCTAGTGCCGATCGGCCGCGGACAACGCGAGCTCATCATCGGCGACCGCCAAACTGGTAAAACTACCGTCGCGATAGATACCATCATCAACCAAAAAGGTCAAGACGTTATTTGTATCTACGTAGCGATCGGACAAAAACAATCAACTGTCGCTCAAGTCGTTAAAAAACTCGAAGAGTACGGTGCTATGGAGTACACTATCGTGGTAAATGCCGGCGCTTCCGACGCTGCTGCGCTTCAATACCTAGCTCCTTATGCGGGCGTAACAATGGGCGAATACTTTAGAGATAACTCTCGCCACGCCCTAATCATCTATGACGATCTTTCAAAACACGCCGTCGCATACCGCGAAATGAGCTTGATTCTTCGCAGACCGCCGGGCCGCGAAGCTTATCCTGGCGACGTTTTTTATCTACACTCTCGCTTGCTAGAGCGCGCATCTAAGCTAAACGATAAACTAGGCGCAGGATCTCTAACGGCTCTTCCTATTATCGAGACTCAAGCTGGCGACGTTTCGGCGTATATTCCGACGAACGTTATTTCTATCACCGACGGTCAAATTTTCCTTGAATCCGATCTATTTAACTCAGGTATCCGCCCTGCGATCAACGTCGGTCTTTCGGTTTCTCGCGTCGGTGGTGCAGCTCAGATAAAAGCAACCAAGCAAGTTTCGGGAACATTAAGACTTGACCTTGCGCAATACCGCGAGCTTCAAGCGTTTGCACAGTTTGCGAGCGACCTTGACGAAAGCTCTAGAAAACAGCTTGAGCGCGGTCAAAGGATGGTCGAGGTATTAAAACAGCCTCCTTACAGCCCGCTTGCCGTTGAGAAACAAGTCGTTATCATCTTTGCCGGTACGAAAGGCTATCTAGACGATATTCCGACCGTAGCCGTTACAAAATTTGAAGCTGAGCTTTATCCTTATATCGAGGCGAAGTATCCTGAAATTTTCGAGCAAATTCGAACCAAAAAAGCACTTGACAAAGAGATCGAGGAGCTTTTGCATAAGGCGCTAAAAGACTTTAAAGCGACGTTTGCCGCTAACTAAGGCTAGAATATGTCAAATTTAAAAGATATAAAACGAAAGATCAAGAGCGTCCAAAATACCCAAAAGACGACGCGCGCGATGAAGCTGGTATCTACGGCTAAACTTCGCAAGGCCGAAGAGGCAGCTCGTCACTCTAGGGTTTATGCGCTCAAGATCAACGAAGTTTTATCTGAAATCGCCTATAAGATCAATCAATATCGCTCCGTAAACGCCGAGAGTAAATTTTTCGACGTTAAGGAGAATATCGAGAAGGTCGATATTATATTTGTTACCGCAGACAAGGGGCTTTGCGGCGGTTTTAATATTCAGACTATTAAAACCGTTAGAAATATGATTAACGAATTTAAGGCAAAAAAAGTAAAGATAAGACTTCGCGCGGTAGGTAAAAAAGGTATAGAATTTTTTAGCTTCCAGGGTATAAATTTGCTTGAAAAATACATCGGCGTGAGTTCGTCCCCAACCTATGAGAAAGCTCAAAACATCATAAAAGACGCGATAGACGACTTTATAAGCGGCACAACGGATAAGGTTATTTTGGTGCATAACGGCTACAATAACATGATCTCTCAGCAAATTCGCATAAACGACATCGTGCCGGTCGAGCCGCCGAAACTCGTCGAAGTCGAGACGAATTCTTTGATGGAATTTGAGCCGAGCGACGACGGTAAAATTTTAAACGAACTACTTACGAAGTATTTCGAGTATAGTATGTATTATGCTTTAGTAGATAGCCTTGCGGCTGAGCACAGCGCTAGAATGCAGGCGATGGATAATGCGACCAACAACGCTAAAGAGCGCGTCGCGCAGCTAAAACTATCGTATAACAAGGCTCGCCAAGAGTCTATCACCACTGAGCTTATCGAGATCATCAGTGGCGTCGAATCAATGAAATAATTAAGGAGTATGGATGAAAGGTATCATTTCTCAGGTAATGGGTCCGGTAGTCGACGTCGATTTCACGGATTACTTACCCAAGATCAACGAAGCCGTCGAAGTAAATTTCGAGGTTGAGGGCAAGCAAAATAGACTTGTGCTAGAGGTTGCCGCGCACCTTGGCGATAACCGCGTAAGAACTATCGCTATGGACATGAGTGAAGGCTTAACTAGAGGCCTTGAGGCTACGGCCCTTGGTGCACCTATTAGTGTCCCGGTCGGCGAAAAAGTTTTGGGAAGAATTTTTAACGTTGTCGGCGATCTAATTGACGAGGGCGAGGGTGTAGAATTTGACAAAAAATGGTCTATCCACCGCGATCCTCCACCGTTTGAAGAGCAAAGTACGAAGAGTGAAATTTTTGAAACAGGCATCAAAGTAGTTGATCTTTTGGCTCCTTACGCAAAGGGTGGTAAAGTCGGACTATTCGGCGGTGCCGGCGTCGGTAAGACGGTTATTATCATGGAGCTTATCCACAACGTCGCATTTAAACACAGCGGTTACTCCGTATTTGCTGGCGTCGGCGAGCGAACGCGCGAAGGAAACGACCTTTATCACGAGATGAAAGAAAGTAACGTTTTGGATAAAGTCGCCTTGTGCTACGGCCAGATGAACGAGCCGCCGGGAGCAAGAAACCGTATTGCTCTAACTGGTCTAACAATGGCTGAGTATTTCCGCGACGAGATGGGACTTGACGTTTTGATGTTTATTGATAACATCTTCCGTTTCTCTCAGTCTGGCGCAGAGATGTCAGCACTTCTTGGACGTATCCCGTCTGCCGTTGGTTATCAGCCGACTTTGGCGAGCGAAATGGGTAAATTTCAAGAGAGAATTACGTCAACTAAAAAAGGCTCAATCACATCGGTTCAGGCTGTTTACGTTCCTGCGGACGACCTTACCGACCCGGCTCCTGCGACCGTTTTTGCGCACCTTGACGCGACTACCGTTCTAAACAGAGCTATTGCAGAAAAAGGAATTTATCCCGCGGTTGACCCGCTTGATTCGACATCAAGAATGCTCGATCCTCAAATTTTAGGCGGCGAGCACTATAAGGTAGCTCGCGGCGTACAGGCGGTTTTACAAAAATATAAAGACCTTCAAGACATTATCGCGATCCTTGGTATGGACGAGCTTAGCGAAGAAGATAAAGTTACTGTTGACCGCGCTAGAAAGATTGAGAGATTTTTATCTCAGCCGTTCTTTGTTGCCGAGGTATTTACGGGAAGCCCTGGTAAATACGTCAGTCTTGAGGAAAATATCGCTGGCTTTAAGGGAATTTTGGAAGGCAAATATGATGATTTGCCGGAAAACGCATTTTATATGGTAGGAAACATCGACGAGGCGATAGCAAAAGCTGAAAAACTTAAAGCCTAAATTTAAAGGAAAAAGTAATGAATAAATTACATTTAGAAATCGTTACGCCTGAGGGTTTAGTGTTTTCAAACGATATTAAAAGCGTAGTTTTGCCGGGTAGCGAAGGCGAGTTCGGGGTTTTACCCGGACACGCCTCGCTTATCTCGCTTTTAAAAGCCGGCGTTATAGATATCGAGAGCGAAGATAAAAGTCATGATGCCGTCGCGATCAACTGGGGATATGCCGAGATAAACGAAGGTAAGGCTACGATCCTTGCCGACGGTGCCGTTCATGTGTCTGGAAATTCCGAGAGTGAGATAGCAAATTCATTGCAAAAAGCAAAGGATTTGATCGCTAGCATGAGCAGCGAGAACAACGCTATGGCAGCTGCCGTAGCAAAACTAGATAGTATGGCTCGGACAAGATAGTGGCTGGGCTTGATATTTTTTTGAACTACTTATCAAGAAGTAGTTTTATTACCATATTTGTACTTAGTTGGCTCTCTTTTTATTTCATAATAAGCCTTACCATACTTTTATCTCGTATGGCAGGGCTTAGCTCTTGGCAAAAAAAAGAGCAAAATGCGCTTGAGTCGCTATTAATGGGCGGCTCTAAACATACTCTAAACGACTCCGTTTTAAAAAGATTCGTAAGCGGCTCCGTATCTAAAGAAAAGCTTTCAGTTGCCGTTAGTATTTCAGAGAGGAATGCCACTAGCGGCATTACTTGGCTTAGCATTATCGCTTCCACTTCGCCTTTTATTGGACTTTTTGGTACGGTTGTTTCCATCTTGGAGACATTTTCTCAGCTCGGTCAAGGCGGAGGAAATGCGTCGCTAGGTGTTATCGCTCCAGCTATCAGCGAGGCTCTTGTGGCTACGGGAGCAGGTATATTCGTAGCGATTCCAGCTTATACGTTTAGCTTGCTTATCAAACGAAAAGCTTATGAACTCATGGGCGTCATCAGGCGCGAAGTCGATATCCTCGTAACGCTTAAAGAAGATCAATGATAAATCTCGATGAAACTCCGGAGCTAAATATAACTCCGCTCGTGGATATCATGCTTGTTTTGCTAGCGATTCTTATGGTTACGACGCCTACTATCGTTTACGAGGAGCAAATTTTGCTACCGGACGGCTCAAAAACCAAAACATCCTCGGCTCAAAGGAAAGACTTGACCGTCATAGTGGATGCTGCAAAAAAGGTTAGGATCGATCAAAGCACTATGGATCTACGTGAGCTTCCTGACAACATCGTGCTTATCGGCGCGAAATACGATAAAAACTCGCCCGTTTATATTAAGGCCGACAAAAGCCTAATATACGACGATGTGATGTTTGTTCTAAAGAGCGTAAAAAACGCAGGCTTTACAAAGGTAGCGCTCCAGACTAATGGATAAATTTGATCTCAAATTTAACACTTCCGGCTATTTCCTACTATCGGCTTTTCTTTACCTTTGTATCATAAGCGGTATTTTTATTAAGCTTACTTACTTTAAAGAAGAGCCCAAAAAATACACCGATACAAAAGATGCTTTTATGGATATCATGATAGTTGAGCGCGAGCCTGACATCACCGTAAAAGCACCCGAGCCTAAAAAAGAGGTCGTAAAAGAAGAAAAATCTCAACCTGTAAAAAAAGAGGAAGAGGTTAAAAAAGAAGAGCCTAAACCGGACACCACAAACAAGCCGCCCGAGCCAGATCCCGCACCGCCAGAACCTGAAGAAAAGAAGGTTGAAGAGCCAAATTTAAAGGATCTATTCGGCAGTATCGATACCTCTAAGCTAAAAGAGGACAAGGTTGCTAAGAAAAAAGAACAGCCAAAAGAGCAAAGTCGCAAAAAACCTGAAAAAGTCCAGATAACAAGCCAGCAAAAAAAGGCTAGCGACGTGATAAATGCGCTTACCTTAGATCAGGTTGCTAAAACTCCAAAGTCGCAAATGACTGGCGAATACAATGAGTATATTGGGCAAATAACTAGAATTTTGGCTAGTAAGTGGAATCAATATAAGGCTGGTTCAAATGATAAGGCTGTTGTTTTGATTTCTATAGACCAAAATGGAAATTTCAGCTATGATATAAAAAGCTTATCTGGCAATAGTGAGTTTAATGATAAGGTAAGAAATTTTTTACAGGATATGACATTTGAAAAATTTCCTATTCCAAATGAGGGGATATTTTCCCATAAGTTTGATCTAGTGGATAAATTAGAAATACAATAAAAAATTTAAGAAGGAAAGTGTATGAAAAAAATCATCATATTGCTTAGTTTCGTTATAGGTTTGTTTGCTACTGATGCAACAATATCTATCGTTAACAAAGGCTTAGCCCTACCAAAAATCGTGCTTCAAGACGCTACAACAGCCGTCGGCGATCAGGCTTTTAAAAGCAAATTTCATAAAATCATGTTAGGCGACTTGAAGGTTAGCTCTGATTTTGAGGTTGTGGACGAATATATCGCCAGTAGCTATGAAGGCGATTCAAATACGAACGTGATGAGCGAAAAGGGCGCACAGCTTATATTTAGATACGCACTTGAGGGCTCTGCAAACTCGCCTCTAACCCTCAGGGTTAAGCTAATTAATGCAAAAACGGCAACCACTCAGTACGAGAAAATTTACAATATGAACGACGGGGCAAAGTATCCATTTATCGCACACAAAGCGATAGTTGAGCTCATTAACGAGCTAAAAATGCCGCCTGTAAACTGGATGGAGAAATTTATTATCTTTGCCAAAGGAACCGGTTCAAAGCAAAGCGAGATCGTTATAGCCGACTACACTTTGACCTACCAAAAAGTACTTGTTCGCGGCGGTTTGAATATATTTCCTAAATGGGTAGGAGCTGATCAGAGCGCGTTTTACTACTCTGATTACAGCGGTAGAAACTTAGTTCTTTATAGATACGATGTTGCGAGCGGCCAAAAAACTAAAATTTTAGATAGTAAGGGCGGTATGCTTATAGCCTCCGACGTTAGCCAAAACGGAGATAAAATTTTGCTAACTATGGCTCCGCAAGATCAGCCTGATATCTATATATACGATCTAAATTCAAAAAGACTATCTCAGGTAACCAACTATAGCGGTATAGACGTCAACGGCAACTTCGTTGACGGCGACAGACGCGTAGTTTTTGTTTCCGATAGACTTGGCTATCCTAATGTTTTCGCGCAAAATGTAGATGGAAGCGGTTTTGAGCAGTTGGTCTATCACGGCAAAAACAACAACTCCGTCAGCACCTATCAGAACTATATAGTGTACTCTAGTAGAGAAGACGGTAAGAGTAGCTTTGGAACAAGAGATTTTAACATTTATATGATATCTACGCAGACTGACTACATTAGGCAACTAACCGCAAGCGGTAAAAATTTATACCCTAGATTTTCTAGCGACGGGCAAAGCGTAGTGTTTATAAAAGAGCTTGGAGGACAGAGTTCACTTGGTATAATTCGCGTAAACGAGAACAAAAGTTTCCAATTTCCGTTAAAAATTGGTAAAATTCAGTCTATTGATTGGTAATATTTAGTAAATTTTATGATATAATCACGTTAAATTTCTATAAAAGGATGAAAATGAAAAAAGTAGTTTTAACTTCTGCTGCTATTGCGGCTTTATTGTTGAGCGGTTGTAGCTCTAAAAACCCTGAAGTTGATATGAGCGCTGACGCCAATCAAAATATGGGTGGTATGAGCTCAAGCGATAACATGATGAGCGATAGCGAGAGATTGCAACAATTAATCTCAAGCATCGAAGGTCAAGTTCAAACTGTATACTTCGACTTTGACAAATTTAACATCAAAGGCGACATGCAGTCTGCTATCAACACAAACGCAGGTCTATTTAATCAATCAGAAGCTCAAGCTCTTTCTGTAAAAGTAGAGGGCAACTGCGACGAGTGGGGTACAGATGAGTACAACTATGCACTTGGTCTAAAAAGAGCAAAAGCTGCTAAAGACGCTCTTGTAAAACAAGGCGTTGCAGCTGACAGAATCACGGTTGTAAGCTACGGCGAAAGCAATCCTGTTTGCACAGACAAAACAAAAGCTTGCGACGCTCAAAACAGACGTGCTGAATTTAAAGTTCTTCCATAATTAAATTTATGACGAATTTAAAAACTTTCGTGGCTCTTTTTATAGGAGCCACTCTCTCTTATTCCGCTTCCAATGAAATTTCGGTATTTGATGCTGGAAATTTAGATAGCTCTAGTCCCTACGGTTTAACTGATAATGAAAAAACATTTCTAAAAAACAAACAAAACGTAGAAAATCTAAGTAGAAATATGGGTGACGTCGAGTCAAATTTAAATGCCATGCAAGAGCGCCTAGAAGGCTTGCAAAGCGTGCTAGACGGACTAAACTCGAGAATGTCTAGGATAGAAAAAAGACTAAACGATCTTGAAGGAAACGACGGAAATTCTACCGCAAAAAGCGATTTCGACGAGCTTAAAAAATACGTAGAAGAAAGCCGAAAAATACAAGAGGCCAACAACGCTAAAATCACCAAAGCCCTTAAGGATATGGGCGCCTTGATAGATAAGAGCAACGCTGCGCCCGCTACCACAAAAAAAAACGATGAAGACAAGCCGGTAGCTAGCAGTAGCCCGGCCGCTGAGCCGCAAACTCCAAAGACTGATTTTACTAAACAAAAAAATCAAGATGTGGCAAGCGAAGCTAAAAAGCTATTTGACGCAGGCAAGCTCGACGATGCAAAGGCTAGATACGAGTATCTTTTAAGTAAAGATCATAAGCCTGCTATGGCAAATTTTTATCTCGGCGAGATAGCGTATCAGCAAAAAGCTTACAACAACGCTATAAAATACTATCAGCAGAGCATCCAGCTGTACGACAAGGCCGACTATACCCCAAAGCTTCTTTATCACACCGCCATCAGCTTTGATAAGATAAAAGACACGGCGAGTGCGAATAAATTTTACAAAGCACTAAAACTAGGCTATCCAGACAGCAAAGAAGCCAAAGCCGCACCTACTCGAAACTAAAACTATATTTAATAAATTTAACGATATAATCACGTTATTTTCATAAATAGGAGAAAAACGTGAAAGAACAAGTTATAGCTATGTTTTATGAGCTAAAAGACGCAAAAACGGGCGAAATTTTAGAGTCCAATATGCAAGTAGGGCAGGAGATTTCCTTTTTAACGGGCCGCGGACATATCATCGAGAAACTAGAAGAAGAGGTCGCTAAACTAGAAAAAGGCGAAACGAAGGTTATCGTTATTCCGGCTGCGCAGGCTTGCGGCGAGTACGACTCTAGCGCCGTTCAGATGCTACCTAAAGAGCAATTTGCTGGCATCGAGCTAAAAGAGGGCATGGAGCTTTTCGGTCAAGGCGAGCACGGCGAGAGCGTACGCGTGATAGTAAAATCTATCGGCGAGGACGACGTAACGGTTGATTTTAATCACCCTTATGCAGGCAAAGATTTGGAGTTTAAGGTTCAAATTTTCGACAAACGCGACGCTATGCCGGATGAGATAGCTACGGGCATGGTAGCCGGCGCTCATACATGCGGATGCGGCGGACACGATCACGACCATCATCACGGCGAGGGCGGTTGCTGCGGCGGCCACGGCCATCATGAGCACAAAGAGGGCGGTTGCTGCGGCGGGCAAGGTCATCACCACGATGACGGCGGATGCGGCTGCCACTAAGAGGACCTAGATGAGAGCGGCGTTTATATTCCCGGGACAAGGCTCGCAAAGCATCGGCATGGGTAAGGAAATTTACGAAAATTTCCGCCCGGCTGCCGAGCTTTTACAAAATGCAAGCGATAGCCTAAAAATCGACTTTTCAAATCTACTTTTCAACGAAAACGACCTTATAAACAGGAGCGAATTTACCCAGCCGGCCATCGTTTTAAACTCGCTTATGTGCTATCTCGCGCTAAAGCAAAGCGTAAATTTAAAGCCTAAATTTGCGCTTGGCCACTCTTTGGGCGAGTTTAGCGCGCTTGCGGTTAGCGGCGCGTTTGATTTTGCGGGTGCGCTTAGGATCGTAAATTTACGCGGTAAATTTATGCAAGAGGACTGCGCGGACAAAGACGTGACGATGAGCGTTATTTTGGGTCTTAGCGACGAGACGGTAGAGCAAATTTGCAAAAACGCTCAGGCGGACGGCCATCAAATTTACGCCGCGAATTACAACTGCGACGGTCAGATCGTGATCGCGGGACTAAAAGAGGATATCGCCAAATTTGAGTCAGCGTTTAAAGAAGCGGGCGCTAAGCGCGTACTGCCTCTAAATATGTCCGTCATCAGCCACTGCCCGCTTTTAAAGAGCGCTAGCGAGAAGCTAACGGCGCAGCTAGAGCCAGCGTTGGCCGCTAAATTTGACCCGGTCGTTTCAAACGCGTCGGCGAAGCCTTACGGCACGAAAGACGAAGCGCTAAATTTGTTAAAAGCCCAGCTAGTTAGCCCTGTTTTATACAAACAAAGCATCAAAAGCATCGAAAACGAGGTCGATATATTCGTGGAGTTCGGCGGTAGCGTGCTAAAAGGCATCAACAAAAAAATCACCGAGAAGCCGACCTTTAGCGTCACCGATCTTGGCAGTCTTGAAGAGCTTTTAAAGGAGCTTAAATGATAGCGATCTTGGGCGCGATGCGCGAGGAGGTCGCTCCTCTGCTCGAGCGCATCAAGGATTACAAAGAGGTTAAGCACGCAAATAACGTATTTTACCTCGCAAATTTCGGCGGCAAGGAACTCGTGATCGCCTACTCTAAGATCGGCAAGGTAAACGCCGCTCTAACCGCAAGCGCGATGATCGAGAAATTCGGCGCCGACAAGCTACTTTTTACCGGCGTCGCAGGCGCGCTAAATCTAAATTTAAAAATCGGCGATATGCTTTACGCGACTAGCCTCGTGCAGCACGATGTCGATATCACGGCGTTTGGACACCCGCACGGCTACGTGCCTGAGACCAGCATATTTATCAAAAGCGACGACGCTCTAAATGCGTTAGCCTCTAGCGTCGCGGCTGAAAAAGGCATCACGCTAAAAGGCGGCATCATCGCAACTGGCGATCAGTTTATCTGCGACAACGCGAAAAAAGAGTGGCTAAAAGCGACCTTCAAAGCCGATGCGGCCGAGATGGAGGGCGCCAGCGTGGCGCTAGTTTGCGAGAGTCTTGGCGTGCCGTTTTTCGTGCTTCGCGCCATCAGCGACGAGGCAGGCGGCAGTGCGGAGTTTGACTTCGATAAATTTTTACAAGACTCGGCAAACGTGAGCGCGCAGTTCATGCTCGCGATGATCGAGCGGCTATGATAGAGCTTAGCAAGCGGCTGCTGCGCCAGGTTGGGCAGACCAACGCCAGATATCGCATGGTGCGCGGCGGGGATAAAATTTTGCTCGGTCTTAGCGGCGGCAAGGACAGCCTCGCGCTCGCGCACGTGCTAAAACACATGCAAAACGTCACGCCAGAAAAATTTGAGTTTAAGGCCGTGACGCTAAGCTACGGCATGGGCGAGGATTACGCATACCTCACGCGCCACTGCGCCGAGCACGGCATCGAGCACGACGTGATCGACAGCTCGATATTCGAGATATCCAAGGACAAGATCCGCAAAAACTCCAGCTTTTGTAGCTTTTTCTCGCGCATGAGGCGCGGCTATCTCTACACCTACGCGCTTGAGTACGGCTTTAACAAGCTCGCCATCGCCCACCACCTCGACGACGCGGTCGAGAGCTTTTTTATGAATTTTACTTATAACGGTGCGCTACGAACGCTTGCCCCAAAATACGTTGCGGCAAACGGTATCGAGGTTATCAGGCCGTTTATATTCGTGCGCGAAAGGCAGCTACGCGAAAATGCCGTGCGAAACGGGCTTACGGTTATCGGCGACGAGGCGTGTCCGGCGATGCGATTTGATATCAAGATGCCTCACGCCAGAGCCGAAACCAAGGAGCTTTTGGCAAATTTAGAAAAGCAAAATCCAAAGCTTTTCGTCTCGCTAAAGGCTGCTTTTGAAAACATCCACAGCGATACGTTTTTCGCCGCTCAGGCGCAAAATTTGACCGACGAGGAGTGAGCACTCGTCAAATTTAGTTTAAATTTGACCGCCTTTTCGGTCAAATTTGACTTTTGCCGGTCGGCTATCTCCTTGCTCCTCCTGCGCATAAGAGGATACGTTATCGTCGCTCTGCGGCATCTTTGCTCCTTTGTTTTTGTATTAGTTTATTAGATATTAATTTTTCTTTGTCTTGACTACTTATGTCGGCGCCAATATAAATCACCTTATCCGTATCTCCTATGCGTATTATTGCATCCATCTTTTTTTGTTCGTTTGCCCACGACATAAATGTTCGTACGTCTTGAAAGGTTCCATCAGGCTCGGTGCAATATTTTTCTAAATTTTTTATTGGCATATCTACATAAAACGGCCTTTTTTTGTTTATATTTTCTCCGTCTATCCATCTTATTTTATACCATATATAAGTATCATGGCATTTTTTATACGCCTCTTTCAGCTCCTCGCTCGTAGGTTGCCCAGAAACATTGTTGTCTAGTAGCAAATTTAGCATAGGTTCGTAGTTTGGCATATATTCCATATCTTTAAAATAGTTGCCATTCTCGTCAAAATACCCCATACTAAATAGTATTTGTAGCATCTCGGTAAAGTTGCCAAAGGTAATATAATCAAAAGGCAATATCCAGCCTTTTGAGCCTTCGTTTTTCTGACCGTATTTTACTTCGTACTCTACAAATATATTATCTCCGTCGATAGTCAAGCTTTTTATCCTATCGTTTTGGGGCGCTTTTAAATATCTTTGAATTTTTTCTTTATTGCTAAATTTAACCCCGCTATCAAGCAAGAGCTTAACGGTCTTTGTAGAGTTGTTTTCTATGCCAGGGGCGAGAGTTTGTAGCTATCTCGCGCATGAGCGTCCGCGCCCATCTCCATGAGTCTTTTTGCCGTGGTTTCGTCGCCATAAAAGCTAGCGTGCATCAGGGGCGTCGTGTTTGCCTTCATCTTTGCGTCGGCGCCAAGCCCGTTTCTTGTCATAAAATTTAAAATCTTATCCGTATCTTTTAGCCTCAGCAAATTTCTTAAAGCGTTAAGGGTGGCGTTGTGCTCCTCGTATTCGTCTATATCCCAGTATCTAAAAGCAAAATCGTCTATCTCCTCTTGCGTTACGTATTTAGCTAGCTCGGAGTTCGGGTCTATCTTGGTGTCCGGCGTGACGGTAAAATGAGTGGGGCGAGATAGCTTTTCGTAAATAAAATTTACGAAAACGACGAATAAAAGGGCGGCAAAGCCGAGTGCGAATCTTTTCAAATTTATCCCTTAAATCAAATTTGCGAAATATTAGCCAAAAGCCGGTAAAGAGGCGGTAAATTTGATGAAATTCGAGCCGATAAATTTGGATATCGGGAGTAGGGCGCGGCGAGATCGGTCTGAATAAAATTTAAGAGGATTAAATTTGAAAGCAAATTTGGGCGAGTCAAATTTGAAACGGTAAATTTGATCAAAGCCCCTGAAGTAAAACCGAGTAGAGTGCGTCTATCTCGTCATCATCAAGTAGCAGCGTAGAGCGCTCGCTAAAGAGCATTTTTATCTTTTCTATCTCAAAGCCCTTTTGCGCGGCGCAGTGCTCGTGAGCGGGCAAGAAGCTCCTGGCTAGCGCAACTCTATCCTCCGCGGGCTCGTCGCAGATAAAGCAAAAAAGCTCGTCGTGCAGCCTGCCCTCGGCCTCTAAAATGCGCACGTAGCTCTCGATGAGTAGGCGTTTGGGAGCGCCTCTGTCAAAGCGTGAGGCACAAAGCTCAAGCTCGCGAAAATACACCTCGTCTATCTGCTCGACGTCTCGCAGGTGCGCGTATAGTAGGCGCATAAACTGCTGCCACACGAGCAGTCGCTCGCGCGAGAGCAGCCAGCGGTAGCCTAGGTGCAGGACGCTGCGCAGGTGCGGGAGGAAGTTCTCGCCGCCTTCGAGCTCGAAGTCGATCTTGTAGCCTTGCAGGACGTTTGAGTGGCGCGCGCCGTAGAAGCGGTAGGATTTGACTAGCAGCGAGGGTGTGAGGATGTAGACGAGCAGGTCCTCGTCGCGCACCTTTTGCGTGTGCAGGATGTAGCCTTGCATGGTTAGAAAAATGTTTGGATTTTTTGGCGCAGGATGTCAGGCTCGGCGATGTGATTTATCTCGTCGCGAAAGGCGCTGGCGCCGTCTATGCCTTTGGAGTAGCGGTGTAGGTGCTTGCGAAAGATCGCCGCTCCGTGCTCGCCGTAGTGCTCGATCATCGCGTCAAAATGCGCCAAGATGATCGCCTTTTTCGTCGCCGCGTCGATGCTGCCGCCTGTCTTTATCTCGTGAAAAACCCACGGCTTGCCGATGCAGGCGCGTCCTATCATGAGCGCGTCGGCGTTGGTTAAATTTAGCGCCTGGGCCGCATTTTCGGGTGAGATATCGCCGTTTGCGATGACGGGGATGGTTACGGCCTCTTTAGCTCGGCCGATCGCGGCGTAATCTACCGCCGCCGTATAACCGCCCGCTCTCGTGCGTCCGTGAAATGCGATGTAGTCAGCTCCGGCGTCCTGCGCGGCGATGGCTAAAATTTCGGGTATTTTTTCATCAAAGCCCAGGCGCAGTTTGACGCTAGTCATTTGCTTATTTGAGGTTTTTTTGATGGTTTCTACGATGCGTTTTAGATTCGAGATATCTTTTAACAGTGCCGAGCCTGCGGACTGTTTGACGACCTTTGACACTGGGCAACCGCAGTTTAGATCGATACCGTCGATACCCTCGATACCGTTTAAAATCTCAACCGCTTTTTTGACGATGTCCGCGTCGCTGCCCGCGATCTGCACGATATATGGCGTTTCAAGAGGCGATTTTTTGAGCATCTCAAGCGTTTTACTACCCTCGTAAACTAGGGCGTTTGCGCTTATCATCTCGCTTACAGTCACGTCGCAGCCAAACTGCTTGACCACGCTTCTAAGCGGCAGATCCGAAAAGCCAGCAAGCGGAGCTAGAAAAAGCGGCTTTTTTGAAAAATCTATCAACAATGCGCGTGCTTGAAAAATAGATCGGTCGGAATGTTTTTGCCGCTTTGTCTGAGGTAGAGCAGGGTGCGAAAATTTTGATATTCGCCGGCTTCAAGGCCTGCTAAGACCTCCTGCGCGCGCTCGAGCATCTCAAACTCAAACAGCAGATAGACGTAGGCTTCCTGCGCCTCTTGGCGTTCGTTTTTGAGGCGCTCGAATATGCCGATAATAGCGTCCGGAGCGATTTTGCTTTTTAGCGTCGCGGCGCTGATACCAAAGCTGTCTTTTGAAATTTTATCTGAATTTAACAGCTCCAAAATCTCGTCGTTGCTTAAATTTATCTCGTCTTTAGCAAAGCGGGCGATCAGCGTCATGGTCTCGTTTTCGTCTAGCTCGGGAGCAAATTTTTTGATATCGGCAAGCGAGCCTATATTTATTAGTTTTTGCCTTGCTTTGCGAGCGATTTCGCCTTGATCGTCAGTCGATTTTTTAAGCGTTTCCAGATAGTATCCGTCCAAATTTGCTATTTTGTTTAGCTCGTTTTTGATAAAGAGCGGATTATCTTTAGGTAGCTTAAATTTCTTTAGATCTGCGACTTCGCCGTTTTTTACGGTACGCATTACGCCTAGGGCATTTTGTAGCTCTTCACTCTCGATGTTCGCATCTTTATATCTATCCCAGGGCGAGAGGATTCTAGCTATCTGGGACGGGATTTTATAAAAGTTCGTTTTAAAGTCTTTGTTCGTATCTAGGCCTAGCAAAATTTCCTTACTGAGGTCTCTATAGAATTTCTCGTCGTGCGAAATTTTGCGTTTAAAGGCGTAAAATTTAAACCCGTGATAGGCCATATGAAGCACGCAAAATATCGTCAAAATCGCAGGCGGCAGTATCATCCACACGGCAACAGGTAAATTTAACGTATACTCGACGTCGCTACCGAAAATGGCAAATTTAAGATGAAGCTCGTAAGAACCGTCGTTGAAAAGATAAACGATCGCGCCGACTACGACCAGGTAAAGCACGGCGCAAGCTATAAAACGTTTGATTTGCATGGCGTACCCCTATTTTGCGGTTTTTTCCACTATCTCACGGCAGGTGATGCAGTATTTTGCGTGCGGTTTGACGCGCAGACGCGCCAGGCCGATCTCCTCCTCGCACATCTCGCAGATGCCGTATGTTTTGTCGGCGATCTTTCGCAGCGAGACGTCGATCTCGGCTAGTTCTTGTCTTTGTTGAGCGCTGATTGATTGCTCGATGAGCTGATCGGCGTTTACGGAGGCGATATCAAACTCGTCGCTGACGCCGCTTTGGCGTAGTCCTGCCATCTCGTTTGACGAGTCTAAAATATTTTTAGTTATCTGTGCTTTTCGCTCCAGTAAAAGTGCCTTAAACTGCTCCAAGTCGCTTTTGCGCATTTTGTTCCTTTATTTGTGATATGGGTGGTTCGCGTTTATGCAAAGAGCTCTGAAAATCTGCTCGTGAAGCATAAGTTTTGCTATCTTGTGCGCCATCGTCATGCGGCTTAGGCTGACGACTGCGTCCGTTTTTTGTTTAAAATTTTGACTAAGCCCGTAAGCTCCGCCGATAAAAAACGAAATTTGAGCCTTGTCCGAGATGAGTTTGGCAAACTCCTCGCTGTTAAATTCCCGACCCGCTTCGTCAAGCGCCACGCAAAAGCCGTTTAAATTTGGCTCATAAACCTCGTCGTAAGCTTTTAGTGCCTCGTCTCGCCCCTTGCTTTGGGCTTTGGCGATCTTGTCGTTAAAGATAACGACATCTGAAATTTTGGCGAATTTCGACGACATCTTCGCGTACTCTTTGATCTCGTTTTCAAAATTTTCACGTTTTGACTTTTGGATGCAAAACACGGAAATTTCCAAATTTATTCCTCGTCGTCCAAATTTTGAGCGCTAGGCTGCTTGGCGGCGTAGGCCGGGTTGTTTGAGAGCAGTCTTATCATATCGCTTAAAAATTGCTTATGCTCTTTGCGCTCGACTATGGCGTCTATTAGGCCGTGCTCTAGCAAAAACTCCGATCTTTGAAAGCCCTCGGGAAGATCGGCTCCGATAGTTTGCTTGATAACGCGCTGTCCGGCAAATCCGATGAGAGCGCCCGGCTCTGCGATGATGACGTCGCCCAGCCACGCAAAAGACGCGCTCACGCCGCCCATCGTAGGATCGGTTAAGACCGATATATAGGGCACCTTAGCCTCGTCAAGTAGCTTTAGCGCGGCAGAGGTCTTTGACATCTGCATCAGCGAAAACGTACTCTCCTGCATCCTTGCTCCGCCCGAAGCCGAAACGATGATGAGAGGCTGCTTTTTATCGAGCGATCTTTTTACGGCGCGCACGATCTTTTCGCCCTCGACCGAGCCTAAAGACCCGCCCATAAAGCTAAAATCAAAAACCGCCAGCTGTACGTTCATACCGTCGATCTTGGCCTCGCCGCAGATCACGGCCGAGCTTCTGCCTGTTTTTTCCTCGTTTTCGCTTATGCGTTTTTTGTAGGATTTTTTATCGACGAATTTGATCGGATCGACGGGCTTTAGCTTGGTGTCAAGCTCGACGAAACTGCCTTCGTCGCAGATCATCGCTATCCTTTTGTCGGCGGCTAATCTCATGTGAAAACCGCACTTTGGACAGACGTTAAAATTTGCCTCGACTTCTTTGTAATACATCAGCGAGTGACAGCTGTCGCATTTGACCCAGTGCGCCGGAGCCTCGCTAGGAGCGGATTGTTGCTTTCTTGTTTTGGAAAAAATATCTAAAAAGCTCATGGTTCCTACTTTTTAAAAAATTTAGGGATTATAGCCAAAGTTAGCTTATGTTTTGCTAGTCGGGTATTAAATTTACGCCGCGCGCTTTGGGGAGTAGGCGAGTAGAATCGCTAAAATTTACGCCGCTCTTTTTTGTGGTTTTTGGCGAAATTTTAAATTTACACGGAGGCGGTTTGTAAATTTGAGGTTAAATTTGACTGCGGTGTGTTTTAACTTTGCGATATAAATTTAAAGAGCTCAAATTTGTAAAATTTAACCCGAAATTTGACGGGATATTAGCTTAAATTTGAGCCTTTAAATTTGCGGCTTACCACTCGATATAGGTTTTTGCCTTTTTTATATTCGCGATTTTTATTTTTAAAATTTGACCTTCGCTCTCAAACGAGATCTCATCGTCATCGGCGGATATGATTTTGCCTTTTAGCTTTTTATTTTCGCCGTCTACTTCGGCCGAGATTTTAGCTAGTTCGCCGACGCTTGAGATAAAATGGCTCGGTTTTTCTAGCTTTCGCTCAAGTCCGGGCGAGCTAACCTCTAGCACGTAGTCTCCGCTAAGCGGCGGCTCGACGTCAAATATCGGCGAGAGTAGGCGCGAAACCTTTTCGCAGTCGTCTAAATTTACGCCGCCGGGCTTTGCGATATAGATCCTATAGATCGCTCTGCCGTTTTCGTTCGCGACCTCGACGTCGTAGAGCTGCACGCCGCACTGCGAGATCAGATTTTCAAGATTTTGCATTTTTGTTTAGATCCTCTGAGATTTTTTCAAACAAATCGTCCATATGGTTTTGGTACTCGAGCCTGTCGTCGAATTTGAAGTGAAAATTGGGCGCCCTATACCAGCCCTCAGCCGCCATGCAGTGGTTTTGCAGGTGCTTTGATACGCGCTTTAGGCGGTCTAGTATATAGGCCTGCTCGCGCTCGTCGAACATCATTTTATCAAGGTATACGAACGCGTCGTATCTGCCCTTTTTACACTCGACGTCGGTTACGCAAAGCCCGCGCAAAAGCTCGTCCTCAAGCGTAGATAGAGCCTCAGGCAGCAGTTCTTTTAATACGCTTTGCGTGCGCAGGCGTTTTATCTCCGAGGGGTTCATAGGCTAGCTTGCTCCTCTACTTCTTTAAAGCTCTCTATGTAGTCGCCCTCTCTGATGTCGTTGTAGCCGTCTATACCCACGCCGCACTCAAAGCCGCGAGCAACCTCTCTCACGTCGTCTTTGAAGCGTTTTAGCGAGCTCACCGTGCCCTCGTGTACGACCACGCCGTTTCTGATCAGGCGGATTTTCGCACCGCGGTTTATCGTGCCTTCGGTCACCATGCAGCCTGCGATCGCGCCTACTTTAGGGACGTTGATGACTTGGCGTACTTGTGCTTGACCGAGCTGCTCCTCGTGGATGACAGGCGACATTAGACCGCTTAGGATCGCCTTGACGTCGTCGATCAGGTTATAGATGACGTTATAGGTTTTGATCTCGACGCCGCTTTCTTTGGCTTTTTCTTTCACTTCGCCCGTCGGCCTTATGTTAAAGCCTAAAATCACGGAGTTTTCGCTCGCTCTGGCTAACTCCACGTCGCTTTGGGTAATGCCGCCCACGCCTGAGTGGATGATATTTACTTTTATCTCGTCGTTGCGAAGTTTTTCTAGGCTTGCCTTGATGGCTTCTAGCGAGCCGCCCACATCGGCTTTTACGATGACAGGGAGCGATTTTAGCTCGCCCTCGGCGATCTTTTCGCTAAGCTCTTCCAGGCTTACTTTTGTTGTTTTGCTAAGCTCTTTTTGGCGTAGGTATTCAGCCTTTTTCTGTGCGTACTCGCGAGCTTCTTTGTCGGTTTTGACGCTTATTAGCGTTTCGCCGGCTTCAGGAATTTCGCTAAGGCCCATTATCACGCCGCATTCGCCCGGTTTTATCTCTTTTAAAATTTTGCCCTGATCGTCGGTTATGCTTCTTATCTTACCGTACGCAACGCCTGCGACCACGATATCGCCGACTCTTAGGGTGCCGTTTTCTACGATAACCGTAGCTACCGGACCGCGGCCTTTTTGCTGCGAACTTTCTATTATTGCCGCTTTCGCGTTAGCCTTTGCGTTTGCTTTCAGTTCTAAAATTTCAGCCTGCAAGAGTACGATCTCAAGTAGATCGTCTATACCCATACCCATCTTTGCCGAGATCGGTACGAACTCGTACGTGCCGCCCCAGTCGGTAGATAGGATATCTAGCTCGGCTAGCTCGCTTTTTACTTTGTCTGGGTTTGCTGCCTCTTTATCCATCTTGTTTATCGCGATGATGATCGGTACGCCGGCGGCTTTTGCGTGGCTCACGGCTTCTTTGGTTTGCGGTTTTACGCCGTCGTCGGCTGCGACCACGATGATAACGATATCGGTGATCTTAGCTCCTCTAGCGCGCATAGCCGTGAAAGCCTCGTGGCCCGGAGTGTCGATAAAGGTAATGTTTTTGCCGTTTTTGTTTACCATATAGGCGCCAACGTGTTGCGTGATGCCGCCGGCTTCGCCCGCTGCTACGCGCGAGCTTCTGATATAGTCTAGTAGCGAGGTTTTGCCGTGGTCGACGTGACCCATGATGGTGATAACGGGAGCACGGACAGTCAAATTTGAATCATCTAGCTGCTCCTCTTCTTCGTCGTAGGCCTTAACGTAGTCAAACGCTTCTTGCGTATCGACGATATTTACCTCGATACCGAACTCATCGGCCAAAATTTCTATCGCATCCTCGTCTAGGAAATCGTTTTTGGTCGTCATCATACCGAGCATAAAGAGCTTGCCGATGACTTCGCTCGGTTGCTTGTTTATTTTATCGGCAAATTCGTATAGGCGGATCTCTTTTGGTATCTCGACGTAGGTTACCGATTCGCCGTTATGGTCGGCTCGTTGAGATTTTTTATGTTTTTTGCGAGGCCTGCGCGCAGTGCCTTGCTCTAGAAACGAACTTACCGAGGTATTTAATACCGGCTTGTAGCCAGTATTTGTCGGTTGTTTTGTTTTTTGAGGCTCCGGAGTTTGCGTTCGCACTGAAAAATCAGGCAATATAACTACGTCTTCATCGTCTATTACGATGTCGGCCATGTCGCGGTCGCCGAGCAGATCCATCTTGGTGGCACCGTCTTTTTTAGTTGCGATGACCGGTTTTTTCTCTTTTTTCTTTTTGCGCTCGATTTTTTCATCGCTAAATTTAAACATACTTTCCAAATTTAGCGCCGGCGCAGACTCTTTTCTCTCGCTTGCTCTAGGTGCGGGCTGCTCGTCTTTTTTCTTTTTTACGATGACTAGACCGCGTCTTTTTTGTAGGCTAACGTCGGCTAGGCTCTCTTTTGGCTGGACCGGCTCGGCGGCAGGCTGGACCTTTGGTTCCTCTTTTGGCGCTACTTGCATTCTTGGCTCCGGCGCTTTTTCTGCCGGTTTTTGAGTGACTGTTTTTTGTTCTTTTTCGGATTTTTCGTCGTTTTTTGTTTCTATTTTTTCTTTCGGCAAAGGCTTTTCTTCTTTTGCGGCGCTTGATTTTTTGACCTCTTTAGGTTTACTTTCTTTTTCCTCTTTGCTCTCTTTAGTTTCCGCCTTTTTGACGGTCGGTTTTTTCTTTTCCGGTTTTTTCTTGAGAGCTTCGGGGATCTCGCCGGTTTGGATGTAGGTGTATAGCGCCTCCGCTTCTTCAGGACTAACGCCGCTCGAGTGCGTTTTGACCTTTAGCCCAAGCTCAATAGCCTTTTCTAAAACCTCTTTGCTATTGTAGCCGAGCTCATTTGCTATCTCTGAAATTCGAACAGTCCCCATTTAAGAGTATCTCCTTTAAATTTTGCCCGTTTTGTAGCGTCGCTATAAAGCTGCCTGCGACTCTTCCGAGCGATTTTCTTAAAATTTTCTCGTCTTTTTTTAGACATTCCTCGCAAAGATAAAAGCTGCGTCCGTTTCCGTTTCCGAAAAATAGCGAAGAATTTATCAGTCTGTATCTACGCAAAATTTGCTGTTCAAAGCGCTTTTTGCAGACCACGCACGTCCTGATAGGGATAAATTTTTGAGCCATTATTATAACTTCTTTTAGCTTTTTTTTAGCTTTGTAGGATTTTTATCCCGTCGTTGTCGAAATTAAAAATTTCAACTCGAAAGCTCTTAAATTTATCTTGCAGTTTTTGTTTTAAATTTACCGCATCGCCCGCGTAAACGATATTTAAAAAGCTCGATCCGCTACCTGAAAGCGTGCTTAAAAGCGCGCTGTTTTCGTAGGCTATCTTGCGCACTTCAAAGAGCTCGGGTAGGCTTTGCATGCGGATTTGCTCGTGCATGACGTCTTTTGCCGCCGTCCTTAAAAGTTCGTAATTTTCGCTAAAAAAGCAAGCCGTGAGAAATGCGGCGTGAGAGAGGTTGCTAACGCACTCGCTCATAGTGAAATTTTTAGGCAGCTTGGCGCGAGATTCGTTCGTGCTCATCGGCTTATCCGGGATCACGACGACGGCTTTGATATCGGCGCTTAAAGGTTTTTTTAGAGATTTTACCTTGCCGTTTTCAACGACGGAGCTAACAAAACCACCAAGCGTCGCCGGAGCGATGTTGTCGGGGTGGTTTTCGTAAACTAGAGCTTGGTTTAAAATAGCATTTTTATCCGCCTTAAATCCCGCTGCCGCGTAGGCTGCCGCGATGGCGGAAGTGATGACCGCAGAGGAGCTTCCAAGTCCGCGGGAAAACGGGATTTGATTGGTAAAAATCATGCGAAAAGTATCTTTTTTGCCCGTTAGTTTGGCGTAAATTTCATTGAAAATAGATAAAAAAATGTTGTTTTTTTTAAGAAGCGCGTTGTCTTTGCCTTCGCCCAAAATGCTCACGGAGGCGAAGTTTGCCCTCGTTATCTCGACTGTGTTGTGTAGCTCTAAGGCAAGTCCTAGGGCGTCAAAACCGGGGCCAATGTTTGCGCTCGTGGCGGGAACTAAAATTTGCAAAAAATCTCCTAAACGGCTTGTATAACGTAATTTGGTAGAGTATCTAAATTTAGATTTAAAACGGCTAAATTTTGCGGTAAGCCAAATTCGCCCGCTTGCGCTTTTTGTAGTTTGACGCCTTCGGGCGTATCTACGAAACTTAAGTTTTTATTTGCCCGTATCGGTGCGCCGCCGTTTAGCTCAAAACCGCTAACCGCATAAAATTCGCACTCTTTTACGATGCTAATCGTCTTTAGAACGACATAGGCGACTTTTGCGCCCATAAAGCTTCCAGGGCCATTTGCGTAGATAATTTTTCGTAGATTAAATTTGCCGCCGTTTAAGATCTCGTCCATTATTTTTACGAGAGAGACGTCGGATTTTTCTTCGCTAGAAATTTGCTCTATAAGCTCGCCGTTTTCGTCATAAATGCCGACGATTAGCGGCGAGCTAAGAGCGATAACTAAAATTTGGATATTTTTTATGCAAATACCTTTTGGTACTCGCGCGCGAAATCGCCTTTTAGCGTGACGATTTCGTAGTTTTTATCGTCGCTTAGGATAGCCAGCGTTAGCTCGTGGTTTAGCTCGTGGCTACCCGCAAAGCTCGTATAATCAGCCATCAAAGGCGCGCCCATCAGGCTTAGATCGCCGATAGCGTCTAAAATTTTATGACGAACGAATTCGTTTTCAAAGCGCAGGCCTTCAGGATTTAAAATTTTATTATCGTCGATAACTACGGCGTTATCTAGGCTACCGCCGAGGGCTAAATTTTGCGCCCTTAGCATCTGCACGTCTTTTAAAAATCCAAACGTCCTTGCACGCGCGATCTCTTCGATGTAGGCTTGTTTGCTAAACTCGAATACGTAATTTTGCTCGCCGATTATCGGGTGGGCAAATTTGATAGTAAAGTCGAATTTCGGGTTATTCGACGGCGTTACTCTGGCGAATTTTCCGTTTTTGTTTACTTCTACTGGGCGCTTGATTACGATTACTTTTTTATCCGCGTCTAGCTCAGCCGTGCCCGCTTCATCCAGCATCATGCAGTAGCTTATCGCCGAGCCGTCCATTACCGGCACTTCGTTGGCATCTAGGACTATGCGGATATTGTCAATGCCGTAGCCGTTTATCGCGCTAAGGAGATGCTCGATCGTCGAGATGTAGCCCTCTTTCCCGCCGATTACGGTTGCCATTTGAGTATTTATCACGTTTTTTGGCTCCGCTTTAAAGCTCACTCCGAGGTCTTTTCTGTAAAATATTATTCCCGAATTTGCCCCGAGCGGCTCAAGCGTGATTTTTATCGGTTCGCCCTTGTGAAGCCCGATACCTACGCCTTCTACGGCTGATTTTATAGTTGTTTGTTTCAAAATTTCGCCCTTATTTTTCTTATTCTTGCCATTATACAACAAATTTACAACAAAATGGCAAATTTATTCGACCATTTTTTTAGCCGCGTTCAAAACTCCGGTTACGTTATCTTTCATCCAGCCGTTATCCATCCACTCCTCCGGACGCACTTCTATGCCTTGAACTAGCATGCCAAAGTGCAAGTGATCACCCATCGCTAGACCCGTAACGCCCGTGTTTGCGATGACGTCGCCCGCCTTGACCGAGTCGCCTGCTTTGACGTTTAGCGAACTGCAGTGTCCATAGAGCGAAAATAGCCCGAATCCGTGGTTTATCAGGATGTTGCGCCCATAGATGCCGTTATCTGCGGCAAATTCGACCGTGCCGTCGTTATTAGCGACGATGTCGGCTTTTTGCGTCGAGGCTAGGTCGATACCCATGTGCCAACTTTCGCTGACGTCTTTATCCTCAAATGTATAATATCTGTGGTCGCCAAAGCTCGCTACCGCTTTGCCGTTTTTTAGCGGGTAAAATTTATTTACGCTAAAATTTTCCGCAGCGTCTATCTCGACTTTTGCGGCGATTTGCGAGATTATTTTCTCATTTGCCTCGCGGAGATTTTCATTGACGAACTTCATCTTTTCCAGATTGCTCATAGCGTCGTAGTTTTTGGCGTATTGCTGCGCTAGTTCCGGGATTTTTTCGTTTAAAAATCTACTTTGACCGTCTAGTTTTATCTTTGAGGTGCGGTATTTTTTGTCTTGGTAGAAAAATCTTATCTTGCTTTTGGTTATATTTCCCGCCGCGTCAAGCGCCACGACGTCGGCGCTAAACGAGCCTTGCTGCGCCGGCCAAGCCACTAAAGAAGCGTAGTAGCCGTCTTTTACGAATTTGCTCGGTATAAATTTCTTGCCGTAGTTCGTCTCGATATAGACCTCTTTTAGCATCTCGTCAGTCGCCTTAAACACGACCGTCGCGCTACCGCCTTTAGTGATGGCGTAGGAGTGATTTAGGATGTTTACGTCGGGTTTTTTGTTATCGACGGTGATTTTGACCTCTTTTTTTTGCGTGTTGCCGAGGAAAAATCCCCATTTGCTAGTATCTGTGGCCTCGATTACGATGTTATAGATATCTTTTTGCGCGCCAAATCCCGTTTTAGGAAAGGTTAAATTTAAATCGACGATTTCAGACGGCGCTTCAAATTTTTGAGTTAGCAAATTTACGCTGCCTTTTTCGTCTACGAGTGAAATTTTGACTGATTTTACGCCGCCTTCGTCGGTGATTTTGATCGGTAGAGGCGAGGTTAGGTTCCAGTAAATTTGATCTGAGATGGCTATGCTCGGTGCTTCGCGTTCAAACGTTTTTGATGTAAATAAAAAAGCTATCGCCGCAACTAAAAGCAAAATAATAACGCCGAAAAATATCAAATTCGGATTGTCGCGTCTTCTCATAAAAATCTCCTAAATCTTAAAGAGACCGATTTTACTAAAAAGCGATAAATTTAAGGTAAATTTGCCTCTGAATTTATAAAATTTCGCGTATTTTTCTAGCTTCGCCCATCCATTCTCGCAGCTCGTCCCACTGCTCGTTTTTGATTAAATTTTCGCATTCGTCCAGCTCTTTTTTGAAAAGGTCTATCGAATTTATCAAATTTTGTTTGTTTTGTTTAAAGATATCCGTCCACATCACGGGCGAGCTTTTGGCGATCCTGATCATGCCGTTAAATCCCGTGCCGCTTAGCGCGATGATATTTTTTTTGTTTTCCTTTTTTAGCACGCTGCTAGCTAGCGAAAAGCTGATAGCGTGGGGTAGGTGAGAGATGACGCTGGCGTGATGATCGTGCTCTGCTGCGCTCATGAAGATAATCTTCATACCCAGGTGCGAAAAGAGCTCGACCGAGCGCTTGACGTGCATCTCGCCGCTTTCTTTAAAGTCGCAGATAGCTACGACGGCATCTTTAAAAAGCCCCGAAAAAGCTGCGGTCGGACCGGAGTACTCGGTGCCCGCCATCGGGTGAGCTGGGATGAAATTTTGCCTGATGCTCTCGGGCACGGCTTCGATTATTTTTTGCTTGGTGCTACCTAGATCTACGATGGTCGTGTTTTCGCCGATACCTTCAAATTCTTTGACGATTTTTATGATGCCTTCGACTGGGATGGCTAGAAATATCATATCGCACTTTTGCTTCATCTGCTCAAGCGTCAAAATTTCATGCACGAGACCGAGCTTGATCGCCTGCTCTTCGTGCTCTTTGCTTAGATCCATGCCGCTAACGCAGCTGATTAGTTTTTCGTTTTTTAGGCTAAGACCTAGCGAGCCGCCGATGAGTCCTAGGCCTACGATACCGATTTTCATAAATTCGCCTTTTAAATTTATATTGTTTAAAAATAAAATGTGCTATTATACAGCCTTATCATCACTTTTAGGTTAAATAAATGAAAAAAAGCGTTTTTCTACTACTTCTGGGTGCTGTTTTGGCAAATGCCCAGCAGATAACTTCCATAAATTTTAAAGGTCTCGTCCGTCTGTCTCCCGAAACGGCAAAGGAGATAATGGGGTTAAAAGTCGGCGACGAGCTAAGCGGCGATAGTACGGATAGGGCGATCGCAAAGCTCTTTAGGCAGGGTTATTTTGACGATATCTATATCGAAAACGAGGGCGGCGACGTGACCGTAACGGTAAAAGAAAAGCCTAGCATCGCTCGTATCGATATCAAGGGCGTAGTGACCAACGATAAAACCGCTATCGACGGGCTAATCAATATCAAACAAGGAAACATGTACGACGAGCTGGCCATCGAGCGTGCAAAAGAGCGTATCAGGCAGTATTATGAGTCAAAAGGATACTTCGACACTATCGTAGACGTAACCAAAGAGCCGGTAGCGGGCAATGAAAGCAGCCTTTTTGTCACGATGAACATAAACCGCGGCGAGAATATCATAATAGAAAACGTAAATTTAGTCGGCGCAAAGCTTTTTGACTACGGCGACATCGAGCCTGTGGTGGCTAATAAAGAGCGCGAATTTATGGGCTGGATGTGGGGCAGAAACGACGGTAAGGTCAAACTTTTTGAGCTACCAAACGATCCTGCGAGAATCCAAGACAAATACTACCAAAAAGGCTACCTAGACGCTACCGTCTCAAACCCGTATCTAAACGCTTATATGGATAACTACACCGCAGACCTCACCTACTACGTGACCGAGGGCGAGCAGTATAGGGTATCTAGCGTAGATATCGAGGCGCCTGAGTTTTTAGAGCTTGATAAAGAGAAAATTTTAAAAGACTTTAGGCTAGAGGGCGGCGACGTGATGAACTCTGCTCGCCTAAGGCAAGACATGAAAAAGCTCGACGATATGGTAGCGGATAAGGGCTATGCATTTGTAAGGATAAATCCAAAAACCGAGAAAAACGTCGAGGATAAGACCGTAAGTATCGTCTACGAGGTCGTGCCGGACGAAAAAGTATATATAAGAAACGTGCAAATTTCAGGTAACGATAGAACCGTAGATAGAGTCGTCAGGCGTGAGCTATACCTCACGGAGGGAAATTTATATAGCAGAACCGACCTGCAAGATAGCAAGGACGCGCTAAAGAGAACGAGCTACTTTGACGAGGTCGAGATCGAAGAGCAACGCGTCGGAGAAAATCAAGTCGATCTACTCGTAAAAGTAAAAGAGGCCTCCACCGGCTCGATCAGCGGCGGTATCGGCTACGGTAGCTCGGACGGATTACTGCTTAACGCGAGCTTATCCGATACGAACGTGTTTGGTAGCGGTATGAAAGGCGTCATAAGCGTCGATAGAAGCGACAACGAGCTCTCAGGCCAGATAGGCCTAACTAACCCGCGTCTTTTCGACTCCGAGTACAGCCTGGGCGGCACGCTATACGCTAACGACTACGACTGGAATAACTACGACGAGAAATCATACGGTCTAAATTTGGTACTAGGTAGAAAGCTAACTAGAAATTTAAGCGCGTCTTTAGGCTATGTTATCGAGCAAAGCCGTATCAGCGGACTTAGCGACGTGCTAAAAAGCGTCGGCTATAAAGACGGCAAAAGTATCAAAAGCTCCCTCATCCCGTCTATCACGTATAACAGCACGGATGATTATTATCTACCTCGTACCGGTATCATCGCAAGCACTAGCCTAGAGTTTGCGGGCGTGGGCGGTGACGAGAAATTTTTAAAGAGCAGAACGAATTTCAACTGGTATCAAGGCATCAGAGAGTGGGTGGACTACGACCTTATTTTCAGATTTAAATCAAGCTTTGGTAAAATTTGGGATCGCGGATACATACCGATCAACGAAAAGCTATACCTGGGCGGCATCAGAAATTTACGCGGATTTGAGAGCAGGACGGTTTCGCCAAAGGTCAAAGCCCTAAACGGCCAATGGTACGAGACGGGTGGCACTATCTCGTTTAATAGCTCGGCCGAGCTTAGCTTCCCGATCATAGAGCGCGTAAAAATGCGCGGCGTGATGTTTGTTGACTACGGCGTCATAGAGGGCAAGCACGTACAAAGAAGGGCCGGATACGAGTATATTGACGGACGTATCAGTAGATATAGCGCCGGCGTGGGTATCGAGTGGGTGACGCCGATGGGACCGCTTCAGCTTATCTTTGCTAAACCGCTTAACAAGCAGGATAGCGACGATACCAGCACGTTTGAATTTACCATCGGACAACGCTTCTAATTATACTAATGCGGCGTTTTAGTTTGCAAGACGCCGCTCTATCTTTTTAAATTTATCGCCGTAAAATTGCCGCTTTTGACTTAAATTTGAAAGTTGTGCCGCCAAAGTAAAATTTAATCCCTCTCTTTAAGCGCTTCCAAAATCACCGTAACGTGGCTTAAATTTATATCCTTCGTCGCCGTTAGCAGCGCGATTTTGCCGTGGATTTTTTCTAACGATTTTAGCTTTTTTAGTCCCATCGCCGCTTCCTCGTTTGCAAGCTCGCTTTTAAATTTGAGCCTAAATTCGCTAAATCTCCTCTCTCTATCTTCATGAAACCACGCTCTAAGATCGTTTGAAGGCGTGACCGATTTTAACCACAAAAACGAGCTAAATATCTCCTTTTTTACGCCGCGAGGATATAGCCTATCGACGAATACGCCGTAAAAATCGCTGCTTTCGTTATCTTTGATAAAATCGTAAATTCTAAAAGCCTTAAACATAAAATACCTTTTTTTGCAAATTTGACCTAAATTTTACTCCAAAAAACAAATTTATCGGTAGCGCAAGAGATAAAATTTAAAGATTAAGCACCGTTTTACTATTGTAAGCTATAATTAACGTTTATTTTGAATTTAAATTTGTAAAGGAAGCGTTTATGTTTAGGTCAATCACGAACAAGATAGCCGTGATGCTCATCGTCGCGCTGATTGTTTCGTTTACCGCTATTTCGGCGGTTAGTTATTATACGGCCGAGAATAAGGTCGTTCAGCTCGTTAGCCAAAATCAGGCTCAAATTTTAAAAGACGTCGACGCGGTCACGGATTCGTTTTTTAAAGACTATACCGATATAGTAAAAAAGCTCGGAACCAGCATACAAAAAGCACAATATAGCGAAGAAGAGCTGTTAAAAACATTGGTACTAGAAAAAGATAGGTCAAATTCGGTGGTGGGCGATATTTATTTCGGTAGAGAAGTCGACGGAAGTCATTTTCAATCATCAAATAACAAGTTAACTCCTGAAAAGGATAATTACGACCCTCGTAAACGCGGCTGGTATATGGATACGAAAGCGGCAAATAGGGCTATTTATACCGAGCCTTATATCGATGCTATGAGTCAAAGCCTAGTTATGACCTTTGCCGTGCCGGTAAACGAGGGCGGTAAATTTGCGGGCGTAGCGGCGATAGACCTAAAAATAGACGCTCTAAGCAAGAAAATTTTAGATATGGGTAAGACCGAATACGGCTATGTTTATCTGATGAATAAAGACGGCGTCATGCTAATGCACTCAAACCCTGATAATATCGGTAAAGCAGTCGAGTCTACGCTGTATCTATCAAAACAATACGCGGAAAAGAAATTTGACGAAAACGGCCTGATCCCATACGTCAACTACAAAGGCGAGAGCGTAACGGCCAAGCTCATACCTATCAACGAACAAGGCTGGCTAGTAGTTGCCGCTATCGGCGCGGATACCTTTTCTAGCAACACTTTACCGCTTTTAAAAGCTCAGCTTATATTAGCCGCGGTGTTTATCGTCGCTCTTTCGCTATTTG
>NZ_JBQNAN010000013.1:0-55173 GCF_052170435.1 Campylobacter sp.
CCACAAACGATATCACCTTGCAGATCGACGATATGGCTAAAAATATCGTCGCGGACGTTAGGAAAAATAAATTTTAAATTTAGAATGTCAAATTTAGGGGGTTTGGCCCCCTAAATTTGGCTCTTGCTGCTGATTTAACCCAGATAAAATAAAAAATCAAAACCTTAAATTATTATTTAATATCTAATTTATAATTTTAAAAATAGTATTATTTAATACGAAAAGTTATAAAATCGCGCCTTTAAATTTTATAAAAAGGGGAAAGTAAATGCGCTCAATCGCGAATAAAATATCGTTGATGCTCATCCTGGCGCTTTTTATATCGTTTTCTGCGATATCTTTAGCTAGCTACAATACGGCTCACGACAAAACCATAGACCTAGTGATTCAAACTCAAAAGCAAATTTTAAAAGACGTTAAAGTCATGTTGACTAACTTTTTTGAGAGCAATCAATACGCCATAGAAAAGATGGCCGAGAGCCTAGCTAAAATAGCCGAAAAAAGCGACGGCGAAAGAAACGCGGACGGTATAAATTTCGCTTTATCTCAGGCAAAAGCCGTATCCGGAAAAGAAATATCTCTCATTTATGCCGGATATGAGGACGGTGCTATGTTTAGATCAAACGGCCAAAACAAAGCAGGATACGATCCGAGGGTAAGAGGCTGGTACAAGCAAGCTAAAGCCGAAGGCAGGCCGACCTATACCGATCCATATATGGCCGCTTCATTAAATGCGATGGTTATAACATTTGCCGCGCCTATCAAAAACGTCGGAGTGACCGGTATAGACGCATCTATCGAGGCGCTAAGCGATAACATATCTCAAATCAGCAAAACCGAATACAGTTACGCTTTCGTCGTCGATAAAAACGGCAATATCATCATACACCCAGACAAAGATCTAGTCGGCAAACCTCATGATATAGCCAAAAGCCTCATCAAGCAATACCAAGAAAAGAAATTTGATGAAAACGGACTGGTAGCGTATAAAAACAATAAAAACGAGGACGTTTACGCCTATATGCTGGAGCTAAACGATAAAGGCTGGCTTGCTGTAACGGCGATGGATCAAAATATCTTTACCTCGCATACATTGCCTATCTTAAAGATTCAGCTTATCTTGGCTGCTATATTTATAGTCGTTTTATCGGCAATCGTACATTTCTTGCTCAAAAGATCACTTAGCCCGATCAATACGATCACTAGCGCTTTGATTAGCTTCTTTAAATTTTTAAATTTTGAGACAAAAGAGCCTGTCGTCTCAAAAGTAAACACAAAAGACGAATTTGGCGTAATGAGCAAGCTAATAAACGACAATATAGCTAAAATTTGCGACAACGCCAGCCAAGACGCTAGAGCGGTATCTCAGTCCGTAGAGGCTGCAAAACAGATAGAAAACGGAAATTTAAGAGCTAGGATAACCGACAACCCGGCCAATCCGAAACTAGTCGAGCTAAAAGACGTTTTAAATAAAATGCTAGATGTTTTGGAGCACAAAGTCGGTAGCGATCTAAACGTGATCCAAAAAGCTTTTAACGATTTTAGAAAATCTGATTTCACGTCAAGGATCGCAGACGCCAAAGGCGACGTCGAGCTCGTTACGAACGAACTTGGCGAAGAGATAGCCGGTATGCTCGCGTTTAACCTAGAAAAAGCTCAAATTTTAGAAGAAAAAGTCCATATGCTAGACGAATCCATGAAGCAAGTAGCTCAGGGCGCTAGCACGCAGTCAAATTCTCTCCAAGAAAGCGCCGCAGCCGTAGAGCAGATGAGTAGCTCGATGAACGCTATTAGTCAAAAAACCGTCGACGTCATTAGGCAAAGCGATGAGATCAAGCATATCATCGTGATCATCCGCGACATCGCCGATCAGACGAATTTGCTAGCACTTAATGCAGCCATCGAGGCGGCGCGCGCAGGCGAGCACGGACGCGGCTTTGCCGTCGTGGCCGATGAGGTTAGAAAGCTTGCCGAACGCACTCAAAAGAGTCTCGGCGAAATCGAAGCCAACACAAACGTCCTGGCTCAAGGGATCAACGAGATGAGCGAAAACATCAAAGAGCAAAGCGAAGCTATAAATATGATAAATCAAAGCATTGCCCAGGTCGATGAGCTCACTAAACAAAACGTTAATATAGCCAACGCCACGAGCAGGGTAACTAGCGAAGTGGACAACATGGCAAAAGCTATCGTAGAAGACGTTAGGAAAAAGAAATTTTAATCAACTCCATCAAAACGGCAAGTTTGGATAAATTTGGCTTGCCGTTTTGATTTGACTCCTTTTATTTTGGCTGCGAGGCGCTACTAAATTTGATCTCTCGTTTTTTATGCCTACTTTTAATTCTATTTATTTAAATTTAAAACAAAAGCTAGTTTATAAAATTACATTCCAAATAAATTTTACTGTTTTTCTAAAACAAAAATTTAATACTACAAAAACCTTCGTATAATTAAAAAATTATCATTTTATGGTTAAAATAAGCATTAAAAACTCAGGAGTAAAAAATGAGTGAAGAGACGCAGCGCAAGGCCTTGCAAAACCAAATTTGGAGTATTGCAAATGAAGTAAGAGGTGCTGTTGACGGCTGGGACTTTAAACAATACGTCCTTGGTACGCTATTTTACAGATTTATCAGCGAGAATTTTACGGATTACATAGAGGGCGACGATGATGATTTTGACTATGCAAGCTTGCCTGACGATTCACCGGAGCTTGAAGCGATAAAGCATGATACCATTGTGACGAAGGGATATTTTATCTACCCTAGTCAGCTATTTAAAAATGTATTAAAAAATGCCGACAATAATGCAAATTTAAATACTGATTTAGATCAAATTTTTAAAAGTATCGAAGGTTCTGCGGCTGGATATGAGTCGGAGCAGGACATAAAGGGGCTTTTTGCTGATTTTGATACTACGAGCAACCGGTTAGGAAACAGCGTTGCCGAGAAAAATAGGCGACTCGCAGCGGTTTTAAAAGGTGTGGCCGAACTTGATTTTGGCGATTTTAAGGACAATCATATCGATCTTTTTGGCGATGCGTACGAGTTCCTCATTTCAAAATATGCCGCAAATGCAGGCAAATCCGGCGGTGAATTTTTCACTCCGCAAAATGTCTCAAAGCTCATCGCCGCGCTTGCTATGCACGGACAAGAGCGCGTAAATAAAATTTATGATCCAGCATGCGGCTCGGGCTCGCTACTTTTGCAGGCTAAAAAGCGTTTTGACAAACATGAGGTTGAGGATGGATTTTTCGGTCAGGAGATAAATCACACGACATACAATCTAGCGCGTATGAATATGTTTTTACACAACGTTAACTACTCTAAATTTCACATAGAGCTTGGCGATACGCTACTAGACCCGAAGCTTCAAGATGACAGACCTTTTGATGCTATCGTTTCAAATCCTCCGTACTCTATCAACTGGATCGGTAGCGACGATCCGACGTTGATAAATGACCATAGATTTGCGCCTGCCGGCGTGCTAGCCCCTAAAAGCAAGGCGGATTTTGCCTTTATCTTGCACGCGCTTAGCTATCTTTCGGCAAAAGGTAGGGCCGCGATAGTTAGTTTTCCGGGTATTTTTTATAGAGGCGGTGCGGAAAAAAAGATCCGCGAATATCTCGTAAAAGAAAATTTCGTTGAGACCGTCATCGCGCTCGCGCCAAATCTTTTCTACGGCACTCCGATAGCTGTTAATATCCTTGTTCTTTCAAAACATAAAACAGAGACTAAAACGCAGTTTATTGACGCTAGCGATCTTTACGATAAAAAAACAAACATTTTGACAGACGAACACATTGCGAAAATAATAGAAATTTTTGTTAAAAAAGAAGATATTGCCCATGTATGTGCACTCGTAGATAATGAAAAAATAGCCCAAAACGACTATAATCTAGCCGTAAGCTCTTACGTCGAGGCAAAAGATACGCGCGAGGTTATTAATATAGACGAGTTAAATTTGCAAATAAAACAAACGGTAGCCAAAATTTCAAATTTACGCGAACAAATCGACGAAATCGTTGCGGAAATAAATTCGGGCGGCGAAATATGAAAGCTATTATTTACACGGCAAGCGACGGCAAGTCAAAATTTTCTTTGCAAAAATTTGATGAACAGCTTTGGCTGACGCAACTTGAAATCGCGGAACTTTATCAGACGACTAAACAAAATATTAGCAAGCATATAAAGGCTATTTTTTTAGAAAATGAGATAGATGAAAAAGCAACTGTCAACTTTCAGTTGACAGTTCAAAATGAAGGCGGGCGCAATATAAAGCGTAAAATGGCTTATTATCCTTTGCCTTTGATTATAGCCGTAGGTTACCGCGTTCGTTCATCTCGCGGTACGCAGTTTCGTCAGTGGGCGACGCAGTGCTTAGGAGAATATATAAAAAAAGGTTTTGTACTTGACGACGAACGCTTAAAAAGCACGGGCGGCGGCGATTATTTCAAAGAGTTGATTGAACGCATTCGCGATATCCGTAGTAGCGAAAAAGCGATATATCGCCAAGTACTCGACCTTTACGCCACTAGCTATGACTACGATCCAAAAAGCGACGAGAGTATTAAATTTTTTAAAATAGTTCAAAACAAGCTTCATTACGCCGTTAGCGAGCAAACCGCCTCCGAGATTATTTTTAGTAGAGTAAACGGCGATAAAGAATTTATGGGGCTTACGAATTTTAAAGGCCAAACGCCGACGCTAAACGAGGCTAAAACGGCGAAAAATTACCTAAGCGAGGATGAGATTTTTAGATTAAACCGCTTGGTTTCGGCGTTTTTCGATCTTGCCGAGATGAAGGCGCACGAGCGCGAGCCGATGTATATGAAAGATTGGGTAAGCGAGCTGGATAAATTTAGCCTTTACGGCAAAGGTGTTTTGCAAAATGCCGGCTCGGTAAGCCATAGCGAGGCTATGAAAAAAGTTGACACCGAATATGCAAAATACCGACAAAACAACCTAACTCCGGTCGAGAAAGAATATATAAACGCCGTCAAAAGTATAAATTTAAAGCTAAAAAACAAAGGCAAGAAATGAGTAAAATTTTTGATTTGATAAATGAATTTTACTCTGAAGGGGTAAAATTTGATGAACTTGGAGTTATTTGCAAGAGTTTAGCAAAAGGCACGCTTAAACAAGAAGATTTAGTGGACAAAGGAGCATATCCCGTTGTTAATTCAAGTAGGGATTACTACGGCTTTTATGATAAGTACAATAATGAAGCCAATGCTTTTACAATTGCCTCACGAGGCGAATATGCGGGTTTTGTAAAATTTATTGATTGTAAATTTTGGGCTGGTGGATTATGCTATCCTTATACTTCAAAAGACGAGGAGTATGTTTTAACTAAATTTATATTCTATTTTTTAAAGTCGATTGAAAAGAAAAATATGGATATTTTGGTTGCTAGAGGAAGTATTCCTGCGCTCAACAAAAGCGATATTGATAAAGTTAAAATTCCTGTACCTCCCCTGGAAGTTCAGCGTGAAATAGTCCGTATTTTGGATTGTTTCACGCTGCTTACAGCAGAGCTTACAGCAGAGCTTACAGCAGAGCTTACAGCTAGGAAAAAGCAATATGAATTTTACCATAACTATCTTTTGAACTTTGATAATAGTGTCAAATTTGAAGAACTTGGAAAAGCTTTTAGTAGAATAAGAGGAACTCCTATAACAGCAAATAAAATGAGAGATATTGAGGTAATTGATGGAGATATTCGCATTTTCGCTGGCGGCAAAACGGTTATAGATACAACCGAGGATAAAATTTTAAACCCAAACATCACAAGAGTACCCTCAGTAATAGTTCAATCTAGAGGTGTTATTGATTTTATTTATTACGATAAACCTTTTACTTTTAAAAATGAAATGTGGGGTTATGCATCAGAGAATGAGATTAGCGTTAAATTTTTATATTATTATCTAAAGAATAATGTAGATTATTTTAGGAGAGCTTCAACAAGTATGGGAGCTCTTCCGCAAATTTCATTATCTATAACTGAAAATTTTAAAATTCCAGTATTGTCCATCGAAACCAAGTGTAAAATCGTCGAAATTTTAGACAAATTTGATACGCTCGTAAACTCCATAAGCGAAGGTCTGCCGCACGAGATAGAGCTAAGGCGCAAGCAGTATGAGTATTACAGGGAAAAGCTATTAAATTTTACAGAAATTGAAAAGGAGATATAGTAGTGTTTGCTGGCTCTCTTAACGAAATAGCAAATAAGCTTAAAAATTTGAATAAAAAAGCACAATTAATTTATGCTTTTAATGGTACGGGCAAGACCCGCTTATCTGTAGAATTTAAAAATTTAATAGAACCAAGAACTGACGAAAACGACTACTCCGATAAAAAGAAAATTATTTATTACAATGCCTTTACGCAGGATTTATTTTATTGGAATAATGATACTGAGCCGAAATTAAAGATACAGTCAAATTCTTTTACTAGATGGATATTTGAAGAACAAGGATTAGATAGGGAAGTTATTGATACTTTTCAGTTTTATGCAGGCAAAAAGCTTGAACCTAGATTTGATGCAAGTTTTTCAGAAGTTTCTTTTTCTTTTATAGATGACAATGCCTCCGAAGATAATATTAAAATTTCAAAAGGAGAAGAAAGTATTTTTGTTTGGAGTATTTTTTATGTATTAATAAAACAAGTAATAGATGAATTAAATATTGCTGAAGTAGACAACCGATCAACTCACGAATTTGATGATCTAAAATATATTTTTATAGACGACCCAGTTAGTTCACTGGACGAGAACAATCTAATAGAAATAGCTGTGAATTTAGCTGAGAGAATAAAGGGGAGCGAATCTGATATAAAATTTATCATTACTACGCATAATCCTCTATTTTATAATGTTTTGTACAATGGACTAAAAGCCTATAAATTTGTTTTAAAAAATAATGAAGACGGGGTATATGTTTTAGAAGAACAAGAAAACGATTCGCCCTTTGCTTATCATCTGTATTTAAAAGCCGAGATAGAAAAAGCCATTGAGAATAATCAAATCAAGAAGTACCATTTTAATTTTCTAAGAAATATTTTGGAAAAAACCTCTACTTTCCTTGGGTATAAAAGTTGGGGCGATCTCTTGCCTGATACCACTGGCGGTGATTCAAGGCCATATGAATCAAGATTGATTAATATTTCAAGCCATTCTAAGCATTCTGCTGAAGAAAGTACTGAGCCAACTGATAATGACAAAAGGGTGCTAAAATTTTTAATGCAGGAAATTAACTCCATGTATCATTTTAATAGCAACTAGCAAAGGAAAACAAATGACACAAACTAAACCGATAGTAGAATCTCCAAAATTTATCGTCCTGGACGAATATGAAAAGATAATCCAGCCGTCAACTTATCAGAGTGAAGCGGATATGGAGCGCGAGCTGATAAACGACCTAGTCGCACAAGGCTACGAATATGCAAAAGATATAAACTCGCCCGCAAAGCTACTGGAAAATTTAAAGCAGCGACTGGAAAGCCTAAACGAGGTTAAATTTACTCCTTCTGAGTGGACTAGGCTGCTTGGCGAATATCTTGATGCGCCAAACGACGGCGTAAATGAAAAGACTCGCAAAATCCAAGATAATCACATTTATGATTTTGTTTTTGATGATGGGCATATACAAAATATATATTTACTGGACAAGAAAAATATCGCGCGAAATAGCGTGCAAGTCATTAATCAATTTGAGCAGACGGGCGCGCACGCAAATAGATACGACGTTACTATCCTAGTAAACGGCCTGCCGCTCGTGCAAATCGAACTAAAAAAGCGTGGCGTGGCGATAAGAGAAGCGTTCAATCAAATACACCGCTATGCCAAAGAGAGCTTTAATGCGTCAAATTCGCTATTTAAATACCTGCAAATTTTCGTTATCTCAAACGGCACGGATACGCGGTACTTTGCAAATACCACAAAGCGCGACAAGAATAGTTTTGACTTTACTATTAATTGGGCGGATTCTAAAAATTATCCCATCAAAGACATAAAGGATTTCACCGCGACTTTTTTAGCCAAAAATACGCTTTTAAGCATACTGATAAAATACTGCGTATTTGATGCGAGCGATACCTTGCTAATCATGCGCCCGTATCAGATCGCAGCGACCGAGCGCATACTGTGGAAGATAAACAGCTCGCATCTTGGCAAATGCTACGCAAAGCCGGATGGCGGCGGATATGTCTGGCATACGACGGGATCAGGCAAAACGCTAACCAGCTTTAAGGCAGCGAGGCTCGCTACGGGGCTTGATTTTATAGATAAGGTCTTTTTCGTAGTAGATCGTAAAGATCTAGACTATCAGACGATGAAGGAGTATCAAAAATTTTCAAAAGATAGCGTAAACGGCTCCGCAAGCTGCGCCGAACTAAAACGAAACACGGAAAAGGACGACGGCAAAATAATCGTAACGACCATACAAAAGCTAAATAATCTGATGAAAAGCGAAAGCGAGCTGGCGGTATATCAAAAGGAGGTCGTTTTTATATTTGACGAGTGCCATCGCTCGCAGTTTGGCGAGGCACAGAAAAATTTAAAGAAAAAATTTAAGCGATTTTTTCAGTTCGGTTTTACTGGTACGCCGATATTTCCGCAAAATGCGCTAGGAGCGGAGACGACGCAAAGCGTATTTGGAAGCGAGCTTCACTCGTATATATTAACCGATGCCGTAAGGGATGAAAAAGTGCTTAAATTTAAGGTTGATTATAACGACGTAAGGCCTAAATTTAGAGAATTTGAGACTGAAAAAGACGAGCTAAAACTAAGCGCTGCGGAGAGTAAAGAGGCATTTTTGCACCCCGATCGTATAAAAGAGATTTCGCAGTATATCCTGGATCGTTTCAAACAAAAAACGCACCGCCTAAACGCAAGTGGCAAAGGCTTTAACGCTATGTTTGCGGTAAGCTCTATCGAGGCCGCGAAGCTATACTACGAGGCGTTTAAAAATTTGCAAAAAGACAAAGAGCGACCGCTGAAAGTAGCGACGATTTTTTCATTTTCGCAAAACGAAGAGCAAGGCGTTGTTGGCGAGATAGCGGACGAAAATTTTGAACCCGAGACGATGGATATGAGCTCAAAAGAATTTTTAAATGTGGCTATAAAAGATTATAACGCCTATTTTAGGACGAATTTTAGCATCGAGGGTAGGTCGTTTCAGGATTATTATCGCGACTTAAGCGAGCGTATGAAGAAGCAAGAGATCGATCTGCTTGTAGTCGTGGGTATGTTTTTAACAGGATTTGATGCACCTACCTTAAATACGTTATTTGTGGATAAAAATTTACGTTATCACGGTTTGATACAGGCGTTTTCTCGTACAAATAGAATCCTAGATGCCACTAAGACCTTCGGCAATATCGTGACTTTTAGAGACTTGCAGCAAGCTACGATCGATGCCATCACGCTTTTTGGTAAAAATAGCACCAAAAACGTGATACTAGAAAAGAGCTATAAAGAATATATGCAGGGCTTTACCGATGCCGCTACCGGCGAGGCTAGACGAGGTTTTCTAGAAGTTACGAGTGAGCTTGAGACGCGCTTCGCAGATCCTAGCGCGATAGAAACGCAAAAGGATAAAAAGGATTTTGTTAAGCTTTTTGGCGAGTATCTTCGCGTAGAAAATGCTCTGCAAAATTATGATGAATTTGCAGCGTTGCAGGCTTTGCAAGGGGTAAATTTGGACGACGAGAATGCTGTGCGCGAATTTAAAGAAAAATTTTATCTAAGCGAAGAGGACTTGCAGGAGATGCAAAGCATAAAAGTGCCTAGCATGCGAGCGCTCCAAGACTACCGCTCTACCTACAACGACATAAGAGACTGGCTAAGAAAAGAAAGAGCCGGCGAACGCAAAGAGGCGCAAAAGATAGACTGGGACGACGTAGTTTTTGAGATTGACTTATTAAGGTCGCAGGAGATAAATTTAGACTACATTTTGGGGTTAATATTCGAGCACAATAAAAAGATTAAGGATAAGATCGCGCTTACCGAAGAGATCCGCAGGATCATTCGCGCTAGCCTAGAAAACCGCTCTAAAGAGGGATTGATAGTGGACTTTATAAATAATACCGATCTGGACGAGTTAAAAGATAGAGCTGGCGTAGTTGAGGCATTTTTTAAATTTGCAAAAGGTGAGATGTTGCGCGAAGTAAAAGAACTGATTAGCTCGTTAAATTTAAACGAAAATGCGGCAAAAAGATATATTAGCGTATCGTTAAAACGCGGATACGCAAGCCCAAACGGAACCGATTTAAATGAAAGTTTGCCTAAAATGAGCCCTCTAAATCCAAAATATCTAAGCGCAAAGCAAGAAGCGTTTGAAAAAATCGCCTTTTTCGTGGATAAATTTAAGGAAGTCGGCGCTGAGGTTTAAGGTGATTTTTGGTTCAAATTTGCAGCATTAAGATGTCAGCAAAACCAGTATAAATTTTAATCGCTTTGCAGCTTTCTCTTATTTTTTATTTTAAATTTGTACCCTTTTGAGCTAAATTTGCCGTAAAATTTGACTATAATTTCGCAAAGGATAAATCATGCAAGAGTGGGCTTTATGGGCGCTAGCTTCGGCGGTTTTTGCCGCGCTTACGGCGATTTTCGCCAAGGTTGGGCTTGAGGGTATCGACTCAGATTTCGCGACCTTTATCAGGACTCTCGTTATCACTGCGGCGCTGATTTTGTTTCTAACCTATGCTAAAAAGTGGCAGCCTCTTGGCGAGCTTGGCGCGCGAAACTGGGTATTTTTAACGCTTAGCGGACTTGCGACCGGCGCGTCTTGGCTGGCGTATTTTAAGGCGCTTCAGATAGGCTCCGCGTCGCAGGTAGCGCCCGTAGATAAGCTTAGCGTCGTTTTGGTCGTTGTTTTTGCGGTTATATTTTTGGGCGAGCGCCCGAGCTTTAGAGAGTGGATCGGTATCGCACTGATCGCTAGCGGCGTGTTTACGCTGGTTTTTGCGGATAAATAGCATCAAGTAACGGGAATTAAATTCGGAGAAATTTAAAGAAAAAATCAAAAACTCATATTTATATGTAGTTTTTATAAAAAGGGGATTTTACGGTAACGGCTCTGCCTTAAGAAGTATCTTTTCGGCATTTTTGATGGTTTTGGTCGGTTTGTGTCTTACTTTGATCCTGTTTACTATCAAGGATATGATTTTTTATAGCGATTTTAAACCGCTAAACGAACTAACGAAAAACGTAGGGACGGTGGAGTCTGCAAGCTACGGTCTAAAGGGCGACGGGAAGCTAAAACTAAGGCTGGATGACGGCTCGGCGGTGTCATACTACATAGATAGCAGAGATGACGAGTCGTATAGACCGCTCATAAAAAAGAGGGCGGTTATATATAGCAAGGTAGTGCCGCTAGGAAATAGAATTTTGCAGCTAGAAGACGATGCGGGCAAGGTTTACGTCAAATATAGCTACGAATATGAACTGCAAACGCCACAGAGACGCATGGATTCGATCTATGCATGCTTAAAAATAGCTGCCTTTTTTTCTGTTTATAGTATGGTTTTTAAATCGTAGAGATCTCGCGCAAGCCAAGGGTAAAAATAATAAAATTTAGCGGTTTGCGCCGGCTTAAGAGATGTTTTTGGCTGTTGTTTTTGAGCGGGGTTTTGGGCGATAAATTTTGCTATTTTTAAAATTTTTGCTGCCTGGCAAGACGGCGCAAAAAGCCAAAGCGACGTGGTTTTGAGCCAAATTTGCCTTTTTGCAGATAGATTTTTGCCTCAAATTTATCGGCAACTTTGTGTTTAAATTTGAGTTTTGAAACGGGCTGAGTTTATTTGCTTGCTAGATTTAGATTTTGGTAAATTTGCTAGGTTTAGTCGGCAAATTTATCTCGCGTTTTGCCGACTAAAAACGGTGCCGCACTTCGTGTAGTCAGGCTTGAGCTTAACTGAAACTAAGCGATCAAATTTGCGCTTGTCTGGACAAATTTGCACCATCAAATTTAAAAGACGTTAGATCTTATCTTTAAATTTCGCTTCATGCTCCAAAAGCCAAATTTTAGTCGCCAGCCCTTCGCCGCCGCTGTATCCGCCAAGGCCGTTTGAGGCGACGACTCTGTGGCAGGGCACGATGATGGGGATTTTGTTTTTTGCGTTTGCCGAGCCTGCCGCGCGAAACGCCCTCGGTCGCCCAGTCATCGCTGCCAGCTGGGCGTACGTGACGCACTCGCCATACGGTATCTTTTGCAGATTTTCGTAAACGCACCTTTGAAACGCCGTGCCGCCGATATTTAGCCGCGTTTTAAAGGTTTTAAGCTCGCCTTTAAAATACCTCTCAAGCTCGCTTAAACAGAGCTTTAAATTTGCGTCCGTTACGTCAGTGCGGACAAAATCTCGTACGAAATTTATCTCGCAAACACCGCTCTCGTCGCCGCAAATCTCCAAAACGCCGATAGGCGAGTTAAAATAAGCTTTTTGCAAAATTTACTCCTTTGGTATCAAGTAACGCAAATTTAGCGAAATTTAGTTTATATTATTATCTGTTTTTCGCTAAAATCGTATCGTTTAAAAAATGGATTAAGGAAAAACGATGGATTTTTTTACCGAATACGAAAAGCATGTAAAAGAGCGCGAGGCCCTAGGCGTGCCGCCGCTACCGCTAAACGAGGAACAAACGAGGAAGGTTTGCGAGCTTTTAAAGCTCGAAAGCACGCACGAGAGGGAGTATCTAGGCTTGCTCTCAGGTCGCGTGCCGCCGATGGAGCTGGACGGCGAAGGCGAAGCGATTATAGCTGCAAGGCTAGACGAAAATCAAAAGAGAGTAAAGCGGCTCGTAAATTTACTCGCAAATCGCGTAAATCCGGGCGTAGACGACGCGGCGAAGGTAAAGGCGGAGTTTTTAAACGAGATTATAAATCACGGGCTTGAGATAAGCGGTCTTGACAAAATAACCGCCGTAAATTTGCTGCGACCGATGCTTGGCGGATACAGCGTCATCGTGCTGCTTGAGAGCCTAAAAAACGGCGACGAGGTCGTAGCACAGGCCGCCTGTAACGTGCTAAAAGAGACGATTTTCGTGCATGATTATTTTAACGACGTAGCGCAGCTTGCTAAAAGCAATAAATTTGCGCTTGAAGTCTTGCGCTCGTGGGCGGAAGCGGAGTGGTTTAGGGCGCGCGAGAGCCTGCCTAGGCGTATCAGAGCGGTCATATTTAAGGTCGCCGGCGAAACCAACACCGACGATCTAAGTCCCGCTAGTGAGGCCTACACGCGCTCAGACATCCCGCTGCACGCAAACGCGATGCTCGTTAAGCGTCAGCCCGGCAGCCTAGAAATAATCCGCAAGCTTAAAAAAAGCGGGCTAGAAGTCGTCTACGCGGGCGACGTCGTGGGCACGGGCAGTAGCCGAAAGAGCGGCATAAACTCCATCCAGTGGCACCTCGGGCGCGAGATAGAGGGCGTGCCGAACAAAAAAACGGGCGGCATCGTGATAGGCACGGCTATTGCGCCGATATTTTTCAACACCGCCGAGGATAGCGGTGCGCTACCGATCGTGGCCGACGCGAGCGCGCTAGAGACGGGCGACGTCGTGGATATCTACCCGTATGAGGGCGAGATATTACGCGTCGGGCGGGTAAATTTGAGCGCCGAGGGTAAATTTGACGCGGTTCAAATTTGCGGCGAAGCTAAATTTGAAAATTTAAACGAAAATGCCAAGCCCCAAGGCGAGCCGGTCGCTCGTTTTACACTTTCGCCAAACACGATATTTGACGAGATCAGAGCGGGCGGGCGCATACCGCTCATCATCGGCCGCTCGCTTTGCGCTAAGGCTAGAGCGGCGCTAAATTTGGGCGCGGAGGATATATTTGCGAGGCCCGCGCAGCCGCAAACGGATGAGAGCGAGGGCTACACGCTAGCTCAAAAGATCGTCGGCAAGGCCTGCGGCGTGGGGGGCGTTAGAGCCGGGCAGTACTGCGAACCGGCAACTCTCACCGTAGGCTCGCAGGACACTACGGGACCGATGACGCGCGACGAGATCAAGGAGCTAGCTAGTCTTGGGTTTTCGGCAGATTTCGTGCTGCAGAGCTTTTGTCACACGGCGGCCTATCCAAAACCTAGCGACCTTGAAACGCAAAGGACGCTGCCTAAATTTATGAGCTCGCGCGGCGGAGTGAGCCTAAGGCCCGGCGACGGCGTCATACACTCGTGGCTAAACCGCATGGTGCTACCTGATACCGTGGGCACTGGCGGAGACTCTCATACGCGGTTTCCTATCGGCGTGAGCTTTCCTGCGGGTAGCGGACTAGTCGCGTTTGCGGCGGTGTCTGGAGCTATGCCGCTAAATATGCCAGGCTCTGTGCTCGTGCGATTTAGCGGGCGACTACAAAAGGGCGTGACGCTGCGCGATCTGGTAAATGCGATCCCATACTACGCGATCAAGCGCGGGCTGCTCACGGTCGAAAAGAAGGGCAAGAAAAACGTATTTGCGGGTAAAATTTTAGAGATCGAGGGGCTGGAAAATCTAAAAGTCGAGCAGGCCTTTGAGCTAAGCGACGCCTCGGCCGAGCGCTCTGCGGCGGCCTGCGCGGTAAATTTGAGCCAGCAGAGCGTCGCCGAATACGTCCGCTCAAACGTCGCTCTCATCGAGGCGATGATAGAAGCGGGGTATGAGAGTAGGGCGAGCCTGGAGCGCCGTGCGGCGAAAATGCGCGAGTGGCTAGCGGCGCCTAGCTTGCTGCGAGCCGATAAAAACGCGCGCTACGCCGAGGTGATCGAGATAAATTTGGACGAGATAAAAGAGCCCATCCTAGCCTGCCCGAACGACCCCGACGACGTTGCGACTCTGAGCGAAATTTTGGCTAGTAGCTCGCGCCCGCATAAGATCGACGAGGTGTTTGTGGGTAGTTGTATGACCAATATCGGCCACTACCGTGCGCTGGGCGAGGCTCTGCGGGGGCTCGGCATGCTGCCGACCAGACTTTGGATCGCGCCGCCTACCAAGATGGATCAGGCCCTGCTCAAAAAGGAAGGCTACTACGATATCTTTCGCGCTGTGGGCGCTCGCACGGAGGTGCCCGGCTGCTCACTTTGCATGGGCAACCAAGCCCGCGTAAATGACGGCGCGACCGTGTTTTCGACCTCGACGAGAAATTTTGATAACCGTATGGGCATGGGCGCGCGCGTGTATCTAGGCAGCGCCGAGCTAGCGGCCGTTTGCGCCGTGCTGGGCAGGCTGCCTAGCGTCTCAGAATACATGAGCATAGTGCCCCAAAAGCTTGCGGGCAAAGAGGCACAAATTTATCGGTATCTAAATTTTAACGAGATAGAAAATTTTAAAATTTAGCAAATTTGGTTGCTTGGGTAAAATTTGTGGCTAAAGCTAGGCTGTTTTTACGGCTGGCTTTTTCGCAAATTTTATCTAGCCAAATATGCATCCTTAAAATCGTCAAATTTAATGAGTCCACCTAAGCGTAAAGGTAGTTTCTTTGCCGGATTCGCTCTCGCAGGTTACGGCGATAGCATTGTTTTCGCAGGCTCTTTTGACTAAATTTAGCCCTATTCCAAAACCGCCTTGGTCTTCGTTAAACCGCGTGTATCGCTCGAAAATTTTATCTTGCTGCTCTTTGCTTAGCCCCTCGCCACTATTTGAGATTTTTAGCTCGCCGTCTTGCAAACTAACCGCGACGTAGCCGCCTTGGTTTGCGTATTTTACGGCGTTGCTTAGTAGGTTATCCACCGCACGTTTTAGCTCATAGCCGTTTGCATTTATGAGAGCGTCTTTTAAATTTAGCCTTAAATCAAGCCCCCGTTTAGCAAAAAACGGAGCAAAAAATTCGAGTCGCTCGTTTAAAATATCTTTCAAATTTAGATCCTCTTTTGGTACGGAGCGTGAGGCGCCAAAGGATAAATACGTGAGGTCCTCATAGGTACGGCTTAGCGTTTTGGCGGCGGTTTGGATGTTGTTTATGCGTTTTAGATTGCGCTCGCTTAAGCTGCTTTTATCCGCCGTTTCGATGCTCATTAGTATCACGCTAAGGGGTGCGTTTAGCTCGTGCGTGGAGTCTTTTATGAAGCGATTTAGCGCGGCGATCTTGGCGTGAAGCGGCGCTAGCGCGGTCTTTGCTAGATAAAAGGCGATTATCATGATGACGCCTAAAACGATAAGCAAATTCAGCGCCGTACGCAGTCGAAGCAAATTTAGCTCGCTCGCGACATTCTTACCGCTTAGCGCGATTTTTGCCGTCGCTAGCTCGTCCGCGCCGCCTTCGTCCATATTTTGCAAAGTCTCAAATATCGTCACCTTGCCGTCTGATACGACCGTGCTACTCTGGGCGTCGTCAAATTTAGCGCAGCCCGCCTCGCCGTATAAAATTTGACCGCTTTTAGCTACGATGCAGGCTTTGACGTCTTTTTCGGCGGTAAAGCTTTTTACTGCGCCAAGCCCGTACATGCGCGCTTTCATGTAGATACCCATCTTGATCTCTTTTAGATTTTTTACCTCGTTTGAGATGAGGGCTTCTTTTTTCATTTTATAGTCGTTCGTAAAAAAATACCCCAAAAATAGGGTGCTAGTGATGAGATAAAGCGAGAGGATTTTTGCTATAACGGCGGAGCGCTCAGACATAGATATAGCCGTCGCCGCGCCTATTTATGATCGCGTCCTTGCCTAAAATGCGGCGTAAGTTTTTGACGTAAACCCGCAGGCTCAGCTCGCTGGGCTCCTCGCCGTAGTTCCAAATTTTCTCAAATATCGTCTCTTTACTCAGTAGCGCGTTTTTATTTTCCAAAAATAGTGCTAAAAGCTCGCTTTCTTTGTTTGAGAGGTTTACGATTTGTCCGTTTTGCCGGAGCGTTTTGGAGCTTGGATAAAATTTATATCCGTCGTTAAGCTCGATAAATTCGTCATTTACGTGAGAAAATTTGCGCTTGATTAAAATTTGAATACGAAGCAAAAGCTCTTTTAGCTCGTACGGCTTTTTTAGGTAGTCGTCGCAGCCGCTTTTGTAGCCGATCTCTAGGTCTTGCAGCGCGTTTAGCGAGGTGGTAAAGATCGCAGGCGTGTCGTCGCCAAGCCGCCTAAGTTCGCGCAAAAGGGAGAAACCGTCGCCTTTAGGCAGCTTGACGTCGAGGATGAGGATATCAAAATTTCGCTCGTAGGCGGTATCTAGAGCTGCTTTAGCATCGGCGCGAACGGTCACGTCGTAGCCTTGTTCGCTCAGATACTCGCTGATGAGTTCGCTTAGCGTCTCATCGTCCTCTACGAGCAAAATTTGCGTCATTACATCTTATCCTTTTTCATATCTTTCATATCGTCTTTCTTTTTACCCATATCGTCTTTCATCTCTTTCATATCGCCCTTCATTTCGTCCTTTTTTATCATCATATCGTCTTTTTTCTCCATCATGGTGTCCTTCTTTTCCATCATGGTATCTTTTTTCTCCATCATATCGCCTTTCATCTCGGTGGCAAAGATAGAACCTGTAACGAACAACGCGCTAAGCGCAACTAAAGCTAACTTTTTCATAGCATCTCCTTTAAGAAAATTTATGATGGAAGTTTAGCCAAGAAACGTGAAACGAGCGTGAATTTATGCCATCAAACTAAAAACGTACGATAAAAGCGGCAGGCTAATAAAGCTAAACGCCACTCCCACGGCCACGGCGGCGACTGCTAGCTGGCTATCAAGCTCAGCTTTCATGATCATCGCGCTTGCTAGCACCATCGGCGGCATGGCGCACTGCAGGATACCGATCATCCAAATTTGACCGAAATTTACGCCAAAAACTATCGTGACTAATATAAAAATAAAAGGCGCTAGCAACATCTTGCCTGCGATTACCACTGCGGTTGATTTATAGCAACTCCTGATACTGCGAAATCCAAGTCCGATGCCGATCGCAAAAAGAGCGACGGGAACGACGCTTTGCGCAAAAAGCGTAAGCGCGTCAAATAGCACCTTTGGAAGCGGAACGCCGCGAAGCAAAAAGCCCAAAATAAGCGCGACGAATGGGGGAAATTTGATCACTTTCATAACGTTTTGCACGAGCGAAACCTTTGCCGGAGCGCCAAAAGCCAGGATAAAAGGCCCAAAAATGCTAATCGGGATCGAGGTGGCTAGCTGATCGTAAAAGATAACTTCGTTCATCGCGTCCTCGCCGAAAAAGCCCTTGATGATAGGCATACCCATAAATACGGTATTTCCAAACATTCCTAACAGTACGGCGCTCACGGTCGTGGCTTTGTTAAATTTTAAAAATTTGCACGCGAAAAATATCGCCGCAGCGCCCAGCATCGAACAGGCAAAACCCGTGGCGATGACGTTGATAAGCGTGGTGTCGATGTTTACGTGGTAAATTTTATCGAAAATCAGCGCCGGAAGAGCGAAACAAAGCGCGTAGTTTATGAATACGGAGGCGTTTTTTTGCTCGAAGACTTTAAATTTTTTCGCCCCGTAACCGGAAGCGATAATGATAAAAATGGATAATAATTGCGTAAACATTTGCGTAATCCGAGTTATAAATTTCAAAAAACCGATTATACGGCGGCTCGCATTAAAGAAAAATAAAATTTAATTGAATTACTTAACATCGCCTTAACGCATTTTTGTATATAATCTCGCGTTAAATTTAAAAAAGTGAGAAATAATGAAAAAACTTATCAAATTTATCGCGGTTTTCGCCGTACTGGCGGGGGCGGGTTACTACTTTTACGATAAAAATTTTAACGTCCCGCAAGTCGATCAGTTTATCACCTCAAAAGCCGTTCGCGGCGAGCTCGTAAAAAGCATCGAGAGTAACGGCGAAATCTACGCTACCGAGCTAATCGACGTAGGCGCGCAGGTAGGCGGCCAGATCAAAAAGCTCTACGTAAAGCTCGGCGACGTCGTAAAAGCCGGCGATATGATAGCAGAAATCGACTCCGCGACTCAGCAAAATAACGTAGATACCAAAAAAGCCCAGCTTGGGATTTACGAAGCGAAGTTAAATTCGGCCAAAGTCGCGCTTGAAATCTCAAAGACCAAATTTAAGCGCGAGCAAGAGCTTTTTGCTAAAAACGCAACCTCAAAAGAGGAGTTTGAAAACGCCAAAAATACCCTAGCCGCAAATGAAGCCTCGCTAAAAGAGATCGAGGCGCAAGTCGCGCAGGCTAAAATCTCTTTAAACACCGCTCAGATCGATCTTGGCTACACTAAAATCACGGCTCCAAAAGACGGCGTCGTGGTCTCCGTGCAGGTAGAAGAGGGGCAAACAGTAAACTCAAACCAAACTACGCCAACTATCGTAAATATCGCCGATCTAAGCAAAGTGCTACTAAAAATGGAGATCGCCGAGGGCGACATAACTAAAATCAAAGTCGGCTCAAAAGTCGAATACTCGATACTATCCGAGCCGAATCGTAAATTTTACGCTCGGATAAGTTCGATTGATCCCGGTCTAACCACGCTAAGTAACGGCAAATACAAAACTACCTCAAGCTCGGGCTCTACTACCTCAAGCTCTAGCAGCTCGGCGATCTACTACTACGCTAAGGCCGTGGTAGATAATCCTGACGGCACGCTAAGGATCGGTATGACTACGCAAAACACCGTCATCCTAGATAGCGCTAAAGACGCCGTCATAGTGCCCTCAATAGCGGTCAAAAACGAAGAGGGCAAAAGCGTAGTCTACGTGCTAAAAAGAGACGAGAACGGACTGGAAACGGCCGAGCGAAGAGAGGTGCAAACGGGACTAATCGATAGCCTAAAAACTCAAATTTTAAGCGGAGTAGAGGAGGGCGAGGAGGTCGTAACGAAGCAAAACTCGGCGGCTGAAATCAGCGAAATGCTCGAAAAAGAAAAAAGAAGAATGAAGTTCTAAGGCTAAGTCTTGAAAAATTTGATAGAACTTAAAAATTTAAGCAAGAAATTTAAACTCGGCGATAACGTATTTGACGCGCTAAAGGACGTAAATTTAACCATAAAAAAGGGCGAGTTTATCGCTATCATCGGTCAAAGCGGCTCGGGTAAATCTACGCTAATGAATATCCTTGGCTGCCTAGATAATCCAAGCGGCGGGCAGTATCTGCTAGAAGAGCGCGACATATCTAAATTTGAAGGCGACGAGCTGGCGCGTTTACGCAGAGAAAAATTCGGCTTTATATTTCAGCGCTATAACCTTTTATCTACCCTAACTACGCTGCAAAACGTGGCTTTGCCTAGCGTGTATGCGGGCGTTTCTAAAAAAGAGCGAGAGAAAAAGGCCGGCGAGCTTTTAGAGGGGCTCGGTCTTGGCGAAAAGCTGCAAAATTTGCCTAGCAAACTTAGCGGCGGACAGCAGCAGCGAGTCTCGATCGCTAGAGCGCTCATAAACGGCGGCGAGATCATCCTAGCAGACGAGCCGACGGGTGCGCTAGATAGCAAAAGCGGCCTCATGGTGATGGAAATTTTAACTAATTTGCACAAGCAAGGCCACACCATCATCATCGTCACGCACGACCCAAATATCGCCGCATACGCAAACCGCGTCATCGAGATAAAAGACGGTAAAATTTTGAGCGATACGGTAAAAAGCGAGGAAATTTTCGCCTCCGAAAAACCTAGCCCAAAGCGTAAAAATATCTTTAGCTTTTACAAAGATCAGTTTATCGAGAGCTTTAAAATGTCGATAAACGCGATCCTTAGCCACAAACTTCGCTCGGTGCTAACGATGCTTGGCATCATCATCGGCATCACTTCGGTCATCTGCGTCGTAGCGCTAGGGCAGGGCTCGCAGGAGCAGATACTCTCCGATATCCGCGGTATCGGTACAAACACGATCGATATCCTAAACGGCAAGGGTTTTGGCGATATGCGCTCGGAGCGAGTGAAAAACCTAACCGTGAGCGACGCGGCAATGCTATCTAAGCAAGACTATCTAGATAGCGTCACGCCAAACGCCTCCGCTAGCGGCACGCTCACCTACGGCAACAAGTCAGCCTCGGCTACGATCAGGGGCGGCAGCGAGGAGAGCCTAAACGTGATGGGCTACAAGGTTGAGGCCGGGCGGGTATTTACAGCCCAAGAGGTCGCAGAGTCGGCGTCCGTGATCGTGATAGATCAGCCCACCAGGGAGCAGTTTTTTGCAGGCGAAGATCCGCTGGGCAAGACCGTGCTTTTTAACAAACGCCCATTTAGAATCATCGGCGTAGTAGCTAAAAACGACAATATGTTCGCAGACTCCAGCACTCTGCGCACGTTTTCTACCTATACCGCGGTCATAAACAAACTAACCGGCGATAGGCACCTGTCATCTATCACGGTTAAGGTAAAAGACAGCGTAAACGCGCAGATCGCAGAGCAGAGTCTAACGGAAATTTTAACCGCAAAGCACGGCAAAAAGGACTTTTTCACCAGAAACTCCGATACGATCAAAAAGACGATCGAGGAGACTACGAGGACTATGACGCTGCTGATCTCTTGTATCGCTTTTATCTCGCTACTAGTGGGCGGTATCGGCGTGATGAACATCATGCTAGTTTCCGTAACCGAGCGCACCAAAGAGATTGGCATCAGGATGGCGATCGGCGCGCGTCAGGGAAATATCCTCGAGCAGTTTTTGATCGAGGCGGTGCTGCTATGCCTCATCGGCGGACTCATCGGCGTCGGAACGGCCTTTGGTATCGGCTATCTAACGGAAAATTTCGCGCCCGATATAAAGATGATATTTTCGCAGACCTCTATCGTGGTCGCGCTTGCGGTTTCTAGCGCGATAGGCGTGATATTTGGCTACATGCCCGCTCGCAGCGCCTCAAAGCTAAATCCGATCGACGCTCTAACAAGGGAATAAAATGAAAAAAATCTCCATAATCCTAGCCGCCTTTTTGCTCGGCGGCTGCGCGGTAACGCAGATAAACGAAAACTACGAGCAAATTTTGCTAAAAGAGGACGCAAGCGCCGATATAAAAATAAACCGCGAGTGGTGGACGGGCTACGGCGAAGCGCGCCTAAACGAGCTAATCGGCCTCGCGCTAAAAAATAATATAGATCTGGCAAAATCGGCCGTCGCGGTAAATAAAGCCCTAGCTCAAGCAGGCGTCTTGCAGGCTGATCTCGTGCCTAGCTTTAACGCAAATTTGGGCGCGGAAACGGGGAAAAATATAAAAACGGGCGGCAGCTGGAATGAGAGCTATAAAAGCGGCATCTCGCTAAGCTACGAGATCGATCTGTGGCGCAAGCTCGCAAACTCCGCAGACGCCGCCATGTGGGAGGTAAATGCGACAAAATACGACCTAGAGGCCGCCAGACTCGCGCTCATTAACTCCGTCGCGGATGCGTATTTTGAAGCGAAATATCAAAAAGAGAGCATAAACCTATATGAAAAAACGCTAAAAAACTACGAAGAGTTAGAAGCCATCATAAAGGCTAAATTTGAGCTTGGCAAAGAAGAAGAGCTAAGCCTAAAACAGGTCAAAAGCTCGGTAATTTCGGCTAAAAATAGAATTTTAAACGCTGGCAAGAGCCTTGACGCGGCGGAAAAAACGCTAAGAAATCTGCTAAACGTTAGGCCCGAGTTTGATTTAAATTTGAGCGGAAATTTGAGCGATATCCAGCCGCAGGGCATAAATTTAAACGTGCCGCTTTACGTTATCGGCGCGCGTCCTGATTTGCAAGCCGCGATCTCGCGTATCAAAGAGGCGCTTTTAGGAGTTAAGGTTAGCGAAAAGAACTTCTATCCAAGCATCACGGTAGGCGCAGGTCTTAGCGGTAGCGGCGATAGCGCGAGCGAGGGGCTTAAGCTAAATTTCTTAAGCGGAAATATCGCGATAAATTTGCCGTTTTTAAACTACTCCAAGCTTAAATCAAAGCTAAAAATCTCCGAGCTTGAGTTTGAAACGATGAAGCTAAACTACGCACAGACGCTAACGACCGCGCTAAACGAGATCGACGCCGGCTATAAAAATCTGCAAAAAGACGAGGCTGTTTTGCGAAATTTAAACGAAAATTTGCGAAATCTAAGCTCTATCAGCGACATATATAAGCTCAAATACGACTACGGCAAAACCGAGCTAAAAAACTATCTGGAGGCTCAAAATTCGCTGCTTGAAGGCTGGATCAGCCTGCTAGCTCAAAAATATAAAATTTTGCAAGACGAAATCGGTATCTATAAAGCGACGGCGGGAAAGGCGGAGTAAATTTGACTATGCTGCGCGCCTGATTTACGTTTTTTTGGGTGCGTTAAATTTGCGGCGAATTTGGCGGCTAGTTAAATTTAGCTAGCCGCAAATGACCTTGCAAATTTACTCGCGCCGTTTGCCTAGAAAATAAAACAGTCCCGCTAGCGTCGCAAAAACCGCAAGCATAGATCCGGCGACGATCGCCGTGCCGTTTTGAAAGCCGTTTAAAAACATCCCGTTCGTATTCATCCCAAAAAATCCCGTGATAAAATTTAGCGGCAAAAATAGCGCCGAAAGTAGCGTCAGGATATAGATATTTCGGTTTATTTTGTCGTTTTTTAGGCTCTGTATATGCGCGTAGATATCGTCTATCCTAGCGGCGTTTTCGCAGGCTGCGTTTTTTAGCACGCCGGCTTCGTAGACGTAGTTTTTGAGCTGCTTTTTTAGCTCGGGCCTTTCGTTTTGACAGATCGCCAGAGCCTCGTAAAAGTGTGAAATTTTGTTTTGAAATTTGCGTATTTCGTATTTTAAGACCGCGTGCTTTTTTATAAATTTAGTAAAATCCCTCTTGCCTGCGTAAATTTTCTCATAGCTTTCAAGCTGGGCGGAGTGCTCGGCGATCTTGGCGCGAAACTCACTCGTTATCTTTTTTACTACGCGGATAAACTCCTCCGCTCCGCCCTCGCTGCCGTCCTGGGCGTAAATTTTGTCATCTTTAAAGATAAATTTATAGTTTTGTTCGCTACCGTCCGTGACGAGATAGACGTACTCGCACTCCTCGTCGTAAAAGTACCCCGAGATATCGCGCTCGCTCACGGTTTTGCCTTATATGCTCGGCGCGTCTTTACCGCGTTTGGCGTAGAAATTTCGCCTAAATTTTTCAAATTCGCCGACCATTATCGCTTCTCTCATCTGCCGCATCAAATTTAGATAATAATGCAAGTTATGCAAGCTCGCTAGTCGGAAAAACGTCAGCTCGCCCGCTCGGTATAGGTGGCTAAGATAGGCGCGCGAGTAGTTTTGGCACGCGTAGCAGTCGCACTGGGGATCTATCGGAGCGCGGTCGGTGGCAAATCTCGCAGACTTGATATTTATCTTACCGAAACTCGTAAATAGCGTGCCGTTGCGCGCATTTCGCGTCGGCATTACGCAGTCAAACATATCCACGCCGCGAGCTACGTTTTCTACGAGGTCTTCTGGAGTGCCTACGCCCATGAGATAGCGCGGACGCGCCGCGTCGATGTATGGCATCACGGCCTGCACGGTGTCGTACATCTCTTGGTTGCTTTCGCCTACGCTAAGACCGCCGATGGCAAGGCCGTCAAAGGGCATCTCGCACAGCGCTTCGGCGCAAAATTTACGCGCCGCCTCGTCGGTGCCGCCTTGGATTATGCCGAATATATTTTGCGTGAGGCCTTCGCCTTTACTTTGCTTAAATTTATGATAATCTATCGCCTCGCGCGCCCATTTTATCGTGCGTTTTATGCTTAGCTCCACGCGCTTTTTTTCAGCCGGGAGCGCGACTAGGTCGTCTAGGATCATCATAATGTCGGAGTTTAGGTCGTACTGGGTATCTAGCACCGAGCGCGGCGTGAAATAGTGCGCGCTGCCGTCGATGTGGCTTTTAAATTTGATACCATTTTCATCTGGTTTTGAGATTTTGCTTAGCGAAAAGGCCTGAAAGCCACCGCTATCGGTTAAAAACGAGCGGTTAAATTTGGTAAAGCCGTGCAGGCCGCCGAGCTCTTTTACGACCTTACTGCCGGGGCGCAGGTAGAGGTGATAGGTGTTGCCTAGGATGATTTGGGCATCTAAAATCTGCATCATATCCACGGCGTCTAGGCTTTTTACGGCGCCGACGGTACCCACAGGCATAAACACGGGCGTTTTGATCGTCGAGTGAGCGGTGATTAGCGTGCCCGCGCGCGCCGCACCGTCCGTTTTATCTATACTAAAAGTCATTTTGATATAATAGTCCCTTTAAATTTGGAGTTTTAATGAAAAATATCTTGATAGTTGCGGACGGCATTGTAGCGAAACATTTCTTAGAAAGACTATTCGTAAGCAGAAGCAGCACGCATCATTACGTAGTTATCGCTTGCGGAGACGAGGATTACTCGGACGTAAATTTAGAAAATTTTACCTTTTACCGGTTTGATCCGACGAGCCTTGATAGACTGAGGCAAGTAGCCAGCGGCTATTTTAGCCAGTTTATGATAATGCTAAAAGACGGCTTTGATACGGTCAGCGTCTATAATAACCTGCGTCAAATCAGCAAAAAAACGGAAATTTTGATGCTTGATCTTTGGGGGCTTGGTGGACTGGAGGACGACTCGCACCTAACGGTCTTGGACGCGCGAGCGGTGCTAACGGCTAGGCTTATGGATTTTTTACCGGACATCCCCGTCGTAGCCGATAATCTAGGCCTTGGCAAGGGCGAGATAATGGAAGTAAAGGTGCCCGTAGGAAGCTCTTTCATGTACCGCCACATAAGCTCCATAACGCAGAAAAAATGGCGCATCGCGATGATTTATCGCGGCTCAAATTTCATGATCGCAAAGCCAAATTTAATGATCCTGCCCGGCGACGTTTTGCTGATAGTGGGCGAACCAAGCGTGCTTTTAAGCGTATTTAGAAGCGTAAAAAAAGAAACGGGGCAGTTTCCAAACCCGTTTGGGCATAATATTTATCTGTTTTTAGACATGAAAAAGATGGGCGAAAAGCTGTGCATAAGGCTGCTTGAGCAGAGTCTAAAACTGCACGAAAAGCTAAACAATAGGCGCCTTTTCGTCAAGGTCGTAAATCCTGCGCTAAATTTAGCCTACGAAAGGCTAAAATCCGTAAACGACGAGATGGCGACGGTGATGTTTGATTATTTCGGAGGCGGAGTAGGGCAGATAAAAGACGATGTTTTTAAAAACGACGTCGGGCTAGTGGTGACGGACAATAAATTTTTCGCCGCGCACAAAAGGCTGCTTTTCGAGCTAAAAAAACCAGTCGCCGCCATCGGTAAAAGCGACATCGACGAGATCAAAAAGGGCGTGGTGCTAAGTAGCGGTTTTGGCGACGAGATAGAGAGCCAATCAGCCGTCATCATGGACTGCTGCTCGCAGCTTGATATGCCGATCACGCTTTATCACTTTGGCCGAAACGGCGCAGACGAGGAGATGGAGGAACATTTTGATAGTTTAGCTAAGATTTTCGGGCGTAAGATCGAGGTCGTCGAGGACAAAAACTCAAATCCGATTTTAAGGCTAAAAAAAGAGCGAAATTTGCTCCAGTTCGTACCGTTTACGAAAAAGATCAGCAAAAAAGACGCCTTTGCGGCGTTTTCAAACGACATGAACCGTCTGTACTCGCGCCTTAGCGATAACTATCAAATTTTTATACCGATAAATTAGGCTATTTTGGATAAAATAAAAGCGGAGAATAAGATGAAAATAGATATAAAATTTGACGGCAAGCCAGGCTACGGCGTCTATATAAACGAGCTAAAAGAGCTTAAATTTGACGCTAAAGTCGCAATCGTGACCAACGCAAAGGTAGGCGGGCTTTATCTGCAAAATTTACTCTCGCGCATCGACTGTCCGCAAAAATTCATCATCAGCGTCCCAGACGGCGAAGAGTATAAAAATATGCAAACTATCGAGGCGATTTTAGAGCAGCTTTTTGTCAGCCGCATTGACCGCAGTAGCGTGATCATCGCGCTTGGCGGCGGCGTAGTGAGCGATATGGCGGGCTTTGCGGCGAGCATTTTTGAGCGCGGGATCAAATTTATAAACATCCCCACGACTCTGCTGGCCCAAGTAGATGCTAGCGTAGGCGGAAAAACGGGCGTAAATAACAAATTCGGCAAAAATCTAATCGGCTCGTTTTATCAACCTAGCGCCGTTTACTGCGAAACTGAATTTTTAAAAACGCTTGAAAAGCGCGAATTTACAGCGGGACTTGCAGAAGCGGCAAAGATGGCGATAACCTTTGACGAAAATCTATTTTCGTGGATGGGGAGCGCAAATTTGACGGATGAGGCGAATTTGCAAAATTTGATCTACCGCTGCGTGCAGATAAAAGCCGCCGCCGTAGAGGCCGACGAGCGCGAAAAGGGCGTGCGCGCGGTGCTAAACTACGGGCACACCTTCGCTCACGTGATAGAAAACGAAACGAACTATAAAAAGTATCTACACGGCGAGGCGGTGGCGATTGGCATGAATATGGCTAACGCGCTAGCGGTGAAGCTTGGCCTCATGAGCGAAGAGCAAAAGGCGCGCGTGGCGGAGCTTTTAGTCAAATTTGATTTGCCGATAAGCTACAAGGTGTCAGACGCAAGTAGCTTTTACGAGGCGTTTTTCCTTGATAAAAAGGCGGAAAACTCAGCGATCAAATTTATCCTGCCGCGAGGTATCGGCGCATACGAGATACGAAAAGACGTGCCGCGCGAGCTCGTGATGGACGTTTTAAGAGAGTTTGAATGAGAAAAATTTTATTTATTTTATTTTTTGCGATCTTTGCCCATGCGCTAGATGATATACCTAGCGATTTTAACGGGACAAAAGAAGCCCAGCTATCCGAGCTAAACGCATCTTTGGCCTTTATCGAGGACGAGCTAGCAGATAACATCTGGGCGACTCGCTACTCAAACTACAACACCTTTCAAAAGCTAAGCGCGGAGCTCGACGAAATCGAAGCTGCGATAAAAAAACAGGCTAAAAATACCGAAAAAGTACTCGAGCTACAAAAAAAGCAAAGCACGCTAAAAGAGCAGATCGAGCTTTTAAGGGAGTTTCAAAAAGCGCCATTTTCTAGCATGATAACGGCTCCCGAGATAGAAATTTTACAAAAGATAACCAATCCCGTCGCCGTGATCTCGGGTTTTTCGCATATAAAGCAGCTTAGAAGCGAAAAAGACGAGTACAAGCGCCGACTAGACGGGCTTTCTAAGACGACCGATGAACTGGCTAGAAAAGAGCAAATTTTAACCCAGATCGTAAATTTGAGCGACGACGCGCGCTTTCAAGCGGAGCTTGCCGAGGCTAGGCAGGAGCTAGCGGAATTTAACGCCGCGGCCGACATCGCAAAGACAACCTACGGCGTGTATGAAAAGCGCGTAAACGAGGCGATAAACCGCACTAGCGAGGACATCAAGGCGCAGATGAAAAAGGCGCTTGACATCGGTATATTTATCGTGGTCGTGATCGGGCTTTCGTTTTTGTTCAAATTTATCATCAAAAAGACGATCACCGACAACGAGCGCCTCTATACGGCGAATAAATTTATAAATCTCGTAAACATCACGCTCATCATCATGATCTTGCTTTTTGCCTATATCGAAAACGTGACCTATCTAGTTACGGTGCTGGGCTTTGCGTCTGCCGGTATCGCTATCGCGATGAAAGATATGTTCATGAGTATGCTCGGCTGGACGGTGGTGGTTTTTGGCGGTAGTTTCCACGTCGGCGACCGCATAAAGGTACGCAAAGACGGAGAGGACGTCGTGGGCGACATCATCGACATTTCGCTGCTTAGGATGACTATTTACGAGGACGTTACGATCGTGACTGTAAACTCAAATCGCAGGGCGGGGCGAATTATATTCGTGCCAAATAACTATATCTTCACCGATCTAATCGCAAACTACTCGCACCACGGCATGAAGACCGTCTGGGACGGTATCGACGTTGTTTGCAGCTTTGAATCAAATCACAAAAAAGCCGCTCACATCATCAAAGATATCGCGCGAAAATACTCAAAAGGCTACACGGAAATCGCCAAAAAACAAATGAGCAAGCTACGAAATCAATACAGCATCAAAAATCCAAACGTCGAGCCGCGCGTGTTTACCTTTATCGAGCCTTACGGTGTGAAAATTTCGGTCTGGTATATGGCAAACACCTTCGCCACGCTATCTTTGCGAAGCACGATAAGCGCGGAGATCATGGAGGCTATAGCTAGCCACGACGACATCGTGATAGCCTATCCTACGCAGACCGTTTACATGGATAGACGGGTAAAAGCAGGCGAGTCAAAGCCGATAGGCGAAGGCGGCGAGGAAATATGAAATCAAGCTCAAATTTGACCCCGCAAGAGCCGCGCCGAGAGAAGGTATTTTTTAAAACCTTCGGCTGCCGCACGAACATCTACGACACCGAGCTGATGAAAAGCTACGTCAAAGACTACGATATCGTTAGCGACGAAAACGAAGCAGACATCGTAGTGGTAAACTCCTGCACGGTCACAAACTCCGCAGATAGCGGCGCGCGCAGCTATATAAACGGCATAAAAAAGCGTGGCGCTAGAGTAATACTAACTGGCTGCGGCGCGGTGAGTAAGGGTAAGGAGCTGTTTAACAAAAGCGCGGTTTTCGGCGTGATAGGCGCGAGTAAAAAAGAGGATATAAACGCGCTGCTAAAGTCGCAAGATCCGTTTTTCGAGCTGGGAAATTTAAAAAGTATCGACAAAAATATCGTAACGAACTACGAAAATCACACCAAAGCCTTTATCAAGATCCAAGAGGGCTGCGACTTTGCCTGCAGTTACTGCATCATCCCCGCCGTTCGCGGCAAGGCGCGCAGTATGGATGAGGAAGCGATTTTAAAAGAGGCCAAAATTTTAGCCTACAACGGCTACAACGAGCTAGTGCTAACTGGCACAAACATCGGCAGCTATGGCAAGGATACGGGCTCAAGCCTAGGCCGCTTGCTAGGCAGGCTCGGTAAAATAGGCGGCATAAAGCGCATAAGGCTAGGCAGTATAGAGCCTAGCCAGATAGACGAGAGCTTTCGCGAGATTTTAAAAGAGAGCTGGCTAGAGCGGCATCTGCACATCGCGCTTCAGCATACGAGCGAGGCGATGCTGCGCATCATGAGGCGGCGCAATCAAGCCTTTAGGGATTTGGAACTGTTTTTGGAGCTTAGCCAGATGGGCTTTGCGCTAGGAACCGACTACATCGTGGGGCATCCTGGCGAGAGCGAGGAGATCTGGAGCGAGGCGCTGGTAAATTTTAAAAAATTTCCGCTCACGCATCTGCACTGCTTTGCATATTCGCCGCGAACCGGTACGCACTCGGCGGATATGAAAATGGACGTTAGCGGCGACGTAGCGAAGGCTAGGCTTAAAATTTTAAAGCAAATCGTAGCGGAAAATAATTTTGAATTTAGGCAAGAGCACGCTAAAAAAGGCGGGAGCCTAAACGTACTCGTCGAGCAGCTAAACGGCGAATTTTACGAAGGTTTCGATCAGTTTTATAACAAAGTAAAAATCAAAACGGATAAGCAAATTTTAAAAGAGTGGGCGGTCATAGATAAATTTGAAGTAAAAAGCGAGGGCGACTATGCACAAATTTAAGCTAAATAAACAAAAGATCATCGTGATTTTGACGGCTATTTTGGCGGTTTTGCTAGCCGTTGCGGTAGGCAGAAGCCAGCCTAAAAATATAATGTACGAAAGCTACGAAAAGCTGCTAGAGGGCGACATGATCGCAAGCGCGACCGTAAACGGCGGCGAGCTGGAGCTCACGACTAAGGGCGGCAACAAATACATCATCGTAAAAGACGGCGTGGACATGCGCACTCTGGTGCAAAAAGTGCCCGTCGATCTAAAAAAAGAGACGCCCGTGCTGGATGAAATTTTAGCCGTGCTAGCGCTGCTTGCTATCTGTTTTGCGGGGCTTGCGGTTTATGCAAGATTTAAAAAACAAAGACTCGCCGCTCAAAACGAAAATCAAAAAGCAAACGTCTACGAATATGACAATGCCGCCGCTAGCTCGGTTGCTCCTGCTATCTCAAACGTCAAATTTGACGACGTGGCTGGTATAAAGGACGTTAAATTTGAGCTAAGCGAGATAGTGGATTTTCTAAAAAATCCGACGAAATATAAAAAATTCGGCATCAAAATGCCAAAAGGCGTGCTGATGGTCGGGCCTCCCGGAGTGGGCAAGACGCTAGTAGCAAAGGCCGTCGCGGGCGAGGCGGGAGTACCGTTTTTTTACCAAAGCGGCGCGAGTTTCGTGCAAATTTACGTCGGTATGGGCGCAAAACGCGTGCATGAGCTATTTTTAAAGGCTAAAACATATGCGCCCTCTATCATCTTTATCGACGAGATCGACGCCGTGGGCAAGGTACGCGGCGGTAATCGAAACGACGAGCGCGAGGCTACGCTAAATCAGCTACTGACCGAGATGGACGGCTTTGAGGATAACTCGGGCGTCATCGTGATCGCCGCGACCAACCGCATCGAGATGATAGACGAGGCGCTACTGCGCTCGGGGCGATTTGATAGGCGAATTTTTCTTTCGATGCCTGATTTTGCCGATAGGGTCGAGATTTTAAAATCCTATCTAAAAGATAAAAACACGAGCGTAGAGGCTCAGGACGTGGCGCGTATCAGCGTCGGCTTTAGCGGGGCGGCGCTTTCTACGCTGGTAAATGAAGCCGCGATAAATGCACTAAGACGCGGCGGCGAGATAATCGAATTTAGCGATTTTGAAAGCGTTTTAAACAAAGTCCTGCTCGGTAAAAAGAGGATTTTAAGCTACAACGACGAGGAAAAGCGCATCCAAGCGCTATATCAGGGCGCAAAGGCCTTGGCGGCGTATTGGTTTGGGATAGAATTTGAAAAAATTTCGCTCGTCGAGGAGCAGTTTATGCGTCCGGAGCGAGAGATAGAGTCGCGCTCGCAGATGTTTGCCCGTATCAAGGTCTGTTTGGCAGGTATGAGCGCGCTAAAGATGGTCAAAGACGATACGTTTTCAAACTCCAATGCCGACATCCAAAAGGCCCGCGAGATCGCGCAAAATATGGTCTTTGAGTACGGTATGGGGCGTACCCTTACGCCAAGTGCGGCGGAGGCCGAGGAGCTACTGCAAGAGGCATACGCCGAAGTCGGGACGTTTCTAGCGGGGATGAAAACGCAGCTGGAGCGCATCAGCGAATATATAGAAATTTACGAGAGTATAGATAAAGACGCGCTTAGCAGGATAATAAAAGAGTATTACAACTAAATTTAAGGAGAAAAAATGAAAGCGAAAATCGGCATATTGACGCTGAGCGACCGTGCTAGCGAGGGCAAATACGACGATCTATCGGGCGCGGCGATAAAAGAGGTTTTAGACGGCTGGATAAAAAGCGAGCGCGAGTATTTTTACGAGGTGATACCTGACGAGATCGAACTCATAAAAGAGCGCCTAAAGCATATGATAGACGTGCTAGGCTGCGATCTGGTGCTAACTACAGGCGGCACGGGACCGGCTCCTCGCGACGTGACGCCCGAGGCAACCGAGGCCGTGTGCGAAAAGATGATGCCCGGCTTTGGCGAGCTAATGCGCGCAACTAGCCTAAAATACGTCCCCACCGCGATTCTATCGCGCCAAACCGCAGGTATTAGAGGGCACGCGCTCATCGTAAATTTACCCGGCCAGCCAAAGGCGATCAGAGAGTGCCTAGAGCCCGTATTTCCTGCGATCCCGTACTGCATCGACCTGATCGGCGGCGCATTTATCGAGACCGACGAGAGCGTGATGAAGGTCTTTCGCCCGAAACAAAAGAAAATTTCATGATCCACGCGTGCTAAACTTTTTTGAAAATATAAATTTAAGAGCTACGAGGCTGCTTGAGGGCTACTATTCGCTCTTTTGCGGCCTATTTGTGCTTTGCGTCGGCGTTTACGGGCTCGCACTCGTTTTTAGGGTCGAGTGGCTTTTATTTGCCTCTAGCGCTTTTGTCTACGCGTGCTTTGTCCTGCTTGCGTTTCGTTCGCTTTTTTGGTTTGTTTTGAGCCTGATTTTTTCGCCCGCTTTTGCTATAGTCGTACGTGAGCGTTACGATGAAAATTTATTTTTAGACGTGGTTTTTGCGCTTATTTGGATACTTTGCTGGCTATTTTTATCGCTAGCCGTTAGTGAAAATATCTCAAAACTCGGCAACGAAATCGTATCTAAAATTTTACGCATCGCCGCGCTTTTTGCAGTGATCGGCGTTTATTATATCAGTATCGAAAATAGCTTAAATTTACAAGCTATTTTACAGCATACCGTTGCGCTTCGTATCGTGCTTATCGCAATAAACATCTACATGTTTCCTTCCCTTGTTGCGCTTTTAGCGCTTGATTTGCGCGGGTATTATTTGAAAAATAAAGACGCAAAAACGGCTAAATTTTCATTTTTTAATTTCACCAAAGAAGCTTTAAAAGTAATCAAATTTATTGCTTTAAGGCGTAAAATTTGAACACATAAACTATTTATACAGTCTCTAAAAAATGCTATTTTTTTGTAAATTTGAGAGATAAAAAACGCTCTGTTGCTTTTTGATTAATAGCGGTGAAGTTAAAATTTTAATGTTTTTGCAGTTAAATTTGATAAAGCAGAGCTTACAACGTAAAGCCGAATTTTAATTTCGGCTTTACCGGCTGGTTTGCTCGGCGGTTTATTCTAGTTCTTTTGCGCCGATTTTTGATTTTTTGCTTAGGCGTTTTACGTAAACAATATAAAGCGCAGTGAGAAGGCCTACTGCGGCGAGTAGGGCGACCACGATATGGCTAAACGCGCTCTTGTCGTAGTTTTTGCCTAGATACCAGCCCACTGCAAGTAGTATAGCGACCCAGATGCCAGCACCCAGAGTCGTGTAGAGGCTAAATTTAAAAAGATTCATCTTAGCAAGGCCCGCCGGCAGGCTGATGTACTGGCGGATGCCCGGGATCAGGCGGCAGTTAAAGGTCGAAATCTCGCCGTGCCTTTTGAAAAACGCCTCGAATTTTCGCATTTTTACCTTTGTGATGCCGACGTATTTGCCATATTTTAGCACGAGTTCGCGCCCGAAAAAGTAGCACAGATAGTAGTTAAACACGGCTCCTGCGAGGCTACCTGCCGTGCCGGCACACCACGCTAGCACTAGGCTCATTTGTCCCTGATGCGCTAGATATCCCGCCGGGATCATCGCCACTTCGCTTGGAAACGGGAAAAACGAACTCTCTAAAAACATCATCAAAAATATGCCCGCATATCCCCACTCGCCGACGGTTTGGACGATGAAATTTATAAAATCGCCTAGCATTTTTCTCCTTAAATTTAAAATTATGATTTTAGCAAACTACGTTAAATTTTTAGCTTTAGGCGGCTGCAAAACAAATTTGTCGGTGCGAGGGACGAGTGCTAGATAGGATTAAATTTTACATTTTTGGTTAGCTTTAGGACGGGTAAAACAGCGCGTAGCGGTTAAATTTGATTTGTAAATTTAACCGCGTCCGCTTGAGAGTCAAATTTGATGTTTAAAGCTGAAATTTGACTCAACTTTTTGGCCGAGTTTAATCGACCCAAATTCACAGCCTGCGTCAAAGCGCAAACCAAAAGAAATCAAAACACTGGCAGGATGGCTCCGTCGTATCTTTTTAGGATAAACTCCTTCGTTTCAGGGCTTGTAGCGGCTTTAACGAGAGCTTTGATTTTCGGGCTATTTTCGTTGCCCGCTTTGACTGCGATGATGTTGGCGTACGGGCTTTCGGTACCTTCGATAGCTAGCGAGTCTTTTTTAGGATTCATACCAATATCAAGGACGAAATTCGTGCTTATGGCGGCAAGATCGACTTCATCTAGCGTGCGAGGTATCTGCGCGCCCTCAAGCTCGACGAAATTTAGATGTTTTGGATTTTTCACGATGTCTTTTGGCGTGGCGAGCTCAGCGCTCTTATCTAGCTCGATGAGGCCGGCTTTTTGCAGGATATTTAGCGCTCTGTTGCCGTTAGTCGGATCGTAGGCGATCGCGACTTTAGCGCCGTCTTTTAGCTCGCTTAGGCTCTTTATCTTTTTTGAGTAAAAGCCCAGCGGCTCAAGATGTATCGCCGCGGCGGTTATCAGAGTCGTGCCTTTTGTTTCATTGTGATTTTTTAGATACGGCCAGTGCTGAAAGAAATTTGCGTCCAAATCGCCGTCTTGCGTCGCTAAATTCGGGATCGAGTAGTCGTTTATCTCTTTGATGACTAGATCGTAGCCCTCTTTTGCTAGGACTGGTTTGATAAACTCCATGATTTCTGCGTGAGGTACAGGCGAGACGGCTACTACGATAGTGTGATCTTTATCTGCTGCATAGAGGTTAAAGGCTAGCGCCAAACTTGCTAAAATTTTAAAAACTTTCATTATATTTTCCTTTTTTATTTTGAAAAACGACGCTAAAAAGGTAAAAGCTTTTACGCCGTTTTGTTTTTGGAGATTTTTCTCGACTATTTTCGGTTTTTCAAATTTGAGCCCTAAAATTTAAGTAAAAAGCGTCTATGGCGATTTTTAAAGCTAAATTTTACGATATTAAATCGCTCAAATTTGACGCAATCAGAAGCTCGGTATCACCGCGCCTTGGTAGCGCTTTACGATAAAGTCTTTAACCTCGGGAGTTAATATCGCTTTATCTAGAGCCTTGATTTTCGGGTTATTTTCGTTGCCGGCCTTGGCCGCTACGTAGTTGGTGTACGGGCTATCTTTATCTTCTAGGATCAGTGCGTCTTTGGTCGGTTTGAGGCCGACGTCCAGGGCGTAATTTACGTTGATAAACGCTAGCGCGACGTCGTCGAGAGAGCGTGGCGTCTGCGCGGACTCCATCTCTTTAAATTTGAGATTTTTCGGATTTTCTATGATATCTAGCGGGGATTTGTATTCACCCTCTTTAGCCTTTACGATGCCGGCTTTTTCTAGCAAATTTATCGAGCGCGTCGAGTCTGCGGCGTTATTTGAGATAGCGATGATATCGCCGTCTTTTAGCTCGTCTAGGCTTTTTATCTTTTTAGAATACGCGCCCATAGGCTCGACGTGAACGCCCACGGTCGGCACGATGTGAGTGCCTTTGTCTTTGTTAAACGACTTCATATACGGCAGGCCTTGGAAGTAGTTGGCATCGAGTTCGCCGTTTTCGACGGCAATGTTTGGGATCACGTAGTCGTTAAAGATTTTGACGTCTAGTTTGTAGCCTTCTTTTTCTAGGATCGGCTTTACGACCTCTTCTAAAATCTCGGCATGCGGCACGGGAGATGCACCTACGGTGATGGTTTTGTCGCTAGCATACAGGCCGCTAGCCAAAAGCGCGCCCAGAAGTATTTTTGAAAATTGCATTATTATTCCTTTTTTGATAAAAAACGGCGCTAAAAAGGTAAAAGCTTTTACGCCGTTTTGTTTTAAGAGCGGTCTCTAAACTAAATTTGGATTCGTCGTTTTGCTAAATTTGCCCGCGCCGCTAAATTTGAGCGGGCGGGGCTAAATTTGATTAAAACGTCGGGATTATCGCGCCTTTATATTTTTCCTCGATAAATTTCTTTACCTCCGGGCTCGTGACGGCTTTGTCTAGAGCTTTGATTTTCGGGCTGTTTTCGTTGCCGACTTTGACCACGACGTAGTTGGTGTACGGGCTATCTTTGCTCTCAAGTACGAGCGCGTCTTTGGTTGGGTTTAGGTTGGCGTTTAGGGCGTAGTTCGTGTTGATAACTGCGATAGTAACGTCATCAAGCGTGCGAGGTACTTGAGCGGTCTCGATCTCTTCAAACTTTAGCTTTTTCGGGTTTTCCGTGATATCAAGCGGAGTTTTTAGAGGGTTGTCGTTTAGCTTGATAAGACCTGCGCTAGCTAGCACGTCAAGCGCGCGGCTCTCGTTTGTCGGGTCGTTTGGTATAGCTACGGTGCTACCGTCTTTTAGCTCTTTTATATCTTTTATCTTTTTAGAGTAAACGCCCATAGGCTCAAGGTGAACGCCAACCGTTTTAACTAGATGAGTGCCTTTGTTTTTGTTAAATTCCTCAAGATACGGTAGGTGCTGGAAGTAGTTAGCGTCTAGATCGCCGTCCTCGGTGGCTAAATTTGGAGTAGAGTAGTCGTTAAATTCTTTGATCTCAAGAGTAAAGCCGTCTTTTGCAAGGATAGGTTTTACGACTTCTAAAATTTCAGCATGCGGAACCGGCGTAGCGCCTACGACGATTTTCTCGGCGGCATTTGCGGCGACTGTTAGGCTTAGAGCAACTAGAGAGTATTTGAGTAGATTTTTCATTTTATATCCTTTTTAAAATTTGGCTAGCATTTAAAAAAAGGATATGAGCGGAGGCTTAAATTTCTTTTTAAATGCTTAGCGAAACTAAGCGCTTAAAAAGAAATTTTGCGCTTAGCGTTAGTCTTTCGACGACTTAAGTTCAGTGAAGCGACGCATTTCGCACATATCTGATTTCATTTTCTATCCTTTCTTTGTAAAATTAATTTCGGGATTTTATGCAAAAAAAGTTTAAAAGAAAATAAAATCAGACGTAAAAAATCATTTCTTTGTGATCTTATAAATAAAATTTCCTAATGATTGGAAAATTTGAACCATTATGATTAAAATCACGACGGTATAGAGCATGATATCCGGGCGAAATCTCTGATATCCGTAGTTTATCGCAACAGATCCCAGTCCGCCGCCGCCGACCGCACCCGCCATCGCCGAAAAGCCGATGATAACGATAAGCGTGAGCGTGATGGATGCTACGATGCCGGGCAGCGCCTCAACGAACATCACCTTAAAAATAATCTGAAAATTTGAGCTACCGAAACTTCTGGCAGCCTCGATGATGCCTTTATCGACCTCTTTTAGCGCGCTCTCTATGAGCCTAGCGATAAACGGCGCCGCGCCGATAGTAAGCGGAACGATAGCCGCGGTAGTGCCTATACTAGTACCCACGATCAGGCGCGTGAGCGGGAAAAGCACGATGATGAGGATGATAAACGGAAAGCTTCTTAGCGTATTTACCGTGATGTCAAGCGCGATAAATAGCGGTTTGTTCGGTTTTAGACCGTCCTGCGCCGAAAGGACGAGCAAGATAGCGGGCACTAGGCCTATCAAAAACGCTAAAAGCGTAGAAACAACGCTCATATAAAGCGTCTCGCCGATAGCAGGGAGCAAAATACGCTCGAAAACGTCGGGAAATTTAGAAAAATCTATGCCAAACATCACGCCACCTCCCATAATACGCCGCTTTGCTTGATGTACTCGGTCACGCGCGCTTCGTCTTTAGGATCGACGTTGATGACGAGCGAGCCAAGCACGTTTTCGTTTAGCTTTTCAAGCTTGCCCCAGACGATGTTAAAGTCGATATTTAGCGTGCGCGCCATATGCGTGATGACGCTGTTTTGCGCGACTTCTTTTGGGAAAAAGAGCCTGATATTTACGCCCTCGCTCGGCAAAATTTCATCCTCTCCGAGGAATTCCTTCATCTTTTCGTCGGGTTTTAAAAATAGCTCCTCGATCGTGCCGCTGCCGATTATCTTGCCGCTTTCTAGTAGTACTGCGCGGCGCGCGATGCTTTTTACTACCTCCATCTCGTGCGTGACCAAAACGACGCTGATATTTAGCGTTTGATTGATCTGCTTTAAAAGCTCGAGTATCGAATTTGTCGTATTTGGATCAAGCGCCGAAGTCGCCTCGTCGGATAGTAAAATTTTTGGGCTTAGCGCAAGAGCGCGGGCGATGGCGACTCGTTGTTTTTGTCCGCCGCTTAGCTCGCCGGGATAACTTGCGGCTTTGTTTGCAAGACCTACGAGCTCTAGTAGTTCGTTCACTCTTTTTTTGATTTCGCCGTCTGAGTAACCCCAAAATTTAAGCGGAGTCGCGACGTTTTCAAACGCCGTTTTTCTAGCCATCAGCGCAAAATGCTGAAATATCATCCCAACATCTCGCCTAAGCTCTCTTAGCTCCCTATCTTTTAGCGCCGAGATTTCTTTGTCAAATACCTTTAGGCTGCCGCTTTGATAGTCCTCTAGGCCGTTTATGCAGCGAAGTAGGGTAGATTTACCCGCGCCGCTGTGGCCTACGATGGCGAAAATTTCGCCTTTTTCTACGGTTAGGCTGACGTCATCTATGATCTGCGTCGCCCCGTAAAATTTCTTTAAATTTTCTATTTTTATCACTAATTTTCCTTGTTTTTGAAAACGCGTAAATTTATAAAATTTCGCGCCTTAGCTCGTCCGCGCTCTTTGGCGAAAGAAGCGCAGGAGCGATGTCAAACACGCTAAACGCGCCGCTTTCGCCTCTTTGCGCTAGGCAATACGCCGCGCGGGCGTAGGCTACGAGTACGCTTGCGGTAAATTCGGGATTTGAGTCAAGCTTTAGCGAAAACTCGATCAGATGTTTATTTTCGCCGCGCTCGCCCGTCGCCCCGCTTCGCAAAACGAATCCTCCGTGAGGGATGCCGCCGTGCTCTTTTTTAAGCGTCGCAAGATCTATGAAATGCACGCTCGTGTCGTAGTCGGCAAAGTAGTTTGGCATCGTTTTTATCTCTTTTTCGATGCGCGTTTTATCGGCGCCGTCCTCGGCCACGACATAGCACTCGCGCAGGTGTTTTTCGCGCGTGCTAAGTTTTGGATTTTCGCCTGCGCGAACTCGCTCCAAGGCGCTTTCTATCGGCACGGTGTATTGGCGCGCGTCCACGACGCCCTCGATCCTGCGGATAGCGTCTGAGTGACCTTGGCTCACGCCTTTACCCCAAAACGTATAACTGCTGCCGTTTTCTAGCACGCTCTCGCTAAACAGTCTATTTAGCGAAAACAGACCCGGATCCCAGCCTACGGCTATAATGCCTACATTTCCGCCCTTTTTTGCTGCGGCGTCTACCGCGGCGAAGTGCTCAGGGATTTTTGCATGCGTATCGAAGCTATCGACGACGTTAAAGCTCTGCGCAAACTCTGGCGTCTGAGTCGGCAGATCCGTCGCGCTACCGCCGCAAAGCACCAAAACGTCAAATTTGCCCTTGTGCGATAAAATTTCGTCCACGCTAAATACCGGAGCGCCGCATGTCTTTACTTCGCTCGGATTTCTGCGGCTAAAAACGGCCGAAAGCTGCAGATCCTTGCTATTTCGCGCGGCAAGCTCTACGCCGCGACCTAAATTTCCATATCCTAAAACCGCTATTTTTATTTTTTCGTTCATTTTTTATCCTTTTATTTTTTAAAATTTTTGCGCATTAAACGGCATGCCGTAGTTTAAATTTAACCGCTCAAGGCACCGTTTGGATCTGCCAAGTCCTAACGCAAAAACCAAAAAATATCAATCAACCGCTCCCAAATTTGCTAGCTCGCTATCTACCTTTTCTAGCTTTTGCGTCGCGCTAGCCAGTCCTTCGCGGTTGGCTTCTACTACGGCTTGCGGGGCGGAGGCCACGAATTTCTCGTTATTTAGCATGCTTGATAGCTTTGCTATCTCTTTTTCCAGTTTGGTTTTTTGCGACCGCAGTCGCATGATCACAGCGCTCATATCCACGCCTTCAAGCGGTACGAATGCCTCTAAATTTTCGCTCACGTCGCGCGCGGCGTTTTCTATTTTAGCGTCGCAAAACTCGATCTGTTCGCATTTAGCTAGCAGCGAGACGTAGTTTGTCGCCTCAGTCAAATTTTTGTTTCCGTTTAGCTTGATGAAGGCTTTTGCGATCTTTGAGTTGCCTTGCTCGATGGTCGCCTTTGCGCGGCGGATCGCGACGATGGCTTCGATCACCAGCTCAAAGGTCTTTTCTATCTGCAAGTCGCGCTCGTTAGCCTGCGGATACGCCTCTATCATGATCGAGCCCGTGCTTTCTAAATTTGAGCCGCTAAGCTCGTGGAAAAGGTATTCTGAGATAAACGGCATAAACGGACTTAGTAGTCTCATGGCCTCTTTAAATATCGCTCCAAGCTCCCTTACGCTGCCTTTATCGGCTTTGCTAAGCTCGATGCCCCAGTCGCAAAACTCGTCCCATAAAAATTTATAAATAGCGTTTGCCGCGTCGTTAAAGCGGTAGGCGTCGATGTTCTCTCGCACTTCGCGCACGCACTCGTTAAAGCGGCTTAGCATGTATTTGCCAAGCTTTGTTTCGATTTTGGCGTCGCTTAAATTTGCAAATTTAGACTCGTTTAGCAGCAGATATTTGCTCGCGTTGTAAAGCTTGTTCGTAAAATTTCTCACGAGCTTCATCTTTTCGTCGCTTAGCTTTATGTCGCGTCCCTGCACGGCAAGTAGCGCAAGCGTAAATCGCAGGACGTCGGCGCTGTATTCATCGATGCTAACGAGCGGATCGATGACGTTGCCTAGGCTTTTACTCATCTTTCTACCTTGCTCGTCTTTAACTAAAGCGTGCAGATAGATGTCGTCAAACGGCAGCTTGCCTAGCGCGTTTTCGCCCTGAAACATCATCCTGGCCACCCAGAAAAATAAAATATCAAAGCCGGTGATTAGCAGGTTGTTTGGGTAAAATTCGGCCAAATCGCCGTCAAACCATTTCTCGTTTTTTAGCTCCTCGCCGTTGCCCCAGCCAAGCGTGCTAAACGGCCAAAGCCCCGAGCTAAACCAGGTATCTAGGACATCCGGGTCTTGATGGAAATTTGCGCTTTTGCATTTTGGGCACTGCGTCGGTTCGCCTTCGTCCGCCCACTCGTGTCCGCACTCATCACAGTAAAATACCGGGATCTGATGCCCCCACCATAGCTGGCGCGAGATACACCAGTCGCGAAGCTCGCGCATCCAGGCGTTAAAGCTGTTTATCCAGTGGGCCGGGTAAAATTTAGCTAGGCCTTCGCCGACCTTTGCGATCGCGTCGTCCGCGATCTGTTTTTTGACGAACCACTGCTTTGAGATGTATGGCTCGACGACGTTTTTGCAGCGGTAGCAGTAGCCGACCTGATTTTCGTAGTCTTCGATCTTCTCGACGTTTCCGAGCTTTTCTAGCTCTGCTACGATGGCGTCTCTAGCCTCTAGTCGCTCAAGCCCCTTAAACTGTGCGCACTGCTCGTTTAGGATGCCTTTTTCGTCAAAAACGGTGATAAACTCTAGATCGTGTCTTTTGCCGACCTCATAGTCGTTAGTATCGTGCGCCGGGGTTACTTTAACAAGACCGGTTCCAAACTCCATATCGACGTGCTCGTCGGCGATAATCTCGATCTCGCGACCGATTATCGGTAGGACGACTTTTTTGCCGATCAAATTTTTATAACGTTCGTCGTTTGGATTTACCATGACGGCAGTGTCGCCGAAATATGTTTCAGGCCTAGTGGTAGCAACTACAACATATTCGCTTGGCTTATCTGCAAAATAGTATCTCAAATGATAAAGTTTGCCTTTGTTTTCCTTATGCTCGACCTCGATGTCACTGAGCGCGCCGTCGTGCGTACACCAGTTTATCATGTAGTTTTCGCGTACGATGAGCCCTTTTTCGTAGAGATTTACGAAAGCCTTTTTGACGGCTATTCTTAGTCCCTCATCCATCGTAAATCTTTGGCGCGACCATGCCGGAGAGATACCTAGTTTTCGCATCTGATGCACGATCATACCGCCGCTTTTTTCTTTCCATTCCCAGACTTTTTCTACGAATTTTTCGCGTCCGAGCTCTTCTTTTTTGATGCCTTGGGCTAGGAGCTGCTTTTCAACGACGTTTTGCGTGGCGATACCTGCGTGATCGAGGCCCGGCTGCCACAGCGTTTTGTAGCCGTCCATTCTTTTGTAGCGCGTCATTATGTCTTGTAGCGTGAAGGTTAGCGCGTGCCCGATGTGAAGCGAGCCAGTTACGTTTGGAGGCGGCATCATGATGCAAAATTTACGGCCATCTTTGCGGATGTTTTTGTTCGCGTCTATCTCGAAATATCCGCGTTCTTCCCAAATTTTATAAAATTTATCCTCTACTTCTTTTGCGTCGTAAAATTCCGCCATATTTTATCCTTAATAATTGTTTAAAAAATGTCGGATTTTACTACAAATTTGCTAATAGTATGTTTAAAATAGGTTGTTTTTAAGAATAGGCAAAGAAAGCGAAGCGGCTAAAAAACCGCTTCGCAAAGGATCATTTGACGATAAATTCGTGCTGAGCTAGATCGTAGTCGCTCATGCTCTCGTCGTACATGTTTTCCGTGATGACCGCAGGTAGCATGCACTTACCGCTCATGACGACGCGAAGAGGCGTGTAGAGCACGTGCGCATCCTTGCTAGCGTCCAAGCTGTAAAAGCTCAAAACTCTGTCGTCCTCGATGTTTTGATGCTCGAGAGTTAAAGAGTTTTTCGTGGCTTCCGTTCTTACGTTAGGTACGATGTTTTCGTTTACCACCTCAAGGCAAGGGCTGATCGTTTCGTTTACCACGCCATTTCTGATAAACTCATTCGTTTTGAGAGAAAGCTTCGAGTAGATGACGTCGTTTACCTTAAGCGCGTTGATATCGATCTCTTTGCCGTCTTTACCGACGAAGGTTCTGTAGATATCAAGCCCTTTTTTGTCAAATTTGTGATTTACGTCTAGCTTTTTGTAGCCTGACGCGCTAACGCCTAGATACACGGCTGCTCCGTTTTCAGGTACGATAGTGATCTCAGGCTTTTTAGGAGCGATGTTGATAGCTCCGCGACCGTCGAAATTTAGATCGTGTCCGTCGGCGATAAGCTTAAATTTGTTCTCGCTTGAGACGTCTTTGATATAGGCTCTTAGCGCTCTTAGCGTAAACGCGCGCTCCTGCGTCGAATGTAGCTTATCGACGCGAGCGATCAGGTAGTCGGCTAGCTCGTCGCTAAATGCGTTTTTCTCAAAGTGATTAGCGTGTAAAAGCAGCATAAAGGCCTTGTTTCTGATCTCTGAACCGAAGTTATCTGCTAGCTCTTTTTCGCGGTTATAGGTCGATTTATTTAGCTCTTTTAGCACTTTTTCGCTCTCTTTGTTTAACCCCTCGTTTTTGAGGATCGCAGCCATCAAGTAGCCCTCAAGCGCGCTGCCTTGGTATCTCTTTTGATCGTATAGAGCGTTTAGCTTTGATCTATCGAGTTTCTTTTGCGTGCTTAGGACGTAGGCTGCGTAAAGAGCTTGGAAGTTGTCGTTGCTACCAAACGCCCTTAACCAGTCGATCGCTTTATTTTTTACGTGGCTATCAAGTGCAAAGCCTGATTTTTCAAGGGTAAATAGCATATCGATGGAGTAGATAGAGGCAAAGTTGTTTGTGTAGCCTAGCTGATTCCAGTAGCCAATGCTGCCGTCTGTTTTTTGCATATTGACGACGTCTTGTATGCCCGCTTCGACGAATCTTCTTCTATCGGCTTCTTTTGCTTTAGCTTCTTTAGAATCATCTCCGCCAAGCACTAGGAAATTTAGCTCAAAAAGCTTACTTGAGCGCTGCTCGGCGCATCCGTAAGGGTAGTTTACGAGCTTGTCGCTATTTGCGCTTAGTACGCCTTTTATAGAGCTTGAAGCGTCGATCCTGATGCGTTTAAACTCGCTGTCAAGCTTAAATGTTTTCTCCACTGTAGCCTGGAAATTTTTAGCGTAGGTGCTAAGCGGATAGGCGTGGATGACGTCAAGCTTTTGCGAGTAGGTATAGCCGTTTTTGCCGTCGTTTGCGGTGAAATTTATATACGATTTACCCGTAGCGTTAGCGTCGATCGTGAAATTTAACTTCGCGTTTTCGTTAGGTTTTAGCTCGATACTATCGACGGCTAGTTGTGCGTTTAGGTTCGTATCTATGCTTAGAGCAACGGTTTTTGGCTCTTTAGTCGTATTTATCACTCTTAGCGTGTAGTTTACCTGGTCGCCTTGGATCAAATAGGCCGTTTGCGTAGGTTTTAGGATGATATCGTCTTTTACCTTAACGGCATTTACGCTAAAGCCTAGCTTATCGCCGATGACGCTAAGCGCGGCTAAATTTATCTCGGAGTTAAAGTCGCTCGGTACCTCTACGTCAAAGTTTGCTACGCCGTCCGCGCCCGCTTTTGCGGTTTGCATTTTGATGTATGTTTTGACGTTTTTCTTATCGACGGGGCTGGCAAATTTTGCCATTCTCATCTCCATGAGAGCAGCAGCCGCGTCGCCGCCGAAGCTTAGTACTTTACCGTCTTTTTTAAATCCGCTCAAATTTGAGTAGATATCATAATCAAGCACGCCGTCGTTTAAAATTTTGTCAAAGAAATCAAGAGGGCTTTTTAGCTTTTGATTTGTTATCTGAAGCACGCCTTCATCTACCGCAAATAGCGTAACCTCTGCGTTTGGCTCGGTTTTTACGCTAGCTTTAAATTTGGAGTTTGACTTCACGACTTTAGGCGCTTCGATGCTGACGTTCGTCGCTCGGTATGATTTGTCCGCTTTTACATAAACTTTGTCGTAGGTTCTAAACGGCATAGTGTCGTTATCGGCTACACGCATGATAGATGCCGTAACGTAAAGTCCCTCAAAGTCGAAATCAAGGTCAAATTTAGCGTTTGCGACGTTGTTTTGGATATTTACGACTTTATACTTTTTGACGTTTTCGGACTCTACCGTGATGATACCGATACCGCTTTTTAGCACGGAGCTAACGTCTACGTTTAGCGAGTCGCCTTTTTTATAGACTTTTTGGTTTAGCTTGATTTTAGCTTTAGCTAGCTCTTTTGTCGGTTGCAAGGTGCCGCCGTAGTCCCAGCCGCTAACATAGATATCTAAATTTGACGAGTGGCCGCTTAGGATATCGGAAACCACGACTACGTAGTCGCCGCTTTGTTTAAAGTCATAAACGAACTCGCTACCGCTTAGAGTATCGCTAAATACCTTCTCGTAGCGTTTGCTCCATTTTAGATAGCCTTCTTTGTTGTAGTTGTAGTCCCAGATGGCTTTTTTGATCTCTACGGCTTTTTGTCTATCTTTTAGCTCCTCGTCCTTGAGCGGATCGACGCTGACGAAATTTAGCGTTAGCTTGGAGTTTGCGTCGATGTAGGTGTCGTTTGCTCTGACGCCGACCATCACGTCAAAAGGATAGACGCTAAAGTCGCTGCTAGCGCTCACGTTTTTGCCGTCGTCGTTAATGGTAAATACCGCGGTGCCTTTTAAAATGCTCGCGATTTTGCCTTTGTTTTGCAGCTTAAACGCAGTTGCGCCTTTACCTTCGCCGTCTAGAGTTACGGGCTTAGTAAACTGATCTAGGCCGTTTGCGGCGTATTCGCCGTTGCTAAATTTATACTCTTTAAATTTATCGTTTTTGTAATCTAGCTGATACAAATTTAATGCTACGTCGCCTTCTAGATTAGCCGCCGCCGCGCCAAAAAGGTAGTTGCTTTGCAGTTTTACGTCTATTAGATCGTCTAGAGCGTAAATTTGCTTATCCAGCTTAACTTCGTTTTTGATGCGTTGCGGAGTAAATGACTCGACCGAGAAGTCGTAACTATCGATGATTTTATTTGCAAAGATCACTTCAAATTTAAACGTTCCCGTTAGTCCCGAGTTTACAGGCTCGTCGAAATTTATTACGCCAAGCTCGGTCGTATTTATGCTTTTATCTAGGATCACTTTGTTTTGCGGATCTCTGATTTTTAGCTTAACTGGCATGTTTGAGAGGCTCTTAAACAGCGCGTTTTTGATGATGATCTCGCCTTTTATGTTCTCCTGTGGGCGGATGATGTTGCTAGCAAAATGCAAATATGCATTATAAATTTCGCTTCTATCTTTAGCGTCTAAATTCGACTCCTCGTTTAAGCGTTTATTTTGCGATAGAGCGATGAAGCTTTGCTCCTTGCCCAGCGTTAAAACTGCGCTTGAGACGTCTTTGCCGATGTCTTTTTTGTTAAATTTAAACACGCCTTCGTCGTTTGTGATACCGCTTGCGATGAGATTGTTTTTGACGGAGTAGATTTTGACATCCGCGTTTGCGACCACTTCGTTTTTACTCAAGCGGTTGGCAAATAAAAATACCTCGTCTTTTGAAACCTTCATGCTTAGGCCGATATCGGTTAGATAGACCGCTTTTTGGACGCTTTTATCTTTGTCGTAGTAGATCGTGACTAGATAAACTCCGTCGCCGCCCTCGGCAAAGTCAAGCTTGATCTTGCTTTTTTGCATTTCGTTTTGAGCGCCGCCGATCTCGTAGTTTTTGCTAGCGACCTCTTCGGCATAGTTATCTAAAGGAGTCTCGGTGAAATTTAAAAAGTATCTTAAATTTTGCTCTTTTAGCTTCTCGACGACGACTTTAGCGGTGTTTGTATTTACGCTTTTTACGCCGATCTCGCCTAGGCTAGACATATACGTGCCGCTATCGGTAAACTCTAAAAACGGCTTTAGATCGCCGAATGCGACGTTAAAGATAGAGTTTTCTCGAAGCATCGAGTAGTCGTCGCCAAAGCCCTTGTAGAAAGTGACTTTGTATGTTGTCTGCGGTTTGAAGTCGTTGCTGGTAATGTCTATATAATAGTAGTAATACTCGCCGTCGGCATCCTGATGGCTGGTGTACTCCATATCGCTCACTTCAAAGCTATTTACGCCCTCGACCTTGATGAATTTTTTAATATTGTCGGAGTCTACCCAATCTTTAAGATAGAGTCTGGCCGCTAGTTTGCCGTTATCTAAGCTAACGCCCTCGACCTCGTTTAAAAACATAGTCTTGGCTTTTGGCTTATCGACGAAATTTTCATCCGGGCCGGCTACTTTTTGCACGACTTCAAAGTTGTCGGCTAAATTTACGCCCGAAGCGTTTTTGAGATTTTTGGAGACCGCAAATACCAAATTGTCGCCGCTTTCAAGTAGCTTTATCTGAAAGCTTCTAGGCGTTTTGGCTACGATTTTATATTTGATATTTTGCTTAGCTAAATTTTGCTTGTCGTAAATTTTAAAATTTGCGGCAAACTCATCCTCGCTAACATCATCGTTAAATACCGCTAAAAAGGTATCTCCGGAGTACTCGATCATATTTGATAGTACGAAGTCTCCGCCGTAAAATTTGGCCTTGCTCTCGCCTTTTTTGCACGAGTAGCTTACGCCTTTTGCTAGAGGCTTTTTAGGGTAAAAGAAAATCTGGTTTGAGCCGTACTCAAAGGCTCCGGTTACCTCTGGAGAGCACTCGATTATCTTTTTGTGCGTGACTTTACCGATGAGCGATTGTTCGCTTTGTGCGTATTTGACGCCAAGACTCACCGAATCGTCGTCTAATGTCCTGCTTGAACCGTCAAGCGTAAAGGCGCTTAAATTTGCTGCCAAAATGCAGCTTAGGCTTAAGCCGACTAACTTGAAACGCATTAAAACCTCCTTATTTCGATATTGATTTCGCTTAAATTCGAATTTTCGTCCAGACACCCGAGCTTATGTTTGCCTTGCGTTAAATTTAATGTATTTTCGCTCGCGTTGTTTACTTTTTCCCATTCGTTTTCGTCGATCTTGAGATATATCTCATCGCCGATATATGCGTAACATTTTAGCATAACTTTAGTTAAATTTTCATCGCTTAGCAGAATTTGATTATTTGACGGCGTTGCAACGAGAGGTTTATAGCTTTTAAACTTATAGTAACAAGGACTATCTTTGATATCTTCTTGAGTGATCGCGCCGTTTTTGAGCAAAAATCCTACTTCATCGCCCCTGATACTCTCGCAGATATCCTTTAGCTCTACTCCCTCTATCCGCCAGTCGTCTTCCTCGTCTCTGCACTCTTTAAATTTAAACGCGTCAAGGCAGGTTTTTTTGCTCTCTATGCCGCTTGGCGCGCTCATGAAAGATAATTTTTGCTTTTGAGCCAGCAGTTTAAAGACGTCAAAAACTGCGCGCGAGGCGTCGCTAAATCCGCTTAAATTTTGCGTCTTTTTGCCGTTAAAGTTACCAAACCACACCGCGACCGTGTAGTCGTTATTTACGCCGATCGTGTAGATGTCGCGCGAGCCGTAGCTGGTGCCGGTTTTAAAGGCGATTTGAGGCGTGTCTTTTGCGTATTGCCATGCGACGCCCAGATAGCTTCTTGACGCGCTTGAGAGCATTTTTGAGGTTAGATACGCGCTTTGCGGGCTGATTAGCCGTCCGTAGCCTAGTATCGTTTTGCCGGCAACCTCTAGCGGTTTTAGCTCGCCGCCGTTTGCGTAGATAGTGTAGAGATGGGCTAAGCTTAGCAGGCTCATTTCCGCACTTCCAAGCGCGATACTATCTGCGTAAAAATCCTTTGAATTGCTCACCAAATGCACTCTAGAAAGCAGCTCGTAGAGCGAATTTTTGCCTAGTTTGTTGTTTAGGCTAACGGCTGGTATATTTAGGCTAAGTGCCAGCGCCTCGGTCGCCGAGATGATACCAAAAAACCTGCTGTCGTAGTTTTTGGGTACGTACTCTCCGAGGAAAATTTCAGTATCTATCATCTGGCTTTTTGGCGTGATGAAGCCCTCGTCAAGCCCTAGCGAAAATATAAACGGCTTTAGCGTCGAGCCCACGTTTCTACTCATCGTTACGCCGTCGTTTTGTCCCTGCGGAGCGTGCCAGTCGTGCGAGCCCACGTATGCGGCCACGCTCATATTTTTGTTATCGATGATTATCCCCGCGGCGTTGTAGGCGTCTTTTGATTTTAGCGAGGTTGCCGTATTTTTTAGCGCGTTTTCGAGTAAAATTTGCAAATTTAGATCTAAATTCGAGTGCGTAACGCCGTTTTTTAGAGCTTGCGCGGCGTAGTGTTTAGCCTTATAAACGGCATCGTAGCGTTTGTTTTTAAATGGCTCCCTTTGCGCTCTTTGGAATGCGCTTTGATCTATTACGCCTGCTTTATAAAGCAGCTTTGCGACGCGGTTTTTTAGCGCGTTGATGTTTGATTTTTTATCTAGGCGGTTGGCGTTGGGGTTTTTTGGGATCGTGCTTAAAAGTGCGCACTCGGCGATACTAAGCTCGCCAAGCTCTTTACCGAAATAAAACCTCGCCGCAGCCGCCGCGCCCTCGATATTTCCGCCGTATGGAGCGAGATTAAAGTAAAAATTTAAAATCTCGTCCTTGCTGTAATGCCACTCAAGCTGAAGCGCGGTAAAGATTTCTTTAAATTTATTCGCGTAGGTGCGCTCCTCTCGCTTCATCATGCGCGCGACTTGCATCGTGATCGTGGAGGCTCCGATGCGGTTTTTATGCGTGAGGTTATGCGCAGCCGCGCGGATCATGGCGAATGGATTTACGCCGATGTGGTAGTAGAAAAATTTGTCCTCAAACAAAAGAACGCTATCTTTTAGCGTCTGCGGGATGTTTTTGGCTTCAAATCTCCAAATTTCGTCGCTGCTAGGCCGAAGGGCGACGATCCGACCGTCTTTATCGAAAAGTATGAGCGAATTTTCCCGCTTTAGCGCTTTGACGTCGAGCGGATAAGCAAAGTCAAGCGCCAAAAAAGCTACGAAGCAAAGCAGGGCAAAGGCGGCGGAAAATTTGATAAATTTAGCTAAAACTCTTTTCATTTCGCGATTATATCGAATTTGCGCGTAAAATCTCGAAAGATTAAATTTATGATAATTGATATATAATTTCAAATACTAATTTAAGTAAAGGAGATAAAGGCATGGAGTATAGAATAGAAAAAGACACGATGGGCGAGGTAAAGGTTCCGAATGAGAAATATTGGGGTGCGCAGACGCAGCGCAGCCATGAAAATTTCGAGATTGGAGTAGGGCTGGAGACGATGCCAAGGGAGGTCATAGAGGGTTTTGCCTATCTAAAAAAGGCGTGCGCGCTGGTTAATCGCAAGCTGGGCCGCCTAGACGAGCCTCGCACCGAAGCGATCGCGCAGGCGTGCGATGAAATTTTAAACGGCAAGCTGGATGGAAATTTCCCTCTAGTAGTGTGGCAGACGGGTTCGGGCACGCAGTCGAATATGAATTTAAACGAGGTCGTTTCAAACCGCGCAATGGAGATTTTGGGGCTAAATTTTCGCGATAAGGCGGCGCTGGACGCTAAGGACGCAAAATTCGTACACCCAAACGATCACGTAAATAAAGGCCAAAGCTCAAACGACACCTATCCTACGGCGATGCGAATAGCCTTTGTGCTGGAGCTTCAAAAAAAGCTACTACCCGCAATCCAAAAGCTTGAAGCGACGCTGGATAAAAAGACTGCCGAGTTTGCGGGGATCGTAAAGATCGGCCGCACTCACCTGCAAGACGCCACGCCGCTCACGCTCGGGCAGGAATTTAGCGGCTACGCGCATATGCTAAAGGCGAGCAAGGCGCAGATCCTAGCTACTATGCCGTTTTTAGAAGAGCTTGCCATCGGCGGCACCGCGGTGGGCACGGGGCTAAACTCGCACCCGAAATTTAGCGAGATGGTAAGCGACGAGCTAAACGCGCTAACGAGCACGGCGTTTAAATTTAAATCCCATCCAAATAAATTTCACGGCCTAACCAGCCACGACGCCGAGGTGTTTTTAAGCGGCGCGCTAAACGGCCTGGCGGCAAATTTGATGAAGATCGCAAACGACGTGCGCTGGCTGGCAAGCGGGCCAAGATGCGGCATCGGCGAGATAAACATCCCCGAAAATGAGCCGGGAAGCTCGATAATGCCGGGCAAGGTAAATCCGACGCAGTGCGAAGCCGTCACGATGGTAGCGGCGCAAGTGATGGGCAACCACGTCTCGATCTGCGTCGCTGCAAGCCAGGGCAACTTCGAGCTAAACGTCTTTAAGCCGGTGCTCACGTACAACCTCATCCAAAGCATCCGCCTGCTAAGCGACGCGATGAACAGCTTTGAGAAACACTGCGCTTGCGGCATCACGGCAAATGCCGCGAAAATCGACAAACTGCTGCATGAGAGCCTGATGCTCGTAACCGCGCTAAATCCGCACATCGGCTACGCAAATGCCGCCAAGATCGCCAAAACCGCGCACCATAACGGCACGACGCTGCGCGAGGAGGCGATAAAATCGGGTATACTGACCGCCGAGGAATTTGACGCGTGGGTGGTGCCTGAGGATATGATCGCGCCGAAGGAATAAATTCGGTCGCTTGAGTTTTTGGGCTCGGCGGGATTTGGGCGATTTTGCTGAGCCTAAGTAAAATCCGTAAATTTAAGAGCGAAATTTACGGTTGCGCCTTAAATTTTACTCAAATTTGCCGATATACTTTTAAATTTAAAGGCACGGCGATGGATGTAAAACTAAACATAAATTTAAACTCAAATTTGATTAGCGTCGGCAAAAGCTCAGCGGCGGCTAGCGCGGCAAATTTAAACGCGGGCGCGCTAAATTTAAAAAGCGGCGATAGGGGCGATATTTTGAGCGACGCGTCAAATTCTCCTAGCGGCGAAAGCAGCGCCGATATCCTAAAAAAGCAGCTAGAAAAACTACAAAAACGACTAAAAGAGCTTGAAGCCGCGATAAAGCGAGTAAAAGCGAGCAAAAATCCATACGCAAAAGATATGGCGGCCTCGCTTGAGACGCAAAAGGGAGCGGTATTTGCTCAGATAATGCAAATAAGCGCGCGAATTTTAGAAATGCAAGGCGGCCAGGGTAAAATTTGACGCCGTAAATTTGCATTTGAAATTTTAAAAACGCAAAAAATTAATGCCTTGAAACTAAATTAGTAAATTTATGAAATATTGCTACTTTAATTTTAAAATATCAAAATTTAAAAATAATTTGTCAAATCTATCTTTTTATACTTTAATTATTTTTTGGACTTTTCTAGCAAAAATAATACCAAAGTAATAATACTCTTAATTATAGAGACTAATACTTTTACTAAATATAGAATTTTAAATTTTAGTTGTAATATTTCAATATTTAAAGCTATTTGATAATAATCAAGACCAAATTTGATCCGTTATCAAATATGCAAAAAATGCATATTTTACCCCAAAGGAGAGAGCATGAGAGATGACGTCCTAGTTAGGATAAACGAAAGGCTTAACGTGCTTGCCGCGCTTCCGACTCTAAAAAACGGATCGATCGGCGAAGCTTTAAAGAAAAGCGGATTTAGCAGGCGCGATTTTATGAAATGGGCGGGCGCGATGACGGCGTTTATGGCGCTACCTGCGTCGATGGCGCCTACAGTGGCTAGAGCCGCCGAGCTTAGCGATAGATTGCCCGTGATATGGCTACACATGGCCGAGTGTACGGGATGTAGCGAGAGCTTGCTTCGTACCGATGCGCCGAGTATAGATAGCTTGATTTTTGACTACATCAGCCTCGAGTATCACGAAACCGTGATGGCGGCAGCAGGATGGCAGGCTGAAGAAAACCTAGAAAGCGCGATCGAAAAATACAAAGGCAGATACATCCTGCTAGTCGAGGGCGGCATACCTACGGGCGATACGGAGAACTATCTAACCGTCGGTCCTTTGGGGCTTAGCGGCCTTCATCACGCAAAGCACGCGAGCGAGAACGCCGCGGCGATATTTGCTATCGGCACCTGTTCGAGTTTCGGCGGGATACAAGCCGCAAAGCCAAATCCGTCAAATTCCGTCGGCCTATCAAAGGTAACCTCAAAACCGGTCATAAACGTCCCGGGCTGTCCTCCGAGCGAGAAAAATATCGTGGGCAACGTCCTTCACTACATACTTTTTGGCACTTTGCCAGCGCTTGACGTATTTAACCGTCCAAAATGGGCTTACGGGCTTAGGATCCACGATCTATGCGAGCGAAGGGGGCATTTTGACGCGGGCGAGTTCGTACAGACCTTTGGCGACGAGGGCGCGAAAAACGGCTACTGCCTCTATAAAGTCGGCTGCAAAGGCCCATATACGTTTAATAACTGCTCCCGCGAGAGATTTAATCAGCACACCAGTTGGCCGGTGCAAGCAGGCCACGGCTGTATAGGCTGCTCGGAGCCTGATTTTTGGGATACGATGGGGCCTTTTGAGGAGCCGATGGCAGATAGGCTGTTTAACACCGTTTTGGGTCTAGGCGCCGATAACGTCAGCGATAAAATCGGCATCGGAGTGCTGGCGCTCGCAGGCATCGGTATAGCAGCGCACGCCGCGATAAGCATTTTTGCTAAAGACAAAGAGGAGGCGTAAAAATGAGCGAGCAAAGAATAGTAATTGATCCCATAACTAGGATAGAAGGCCACCTGCGCGTAGAGGTCGTCGTAGATGAAAATAACGTAGTTAAAGAGGCCTACTCGGGCTCGACGCTTTGGCGCGGTATAGAGCAGATCGTAAAGGGGCGCGATCCGAGGGATGCGGGATTTTTCACGCAGAGGATTTGCGGCGTTTGTACGTTTTCGCACTACCGCGCGGGCATCATGGCCGTCGAGGACGCGCTAGGTATCACGCCTCCGCTAAACGCGCAGCTAACGCGCACCTTGATGAACAACGCCCTTTATATGCACGATCATCCCGTGCATTTTTATCAGCTTCACGGACTTGACTGGGTAGACGTGGTCTCGGCTCTAAGCGCGGACGTGCACAAGGCTAGCGATGAGGCGTTTAAATACTGCGACACGCCTTACGCTACGGGCGCAGATAAGCTAAAAGAGGTAAAAGAGCGCGTCGAGGCCTTCGTAAAAAAGGGAAATTTAGGGCCTTTTGCCAACGCCTACTGGGGACATCCGACCTATAAATTTACGCCCGAGCAAAATTTGATCGCGCTTTCTCACTATTTAGAGTGCCTAAGGATACAAAGGACGGTAGCGCAGATGATGGCGATATTCGGCGCAAAACAGCCTCATCCTCAAAGCCTCACCGTAGGCGGCGTGACCTGCGTCATGGACTTGCTAGATCCTGCAAGACTAGGCGAATATCTAACCAAATTTCAAGAAGCGGCAGATTTTATCAACCGAGCGTATTATCCAGATCTAGTTATGGCCGCTAAAGCATACGGCAGCGAGCCAAGCGTACTAAAAGACGTCGGCGTATCAAATTTATTCGCTTACGACGAGTTTTTAGTCGGCAAAAACGAGTACTTGATCCAAGGCGGAGTTATCCTAAACGGCGACATCAGTAAGGTTTACGAAGTAAACGGCGACAAGATCACCGAGGAAGCCACTCGCGCATGGTATAAAAACTCGGCTCCGCTGCATCCGTACGACGGCGAGACCGAGCCAAACTACACCGGCCTAAAAGATATGAAAACTCTAGACGGCCACGGTAAAGAGGTGGATACCAAAGTGTTTGACGAAAAGGGCAAGTATAGCTGGATCAAAGCCCCTCGCTATGACGGCAAACCTATGCAGGTAGGACCGATAGCCAGCATCGTCATAAACTACGCCAAAGGTAACGAGCGCGTGGTGAAGATCGTAGATAAATTTTTAAAAGACACGGGACTTCCGCTTGAGGCGGTATTTTCTACGCTAGGCAGAACCGCAACTAGGATGCTAGAGGCTAAACTAGTAGCCGATCACGGACTAACCGCCTTTACTAGCTTAGTAGAAAATCTAAAAACCGATCAAGAAACCTGCGCGAAGTACGTCATAGATAA